>JAILCX010000017.1 GCA_024690205.1 Lachnospiraceae bacterium | reverse complement strand
AGAACACCCGAGTTAAGGAAATATGCCGCCGTTCTTTCAAAGCGCCCCGATGCGGATGATTTCCTTTCGGATCTGCCGCACAGGTATTTTGACGAAAACCAGCTTCATGCATTTATTCTTTCAGGCATGAAGGATTATGATAAATGCATCGAAAAGGTCAACGAATTCCTGCCGTATGTAGATAACTGGGCAACGTGTGACCAGATGTCCCCTAAGGTATTTAAGAAGCACAAAAGCGAGCTTTTAAAAAGTGCCCTGCAGTGGACGGATTCCGAAAAAACATATACGATCCGCTTCGGGATCGGTATGCTGATGCAGCATTTTATGGATGAGGACTTTGACGTAAAGTATGCAAGGATCGTGGCGGATAAAAGATCCGATGAGTTTTATATTAACATGATGAGAGCCTGGTATTTTGCAACGGCTCTTGCCAGGCAATATGACGCGGTGATCCCCTTTATTGAAAATAAAGAGCTTGATAAGTGGACGCATAACAAGACCATCCAAAAATCCGTTGAAAGTTACCGCATAAGCCCCGAACAAAAGACTTATTTAAGATCGTTAAAGATTAAATGAAAAGGTTAAAGACTAAACTTGCAATAAGCATAACGGCCACGATGCTCCTTTTAGTGCTTTGTGCCCTTTTGGTATATGAGCGCTTTTTTCCGTTACCCAAAGCACCCGTCGGGATATGGGTTTATTCGGAAGATGCATCAAAAAGTGCCGGATCGCTGTTTGGTGAATGGATGGGCGGCCGAGATCTTTCCGATGCACTTGAGCCTGTATATGTAAATGTGATACTCAGGGTTGGAAATGACGGAACGTTCGACAGATCAGTTGATAAAGAGTCATATGAAAATGCAAGGAATACCCTGTATGAGAACTGCGCCCTTCTACTTAAAGAAGGGATAAGTGCACATCTTGAAGAACTCGGGATGGCAAATGAAGGTCCCATAACGGATGAAGAAGCCGAAGAACTTATAAACGAGACGGTTTCGACGGACAGTGTCGCATATCTTCAAAAGGCTCTGCCCGACCTTGTGCCCACTTACGAGGAATATGTCAAAAAATACGGAAACAAGGGAACATATACGGTTGATAAAAACATGATTGCGTTCGGATCCTCCGAAGCAGTTAAGTTCCTTTTTGATAAGGATGATCTTCTTTTGGGTGAGATCCTTTACAGAAGGTATGAAAAAAAAGATGAGGGCGGAACAAAATGAAAGTAAGGAAAATCTCAAAAAACCTCATCGCCGTTTTGCTGTCGTTTGTCCTTGTTATCTTTTTGCTTGATACGGTTACGGTAAGGACGAATGCGATAACACACAGGGAACTTGAAGATCTTACGATAGAGATACCTGACGGATCAAGATATACGGTTAAGACGATACATTATTCGTATTCAAATAACAGATATGTTTCGTTAAGGGATATGGCATTTGCCCTTAAAGGCACTGCAAAGCATTTTGGACTGAGTGTCGGTTCAACGGAGATAAACATCAAAACCGGTTCGGGATACGAAAGTGCAGGCGGCGAAAATACCGGCTTTGCCGAGGGAGAATATACGACCGAAGGAATAAAGATAAATCCGATAACGATAGATGACAGGAAGTGCAGGTATTATACGTTCCTCGGTAACAATACGGAGGGTGTGCGCGATGCATTTATCAGCATTACGGATCTTGCCATGATATTGGATTCTGATCTTAAGATCGATCCTGAAAGCGGCATAATTAAAATGTCAGACGGGGATTTTTACATTGACATGCAGGAGTATGAAGCCCAGGGGTTGTATTATGAAGTTTACAGCGCGATCGTTGGCGATGCGACCACCGGAACAGTGTACAGCGCTTATAATGAGAATGCATCCGTCAGTGCGGCAAGCACGACAAAGCTCATGACTTACCTTTGCATCATGGATGCGGTATCTGACGGGGAAGTCTCACTTGATGATAACGTGACGATTTCGGGGAATGCAGCGGCAATTTCACAGACATCGGACGGAGTTATCAAAATGAATGAGGGACAAAGCGCACTTCTTTCTGATATGATGTATGCAATACTTCTTCCGTCAAGTAATGAGGCGGCACTTGCCGTTGCCGAGCATATAGACGGCAGTGAAGAAGAGTTCGTCAAGCGGATGAACCTTAAGGCCCGTGAACTTAACCTGAGCGAAGCAACGTTCTTTTATAACTGCCACGGATTGCCGGAATATTCGGATACGGTTGCCGCATCAAAGATCCAGAACAGGATAAGCGCTTATGACATGTTTGTTCTTTCGGGACATATATTGAACAAATACCCGGAGATAAAGGAGATAACGACAACGCAAAAATACAAACTTGATGCGTTCGGCGTTGAAGTGGAAAATACCAATCCGCTGCTTTATAACCTGCCGGGAGTCGTCGGATTAAAGACAGGTACGACAAATGCAGCAGGCGCAAGTCTTGTAAGCGCATATGACTTTGATGACGGTTCGTCGGTACATACGATAGTAGCCGTTGAATACGGAGCTGAGGATGCAACCGTCAGGAATACGGTATCGGAAATACTTATAAGATACGGCATCCAGTGTATGGAGGATGTTCCTCAAAAAGGAAAAGAAGAGGAAGCGGGATTTCCTTTATCATATGAAGATCTTTTAAAACGTATAGTATTAAACAAAAGCCGGAGGAGATAAGATGAGCAAACTTATAGCACTTACATTTGATGACGGGCCAAATACCGATACAACGCTCGATGTTCTTGAAAAGCTTAAAAAGTATGATGTTGTAGCCACATTTTTCCTTATTGCCGATGCAATAAACGATCGATCGGCCGAATCCGTTAAAAAGGCTATAGCCATGGGCTGTGAGATTGAAAATCATTCAAAGACACATTCATACATGGATCAGCTTGATGAACAGACAATTAAAGATGAGATCAAATATACGAGCGAAAAGATATTTGAGATAACCGGGCGTATGCCCGAGTTTTTCAGACCGCCCTACATAAATGTCAATGAAACCATGGTTCAGGCCATAGACCTTCCATTTATATGCGGCCACGGAGGACGGGACTGGGAACCGGATTGTCCGACCGATGAAAGAGCATCACTTATACTTAATGCCGTGAGCGACGGAAGTATCATATTGCTTCATGACATGTCGGGTAATGACAAGACGGTAGCAGCGCTCGATATCATAATTCCGGAGCTTCAAAAACAGGGATATGAATTCGTGACTGTTTCCCAGATATTCATACGAAAAGGTATCACACCAACTGTTCACAGCGGCATCGTGTATTCCGATGTAACACAGACGATAAGATTCGATGATCCGAATTACGAAGGATAAAACAGGCGGACACAACATTTTGTGTCCGTTTTTTATTTCCAATACCATATAAAGACACTCCTTTTATGCAATATTTACATAAAAAGTGAAATATTTTGGTAATTTTGTGGAAAATGACAGTTGCTTTTAATGGACAAAAATATGAAAATATTTAAAAGTTGGGCATAGAAAACGTTTTTGATTTTACCCGGCTTCAGTCATTTTTATGGCAAAGAAGGAGTGGTGTATTATGGAAAGTATTCAAAGAGTTGTAGGACCGTCGAATTCGTTTGACAACCGTGAGATAAGGCTGGAAAGAACAAGACTGTCTTTTATGGGAAAAGATATATACAGTTTTATCTGGCATTGTAACGGAACAAGAAGAACATTTCATTCGTTCGGACCTGACTGCGAAAGCGCAGTAGAAGAATTTAAACAGCATTATCCGGACAGCAGAGGATGCCTTTTGGAAATCTGCTGTGCATAGTGGATCGGAATGTTGGTCCGAAATGAGAAAATAAAAAATGCCGGTTCGGTTAATCCGATCCGGCATTTTGTTTTAATTGTATTTTTCTTTAATATCCGAATTGTTGAGCCCGACTCCACGTACCGTAAAAGTCTTCGTATATGCTTATCGTGTTTTTTTCAAAATCATCATACAGGATATTGTCGCGGTGCGTGGGACTCTGCATCCATGCATCAACTACATCTTCCGCTGTGTCAAATCCATATGCAAGACTGTCGCCTTCAATAAGCGATGGATCTACTTTATGCCAATCGCTTCCGTCGGGACGGGAATGAGTAAACGGTTCATCTGAGTCACTATGTTTTTCAATCGGTACCTCCAGAGTGCTGTTCCAGTCAAGTTCGTCCAATCCGGCCTCAAGTCTGTCGGAGTTGATTAAATCAAGAGCGGCCATGGCTTGCTCCCGCAGGGAAGAGTTTGAATCACCTGCAAGAGATTCATATTTTTTGAGGTAACATCCTGAAATAAGATCTTTTATGAACATAAAGCCCTGAGGACCTGAAACCTTTAACGTATCCGAGGCGCTTTTAAGATGGCATCCTTTTGGGATGGTCAGGAAGTAATATGATCCGTCATGGAAGAAGGAAAGCACGGTAGTTCGTGAGCATAATCCGTTTCCATCATCAAGTATATTAAGAATACCGCTTGTGATATTAGGATCATTGCCCATATCAAAGTTCACCCAGGTAGAAGAATCATTTGTTTTTTCAGCCCCTGATGCAATCATCCTGGCAAATTCATCCGCCAGTCCTTTTTCGGAGATTGTCATTGATGGATCGGGATTTGATATGTTATCGGTATCCTGAGTTGAAACGGTATTACCGGAGTAAATAACATTTTGCGGTTCATCGGAAGAACTTACCCCCGAGCCTGATGCTCCACCCTGTCCCGGTGCGACAGGTGAAGGGTCCGTTACATTCGATCCTGACAGCAGATCCGCAAGGGGTTGCTGAGTACCTGCCGTATCTACACCATTCGTCCTTATAACGGCTCCCTGATAATTTCTTGTAACGGTGGTGCCGGAACCTGAAGCGGTATTTTCTACAAGTCCGAAGTTATGATTGACGCTTGTGACATCGGTGGTTGTGCCGTAATTTACGTATACCGTACCGGTGCCTTGGGCACTTGCACCTGAATAGTTATTAGTGACATTGGCATTGGATGTTGATCCGAAATTATTAGTAACGGATCCGCCTGAAACGGTGCCGGATGAATGATTGGTCTCAACATGCCCGGAACCTGTGTCGGTAACATCACCCCAGTTATCCTGTACGGTACCTGAGTTTGATTCGACGGTGCCTGAGTTGTTTGTAATGGTCCCATCGTTTTGATGTATCGTTCCGGTATTATCGGTCAGGGTGTCACCGCTTGCAAGATTCCTGTATCCGTTATTATCTTCGGGCACATCATCCGTTGTTGCAAAAGTATCCGCATATGCGTATATCGGAACAGCATAAGAAGTGGCCACTGATGAGACAGCTATCAATGAACTTACTGCTAAAGCCATATATCTTTTAATTGTGTTGTTATTAGCTCTGTTCATGCTTTGCCCTCCATGTATTTTGAGTATATCACAAAAATATATTTCAGGCAGAATTAAGGAAACATTGCGTATAAAATGAAAAATCAAGAAGCATCCAAAAGGTATAAAACCCAAATGGATGCTTCTTTTTATTTCTTATGAAATATTATTGTTTAGTTAACAACTACTTCTTCCCATGTATCATCCGGAACAATGCCTATATATGTCTTTCCGACATTAAGGACGATGGGCTGACCTGTAGCAGTATTCGTAAACTGTGTTATGGCTGTTTCTCCGTCCTTTATCCACATGATGGGGATAGCCTCTCCGTTTGTAAGGTAATAGCCGTGATCTCCCTGACCTATAACGTTATATATGAGATAACCGTTCTCATCAAGCTGGGCAAAAGAACAACCCTGAAGTATGACATTCTTAAATGAGGTTATCTGTCCGGTGAGCTCATCGATATGGGCATTTCCGTATTCATAATAATCGTATGTTCCGGTTGATTCGTTGTAGGTAAGCTTTGAACTGTTGTGATAGAAAGGAAGTTCAACGTTTTTGGCGCTTACGGTCTCGTTTTCATCGGAGAGTTTATAATCTTCGGTAGAAAAAGTGAAGTGCTCTCCGGGATAGAATTCGTTGTATTCACGGGAATACCCTGCATCATCAATACGCTTGTTAAGACCGTCGAACGTCTTTCCCTTGGCGTTTGTGTATTCTTCGGGAGTTATATACTCCGTAAACTCCAGTGACTTGCCGTTGTTAAATCTTGCAAATCCTCCGCTTAAGTTATTTACATAGTCTTTTGCGTAGTATTCGTCATTATAGAAAGGACCGCCGTCGTGCAGGAGGATCGCATTATACTCAGCAGCGAGCATGAAGTTTGTCGGTCTTGTACTTCTTACGCTTCCGAGCTGCTCAACACTGTTATAATCCTTAACGATACACATGAGTCTCGTGATCCTGTCATTTGCGGTGCTGTTCATTATCTCGTAAACGACATCCGCGCTGTTGACACCGAAATGCGGAAGAGCGAATGTTTCATTGTCGACCATTACGGCTATGGGGCGCTGGTTCTTTAATTCTTCGGGGATCCATTCACCTGTAAGCTCAGACCTGTAGCAGCCTTCCACGGTTTCTTCAACAACTTCCTCGGGGGTGGGCTCGGGAGTGGGTTCCGGTATGGGCTCCACTTCAACCAAAGGAGCTTCATCGGGGGCCTTGCCGGATAACTTCTCTGTAACTGACTGGCAACCGGAAAGCAGTGTAAGAACGCATCCCAAAGCGATAATATTAAGCATTCTGAGATATCTTTTATTCTTCATAATATTTCTCCTTATGTCGGTTAACACCAACAGTCTACATAATATCATCATTTTGGAAATAAAGAAAGCAAATGAAAAGAAAACTTACGGATATGTTAAGGAAATATTAAGATATGTGTTGTATAGTGGAGAATGAAGAACGGAGGATCCATTTATGAATAATGAAGAAAACAAGAATAAAAAAGGATTGCAGGCTGTGATCATTGCTTTGGCAGCGATAGGTCTTTTGAGCATTATCGCACTGGGGATCTACGGTGTTGTGTCAATAAAAGAAAGCTTTGACCAAAGAGCATACGACAGCGATCATGAAAGATATGAAGAATCATCGGATGAGATAGAAGAAGAAAAAGAAAATGCTGTGGCTGAAGCGCCTAAGGTTAAAGAACTGGTCGGAGCAGGTAAAGACATTGACAGGTCAGATGTTAAAACGATAACGGGTGAGCCGGCCACGGTCGCTGCACCCGTAAACGAAAACGGGGACCTTAAGATAACCTTCCTCGGAGACGGCGTGCTTGATAATTTCAGAGGCGATAACGGAATCGATGATATTGTTGCACAAAACCTTAATGCAACGGTATACAATCTGGCTGTTTCCGATACTTCGGCAACACCACAGTTGGAAAAAAGCATTGATAATAAAAGTGATGATAATATCTGCGGTTTAAGCATTGTAAAGGCGCTTGTGGGAGAAGTTCCCCTCGATAAGCTTAAGGACAAGGCCGCCGGACAGATAATAGGATCACACCGAGATGAGATCTTATCATCGGATATCTTTGTAATAGAATACGGTATCGTTGATTTCATGACAGGCAAACCCAAAACATTTTCTGATGATCCGGATTCGTTTTATAATTATTACGGAGCATTAAAGGAAATGTTAAGGCTTATTACGAAAAATGCACCCAACGCAAAGATCGTTGTATGTCAGCCTTCATACATTTACTTTTACAGGGATAACGGGGAGTATGTAGGAGATACATATACACTTAATAACGGCCCCGGTTCCGAGTACGATTACGGAGATACGGCCGGATGCGTTGCGGGAGAATTCAATGCACTTTTTTACAAGCTGGAAAGCCAGGGCATATCAGCACAAAACAGTGGCGAGATGCTGACAGACGGAGTCTATATGAACGAAAAAGGAAGAAGGGTCTATGCAGATAATCTCTCGGGTGCGATAACAAGGAATTTCATCGATCCTCCCCAGCAATCGGAATGAGAAAAACGGCGATTTAAAAAGCCGGGAGACCAAATACCTGATGACAAAACCCTCTTATCTACGATATAATTAAGTATCGTAGGATACAGAGGGTTTTTATGTTAAAACTTAGACCTTATAAAAGAAGCGATGCTTCAAAAGTCGCTTCCTGGGTTACATCTGAAAAGGAATTCTTTGAGTGGTCGGCAGGAAAGCTTGGTGACTATCCTGCAACTGCGGACACATTAGATAATTTCAGTGAAGAGATCGCCGAAAACGACAGGTGCTACCAGATGATAGCGGCAGACGACGATGAGGCGGTCGGTCATCTCATTATCCGTTACCCGACTGACAACTTAAGACTGGTAAGAATAGGGTTTGTTATCCTTGATCCCAAAAGAAGAGGCCGCGGCTATGGTATAGGCATGGTCTCATTGGCGTTGAAGTATTCTTTTGACATACTTAAAGCAAAGAAAGTTACGCTCGGGGTATTTGAAAAGAATGACATAGCATACAAGGCATACAAGACGGCAGGCTTTACCGAAACGGGAGTTGTTGAAAAATACGAGTATAACGGAGAGACCTTTACATGCCTTGAAATGGAGGCGCTTCCCGATTCGTTAAGCAGGATACAGGAAGAAAATGCCGTTCCTGAGGATAAGATGATAAAGGATCTTTTGTCGGAGAACAAATTAAAGTATGCACTTCAGCCCATCATAGAGGTTGCTACCGGGGAGATATTCGGATACGAAGCTCTTATGAGAGTTGACTTCGGAGTGAACGTTTCCCCTGTTACGATACTTGATTATGCCGGCAGAAAGCATAAATTATACGAGATAGAAAAACTGACCCTGTTCAATGTTATGGATCTTTATGAAAAGAACAGGGATACTTTTGCGGGCAAAAAGATATTCATAAACAGTATTCCGGGTTATCAGTTGAAAAAACAGGATTATGCGGAGTTTAAGAGCAGATATTCAAAGTATTTTGATAATGTGATCCTTGAGATAACCGAAAATACCGAATTTAAGGACAATGAACTTAACGTGATGCTCGCTCGAAGTGCCCAGGATGGATTTAAGCTTGCGATCGACGATTACGGAACAGGATATTCAAATACATCGAGCCTTTTAAGCTATCTGCCGCATTACCTTAAGATAGACAGGCTTCTTATCGCAAACATACAGGAAGAGACCAAGAAGCAGCATTTTGTAAGGAGTATAGTGGATTTTGCCGTATCAAACGGGATAAAGACTCTTGCAGAAGGCGTTGAAACGGCTGCCGAGCTTAAGAGCGCCATTGAACTTGGTGTTGATTACATCCAGGGTTACTATACCGCAAGGCCGTCAATTGATATCATCACGGATATCGATGATGATATCAAGAAGGAGATATTCTCGCTCTCGGTTAAGGGCGCAAACCAGGATGTCCGTAAGGTATACAGCGTTATGGGAGAAGAAGAACTCCCGGTAATGAGGCTTGCACTTGAAAAGTACACGGGAATACTGATCGATCAGCCGGAATTCACCCTGGTCGGAAATACAAAGTATTCTGCCGAAATGGCCATAAAGATAAAAGACGGCTGCAAATGCCGGATGGTGATAAGAGATGTTTTCGTGGAAAGTACACAGCAGCTGCCCTGTATAGAGCTTGGAACGGGCAGTGAACTTACCTTGGTACTTGAAGGAGAGAACAGGCTTGCCAAATACGGTATTCTCGTTCCCGAAAGCAGTAAGCTTGTCATAGAAGGCAACGGAAACCTGCAGATAAGATCACAGGGCGTTTCAAGCTTTGCAATAGGAAATTTCTGGAATTCGGGAGTCGGAGACATCAGGTGGCAGGGTACAGGTGCCCTTGATATACTGGTAGAGGCTGACGAAGGTATCGGTATCGGAGGCGGAGAGTTCGCCGAAGGCTGCGGAATAAGCCTTTTGTCCGGTATGGTGCGTATTGAGCCTGCCAGTGCATATGCTATAGCGTTGGGTGCCGTAAACGGAAATCCGCCTATTATGATATCGGATTGCAAGATACAGCTTGATATCAAGGTTGAAAAAGGAATCGGTATCGGATGCCTTGAGGGCACTCAGAATACCCGCATCTCCAACTGTGATGTTAATATCCTGTGCGCAGGTTCTAATCTTGCGGCGATCGGTACGATCCAGGATACGGATGGAAGCATAAGTATTGAAGGCAGTGAGCTTTCAATCCTCGGAAACGGTCAGATGATCGACCTTATAGGAGGTTTGGGCGGAAAACTGGATATCAGGTTCTCGGATTCTGCTATCAATCTCAAAGGTGAAGGAAATAACGTTCTGGCGATAGGAACGCGTGACATGAACGCTTCGATCAATGCAAAGGGTGCGATCTGTAATATAAAGCTGGCATCCGGCTCGCCCGTGCTGTACGGAGCAAAAGCGGAAAACACACGTTTTTCCGGAGGAATACAAAGCGTAAGCGTCAACGAATAAAGTTCTATGAAAAAGAATAAAGTATATATACTTTTGATAATTTTAGCTATTTATGGTTTGCTTTTGGCGGCACCTGCACTGATATCGCATCTGATATCGGGCTTGGGGCCGTTTTTTCCCGTACTGATCTTTATCCTTATAGTAAATGCAAGAAACGGAAGGAACAGGTTCAGGAACTGGTTTGACGAAAATGAGCATGATGAACGCCGAAACACCCGGGAAGATAAAAGCGAAAGGATAGAAAGCAACGAAAGTACCAATACTTATTATCAGAACACTTTATTCCATCCTTTCCTTGGAAAGACCAAGTATTTCAGGGATTGCGAAGATTTTGAATCGGCTAAGAGAAAGTATTACAGACTGATAAAAGAGGCGCATCCGGATAATTCACAATCGGATGCGGAGTTCTGCGCTGAACTGAATTCTGAATTTGACAGTATCCAGGATTATTTTCAAAAAAAATAAAGACGGATTTATTCCAAAAGGGCATCGGCTATCCGCATGACGCCGTTACCGTCTACATATTCACGCATCTTACGGCTTATCTTGAGCCGTTTTTCTTTGTCTTTGGAAGCAAGATCCGATGCCATGTCAAAAAGCTTATCCAAAACCATACAGGTATCTTTGGTGCAGTCTCCGGCACAGGGAATAATGCCGTCCTTTTCAAATTCGATAACGCCGTCATGCTGGTTAGAGGCCATGATGAAGCTTATTGAGGGAATGCCCATGGCACAGAGCTCTCCAAGGGTTGTTCCGCCTGCGCTTATCGCAATATCACATTTATCCATAAGCCCTGCCACATCACTTATGCCGTGATATACGTTAAGCCTTTTGTTTTCTTTCGAAAGCGTATTAAGTTTTTCAAGATCGGGGTTAAACTCACCGGTAAGTATATGAAGGTTTAAAGAAGAGGATGAGATAAACTTTTCGGCAAGGTTAAGGCTTATTCCGTAAGGATCGGTGCCGCCGGTTGCTATGAAAAGATCGCTCACATCAGATCTGGTCTTATGATCGCATCCGGCAAACTGTGCTCTCAGCGGAGTATACGGCTTTCCGCAGAGTTTTACGGGAACTGACATATATGACGGAGGGATTATGGCAGTACTGTTATTGATTATGACATCAACGTCATAACTGTCCAGGGCCTGGATATCGTCGATATAAGCAAGTTTTTTGCCGTTTTTGTGGGTAAATTCGTGCAACGTCTTAAGAAATTCTTCGTTTACGAAATAAGAATCGATAAAAAGACAGTCCGCATTCTCTTGACTAAAATAGTCAATGACCGCAGGGGCCTGATCAGCAAGCGTGTTGTGATCCGTTCCCAATATGTATATCGGAAACTCATCATTTCTTTCAAAACGGGAATTGAGCATCTTTGCACTTTTTTCGTCCGAAACGATGAAAAATACCCTGTTTTGAGATATAATCTTATGTGTGGGCCCCATGACGGCACGAGCGATCGAAAGGCACCTTTGTATATGTCCGGTTGCGATCGATTCGTTCCCGTCTGTAAGGAATGCTATATTTCTCATGGCTAAATCATAGCACAAAGAGAGGTTTAGATGTACCATTTTCTTTTGGGATTACAGGTGCTGATGATCCTGATCCTCATGGGAGAGGGATTATTCGTATTCTTTCACCTGAAGTCAAAAATGCACAGCTTCCTGTTCCTTTATCTTATTGCGAACATCGTTAACTGCGCAGGTTATCTTTTTGAAATGACTTCAAAGACCACTGAAGAGGCGTATCTTGCCACAAGGATGCTCTATCTCGGAAAGGTCTTTATTCCCGTCGGAATGCTCGTGTTCATCCTGTATTTTTGCAGGACCCGCTTTCCTATGTGGGGAGCTGTGCTTTTGTGCTGCTTCCACGGCATCATGTGGCTTTTGATAGCCAGCAATTCTTTCCATCATCTTTATTACACCAGCATAGAATTTGTTAATACGGGGCTTTTCCCTCATAATTCATACGGGCACGGTCCTTTGTACTTTATATATCAGGGACTCCTCCCTGTTTATTTTGCCATAGCTATAGGGTTTGCCCTAAAGAGCCGCAAGTATTTTGTATCAAAACTTGAAAAGAGCCAGTTCAGAGCCTTTATTATGTCACCTGTTCTTGCTCTTTTGGGACTTGTATTTTTCCTTTCGGGAAAGACTGCGGGATATGATACGACCAACGTCGGATTCTTTATAACGTCAATCCTTATGATGACGGCATTTTTCAGATGCGATCTTATCGATACCGAAGATATGGTCAAAAACAGCGTCGTTGACGACTTAAATGACGGAATAATAGCAACCGATTTTGGCGGAAGACTTGTTTATACGAACAAAAAGGCAAAAGGCCTGTTTCCCGGTGCCCTTACCAAAAAGACCGATGAAAACAGCGGCATCATTAAAGACCTTCGCAACAAAGCCGAGCGTAAGGAAAGAATAGAGATAGGAACGGGGATCTATTCCGTATTTATTAAGGAGCTTATAAGAGACGGCCTTTTCAGAGGAAGACTTTATATCTTAGATGATGTTACCGACGTTCAAAGATATACAAGGAAAGTTGAAGAAGAAAAGGAAAAAGCGGATGAAGCAAATGCGGCAAAATCACAATTCCTTTCAAATATGTCGCATGAGATAAGGACTCCTATGAATGCCATTGTCGGCATGACGGATATCCTGCTTAGGGATAATCTTCCTGAAAGGGATCAGGAATACCTTAATAATATAAGAAATTCCGGAAACGCCCTCATCGATATCATTAATGATATCCTTGATTTTTCAAAGATCGAATCGGGAAAGATGGAGATCCTTCCTACCGAATACGAGCCTCTTACAATGGCTAACGACCTTAAGATGATATTCCTTACAAGGATAGGTGATAAGCCGATAAGACTGACGTATGACATTGACTTTAACCTTCCTGCCAAGCTGATCGGTGATGCCGTAAGGATTCGCCAGATCATCATCAATCTCGTTAATAATGCCATCAAGTTTACTGAGGTCGGTTACGTACGATTAAAGATAAGCTCCGATGTGGTTGACAAGGACACCGTTTGCCTTGGAATCTCGGTTAAGGACAGCGGACTCGGCATAAAGAAAGAAGATATAGAAAAGCTGTTTGATTCATTTACGAGAGTCGATTCGGTAAAGAACCACAAGACCGAAGGTACGGGGCTTGGGCTTACCATCACAAAGCAGCTGGTTGAACTGATGGGAGGAGAGATCACTGTTGAGTCGGAATACGGAAGCGGTTCCGAATTCTCGATCATGCTGCCTCAAAAGATAGCCGACAATACGCCTGCTTCGGAATACAGGTATCAAAAGGAAGAAAAAGACGAAGCCCGCTTTATCGCGCCCGGTGCAAGGATCCTTGTTGCTGAGGATAACGAGATAAACGTAAAGGTTATAAGAGGACTGCTTGAACCGTTAAAGCTCAATATAGACGTTGCCGAGAACGGAATGGCGGCCTTAAGGAAGATAACCGACGAAAAATATGATATGGTCCTCATGGATCAGATGATGCCTGTCATGGACGGAATAGAAGCGACCATGAAGATCAGGGAATACGGCGGAGATTATTATGAAAAGCTCCCGATCATAGCACTTACGGCAAATGCCGTGCAGGGCGCCAAGGAAGAGCTTTTAAATGCCGGTATGAACGATTACGTCATGAAACCGGTGGATATCAAAGTCCTTAAATCCAAGATCAAAAAGTGGCTTCCTCAGAGTATGGTCATAGAACTTTCGGAGGAGGAGGGTGAAAAAGACGCTCCCAAGGCTGACACGGTTAAGAATGACGATCCTGCTACAATTCTCGAAAACATGGATGAGATAAAGAAAGAATACGGTTACCTTGACAGCGGCGTTGGAATAACACATTGCGGAAGTGAGGAGCTGTACGAAGAAGTCCTTAAGGATTTCTATAATCTTATCGACAATAAAGCTGACAAGATCGAATCACTCCAAAAAGAGGGAAATATAAAGGATTACACGATAGAAGTGCACGCCTTAAAGAGCGTTGCAAGGATGGTCGGTGCGGAATACCTTTCGGCACTTGCGTTTGAGCTTGAACTTGCCGGGAAAGAAGAAAACAAGGCGCTGATAGAAGAAAAGACTCCGGAACTCCTTGAAAGATACCGTGCGTACAAAGCTTCGCTATCGTACTTTGATAAAGACGATGTTCCGAAGATCGAGATAGCACCTGAAGAACTGGTTGATAAACTTTCAAAAATAAAAGAAGCTGCCGCTTCTTTTGATATCGATACGATCGACGAGATAATGGGAGAACTTGAGCATTGCGGGTTTGATAAACCCGAAGTCGAAGAAAAGATGAAAAACCTTTACAATCTCGTCAGGGACGTTTCTTTTGATGAAGTCACATCCCTTGTTGACGAGATCGTATTGATCGTTTAAACCTTATAAAGATCAGGCGCCGTAACGTTCTGCCTGCTCTTTGATAAGGGCATTATCTTCAAAATAATTGATCTTCATGGCATCCTTGACATCATCCAGTGTCTTCGATGCCACTTTTTCTGCCTCTTCAGAGCCTTTTTTGAGGATCTCGTATACCGCAGGAATGTCCTTTTCCCATTTAACCCGCTCGGCTCTTATGGGTGCTAAGGTTTCCTGAAGCACGCAATTTAAGAACTTCTTAACCTTAACATCGCCAAGACCGCCTCTTTGGTAATGTTCTTTCATCTCATCAAGTTTTTTGTAGTCAGGGCAGTATTCTGCGAACATATCATCATTCGCAAATGCATCAAGGTATGTAAATACCGTATTTCCTTCAAGATGTCCGGGATCGGAAACCTGGAGGTGCAAAGGATCGGTATACATCGACATAACGGCCTTTTTAACATCATCTTCGGTATCTGAAAGGAATATGCAGTTGCCGAGTGACTTTGACATCTTTGCCGTCCCGTCCGTACCCGGAAGTCTCAGGCAGGCTTTGTTATCGGGAAGGAGGATGTTGGGTTCTACAAGCGTTTCACCGTATACAGAGTTAAACTTGTGAACGATCTCCTTGGTCTGCTCAAGCATGGGCATCTGGTCTTCACCTACAGGAACCGTCGTAGCCTTAAATGCCGTGATGTCGGCAGCCTGTGAAATAGGATAGGTAAAGAAACCGACGGGTATGCTGGCCTCGAAATTACGCATCTGTATCTCGGCTTTGACGGTAGGATTACGCTGAAGTCTTGAAACCGTCACCAGATTCATATAATAAAAAGTAAGCTCGGTAAGTTCGGGGATCTGTGACTGTATGAGTATGGTAGACTTTTCGGGGTCTATTCCGCATGAAAGATAATCAAGCGCAACCTCTATGATATTTTGGCGGACCTTTTCGGGATTTTCCGCATTGTCGGTAAGTGCCTGCGCATCGGCTATCATGATGAATATCTTTGAATACTCACCGGAATTTTGAAGCTCAACACGTCTTCTCAATGATCCGACATAATGACCGATGTGAAGTTTTCCGGTAGGTCTGTCACCTGTTAAAATAATCTTTTCCATTGTAAATACCTCAACAAAATTATATCTAAATTTAAATACTATGCGTTATTAAAATCACTGCTCACCCATCTGCCGGAAGCTCCGCAGGGAAGAGTGAGACCATTAGATGAAACAGGAAGACCTATCTCATCGGCATGTACAAAACCACCGCGTCTTTTTTCGATGAGGCTTCCGAGCATATAGCTTAAGACTGAAGCCTGAAGACCGGTAGTATATGAATTTATGAGCAAAAATGCCGCGTCATCACTAAGAAGTTCGGTACAGGTCCTTATAAAGGGATATACGGAATCTTCGATCTTCCATATCTCGCCCTTGGGACCCCTTCCGTATGAAGGAGGATCCATTATAATGCCGTCATATTTGTTGCCGCGTCGTATCTCACGTTCGACAAACTTAACGCAGTCATCGACAAGCCATCTTATGGGAGCATCCGATAATCCTGAGGATACCGCATTTTCCCTGGCCCAGCCGACCATTCCCTTTGATGCATCGACGTGAACGACGTGTGCACCGGCAGCTGCAGCACTTACGGTAGCACCTCCCGTATATGCAAAGAGGTTAAGAACCTTAAACGGCCGTTCCGGTCCGTATGAACCGCTCTTAAGCGCCTTCTTTATTATATTTGAGCACCAGTCCCAGTTGACTGCCTGCTCGGGGAAAAGTCCCGTATGTTTAAACGAAAACGGCTTAAGATTAAACTTAAGATTTCTGTAAGAAATCTGCCATTCGTCGGGAAGGTCAAAGAACTCCCACTCACCGCCGCCTTTAGCACTTCTGTGGTAGTGTCCGTTCAGCTTTTTCCACGAAGGATGCTCTTTTGGCGTGTTCCAGATAACCTGGGGATCCGGCCTTAATAATATGTAAGAGCCCCAACGTTCGAGCTTTTCGCCACCTGAGGCATCTATTACTTCGTAATCTTTCCAATCACCGGCTGTCCACATCTTATCATTCCTTCCGGTTTATTCCATATCATACTATCCTAATATATCCGAAAGATGATGAAAATACAAGGGTGCTGTGTTATCCTATAGATATGTACGGAATCGCTTTTGACCTTGGCACAACACAGATCGCGGCATATCTTTGTGACCTTGAAAAAGGTAATATAACGGATACGGTATCGTGTCAAAATCCCCAGATAGAATGCGGACTTGACGTTTTAAGCAGGGTTTCCTACAGAAATGCTTCGGCTGATAACGCCCAAAGGCTCTCATCGCTGCTCGGCGACAGGATAGTAAAGATCACGGCTGACTTTTCCGAAGAATACGGCGAAGCAGAAAGGATACTTCTTGTCGGAAATCCCATTATCATGGGAAGCATAGCTGATTATCCGTTTAATGAGCATCCGAAGGTCATAAGGATCCCCGGTATAGCTCATTATGTCGGAGCCGATGCACTTTCCGGGGCAGCACTTTTACAAAAAGACAGAAAGAATAAGAATGTAATTTTAGTCGATATAGGAACAAATACCGAGATAGTCCTTTTGAGCGATCAGAAAAATGTTGCAACATCCGCAGCAGCCGGACCTGCCATGGAGGGAGGAAACCTAAGTTGCGGAATGCGGGGAGAAGAAGGAGCCATAGCCTCGGCAAGATTGACCAATGGAGTCAGCAATAATTCGGATATCATTTTCAACGTGATAGGCGATGTTGAACCAAAAGGCATATGCGGATCCGGATACTTCTCACTGCTTGAGTGCATGAAGGCTGCCGGAGTAATAAATAACGACGGTTACCTATTGAGTAAAGACGAGGCATTGCGCGAAAATCTGCCTCACAGGATCGTATCAAGACTCGATACGGATAACACGAGTGATAAAAACAAAAATGAGGACAGGATATTCCGCTTGACCGGACCGATAACGATATCGCAGGAGGATATCCGGAATCTTCAGCTTGCGATCTCAGCCATAAGAACCGGCGTCGAGATCGTGATAAATGAATCAGGATTGACTGAAGGAGTCATCGATTCGGTATATCTGGCAGGAGCCTTCGGAAATAAAATAACACAGGAGAGTATAACTGCTGTCGGAATGCTTCCCGAAAAGCTTAATGACAAAGTGGTCCAAGCCGGCAATCTGGCTGGGATCGGAGCGTGTCACATGCTTATGAACGAGGCCTCAATAACTGATGCTATTTCACTTAAAAACAGCGTATTGACCGTTTCGCTTGCCAATCATAAGGACTTCAGGGACCTTTTTGTAAAGAATCTTAGCTTTAACGCATAAAGGAGGATAAAAATGAAACACTACACTTACAGCCCCAAGGGGGTATGCTCTGTTCAGATCGACTATGATCTGGATGAAGAAGGAAAGATCCACAATCTTGCTTTTACGGGCGGGTGCAACGGCAACTTAAAAGCCATCGGAAGGCTTCTTGAGGGAGCAGATGCCAAAACATCCGCTGATATATTAAGAGGAAATGACTGCAAGGGCAGGGGAACATCATGTGCCGATCAGCTTTCAAAGGCAATTGATGAGGCACTTGCTGTGTGATAAGATTAAATAGTGATGAAAAGAGATTTTTTAAAGGATAAAAAAAGAATAGTAGTTAAGATAGGAACGTCCAATGTCACTCATGAAGAGACCGGGGATATCAATCTTCTCAAGCTTGATAAGTTTGCGATGGTCCTTACGGATATCCAAAACAGGAACAAGGACGTTCTTGTTGTGTCATCAGGAGCCATAGGTGCAGGAAGGACAGCCCTTGGACTTAAGGAAAGACCCAGGGAACTTCCGATCAAGCAGGCCTGCGCTGCAGTTGGCCAGGCAAGACTAATGATGATATATGAAAAGATGTTCTCGGGGTATAACCAGACAATAGCCCAGCTCATGGTGACAAAGCACACGCTCACCAATAAGATCAGCAGGGTTAACGCCCAGAATACCTTAAGGGAACTGCTCAACATGGGCGTGATACCGATCATAAACGAAAACGACCCGGTATCTACCGATCAGATCCAGAATGAGGTCTTCGGAGATAATGATACGTTATCCGCAATAGTTGCCGAGCTTGTCGGAGCAGATCTCCTTATACTCCTTTCGGATATCGACGGATTATATACCGATAACCCAAAGACCAATCCCAAAGCAGAGTTTATCGATCATGTTACGGATATAGATAAGAAGATGCTCCGTTTTGCAAAAGATGCAAGCTCTGACTGCGGAACCGGCGGAATGATCACTAAGCTTGAGGCTGCAAAGATCGCAAAGGCTGCAGGGATAGACATGGTGATCTGTAACGGATCCGATGTCGTAAACATAAGCAGGATACTTGACGGAAAACCCGTAGGAACGCTTTTTAAAGCATAACCTTCATCAAGGAAAGGGAAATCATGATATTCAGAAACGTTTTTGAGGAGTTCGGATACACCAAAGAAGAAACGGCAAAAAGAATTGATGAGATCTTTAAGACCATGTTCTATGGTCCCGAAGATCAAAGACTGTATCATGAAGCCGGACTTGATATGGCTTATTTTGAGGACACGGGAAATAATGATGTCCGTACCGAAGGAATGAGCTATGCGATGATGATGTGCGTCCAGCTTAACAAGCAGGAAGAATTCAACAAACTCTGGAAGTGGGTTAAGACATATATGTATCTTGACCAGGGCCCTTCGGCAGGGTATTTTGCCTGGTCATGTGCAACGGACGGAAACAAGAATGCGTTCGGACCTGCACCTGACGGTGAAGAGTTCTTTGCAATGGACCTTATCCTTGCATCCGACAGATGGGGAGACGGTGACGGGATATTTAATTACTCAAGAGAGGCTCTTTCCATATTAAGGGCCATGCTCCATAATCCCGAGCCGATGTTCGATCAGGATATGCACTATATAAAGTTCGTGACCTGTTGCGATTATTCGGATCCTTCATATCATCTTCCTCATTTCTATGAATTATATGCTTCGTTTATAAGAGATGTGGCGTCGACGATAAAGCTAAGCGAACCCGAACTATATGATTCACTCATTGCGGATTCACTTTTTTACGATAATGCCGCCAAGGCATCAAGAGATTATTTTGTTATAGCCTGCGATCCGAGGACGGGAATGTGTGCCGAGTATGCAACCTATGACGGAACGCCTTACAGGGGTGATGATCCCAGGTGGGGCAGGCATGACTGCTTTTTTTCCGATGCATACAGAACAGCCGCCAACATGGGACTCGACTATGAGTGGAGCAGAGCTAAGGGCAGCAAGCCCGATGAACGCGAAGAAAAGATAACCGCATCGTTGCGTAAATTCTTTGAAGATAAGAATGAACCCGATGAAAAAGGCCCCTGCTTCCCTGTTTATGAGATCGACGGAACAAGGGTTCCCGGGACTGAAGATTCGGATTTTGCATCATCCGGAAGGGCACTTCATCCGTACGGACTTATAGCGACAAATGCAATGAGCTATCTTGCGACCAATCCTTCGGTAAAGGATAAGGGCGAGGGTGCTTATGTCATAAAGCAGTTTTGGGATCTTCCCTTAAGAACGGGAGTAAGGAGATATTACGATAACTGTCTTTACATGTTCGCTTTTCTTGCGTTGAGCGGAAATTACAAGATATTCTAAGGAGAATAACATGCCAAAGGTAACACCTTTTAAAGCAATAAGACCGATACCCACTAAGGCAGATGCGTTTTGCGCTCTGCCTTATGATGTATATAACAGGAAAGAAGCCTGCGAAATAGTAAAAAAGAATCCGCTTTCATTTCTTTCCATAGACAGAGCTGAAACCTCGTTCGGAGATGATACCGATACATACGATCCTAAGGTTTATCAAAAAGCAAGGGAACTCCTGTTAAACAGGATGCAGGACGGAACACTGATAAGGGATGAAAAGCCCTGTTACTATGCTTACGAGCTTACGATGAACGGACGTACGCAGACAGGTATAGTTGCCTGCTCATCGGTTGATGATTATATGAACTCGGTGATCAAAAAGCATGAAAATACCCGCGAGGAAAAAGAGCTCGACAGGATAAACCATGTTGATATCACTAACGCCCACACGGGCCCCATCTTCCTTGTTTACCGTTCCGAGGAAGAATTAAAGAGTATAGTTTCATCGTCAAAGACGGCTGAAAAAATGCTTTATGACTTTACATCCGATGACGGGATAAGGCACAGGGCGTTTATCATTGATGATGAAGATAAAATAAGAAGGATAGGGGAGATATTCGATTCGATCCCCTGCACATATATTGCGGACGGACATCACAGATGCGCTTCTGCCGTTAAAGTCGGTTTAAAAAGAAGAGATCAGGCAGGAGAAGGCTCGAATAGCGGGAGCGATGTTCCGGGATATGAAAGATTCCTGTCCGTTATATTCCCCGATGATGAGCTTATGATCATGCCTTATAACCGTGTGGTAAAGGATCTTAACGGGATGAGCAAGGAAGAGTTCATTTCTGCAATAAATAAGGCGGGATTTAAAACTGACACAGGAAGTGACACACCCGTCAGCCCTTCGAAAAAAGCGCAATTCGGTATGTTTTTGGATGGAAAGTGGTACAGGCTTGAAGCAGATGAAAAACTGATATCGACCGATCCGGTCAAAGGACTGGATGTTTCCATATTACAGGATAACCTTCTTGGACCCATACTTGGAATACAGGATCCACGCACTGATAAGAGGATCGATTTTGTCGGTGGGATAAGAGGCCTTGGAGAACTTGAAAAAAGATGTTCCGAGGATATGAAGGTCGCTTTCTCGATGTATCCGACATCGATACGGGAACTGCTTGATGTGGCGGATGCCGGTCTTTTGATGCCTCCCAAGTCAACCTGGTTTGAGCCCAAACTCCGCTCGGGAATGTTCATTCACAGTCTGGATGATTGATCGGGAGGTTATTGAAGAAGGGTGAGTACGCCCTGATTTGACTGATTTGCTGTTGCCATCATTGCCTGACCTGCCTGGAGAAGGATATTTTTGTTGGCATAATCAACCATAGTCTTAGCCATATCCGTATCTCTTATGCGGCTTTCTGCCGCAGTTGTGTTTTCGACGACATTATTAAGATTGTTTATCGTATGTTCGAGACGATTCTGCTCTGCTCCGGCATCGGATCTCATTCTTGAGATCTCTTCAAGAGCACCTTTAACCATGTCTATTGAGTCGCCTGCCGATTCGGGAGTCGTAACATCGACGTACCTTACACCGATGCTGAGCGAATTCATTTTTTCCATGGTGAGGTATATGTGCTGGTTTGCTTCAGCGCCGGCCTGAATGGGAAGTACACTTACCGTTTTGTCCCCCGTTACAACACCTGCAAGTTCCTTACAGTCTGCCTGTCCCCATTTGGTTCCGAATTTTCCTTTTATATAATCATAAGCTCCCTTGGGAGTACGGCTTGCTGTTGTTGCGGCGATGGATATCGATGTGGGAGATGTCCTTATCATCCTGTTTGAATGGCTGACAAGGAGTTTGTCGTCACTATCTGCCGTATAGTTTCTTGGCATGTTGTTCTTGACGGTATTAAAAAGTTCATCAAGAATTTCTTCACCGCTGGACATATCTTTTATGTCTATTTTATAGTAATGGGTTTCTTCTCCATCCAGAGATCCCGGAACTGCATAACTTCCGGTGCCTGTGGTGATGAACTCGAAATCAAATGCCTCATCACAAGCCTGGCTGCAGGTGAATTTGAAGGATTTATTGTAAAGGGAACCTACGTTGGTAGAGTTTACTCCTCCGAAATTTAAGTTTGCGGAAGGATAGTACATGCCTCCTTCCTGATAGACATCGGTCAGATAGCCTGAGCCGATAGCTGACTTTACGAAAGTGGTACCCTGTGCACCTTTAAAATACTTCTCATTATCGTAATCAAAGATCTTTATTTCGTTAAATGTTGTTGTGCTGCCGATCCTGTCGATCTCTAAGATCAACTGATTGACTTCGGATTGGATATAAGATCTGTCCTGGGGATCAAGAGTTTCGGTTGCGGCTTTGACAGAGAGTTCGTTCATTCTCTGGAGAATATCATGGACTTCGGTAAGGGCACCGTCTCTGACCTGACAAAGACCGATACCTTCCTGACAATTTAAAGAAGCCTGTGTGAGACCGCGTATCTGCCGTCTCATTTTTTCGGATATTGCAAGCCCGGCCGCATCATCTGCTGCACGGTTTATACAAAATCCCGAAGAAAGTTTTTCGCTGTTTTTGGCCTGGCTTGTTGCTACCAGTCCTGCCTGCCTCATGGTGTTAAGGGCAGCCATGTTATGCTGTATTACCATCTGGCTCCTTTTTACACAAAAAAACCGATACAATCTGTATATCGGTCATTTGTCATCATATATTAATATGAAAGTGAAAATTTTATGGAGCAGTGGTCCCGGATGCTGTCGGGAGCACTGCAGAAGATGCAGTTTCAGCAGGAGAACCGGTCGGTAAAACGGCTGCTGATTTGGGAGCCGGCGAAACAGCAGAAGATACGGTTGTTGCAGCCGGTGAAAAGCTTGCTGCAGCCGGAGAAGCCAAAACGGGAAGAATGGGAACGGGCGTGTTTATCGCAACCGTATTGGGAGCCCCTATCGCATTTGAAGCGATCCCGAGTATGTAACTCATTATCCTTGTGTTGGTCTCGGCATCGTAGTGAAGACCTGATACATCGATCTGGCTGAATTCAGTATGATATCCGGATGTCATAAGATACGAATATAGATCGACGATAGTTACACCTGCCGTATCCTTAAATTCTGAATTGTATTTGGCGATAATGAGATTAGCCTCATCATCGGGTACGGGGTCCATGTTTTTATTGATGGGACCTGCATTAAGCTGGTATACATGATTGCAGTAAGGAAGCGTTCCTATAAGACCTGCATCATATGAAAGGTATCCTGTGGCGCTTGCTTTATCCAGTATACAGTCATTAAGACCGAACATATTAAAGAAAGTATATGATCTCTGGTTCTTGAGATTTGCATTATTATTAAGAAGATTGAGCATCCTGTTGGTAGCTCTTAATACCGCGCCGCTCTTTAAAGATCCGCCGGGTTCAGCGCAGATAACGATCATCCGGTTGCCTTTGCGGCAGATCGCATCTATGGCGTTTGTTCTGTCCGCATAATAGTAAAGGCTTTCGTAATCATCATTATCCCAAAGCGCTTTTATCAAAGAGCATGATCTGCTGTCTCCGAGGATAAGTATTACATCGCAGGGAGTGTTCTTTTTTGAACTTACTCTTGAAAAATTGTAATTTGAAGGGTGCGGTGTCGGTGTTATCACCGAAGGCACATATATTCCACCGGGAGTTGCACTTACCGCATCGGCATCTCCGGGTAAGGGAGTTACGACCGGCGTAGCCGTTGCCGGCAAAGTAACATTTGCAGTCGGAAGCCCCGTGCTGGGCGATGATACGGGTGCCACGGTCGAAAGTGAAGTTTCGGCGATCGCCTCATTATATAATAAAGAAGAAACAGCCAAAGCCAATCCCACACTTAAGGCAGTCCTCGCAATCCTTCCAACTCCCGTCATTGAAAATCCAGTAGAAATCTTTTTTATCATTTTATCCATATTTGTCTTGATATAATTTTTCATACCTTATATATTAAAGTAGTTTTGACACAATCTGTCAATGATATATATGTTATTTATGAATAACCAGCGGTTTGACAGGAATATTCCCTTAAGCAGACCTTGCGGAGGCGTCGGCACTTAGTCCACGTTTTTTTGTGGACTTATGTGTCCGCTACGCCGTAGAATGAGCGAAAGCGCGTCTGCGCAGGGAGATAATCCTGTCAGACCGCGTCAGGCATCCGATCATGAAGCGATCGCTTTTGTGCTGTCAGACTGCATCAAGCAATCAACCTACATATAGTATATATATAGGAAGAAACACACTACTAATAGATTGCACAAAATTTCTTTTCAAAATCTGTAAAATTTATATAAAAAAATACTTGCAATCCCCTAAACTATCCGATATACTACTAAATGCTGTGACATGATAGCGATGAAGCGCGAGGTTGCTGCAATGCCGAAAGGTGCTGCAGGTTTTCCGTGGAGCGAATGTCAAGGTCCCATTGGGACAAAGAACCTGACGACAAGTCACTGTACGAGTTATGTCCGCAAAAGGCGGAAACACGGGCGTAAAGATGCCATCTTTTATAAGCGGGAAACCGCATATATTTTTTGAAAGATGTCAGGACACGCACGGAGACGTGTACAGTCACCAGCTTGTCGTACTTAATCTTTATTAAAAGTACGAAAAGGAGGCGACTTTTTTTATGGCAACACAGGTAATGAGGATCACCCTCAAGGCTTATGATCACCAGATGGTTGATTCATCAGCAAAGAAAATCATCGAGACAGTCAAGAAGACAGGATCATCGGTAAGCGGACCGGTACCCCTTCCTACTAAAAAGGAAGTAGTTACGATCTTAAGAGCCGTACACAAGTACAAGGATTCCCGCGAACAGTTCGAGCAGAGAACCCACAAGAGGCTCATCGATATCCTTACACCTACTCAGAAGACCATCGAGGCTCTTCAGAAGGTCGAGATGCCTGCAGGTGTTTACATTGATATCAAGATGAAGGAAAAGTAAAACAAAGTTTCATTAACTAGTATGGTCCGATCGGACCCGCTGTAGAAAGGATGGAAACAAATGAAAAAAGCTATTTTAGCTACCAAAGTCGGAATGACTCAAATCTTCAATGAAGACGGAGTACTCGTACCCGTTACTGTATTACAGGCAGGTCCCTGCTACGTAACACAGATCAAAACAGTAGAAAACGACGGATATGAAGCTGTTCAGGTTGGCTTTGTTGACAAGAAAGACAGGATTGTTAACAAGGACAAGGGCGGCAAGAAAGAAGTCGTTCACAGAAACGGTGTAGGCAAGGCTATGAAGGGACACTTCGAAAAGGCCGGTGTTTCAAGCAAGAGATTCGTCAGGGAGTTCAAGTTTGAAAACACAGCTGACTACACATTAGGAAGTGAGATCAAGGCTGACATCTTTGAAGTCGGCGATAAGATCGATGCATCTGCTATCTCAAAAGGTAAGGGATTCCAGGGTGCCATAAAGAGATTAGGCCAGCACAGAGGACCCATGAAGCACGGTTCCAAGTTCCACCGTCATCAGGGTTCAAACGGTGCATGTTCATCTCCCAGCCGCGTGTTCAAGGGCAAGGGAATGCCGGGTCACATGGGATGCGTAAAGGTTACGGTTCAGAACCTTGAAGTAGTAAGGGTTGATGCCGAGAAGAACCTTCTGCTCGTTAAGGGAGCAGTTCCCGGATCCAAGAAGGCACTTGTAACTGTCAAAGAGACCGTTAAGGCTGAATAAGGAAGATGAAAGGAGGAACCAATAAGATGGCAAAAGTATCTGTTTATAATATGGAAGGAAAAGAAGTTGGTACGATCGACTTAAACGATGCCGTTTTCGGAGCACCCATTAACGAGCACCTCGTTCATATGGCAGTCGTACAGCAGCTTGCTAATAACCGTCAGGGCACACAGAAGGCCAAGACACGCTCCGAAGTATCGGGCGGCGGCAGAAAGCCCTGGAGACAGAAGGGAACCGGTCATGCAAGACAGGGTTCTACAAGATCACCCCAGTGGACAGGAGGCGGAGTTGTATTCGCTCCCACACCCAGGGATTATTCTTTCAAGCTTAACAAGAAAGAAAAGAGAGCAGCATTAAAGAGCGCTCTTTCAAGCAGAGTCGCAGACGGAAAGCTCATCGTTGTTGACGAGCTTAAGTTCGACGAGATCAAGACAAAGAAGTTCGCAGCCGTTATGGAGAACTTAAAGCTTAAGAAGGCTTTGGTAGTTCTCGGAGATTTGGACAAGAACGTTATCCTTTCAGCAAGGAACATCCCCAATGTTATGACGGCACAGGTTAATACAATCAATGTTTACGATATCCTCAAGGGAGATACACTTGTTCTTACCAAGGATGCCGTGCAGAAGATCGAGGAGGTGTATGCATAATGGCTGACATTAAATACTACGACGTAATCCTTAAGCCGGTTATCACCGAAAAGAGTATGTCCGGAATGGGTGATAAGAAGTACACATTCCTTGTTCATCCCGAAGCAAACAAGTCTATGGTCAAGGAAGCCGTTGAAAAGATGTTCGACGGTGCAAAGGTCAAGAAGGTCAACACCATGAACTGTGACGGAAAGACTAAAAGACGCGGATATGTATTCGGAAAGACCGCAAAGACAAAGAAGGCTGTCGTATGGCTGACCGATGACAGCAAGGACATTGAGATTTTCTCAGGTCTGTAAATCGTTGAAAGGAGATTAAGTCATGGGAATCAAAACATATAATCCATATACACCTTCGAGAAGAAATATGACCGGTTCCGACTTTGCGGAGATCACAAAGACAGCTCCCGAGAAGTCGCTCCTTGTTTCAAAGAATCACAAGGCCGGCCGTAACAATCAGGGTAAGATAACAGTCAGACATCGCGGAGGCGGTGCAAAGAAAAAGTACAGGATTGTGGATTTCAAGCGTTTTAAGGATGGAATCCCCGCAACTGTTGTAGGAATCGAGTACGATCCCAACAGAACAGCTAATATCGCTCTTATCTGCTATGCAGACGGAGAAAAAGCATATATCCTCGCTCCCGAGGGACTTACAAACGGAATGAAGATCATGAACGGACCCGAAGCCGAAGTAAGAGTAGGTAACTGCCTTCCCTTAGAGCTCATACCTGTAGGTACTCAGGTACACAATATAGAGCTTTATCCCGGTAAGGGCGGACAGATGGTAAGAAGTGCAGGTAACAGCGCGCAGCTCATGGCTAAGGAAGGAAAGTATGCAACACTTCGTCTTCCTTCAGGCGAAATGAGAATGGTACCCGTTAACTGCAGAGCTACCGTCGGAGTTGTAGGAAATGTTGATCACAACCTTATTAAGATCGGAAAAGCAGGACGTAAACGTATGATGGGTATCCGTCCTACAGTCCGCGGTTCGGTCATGAACCCCAACGACCATCCTCACGGAGGTGGTGAAGGTAAGTGTAGCATAGGTCGTCCCGGCCCCTGCACACCTTGGGGAAAGCCTGCCCTTGGTCTTAAGACAAGAAAGAAGAATAAGGCTTCTAACAAGCTGATCGTAAGAAGACGCGACGGCAGAGCTATCAAGTAAGGAGGAGAAGAAAAAATGGCTAGATCACTTAAAAAAGGACCTTTTGCGGACGCAAGTCTTCTTAAGAAGGTAGATGCAATGAACGCATCAGGACAGAAGCAGGTTATCAAGACATGGTCACGTCGTTCTACTATCTTCCCTTCATTTGTGGGACATACGTTTGCAGTACACGACGGAAGAAAGCATGTTCCGGTATACGTTACCGAGGATATGGTCGGACATAAATTAGGCGAGTTCGTAGCTACCAGAACCTACAGAGGTCACGGCAAGGACGAAAAGAAGTCTAAGGTAAAGTAAGATAAGGAGGTTTATCATGGCAAAAGGACATAGATCGCAGATCAAAAGAGAAAGAAATGCGCAGAAAGATGTAAGACCTTCAGCTAAGTTATCTTACGCAAGGATTTCTGTTCAGAAAGCGTGTTTCGTGCTTGACGCCATAAGAGGCAAGGATGTTGAAGCAGCTTTAGGACTTTTAACATACAGCCCCAGATACGGCTCAGCCATCATAAAGAAGTTAGTGGAATCAGCAAAGGCAAATGCAGAATATCTGTACAGCCAGGATCCCACCAAATATCCGAATCCCGAGAACCTTTATGTAGCACAGTGCTACGCAGACAAGGGTCCTACGATGAAGAGAGTACAACCCAGAGCACAGGGCAGGGCTTACAGGATCGAAAAGAGAATGAGCCACATCACTGTTGTTTTGGATGAGAGATAAGGAGGAAGCGGATAATGGGTCAGAAAGTTAATCCCCACGGCTTAAGAGTCGGTATCATAAAGGATTGGGATTCCAGATGGTACGCAGAAGAAGATTTTGCTGATTTTCTGGTTGAAGATAACGAGATTAGAAAATATCTCAAAAAGAAGCTCTACAGCGCCGGTATCTCAAAGATAGAGATCGAAAGAGCAGCTGATCGAGTAAAGGTAATAGTATTCACGGCTAAGCCCGGTGTTGTTATCGGTAAGGGCGGAACCGAGATCGAAGTTACCAAGAAAGAACTTACAAAACTTACAAACGGAAAGAAAGTATCCGTTGACATCAAGGAGATCAAGCGTCCTGATAAAGATGCCCAGCTCGTAGCCGAGAACATCGCTCAGCAGCTTGAGAACCGTGTTTCGTTCCGTCGTGCCATGAAGTCTTGCATGGGCAGAACCATGAAGGCCGGCGCTCTCGGAATCAAGGCATGTTGCTCCGGACGTCTGGGTGGTGCAGATATTGCCCGTTCAGAGTTCTATTCTGAGGGAACAATTCCCCTTCAGACACTGCGTGCCGACATCGAATACGGCTTCGCCGAGGCTGACACAACATACGGTAAAGTAGGTGTCAAAGTTTGGATCTACAAAGGTGAGATCCTTCCTTCAAAGAAGTCCGAGGAAGAAGAGAATACTAACGAAGGGAGCGAAAAATAATGTTAATGCCAAAAAGAGTAAAGCGTCGTAAGCAGTTCCGCGGCACTATGGCCGGAAAAGCTACACGTGGTAATAAGATCAGCTACGGTGAGTACGGTATCGTTGCTACAGAGCCCTGCTGGATCAAGTCAAACCAGATCGAAGCAGCCAGAGTTGCGATGACACGTTACATCAAGCGTGGCGGTAAAGTATGGATAAAGATTTTCCCTGACAAGCCTATTACAGCTAAAGGACTTGGAGTCCGTATGGGTAAAGGTAAAGGTGCTACAGAGTATTGGGTAGCCGTTGTTAAGCCCGGACGTGTTATGTTCGAGATCGCCGGTGTAAGCGAAGAGATTGCAAAGGAAGCGTTGCGTCTTGCAACACACAAGCTCCCCTGCAAGTGCAAGATCGTTTCTAAGGCAGACCTGGAAGGTGGTGTGGCAGAATGAAGACTAGTAAATACGTAGAAGATTTAAAAGGAAAGTCAGCTTCGGAACTTAACCAGGATCTGGTAGCTGCCAAGAAAGAGCTTTTCAATTTGAGATTCCAGAATGCGACCAACCAGCTGGATAATACGGCAAGGATCACGGAGGTTCGTAAGAACATCGCCCGTATCCAGACGATTATCACACAGAAGACAAAGGAAGCTTAAGATTCAGGAACTCATTAAGAAAGGAGACGTAAGTCGTGGAAGCAAGAAATTTAAGAAAAACGCGTGTCGGCAAGGTTGTCAGCAACAAGATGGACAAGACTATAGTCGTAGCTATTGAGAACCATGTTAAGCATCCTTTGTACAAGAAGATCGTTAAGGATACTTACAAGCTTAAGGCTCATGACGAGAACAACGAATGCCAGATAGGTGATACGGTAAAAGTAATGGAGACAAGACCTCTTTCAAAGGATAAGAGATGGAGACTTGTCGAGATAGTAGAGAAAGTTAAGTAACCAGGAAGGAGAATTAGCATGATACAGCAGGAAAGCAGACTCAAGGTCGCTGATAATACCGGTGCTAAGGAAATCCTTTGCATCAGGGTTATGGGCGGATCTACAAGAAGATATGCCGAGATCGGCGATATCATTGTTGCTACGGTCAAGGATGCTACTCCCGGTGGTGTTGTTAAAAAGGGTGACGTAGTTAAGGCTGTAGTAGTACGTACAGTAAAGGGAACACGTCGTAAGGACGGTTCATATATCAAATTTGATGAGAACGCAGCCGTTATCATCAAGGATGATAAGACTCCCAGAGGAACACGTATTTTTGGACCAGTAGCCAGAGAGCTTCGTGAGAAACAGTTTATGAAGATTGTTTCCTTGGCACCGGAAGTATTATAGGAGGAAACGATAATGGCCAGTTTAAAGATTAAAAAGGGTGATACGGTAAGAGTTATCGCCGGAAAAGACAAGGGTTCGGAAGGTAAAGTCCTTTCCGTAGACGTAGATAAGAAGAAGGTCGTTGTCGAAGGCGTCAACATGGTGACCAAGCACACCAAGCCTTCAGCTGCTAACCAGAATGGCGGAATTATTCAGAAGGAAGCTCCCATGGACGTTTCGAACGTTATGTACGTTCACAAGGGAAAGACAACACGTGTCGGCTTTAAGATCGAGAAGGACAAGAAAGTCCGTTTCGCTAAGTCAACAGGCGATGTTATTGATTAATTCTAAGGAAGGAGAACATTCAGCGTGAGCAGATTAAAGGAAACATATAAGAACGAGATCGTAGACGCTATGATCAAAAAGTTCGGATATAAAAACATAATGGAAGTTCCGAAGCTTAACAAGATAGTTGTTAACATGGGCGTCGGAGAAGCCAAGGAAAACGCTAAGGTTTTGGAGTCTGCAGTTAAGGACATGGAGACCATCACAGGTCAGAAGGCAGTCCTTACAAAGGCAAAGAAGTCGATCGCTAACTTCAAACTCCGTGAAGGTCAGAACATCGGTTGTAAGGTTACTCTTCGCGGTGAGAAGATGTATGACTTCATGGACAGACTTGTAAACCTCGCTCTTCCCCGAGTACGTGACTTCAGAGGAGTAAATCCCAACGCATTTGACGGAAGAGGAAACTACGCACTCGGTATCAAGGAACAGATCATCTTCCCTGAGATCGAGTATGACAAGATCGATAAAGTCAGAGGAATGGACGTCATCTTTGTTACAACTGCAAAGACAGACGAGGAAGCACGAGAGCTGTTAAAGTTATTTAACATGCCTTTCGCAAAGTAGGAGGATTAAAGTTATGGCTAAGACAGCAATGAAGATCAAGCAGAAGCGTACTCCCAGATTCTCTACACAGGCATACAGCCGTTGCAGGATCTGCGGACGTCCCCATGCTTATTTGAGAAAGTACGGAATCTGCAGAGTATGCTTCCGTGAGCTGGCATACAAGGGTGAGATACCCGGAGTTAAGAAAGCAAGTTGGTAAGGAGGTAATTAAAGATGACAATGAGCGATCCTATCGCAGATATGCTTACGAGAATTCGTAATGCAAATACTGCAAAGCACGATACTGTTGATATTCCTTCTTCCAAGATGAAGCTTGCAATCGCAGACATCCTTGTTGAAGAGGGTTATATCAAAAAATACGATATCATCGATGACGGAAACTTCAAGACTATCCGCATCGCACTTAAGTACGGCGCTGATCGTAACGACAAGATCATCAGCGGACTTAAGAGAATATCTAAGCCGGGACTTCGTATTTACGCCGGCAAGGAAGATCTCCCCAAGGTTCTCGGTGGACTCGGAATAGCAATCATTTCCACCAACCAGGGAGTGATCACAGACAAGAAGGCCAGAGAATTACAGGTAGGCGGCGAAGTTCTCGCTTACGTATGGTAATCTCATAAAGTTTAAAAAACAGGAGGTACGGGCATGTCACGAATAGGAAGAATGCCAATCGCCATCCCTGCGGGAGTAACCGTAGATTTGGCAGAAAATAACAAAGTGACCGTTAAGGGACCCAAGGGAACACTTGAAAGAGTTCTTCCCCAGGAGATGGAGGTCAAGGTGGAAGGAGCTGAAGTAACAGTAAGCCGTCCCAATGATCTTAAGAGAATGAAAGCGCTTCACGGTCTTACAAGAACACTTATCAACAACATGGTAATAGGTGTTACGGAAGGCTACGAAAAGAAGCTTGAAGTTAACGGCGTAGGTTACAGAGCCCAGAAGTCGGGCAAGAAGTTAACATTGTCGCTCGGATACTCTCACCCCGTTGAGATGGAAGATCCCGAAGGCATCGAGACAGTTGTCGACGGACAGAACATCATCATAGTAAAGGGTATCGATAAAGAAAAGGTCGGTCAGTTCGCCGCAGAGATCAGAGACAAGAGAAGACCTGAGCCTTACAAGGGTAAGGGAATCAAGTATGCTGATGAGACGATCAGACGTAAAGTCGGTAAGACCGGTAAGAAATAATTGATAAGGAGAGTATAAAAATGGTCAGTAAGGAATCAAGATCAGAAGTACGTGCTAAAAAGCACATGAAAATACGTAACCGTTTCAGCGGTACAGCCGAAAGACCCCGTCTGGCGGTTTTCAGAAGCAATAATCATATGTATGCTCAAATTATCGACGATACGGTCGGAAACACTTTGGTTGCAGCTTCCACAAACGAAAAGGAAGTTAAGGCAAAGCTTGACAAGACCAATAATGTTGAAGCAGCATCATATCTCGGACAGGTAATCGCAAAGAGAGCTCTTGAAAAAGGTATCGACACTGTTGTATTTGACAGAGGCGGTTTCATTTATCAGGGTAAGGTTGCGGCACTTGCAGATGCGGCCAGAGAAGCCGGATTAAAATTCTAGGAAGGGAGAAACGTGATGAGACATACAATCATTGATGTAAGCAACATGGAATTAAACGATAAGGTTGTTGCCATTAAGCGTGTAACCAAGGTTGTAAAGGGTGGTCGTAACATGCGTTTCGCTGCTTTGGTAGTAGTTGGAGACGGTGCCGGTCATGTAGGCGCCGGACTTGGTAAAGCTGCCGAAGTACCCGAAGCTATCCGCAAGGGCAAGGAAGATGCGATCAAGAATATGGTTACCGTAGCTACGGATGAAAATAACAGTATTACACATGACATAATCGGAAAGTTCGGTTCTGCCTCTGTTCTTTTGAAAAAGGCTCCCGACGGTACAGGTATCATCGCAGGTGGTCCTGCTCGTATCGTCTGCGAACTGGCGGGTATCAAGAACATCCGTACCAAGTCATTGGGATCTAACAACAAGCAGAACGTAGTACTTGCTACTATCCAGGGCCTTGAGACATTAAAGACACCTGAAGAAGTTGCCAAGAACCGCGGAAAGTCAGTTGAAGAGATCCTGGCATAGGAGGAATGGAAAGATGGCAGAAAAAATGTTAAAGATCACACTTGTAAAATCTCCTATCGGAGCTGTTCCCAAGCAGAAAAAGACCGTTGAGTCAATGGGACTCAGAAAGCTTCATCAGTCTAAGCTCTTCCCTGATAACCAGGCAACGAGAGGACAGATCCAGCAGGTCAATCATTTGTTAAAAGTAGAAGAAGTATAGGAGGTGTCAGAATGGAATTATCCAATTTAAGACCCGCAGAAGGCTCTACGAAAAGAGACGATTTTAGAAGAGGCCGCGGACACGGTTCCGGAAACGGAAAAACTGCCGGCAAGGGCCACAAAGGTCAGAAGGCACGTTCCGGCGCACCCAGGATCGGATTCGAAGGTGGTCAGATGCCTTTGTACAGACGTATCCCCAAGAAGGGCTTCAAGTGTCCTTCACACAAGGATATCGTTTCAATAAATCTTTCAGCACTCGAGGAAAAGTTCGATGACGGCGCAACCGTAGATATAGAAGCACTCATCGGTTCAGGACTCGTAAAGAATCCCAAGGACGGTGTTAAGATCCTCGGAAACGGAGATATCACAAAGAAGCTTACAGTTAAGGCAAATGCTTTTTCAGCATCTGCAGTTGAAAAGATTGAGAAAGCCGGCGGAAGCACAGAGGTGATTTAATATGTGGGCAACCCTGAAGAATGCATTTAAGGTCAAAGAGATCAGAATGAAGTTACTGTTCACTCTGCTCATGCTGTTCGTGATCCGTTTCGGTTCACAGCTGCCTGTTCCCGGAGTGGATATTGCCCAGTTCACCGAATGGTTTAAATCAAAGGTCGGTTCTTCCGATACTTCAGGATTCCTGGGAGCATTTACCGGTGGTTCTTTCGAGAACATGTCGATACTTGCCCTCAACATCACACCGTACATTACATCATCCATCATCATGCAGCTTCTTACCATAGCTATACCGAAGCTTGAAGAGATGCAAAAAGACGGAGAAGACGGTCGTAAAAAGATCGCTTCCATCACACGTTACGTGACCGTCGGACTTGCTCTTATCGAATCAACAGCTATGGCTATAGCGTTCAGAAGTTCAGGCATGCTGACACAGAATAATGTACTCAACATGATCACGATCATCGCTACTCTTACAGCAGGATCAGCTTTCCTTATGTGGGTCGGCGAACAGATCACGGAACATGGTGTTGGAAACGGTATTTCCATCGTCTTGGTCATAAATATCATTTCCAGGATCCCTTCGGACATCGCTTCACTGTTTAAGCAGTTCGTTCTTGGCGGAGACAACAAGCCCGTAGCCGTAAGGATCGTTGCAGCACTCATCATCATAGCCATCATCGTAGCTATCGTAGTGCTCGTAATCATCTTAAGCGACGGCGTAAGAAAGATCCCCGTACAGTATGCCAAGAAGGTTCAGGGCAGAAAGATGGTTGGCGGAAACTCATCCGTCATTCCTTTAAAGATAAACACATCAGGAGTTATTCCCGTTATCTTCGCATCAAGCCTGATGACGCTTCCTGTTGTTATCTGTAACTTTTTCAATGTTCGTGCAAGCGGTTTTTGGGCAAAGGTTCTTAACTGCTTAAGCTCAAGCAACTGGATAAAGCCCAGCGATCCCATCTACTCGATAGGACTCGTGCTTTACATAGTACTTGTAATATTCTTTGCTTACTTCTATACATCCATCACATTTAACCCGATGGAGATCGCAGAGAACATGAAAAAGTCAGGCGGGTTCATTCCCGGAATAAGACCCGGAAAACCCACCAGTGAATACCTTACGAAGATACTTAACTACATCGTATTCATAGGTGCCGTAGGACTCACGATAGTTTGTGTGATCCCTTATGTATTTAACGGTATCTTCGATGCATCGGTATCATTCGGAGGAACATCACTCATCATCATCGTGAGTGTTATCCTTGAGACGATCAAGCAGGTTGAATCACAGATGCTCGTTCGTAATTACAAAGGATTTCTTAACGACTAAAACTTAAATATAAACGCTATGGGAAAGCCTTATTAAGGGGCTTTCCCGCGCGCGTTTCAAAGAATGCAAAAACGAAAAAGAGAATTTTACATATGAAGATAATCATGTTAGGCGCGCCCGGTGCCGGAAAAGGCACACAGGCCATAATGATAGCAGATAAATACGGTATTCCTCATGTTTCAACGGGAGACATCTTTAGAGCAAACATAAAGAACAACACTCCTTTGGGACAGGAAGCCAAGACATACATGGACAAGGGAATGCTCGTTCCCGATGAACTTACGGTAAAGATACTTCTTGACCGTGTAGCACAGGATGATTGCAAGAACGGATATGTTCTTGACGGTTTCCCGAGAACGATAGTTCAGGCAGATGTTTTAAAGGATGCGCTCAATAAGCTTGGCGATCACATCGATCATGCGATAAACGTTGACGTTCCCGACGAAAACATCATAAAGAGAATGAGCGGAAGAAGAGCTTGCGTTAAGTGCGGAGCAACTTACCATATCGAGCATGTTCCTCCCAAAAAGGAAGGCATCTGCGATAACTGCGGTGAGGCACTTGTTTTAAGAGATGACGACAAGCCAGAGACAGTAAAGAAAAGACTCGATGTTTATCACGAGCAGACGCAGCCTCTTATCGATTACTACAATAAAGAAGGTATCCTTAAGAACGTTGACGGAACTCAGGAGATGAACAAGGTCTTTGAAGACATAACAAAGATCCTGGGGTAAACGGATGGCAATAAGCATTAAATCCGAAAGAGAGATAGATCTTATGAGGGAATCGTGCAGACTGCTTGCCATGATGCATGAAGAACTCAAAAAGGATATAAAACCCGGAGTCAGCACGAAGGAATTGAATGATCATGCAGCCGAGATAATAGCTTCGTACGGATGTGTATCAAACTTCCTTAACTACAACGGATATCCCGCTTCAATATGTACATCGGTAAACGATGAAGTCGTACACGGGATACCGAGAGCCGACAGGATATTAAAGGACGGAGACATAATCTCCATTGATGCCGGGCTCATCTACAAAGGTTATCACTCGGACGCCGCAAGGACATATGCGGTAGGGCAGATCTCACCCGAACATCAAAAACTCATAGATGTAACAAAACAGAGTTTTTTTGAAGGGATAAAGTTCGCGAAGGCAGGATGCCATCTGTTCGACATATCAAATGCGATAGATGCTTACGTATCACAATACGGATACGGAATAGTAAGAGCCCTCGTCGGACATGGGATAGGAACCTCGATGCATGAGGATCCGCAGATACCCAACTTCAGACAATGGAGGAGAGGACCGAAGTTAAAAGCAGGTATGACGCTTGCCATAGAGCCGATGATCAATCTCGGAACAGATGTTGTTTGTTTCCTTGATGATGACTGGACGGTCGTTTCGGAAGATGGCACATATTCGGCCCATTATGAAAATACGGTTCTTATAACTGACGGAGAGCCGGAGATACTTACACTGTTATGATAGTACGGAGGATTAAATGTCAAAAGCAGATGTGATCGAAATCGAAGGAACAGTAGTTGAGAAGCTTCCCAACACCATGTTTCAGGTGGAATTAGAGAACGGACACAGAGTCCTTGCTCATATTTCAGGAAAGCTTCGTCAGAATTTCATCAGGATTCTTCCCGGAGATAAGGTGACGCTTGAACTTTCACCTTATGATCTTTCAAAAGGAAGGATAATCTGGAGAGACAAATAGTTGTTGCACAGGCAATAACTTTGTGATATATTATTAAGCGGTCTTTTTTTTGAAAGGAGGTTTAACATGAAAGTTAGATCATCAGTAAAACCGATCTGCGAAAAGTGCAAGATCATCAAAAGAAAAGGACGTATCAGAGTAATTTGCGAAAATCCCAAGCATAAGCAGAGACAAGGATGATAATCACCTGTAAAGGATGAAAACTTCTTGATTCACATTTTATGTGCAAGATCGGAACAAAAGCTTTATATGTCCCGGTTGGACCTAAAGGGTCCCAATCAACTAGTATAGGTAATATTATTACCGGAAAACGGAGGAAAAAGTAATGGCTCGTATTGCAGGTGTTGACTTACCCAGAGACAAGCGAATCGAAATCGGATTGACATATGTTTACGGGATCGGCAGATCTTCTGCAACAAAGATCCTTGAAAAGGCAAAAGTTAATCCCGACACTCGTGTCAGAGAATTAACAGACGATGAAGTTAAGAAGCTCGCTGAGATCATCGAAGCCGACTACATGGTGGAAGGTGACCTTAGAAGAGAAGTTGCTCTTAACATCAAGCGCTTGCAGGAAATCGGATGCTACAGAGGTATCCGTCACAGAAAGGGACTTCCCGTTCGTGGTCAGAAGACTAAGACCAACGCTAGAACACGTAAGGGTCCCAAGCGTACAGTAGCAAATAAGAAGAAGTAATCAATCGTTTATTTAGAAAGGACAGTAGGTTAGTTTATTATGGCAGCAGCTAAAAAGGTTACCAAGAAGGTAACAAAGAAACGTGTCAAGAAAAACGTTGAACATGGACAGGCACATATCCAGGCTTCCTTCAACAACACTATCGTTACATTAACAGACAGTGAAGGAAATGCTTTATCATGGGCAAGTGCCGGCGGTCTTGGATTCAGAGGTTCAAAGAAATCTACTCCGTATGCAGCTCAGATGGCTGCAGAAACAGCTACAAAGGCAGCACTTGTGCATGGCCTTAAGACTGTGGATGTTATGGTTAAAGGACCCGGTTCAGGACGTGAAGCGGCAATCAGAGCTCTTCAGGCAGCAGGACTTGAAGTTACATCTATCCGTGATGTGACACCGGTTCCTCATAACGGATGCCGTCCTCCTAAGAGACGTCGCGTATAATCATTTGTTATTAAGTTGGAAGAAGGTACGTTTGTACTGTAAACAACATTGTAAAGGAGAAAAATAAAATGGCAGTAAACAGAGTTCCTGTATTAAAGAAGTGCAGGGCACTGGGTCTTGAGCCCCAGTTCCTCGGATACTCAAAGAAATCCAACAGACAGCTTCGTAACGGTAACCGCAAGGTTTCTGAATACGGACTTCAGCTTCGCGAAAAGCAGAAGGCTAAGTTCATCTACGGAGTACTTGAGAAGCCTTTCAGAAATTACTATGAAAAGGCCGACAGAATGAAGGGAATGACCGGTGAAAACCTGATGGTACTCCTTGAGAGCCGTCTTGATTCGGTTGTTTTCAGAATGGGATTTGCAAGAACAAGAAGAGAAGCAAGACAGGTTGTTATACACAAGCATGTTCTTGTTAACGGAAAGCCCGTTAATGTTCCTTCATACCTTTGCAAAGCAGGAGATAAAATAGAGATCAGAGAAAAATCAAAGTCTCTCCAGAGATACAAGGATATCGTTGAGATCACGGCAGGAAGACTTGTTCCCGAGTGGATCGAGTCAGATATCGAATCACTTAAGGGTACGATAAAGAATCTTCCCTCAAGAGCAATGATCGATGTTCCTGTGAACGAGATGCTTATCGTCGAGTTGTATTCTAAATAATACCATAGGTTAATAAGGAGGGTTTATTAATGTTTGATTTTGAAAGACCAAATATTGAGGTTGCAGAAATCTCTGAAGACAGGAAGTTCGGCAGATTTGTCGTAGAGCCCTTGGAGAGAGGTTATGGTATTACACTGGGCAACTCATTAAGAAGAATCATGCTTTCTTCTTTGCCCGGATCAGCTGTATCTCAGGTTAAGATCGAAGGTGTCCTTCACGAGTTCAGTTCTATCGAAGGAGTTAAGGAAGACATCACCGAGATCATAATGAACATCAAGTCTCTGGCCATAAAGAATGACAGTGAGTCAAACGAGCCCAAGACAGCATATATCGAGTACGAAGGAGAGGGTGTTGTTAAGGCATCCGACATCCAGTGCGATTCCGATATAGAGATCCTTAATCCGGATCTTACGATAGCAACACTTTCAGGAAAGAAGACAAAGCTTTACATGGAACTTACCATCACAAGAGGCAGGGGATATGTAAGCGCTGACAGAAACAAGTCAGCCGATCTTCCGATCGGTGTTATCGCAGTAGATTCAATCTACACACCCGTTGAGAGAGTGAACATCAATGTTGAGAATACCCGTGTAGGACAGGTAACAGACTTTGACAAGCTCACACTTGATGTATTTACCAACGGAACTCTTTCTCCCGATGAAGCGGTTTCACTTGCAGCTAAGGTACTTAGCGAGCACCTTTCATTGTTCGTTAACCTTTCAGACAAGGGACCTGCAGCAGTCGTTATGACTTCAAAGGAAGAAGACGAGAGCAAGAAGGCACTCGTTATGAGCATTGATGAACTTGAGCTTTCGGTTCGTTCATACAACTGCTTGAAGAGAGCCGGTATCAATACCGTTGAAGAACTTACAAACAAGACTCCTGAGGATATGATGAAGGTTCGTAACCTCGGACGCAAGTCACTTGAGGAAGTTCTTGCCAAGCTTAAGGAGCTTGGTCTCGCACTCAATACCGGTGACGAATAATTAAATTGACGGCATTGCCTGTAATTCCGATGAGTATGGCGATGTTCTCATAAATGGAACATAGGCCTGAGGCATATAAGTCCAAAGAGCGAAGCCTCAAGTCCCATAAGATTGAGATTGACCCCGACGGTCAAGGAAAGGAGCCAAATATGGCTATGTACAGAAAGTTAGGAAAGACATCCGATCAGAGAAAGGCACTTCTTCGTAACCAGGTTACAGCACTTCTCTACAACGGAAAGATCATTACAACAGAAGCAAGAGCTAAGGAAGTAAGAAAGATCGTTGACGGACTTATCGCTCTTGGTGTTAAGGAAAAGGACAACTTCGAAACAGTTACCGTTGATGCAAAGGTTCCTGAAAGGGACAAGGACGGAAAGCGCGTTAAGGAAGTAGTAGACGGCAAGAAGGTTACAAAGTACACAACCGTTAAGAAGGAGATAAAGAAAGACCTTCCTTCAAGACTTCATGCACGTCGTCAGATGCTCAAGGTCCTTTACCCCGTTACCGAAGTTCCCAAGGCAGCAGCCGGAAGAAAGCGTAACACAAAGGAAGTTGATCTTGTAGCAAAGCTCTTTGATGAGTACGGAACAAAGTATGCCAACCGTCAGGGCGGATATACAAGGATCATCAAGATCGGACCCCGTAAGGGTGACGGAGCTATGGAAGTAGTTCTCGAGCTCGTATAAGGCTAAGATCTTTAAATGATAAAAAAGAACCGGCAATGCCGGTTCTTTTTTGTTTGTATAAAAGTAATCATGAGGGATCGACAAAATGATAATCCGTAAGACACAAGCCGCAGGGCGGAGCAGTAGGGCCTGCTTTGGACCGGTCTTTGGATCCTATGATGGAAGGCAGGGAATCAGGATCTATCACACCGCGTCCGACATCTATCAAAGTCCCTGCTATGATGCGGACCATATTATATAAAAACCCGTTTCCCCTGACGCGGATTATGATGTCACGGTTCGGATATTCCCGATGCTGTGTTTCGTGTTCTGAAAGCTCTTTTAAGATAGGTCCTTTATCTATTTTGTAGGGAGGAAGCTCTATGGTTTCCAATTCAACGGAGTACACCGTGCGGACTTTTGAGTCCACCTGCGCCCCCGCAGAACAGAAGGATGAAAAATCGTGTTCACCTTCAATATATTTGGCGGCCTTTTTCATAAGATCCGTATCGAGGTTTACATAACTATGAAGATAAAAAGATCTTTTGATGGGATCATCAAACTCGCTGTTATGGATCCTGTACTCATATGTCTTTACGGAATCGATGTGACGCGGGTGAAAATCCGGTTTTACTTCAACCGAATCAACCACGCGGATATCTTCAGGCAGATGAGCGTTTAGCGCATAGGAGAGCTTTTGTCCGGGAACGGGTGTATCCGTATCAAAAACAACGATGTTTGAAAGGGCATGAACGCCTGCATCAGTCCTTGAGCCTCCGATCAGATTGACTTTTTCACCCGTCACTTCAAATACGGCCCTTGAAAGCTCCGACTCTATCGTTATACCGTTATCCTGAGACTGGTAGCCGTGATATGCACTTCCGTCGTAAGCGACCTTTAACAATACTCTTTTCATGAAAACAGCATCCTTCCGAGGAAGATGCAAAGCGCAAGATACGCAAATATTATGATGTAGGCAAATGCATCGGACTTTTTGTACTTTAGAGGCTTCATTTTGGTCCTTCCTTCGCCTCCGCGGTAACATCTGGCCTCCATTGCAAGAGCAAGGTCATTTGCCCTTCTGAAGGCCGATACGAACAAAGGGACAAGTAAAGGAACCAAAGCCTTTGCCTTTTTTATGATATTTTTTGATTCAAAATCGGCTCCTCTTGCCATCTGGGCTTTCATGATCTTATCCGTCTCCTCAAGAAGGATCGGAATGAATCTTAAAGCGATGGACATCATCATGGCGATCTCGTGAACCGGAACTTTTATAACCTTAAGGAATCCCAGACCTTTTTCAAGGCCGTCGGTTAAATAGTTGGGAGTCGTGGTCAGCGTCATTATCGATGAACCCATGATAAGAAGTGCAAGACGAAGTACCATGGTCGATGCCATATATATACCTTGTTTTGATATCGATATCTTTTTCCACTGCCATATGGGATCTCCCGGAGTAAAGAAAAGATTAAAGAATCCTGCGATCAAAAGGAGCAGGATGATGGCTTTTAAGCCCCTTATCATGAATTTGACGGGAACTTTGCTCAAAGCTATGACAATACATAAAAAGAGTGCACAAAGAGCATATCCCAGAGGATTTTTGACGCAGAAAAGGGAAATGATGTAGCACAAAGTACCCATCAGCTTGACACGGGGGTCAAGGCGGTGGATCACGGAATCGGTGCTATAGTATTGTCCGAGTGTGATATCTCTTAACATTTCCTTGCTTTAAGGGCCGATAATATGGAAGGTACGGCCTCATCTATCGTTGTTGCAAATGTATTTACATCAAGGCCCTTCTTTTTAAGGGCACGCATTATATAAGTAACTTCAGGTGCTGCAAGTCCTATGGTTTCAAGCTCGTCGCTCCGTGCAAAGATATCGGTCGGAGTTCCGTCCATAAAGATACCGCCGCGCTCCATTACGATTATACGCCCGACGTTATTTGCAACATCTTCCATGCTGTGGCTTACGAGTATTACGGTAATGCCGTTTTCTTTGTGAAGCTTCCTGACCAGCCCCAGGATCTCGTCACGCCCTGCAGGATCAAGACCTGCCGTGGGCTCATCAAGTATGAGCACCTTGGGTTTCATGGCAAGGACCCCGGCTATCGCAACCCTTCTTTTCTGGCCGCCCGAAAGATCAAAAGGCGATACATAGAAAAGATCGTGATCTATACCGACGGTCTCAAGGGCACTGTATGCCGTAAGTTCAACTTCTTTTTTATCAAAGCCCATGTTTTTGGGACCGAAGCATACGTCACTGAAAACATCGGTCTCGAAAAGCTGATGTTCGGGGTATTGGAAAACAAGTCCGACTTCTTTTCTTAAGGACTTTATGTCATAGTCGGAATCGTTTATGTCCGCTCCGTTATAGTAGATGTTTCCGGAAGTCGGCTTTAAAAGGCCGTTAAGATGCTGGACTAAAGTAGATTTGCCGGAACCCGTATGCCCGATAAGACCGATGAATTCTCCGTCATCGATCTTCAGGCTTATATCTTTTAATGCCTCTGACTTTAATGTCGTTCCGGCTTCGTATGTATGGCAGAGGTGGTCTAGGATAATTGACATATGAGTTCCTCCGCCGTGAGTATTCCGTCAGGCAATTGAAGGCCTGCTTTTTTAAGTTCATGAGCAAGCAGCGTGACCTGGGGTACGGTAAGTCTTAAGCTTTGTAGACGTTCTACCTTTGAAAAGATCTCCTTCGGAGTCCCCTCCATTGCGATCTTTCCTTTATCCATAACGAAGATCCTGTCGGCATAGATGGTTTCCTCCATGTTATGGGTTATGAGTATGATAGTAATCTTTTCAACATCGTTAAGGGCACGGATGGATCGTATGACCTCTTTTCGGCCCTCGGGATCGAGCATTGCGGTCGGCTCATCAAGGATTATGCATTTGGGATGCATCGCAAGCACACCTGCAATTGAGACGCGTTGCTTCTGTCCGCCCGATAACTTGTTTGGGCTCTTTTTTCTTAATTCATACATATGGACGGCCCGAAGCGATTCTTCGACCCTCTGCCATATCTCTTCGGTAGGGGTACCGAGGTTTTCGGGACCAAACCCGACGTCCTCTTCAACGATCTGTCCGATTATCTGGTTATCGGGATTTTGGAATATCATTCCGGCACACTGCCTTACATCCCACAGATTCCGGATGTCAGAGGTGTCCTTGCCGTCAACGTAAACCGTACCCTCGGTGGGATAAAGGATCGCGTTGATGTGCTTTGCAAGGGTTGATTTTCCGGAGCCGTTATGTCCCAAGATGGCAATGAATTCGCCTTCCTTAACATCCAAAGAGACGTTGTCGACTGCGGTTATAATGCCTTCAACGTTTCCTTCTTCATCTCTTCTTATATAATCAAATGTCAGATCTTCCGTTTTTACTATGCTGCTCATAACTTAATAATTTTAGTTTATATCAGCGCTGTTTGCAATAGAACATGAATTGTCGTATCATGTAAAGACCATGGATTTTTCAAAGATTTTAAAACCCCTCGGTGGGATTATACTGATAATAGTGCTGTCGGTCGTATCGATAAAACTGCTGACACGCTCGGAAACCATAGCGGATTATGCGGCCAAAAACCCGGATATTGCATATGCAACGCCCGAACTGATCCCCGGGGACGGGGTTAGGGGTTCAATTTCCACTCCTTATTCGACGAACACACCTGCTCCGGAACCCACTTCGCAGCCCACGCCTACACCCGAGCCTACACCTACACCCGGAGTGTCACCTGAGGATATCACGAAGGACAGCTTTTATTACACGATAATAACCGATGAGCTCAAAGCAAGGATAACGGGAATCTCTTACCCGGAGGATGATTCGAACATAGCGATAAGCTACGATGATCTCAGGTATCTCAGGATCAAATACTATGATTTTGACGGAAACATACAGGATGGGGAGCTCATCTGCAACAAGGCTATAGCAGATGACCTTGCGGATATCTTTTATGAGCTTTTTGAAAATGAGTATCAGATCGAAAAGGTAAGGCTCATAGATGAGTATAACGGTGATGACACGGCATCAATGCTTGATAATAACACATCGTGCTTTAATTACAGGCTGGTCGAGAATTCATCATCCTTAAGCAAGCACGCACTGGGACGCGCCATAGACATAAATCCTTTTTATAATCCTTACATAGTATTCGGTGCAAATCCTGACGGAACGGATTATATTTCACCTGCAGGAAGCGAAATATACATTGACAGAACAGCCGATTTCCCTCACAAGATAGACAAAGACGATCTTTGCTGCAAACTTTTTAAGCAGCACGGATTTGTCTGGGGAGGCGACTGGAATAGCTGTAAAGACTATCAGCATTTTCAGAAAAAATGACCGGCGGATTTATGCGGTTTTTGCTTGACAAGGCTAAAATGCTTATAATATAATGATTTGGCGCGTTGAAAGGCCTTTGATGCTTATCCCATCATTCCCTAAGGGCTTATAAAACGCATATCAAAGTACATGCACGGAAGACCGGCCCGGACATCCGGTTCAACATGCGGATTTGATTTTTGGAGGATTAAATAATGAAGACATTTATGGCTAGTCCCTCTACCATAGATCGTAAGTGGTATATAGTGGACGCTACAGATAAGACTCTCGGCCGTATGGCATCAGAGATCGCCAAGGTATTAAGAGGAAAGAACAAGGCTATCTTTACTCCCTCTATCGATACAGGTGATTATGTTATCGTTGTCAATGCCGACAAGGTAAAGGTTACAGGAAGAAAGCTTGACCAGAAGCTTTACCGTCATCACTCAGGATGGGTTGGAGGTCTTAAAGAGACAACTCTCCGTGAAATGATGGCAAAGAAGCCCGTGACTGTTGTTGAAGCAGCTGTTAAGGGTATGCTTCCCAAAGGACCTTTAGGTTCCCAGATGTATAAGAAGTTATTCGTTTATGCAGGTCCCGAGCATCCTCATGCTGCTCAGAAGCCTGAGGAATTGACGTTTTAGGGACAAGGAGGAATTGATAAATGGCTAAAGCAGCAGCAAAGTTCTACGGAACAGGCAGAAGAAAGAAGTCTATTGCCAGAGTATATATGACACCCGGTAAGGGAAACATCACAATAAACAAAAGGCCTATCGATGAGTATTTCGGACTTGAGACCTTGAAGGTTATCGTTCGTCAGCCTCTCGTAGCTACCGAAACAGACGGAAAGTACGATATCAACGTTAACGTTAAGGGTGGCGGATTCACAGGCCAGGCAGGTGCAGTAAGACACGGTATCGCAAGAGCTCTTCTTGAAGTTGATAACGAATTCAGAGCAATCCTTAAAAAGGAAGGTTACCTCACTCGTGACCCTCGTATGAAGGAAAGAAAGAAGTACGGTCTCAAAGCAGCACGTCGTGCACCTCAGTTCTCAAAGAGATAATCGTCTGCAGATGCAGATTCAAAACCCCGGATTTTTATCCGGGGTTTCTTTTTGTCTCTTTTATAATATTTTCAATACGATATAATTATACTGATTTATCACTTTGTAATGTTCTATATTTCTACGCAGATGTTAAGGGCAACTTCGTTCTTAACATAAAGGTATCTCATGACTATTAGGAGACTTATGATTCTGCATCAGTAATGTGGTTATGCAGGATATGGACAATTGGGCTAAAGAAAGTAAAACGGAAAAAATATCAGGGCCGGGGAATAAAATGGAAGTAGAAAAGAACTATAAAAAAACGCAGCTTGCATGCTATCTGGGATTTGTAACACAGGCTATCTGTGCTAATTTCGTACCGCTATTGTTTATAACCTTTCATAATACCTACAGAATATCATTTGGGATGCTTGCTGCCATTTCAACAGCATTCTTTGTCACACAGCTTGTAGTTGATTTTTTGTGTGCAGGTATAGTAGATAAGCTGGGATACAGGGTATGTGTTATAGCGGCAGAGATTACATCAGGAGTAGGACTTGCAGGGCTTGCTGTATTACCTGACTTGTTTTCAGTACCATTTTGGGGAATCCTTGTGTGCGTATTCATATATGCTGTTGGAAGTGGATTGACAGAAGTGCTGGTCAGTCCAATTGTAGAAGCATGTCCATTTGAAAATAAGGATACAATGATGAGTCTTCTTCATTCCTTTTATTGCTGGGGATGGGTTGGAGTTGTCTTGTGCTCCACAGTCTTTTTTACGGTTTTCGGTATAGATAAATGGAGAATAATGGCACTTATATGGTCAATCATTCCGTTCTATAACATTTATAATTTTGCAACCTGCCCAATCGAACCACTGGTAGAAGACGGAAAAAGCATGACGATGCTTGAATTATTCAAAACAAAGGCATTTTGGACTTTTATTATACTTATGATCTGTGCAGGTTCTTCAGAAATAGCGATGGGACAGTGGGCGTCCGCCTTTACCGAATCAGCATTGCATGTTTCCAAAACAGTTGGAGACTTGGCCGGCCCCTGTGGATTTGCTGTGTTCATGGGAATCAGTAGGTTGCTTTATGGGAAATTCGGTGAAAAAGTTGATCTGACAATTTTTATGATGGCATCGGGGATAATGTGCCTTATGTGTTATTTGGTCGCCGGATTAGCAAATATATCCTGGGTCGGCTTGATCGGATGTGCATTATGCGGATTTTCCGTAGGCATAATGTGGCCGGGTTCAATTAGTATATCATCACAGATACTTCCAACCGGAGGTACGGCAATGTTTGCGATTCTGGCGCTCGCAGGGGATTTGGGGGGAGCAATGGGCCCTGCTATTATTGGATGTATATCTGAAAAAGCGGCTAATAATTTGCAAGCAGGAGTATTGGCAGGTATAGGTTTCCCTATTGTTCTGGTAATTTCGGTGTTTTATATTCGAAATAAGTATCGATAGATATTCCACAAGCCCCGGATTCTATCCGGGGTTTGTGGATGGAAGTGCTACATTTGAATCAGATGTTTATGTTCTTAAAATTGATGAATAATAAATCTTGGATTATTATATGATGCGGGAGGAACTGCATGGAAACGGCAAAGCGCTTTAGAGTTATAGATGGAACAATGTTAAAGATCATAGCTATGGTCAGTATGGTTTTTGATCACGTCGGAGATATGTTTTATCCGGGCGTGTTATGGCCCAGAATGATCGGCAGGCTTGCAATGCCGATCTTTTCTTTGTGTATTGCGGAAGGGTATATTCATACAAGAGACAAAATGAAATATCTTTTCAGGATGGGTATATTTGCGCTGATAAGCGAGATCCCTTTCGATCTGGCTTCTGAAGGAAAGATCGGTCTTAACCATCAGAATATTATGTTAACCTTCTTTATAGCGATCCTTGCCCTCAGGCTTTTTGATCTGATCCGTGGAGAAAAGAAAGAGGAAAATGGAAAATACAGTCCTGTAAAGACCTGTCTTGGAGTGCTGGTCGTTTTGGTAATGGCATGTATAGCATTCTTAGCTAAAGCGGATTATACCTTTTTTGCCGTAATTGCCGTATTTATATTTTATGTATTAAAGGATATCAGGCAGTTTGCAAGGATGGGAGTGGGCGTTGCTTTTCTGGCCCTTACAAGGACGATGGGATATTATTGCACGACCGGACTAAGCTTTATCCCGCTTATCCTCTATAACGGAAAAAGAGGGAAGGGCCTTAAGTGGCTGTTTTATGCCTTTTATCCTGTACATCTGTTAATTCTTTATTTCGTGAAAGGTTTCTATTTATGAAAAAAGACGGTAAATACGTTTACAAAAATGAAGACTGCATGAGAAAGATGCACGATTTTTATGACAGGGCACTTGGAGAGCTGCAAACAGTGTTTGAGGAGAAGCAGATCTATACAAGCTACGGAAAGACCCATGTGATAATCGTCGGTGACAGAAGCAAACCGATGATCTGTTCCATACACGGAGGAAACGGCATATCTCCTTTGAATATCCGGATCTTCAGACCGCTTCTTAAGCATTATTGCATCATGTCTCCTGATGTAATAGGCATGCCGGGAAAGAGCCATCCGTATCGAAACCTGAATACTAAAAAAGATGATTTTGCATACTGGTTGTGCGAAGTATTGGATGATCTTAAGATCGACAGGATATCTTTTGTTGTTTCGTCATACAGTTCAGCAATGCTGCTTGCTTTGGCAAAGGTATTTCCGGAAAGGATCGATAAAGCCGTATTTGTTGTGCCGTCAGGATTTGCACACGGCCCTATCATTCAGATCATAAGGAAAATGAGTCTTCCGTTCATCAGGTATTACATTAAGCCTTCGGAAAAGACGATGAAGGGAATAGTTGAAGTAATGATCTCGGAAAGTGAGCCTTTATGGGAAGAGTTTTTTGATCTGATGATGTCTTCATATAAGATGGAGATGAGACCGCCTAAAGAATACACTAAAGAAGAATTAAGGAATTTTAACTCAAAGGCCGTGATCTTTGCATCCAATGATGATGTATTTTTCCCGGCAGACAGAGTTTTTGAAAAAAGCGATAAGATACTGAATAACACCCCGGGGAAATATTATATTGATTGCAAACATCTGCCGTCGGATGATACGATGCTGGATGTCTGTGAGAAAATACACGGTTTCCTTGAAGGAGAATGATAAAAATGCATTTTGTGGATGCGAAGGGGATACTTACTGCTAACGGCGGACGCTGCGGGATGAACATTTACCGGGGCTGCACCCACGGCTGTATTTATTGTGACAGCCGGAGCAAGTGTTATCAGTTCACCCATCCGTTTGAAGATATAGAAGTAAAACAGAATGCACCTGAGCTTCTTCGAAAAGCACTCAGGTCAAAAAGAAAAAAGTGCATGATTGGCACGGGAGCGATGTCAGATCCTTACATGCACTGCGAAGAAAAACTCATGCTTACGAGAAAATGTCTCGAGATCATTCTGGAAAACGGCTTTGGAGCTGCGATCCAGACCAAGTCAGACCTTATACTGAGAGACATCGATCTTTTGGATGAGATCAACCGCAGTGCAAAGTGTGTTGTCCAGATGACGCTTACTACTTATGATGATGACCTTTGCGCAAAGCTGGAGCCTAACGTTTGCAATACGAAGCGCCGTATCGAAGTCCTTGAAAAGATGCAGGAGAGGAATATCCCGACAGTTGTCTGGATGACACCGATCCTTCCATTCATAAATGATACGGTTGAAAACATTTCCGCCATTCTTGGTGAATGTGTCCGTACGGGTGTGAAGGGCATTATTGATTTCGGAATGGGACTGACATTGCGGGACGGCGACAGGGAATATTATTATGCAGCTCTTGACAAGATATTTCCCGGAATGAAGGAGCGTTATATAAAAGCTTACGGGAATGCATATGAACTGCCGAGCCCGAATGCAAAAGAACTGTTAAGACTGTTTAGGAACACATGCAGTTCAAACGGGATCATGTATAAACCCGATGAGTGTTTTGCTTATATGCAGGATCTGCCTGATAAGTATACGCAGATGAGTATTTTTGATCTTGGCAATTAATATGATCTTATTTGCCCTTTGATTTTTCTTTTTCCTTTTTGGATTTTTTCTTCTTTTTTTTCTTCGGCTCGGGACTTGTAAGGTTTTCGTAGTATTCCCGTGCACCTTCATCAAAGTATTTTTCTTCGATGTTTTCGAATCCGTCATCTTTTATGGCGGATTTTTTTACTTTATCTTTTTTGTTCTTTTTTGATTTTTTGCTTTTGGATTTGTCGGATGAAGCTTCTTTTTTCGGCCCGGTCATGATCGGAACATCATCCGAAACGGGGATATTATCACCGGGATCTTCCGTGCTTTCTTTATCGAAAGATATATCCTCACCACCATCATCGCGCTCGGATTCATGCTCAGCGTCATCAGCCGCGTCGACACCGGAAATCTCTCCGGTTTCATCGTCAGGTTCATATGATCCCGAAAGATAAAGTGCCAGCTTTGCGGTTCCGGGTCCGATGAGCTCGTAAAGCACGCTTGCAGCAAGGATGATGGCAAGGAGTGCGTTTCCGGCTTCGCCCTTAATAGTCCTTGCGCCAAGTTCAGCAAGTCCGATGGCAACGCTGGCCTGGGGTATGAGGGCAAGTCCGAGATAGTTACGCACTTTCACGCCGGAGCCTGATATGAGACATCCTAAAAATGATCCTGCATATTTTCCGACGATCCTTACAAAGAAATATCCGACGCTGACCAATATGAGCGGATACCGGCCAAACGTGCCGGATACGAAAAGGGCGCCAAGGTCAAAGGAGATGCCCGAGCGCACAAAGAACAAAAGAAGGATAGGGGGTGAAAAATAGTTAAGCTGTTTAAACAGGCCCTCATCATCCGAAAGGTTGATATAAACGGCACCCATTGCCATGCAGCCAAGCAGGGGTGAAGCTTCAAAGATGGCGGAGATCCCGCAGAATGAAAACATTGTGGCGATCGCGATAATGAGCCGGTTATCCGTGGTGTGCCTGTTTCTCATAAAAAGATAAAGCAAAAATCCGAAAAATCCGCCAAGTAAAAGGATCCCAAGGTTTAAAAAGAAGGGCCTTAAGGACCCCATAAGGTTAAAAGATCTCCCGGCAAATGAAGTAGTTGCTATCGAGATTGAGACACTGTATGCGATAAGTCCGAGCATGTCATCCAAAGCAACGACCTGCAAAAGCGTATCGACGAATTCGCCTTTTGCCTTGACCTGCCTTATCGTCATCATCGTTGATGCCGGAGCCGTAGCCGCGGCAAGTGCTGAAAGCACTATTGAAAAAGGAAGCGGCATCTTAAATATCCCGTAACAAAGACCGAATACAAGAACCGTTGCGACCAATGCTTCGAATATCGTTATGACAAAGACCTTAGGCCCGTTTTTCTTAAGGGCTTCGAGTTTGAAGAATTCGCCCGTTCCGAATGCGATGAACGCAAGGGCTATATCGGGAAGAAATCCGGTGGCCGTAACAAAACGGTCGGGTATAAGATTAAGGCAAAAAGGCCCGATGAGAATACCCGCGACGATATATGCCGTCACATTGGGAAGATGCAGCTTTTTGGTGATCCTTGTTATAAGGAAACCCGCAAGCAGCATTATCGATATGGAAAGAATGGTAGCGGGAACCGTATTGGTGCCCGCTATCCCTTTATAAAATGCCATGATATCCATGCACGTATTATATCACTGTATCAGGGGTTAAATAAAGGTATCATAAATCTCATTAGTATATTCATTTCCGCAATATTTTTTGGTATAATATATTCTGATTTGGTTAAAAATCTTATGATTTGGCTGTAAGGAGAGTTTTCAAAGCCATGTTTTTGATCGATCTTCTGAATAAAGATGTCAAGTTCGAAAACGAAACAAAGAAAGTTATGGTCGCATTCAGGGTGATCTACCTTGTAATGTTTATAGCACTCATAATTGATGTCATACTCGGCGGAGTATCCCTGATAAAGGAATTCGTCGGTGCTTTGGGAATCATTGCGGCAGCAAATATTCTTTTGTTTATCGGAACATACAGGATGAAGACCAAAACCGCTTTATGGTTGTTCATCGTCTTTTCTTTCCTATGGGTGCTCGTTTTGATCCCTATGTTCGGATGGAGTGCCGGTATTCAGAATTTCCTTTTTCCGATGTTGCTCATGGTATTTTTCGGATCGTATGACAAGTCCGGGAACAAATTCGTCGTCGTAGCGATCGCGCTTGCGATAAGGATCGGATTCATCCTTGAAATGGGCGGAATGAAAGCAGGCGAATATATTACACCGGCCATTGACAAAAGCCTTCAGATAGTTAATATCACATCAGTGTTCTCACTGGTTGTTTATATCGCATATACATTCAGCAAGGCCGAAAAAGAAGCTGAAGGAAAGCTTGTTAAATATAACGATAAGCTAAAGGCAGCAGCAAATACCGACCAGCTGACAGGTCTTTTTAACAGGAGAAGAGCAACCGATTACCTTAAAGAGACTATAGAGCAGAATGATGGAAGCCCTGTAAGTGTTTCTATCGGAGACATTGATTTCTTTAAGAAGGTCAATGATAATTACGGTCATGATATAGGCGATGAGGTTTTAAAATCCGTTGCATCGACCATGAAAGATACGTTAAGGAGTGACTCTTTCATAGCCCGTTGGGGAGGAGAGGAATTCCTCATAATTTTAAGAAACTGCAACGGCGATCAGGCTTACATGGCACTTGAAAGACTGCGCCGAAGGATACAGGATACGGCTATCACGGCAGGCGGACACGAGATCAATATCACCATGACATTCGGTGTTTCCGAATATGATTTCAGCGGAGATATGAACTCCACGATAAAGACAGCCGATGAAAGACTCTATCACGGCAAAGAAAACGGAAGAAACCAGGTAGTATTCTAAAAGGATGGATAAGACCGAAACAAACAACGGGATAAGAACAGGACTTGTCATGGAAGGCGGGGCGATGCGCGGGATGTTTACCTGCGGAGTGCTCGATGTCTTCATGGAAGAAGGAATTGAATTTGACGGCGCAGCGGGAATATCCGCAGGCGCCGTTTTCGGGTGCAATTACAAGTCGCGTCAGATCGGACGTCCCATACGTTACAACATGAAATATTGTAATGACCCAAGGTATTGCAGCTTTAAGTCTTTATTAAAGACAGGCGATCTTTACGGGGTGGATTTCTGTTATGACGAACTGCCCAATAAGCTTGATATATTTGACAGAAAGGCCTTTGCCGAAAACCCAATGAAATTCTACATAGGCACTACGGATGTCATTACCGGAAAACCGGTCTATCACCTTTGTACCGACGGCGGAGATGAGGATCTTCAGTGGATGAGAGCCTCGGCTTCCATGCCATTGGTATCAAGGATAGTCGAAACCGGCGGATATAAGCTTCTTGACGGCGGAATAGTTGATTCCATCCCTTATAAGTATCTTGAAGAAATGGGGTATAACAGAAATGTCATAATCCTTACACAGCCGGTTGAGTACAGGAAAAGCAAAAGCTCGATCGTGCCTTTAATGAAACTCTTTATGAGTAAATACCCTGCAGTCATAAAGGCTATGGAAGAGCGCCATAAGATGTACAACGCCCAGGTAGAGGAGATAATAGAGCTTGAAAAAGAGGGAAAGATCTTTGTGATAAGGCCTGATAAGACGCTTGGCATAGGCCGCACGGAAAGCGATCCCAATGAGCTTAAACGCGTGTATGAAATGGGTCGGAGCGAAGCAAATAAAAAGCTTGATGCAATGAAAGAATTCTTAAGCAGATGATAAAGAATTAAAAAAGATCCCGGGATATCCCGGGATCTTTTATTATCCTTAAAGTTCCGTATCAGTCTTCAACCTTATCCTTTTTCTTGGGGATCATCGTGAAGCATACGATCGCAGCAACCACATAGAGTGCAAGAGTTACGTAAAGGACTGTCTGATAACCCTGCGTGTTAACGGAAACCACTGTTCCGTCAGAAAGAGTCTTATCAGAGAAGGTTCCTACGTGCTTAACGATATATGTTGCAAGCTGGTTACCGGTAAGTCCTGCCATTGCCCATGCTGAAAGGCACATACCGTGAACAGCCGAGATGCTCTTCATTCCGAAGTGATCCGAAAGAAGTGTGGGAACATTGGAGAATCCTCCGCCGTATCCTGCGTTTACCATGATAAGAAGTGCCACGCACAAAACAACGATTCCGGTTGCGATACCGTTTGTAACAACAACTGCACCGGTAAATAGTATTGAAAGCAGGAAGATTATCTTGTAGATCGTGTTCCTGTCCTTAAAGCAGTCAGCCCAAGCGGAGAATCCGAGGCGTCCGGCCGCGTTTGCTATAGCTGTAACGGAACCAAGTGTGGCTGCAACACCGAGGCTTAATCCGATCGAGTTAAATATCGCCTTTTCCTGCGAGATAAGAGCAAGTCCGCAGGTGATGTTTATATAGAACATGATCCAGATCCCGATGAAAGTCTTGTTTGAGAAAGAGGTCTTGAAGTTCTTTCCAAGTGTTGCAAAGAACTCTTTGATACCTCCGTCATCGTTATGAGCCTCAACCCAGTCTGAAGGTTTCTTTAAGATAAGGTGTCCGATGAACATCATAACGCAGTAGATGGCACCCATGATAAAGAACATGTATGCGGGGTTGTTGTCAAACTTTGTAAGGAAGAACTGCATGACCGGAGTTGCGATAGCCTTGGCAAGACCGAATCCCGCAACCGCAAGACCTGTAGCAAGTCCTTTTCTGTCCTTGAACCAGAGCATCAGTGTTTTAACGGGGCTTAAATATCCTGTTCCGAGTCCGATACCCATTATGCATCCGTAAAAGAGGAATACCAAAGGCAGAGATTTAAGAAGGATCGCCGCACCGGTTCCTATCATTCCGACGGTAAAGCAAATGGTTGCGATGAGTGAAGATTTGTGGATATCCTTTTCAACGACGTCGCCAAGAAATGCTGCCGACATACCAAGGAAAAAGATCGCAAGAGAGAATGCCCACTGTACAGCGCTTGCGTGAGCCTGGAAGTTCTCGGCTCCGTAGATGTACTCGCCTATCTCCTTAGAGAAAGTTCCCCAGCAGTAAACAGTACCTATGCTGCAGTGAAGAAGTAATGCGGGTATTGCAGCGCGTACCCATTTGTTTTCAGGTAATTTCATATCATAATTCTCCTATTGATTTCGCATCCGTAAAAGGCGCGATTAAACTAGCCTTTAAGATTATACACAAAATAAGCATTATATACAATATTCATGCACATAAACACCGATGGTGAACCCGCCGGACACAGAGGCTTAACATGCCGTCAAAAGGTGCGGAATTATTGACAAAATGAACGTATTTGATTATATTTAATAGGTTAAAGATGACAATCGAAGGAGATAAATAAATGGAGCTTTCAACACAGTATAGAGAAGTTAATCTGAGCCAGATTTCAGAGTCTGATATAGACAGGGAACTAAAGGTTGCCGGATGGGTCGAGAACATAAGAGACCACGGCGGTGTTTCCTTTATCGACTTAAGGGATATGTATGGAGTTTTACAGGTGGTCATGAGAAATACTGACCTTCTTAAAGGCCTCCAAAAGGAAGATTGCGTATCCATAAGCGGTAAGGTTGAAAAGCGTGATGAAGAAACATATAACCCCAAGATCCCTACGGGAACCATAGAGCTTGAAGCTCACAGTGTTGAAGTCCTTGGAAAGGTCTACCGCCAGCTTCCTTTTGAAATAGCTACTTCAAAGGAAACAAGAGAAGACTTAAGACTTAAATACAGATACCTTGATCTTCGTAACAGGAAGGTCCTTGATAACATGAAATTCCGTTCCGAGGTCATTGCTTTCTTAAGAGCTAAAATGACCGAGATGGGATTCATGGAGATACAGACCCCCATACTTTGCGCATCATCCCCTGAAGGAGCAAGAGACTACATCGTTCCTTCGCGTCATTATAAAGGAAAGTTCTACGCTCTTCCCCAGGCACCTCAGCAGTACAAGCAGCTCCTTATGGTATCCGGAATAGACAAGTATTTCCAGATAGCACCCTGCTTCAGGGATGAGGATGCAAGGGCAGACCGCTCACCCGGAGAGTTCTATCAGCTTGACTTTGAGATGTCTTTTGCAACACAGGAAGATGTCTTTAAAGTGGGTGAAGAAGTGCTTACCGCTACATTTGAAAAGTTTGCACCTGAAGGATATTCGGTCACAAAGGCTCCTTATCCCGTTATCTCATACAAGCAGGCAATGCTTGAGTTCGGCTCGGACAAGCCTGATCTTCGTAATCCTTTAAGGATCATCGATCTTTCGGAGTTCTTTAATAAATGTACATTTAAGCCTTTCATCGGAAGGACCGTTCGTGCAATAAGGATCGAAGGACACCAGTCAAAGGGCTTCCATGAAAAGATGCTCAAGTTCGCTTCGGATATAGGAATGGGCGGACTGGGCTACCTTGAAGTTCAAGAAGATCTTTCATACAAAGGACCCATCGACAAATTCATCCCCGACGAGTTAAAGGCTGAACTTCGCGATCTTGCGGGATTAAAGGTTAACGATACGATATTCTTTATCGCTGACAAGGAGGCAAAGGCTGCTTCATTTGCAGGACAGATAAGAAACGAGCTCGGAGCAAGACTCGGTATCATCAACGAAAAAGCATATGAGTTCTGCTATGTAAATGACTTCCCGATGTATGAGCTTGATGAAGAGACCAAGAAGCCCGGATTCACACATAATCCTTTCTCAATGCCTCAGGGCGGACTTGAAGCATTAAATACAAAGGATCCTCTCGATATCCTTGCTTACCAGTATGATATCGTCGTAAACGGTGTTGAGCTTTCATCAGGTGCCGTACGAAACCACAATCTTGATATCATGGTAAAGGCCTTTGAGATCGCAGGTTACGATGAGGAAGTATTAAAGGCTAAATTCGGTGCGCTATACAACGCGTTCCAGTTCGGTGCTCCCCCACATGCGGGAATGGCACCCGGTGTGGATCGTATGATAATGCTCCTTCGTAACGAAGAAAGCATCCGCGAGATAATACCCTTCCCTATGTCGGGAACAGCACAGGATCTTATGTGCGGTGCTCCCAACGAAGTTACCGAGCAGCAGCTCAGAGAAACACATATCAAGGTAAGAGCCTAAACAACATGAAAAATACAGACATGAAGATATTTATAGTAGGCTCAGGTTCCATAGGAACCTCGCTTGCTTCTAATCTATCAAAGGACGGATGTGAGGTAACGCTTATCGATACCGATGAGGCCGTCCTTCATAATCTTGAAAATTCGATCGACGCCATAGGCTATCAGGGAAACGGAGCTTCATACAATACCCTTAAGGAATTAAATGCCAAAGACGCAGACATACTGATCGCATTAACGAATTCCGATGAGCTTAATCTTTTAAGCTGCTTTACCGCGCACAAGCTAGGTACCAGACATACAATTGCCAGGATAAGGGATGTAGATTATGCCAGAAATAACCATTTTTATAAAAATGAACTTGGTATTTCGATGATAATAAACCCCGACCTTGCATCCGCAAACGAGATATTCAGATCTTTAAGATTTCCCGCGGCAACGAGAGTTGAGCTTTTTGCGGGCGGAAGAGCGGAGCTTGTAGAACTTACGGTACGCCCCGACTCGCCGATGGTAGGATATACTCTTACCAATCTGAGCCGCCAGATGGGTATCGATCTTCTTTTTTGTGCCATAGTCCGGGAAGGCAAGGCGTTTGTTCCCAAAGGAGATACCAAGATCCTTGAAAAGGACATCCTTTACCTTACGGGTTCCGAGGCACAGTTCAGGAATTCGTTCAAGCACCTCAGACATCCGATAAAGCCGCTTAAGAACGTTATGATCGCCGGTAACGACAGGATAACGTATTACCTTGCTGATCTACTTATACAACACGGAGCACACGTAACTATCGTGGATCCCAATGAAAGCGTATGCTTTAAACTGGCAACGGCACTTCCCAAAGCAAATGTCATGAAAGAGGATCTTTTCAGGTATTTTGATACAATGTCTGAATCCGATTGGGAAAACACCGATGCATTTGTTGCAGTTACCGAAGATGATGAGTATAATCTCATAGCTTCGATGTATGCTGAATCCCAGAACATCAAAAAGATCATTACGAGAGTTACTTCAAAGTCAAGGACAAAGGTCCTTCACGAAGACTCGGCAATAAGTGTGATCTCAAGGGAAGATGTGGCGGCTGACCGAATACTCGGTTATACGAGAGCTCTTTTAAATGTAGAAGAAAAAGATTCCGTTGAGTCACTTTACAGACTGTTTGACGGAAAGATAGAGTTTATCGAGTTTAACGTAAAGAGCACGGATAAGAACATAAACGTTCCGCTTAAGGAACTTAAACTTAAAAAGAATATCCTTCTTGCAGGGATAATCAGAGATTACAAGATGATAATCCCTCACGGTGATGATATGCTTATGCCCTATGACGTGGCTTTGGTCGCATCGGTCGATCATCAGCTGTCTGAACTTGGAGATATATATGAATAAAAAGACCGTTATCAACAATCTCGGAAAGATATTGTTTGTTGAGGCGGTCTTTATGCTGATACCGGCTCTGGTTGCATTGTTTTACGGCGAGTATAAGGACGCTTTGTACTTCTCGGGAACCATATTGGGCACCATCCTAATTTCGTTATTATTCACTCGCGTGAAGGGGTCATCCCTTAATCCGAGAGACGGATATGTCATAGTAACATCGGCATGGATCACGATCTCTCTTATCGGAGCGATACCGTTATATCTGACGGGCTGCTTCCCCTCTTATATAAGTGCATTGTTTGAGATAATATCCGGATTTACGACTACCGGAGCATCAGTTATGCCCGAGCCCGGAGTGCTTGGACACGGAATGCAGTTTTTCAGATGCTTTTCTCACTGGATAGGCGGTATGGGAGTTTTGGTATTTGTCCTTATGCTCCTTCCCATGGAAAATGATTCATCGATGCATCTTATAAGGGCAGAGGTTCCCGGCCCCACCGCAGGTAAGCTCGTTCCCAGAATGAAGAATACCTCAAGGATCCTTTACGGGATCTATACAGTTATGACGCTTACTCTTGTGGTAATTTTAAAGATACTCGGAATGCCTTGGTATGATGCATTTTGTTATTCGTTCGGAACAGCCGGAACCGGCGGATTCGGTATCTGTGCCGACGGTCTTGCGATATATAACTCGCATGCCATAGAGATAGCGATCGGTATCGGGATGCTATGCTTCGGCGTCAACTTTAACATTTATTATATGATACTTCTGGGCAAGGTGAAGGACGCTCTTAAGAACGAAGAGCTCAGAGTTTATTTCGGGATCATACTTTTTGCGGTCGTTACCGTGTGTGCAAATACGATGAGAGTCATCGGTTCTTTCTCGGATGCACTCCGCCTTTCGTTCTTCCAGGTTTCAAGTATCATGACAACGACCGGCTTTTCGACGGCGGATTTTGCTTCATGGCCCCAGTACTCGCAACACCTTTTGGCACTTCTTATGATAATCGGTGCCTGCGCAGGTTCAACGGCCGGCGGATTTAAGGTAAGCCGTGTGATAATCCTATGGAAGTCATTTATCTCTGAGATCAAAAGAGCGATAAACCCCAAGCAGATGATGCCCATAAGAGTAAACGGAAGCGTTGTCGAAAACAAGGCTCTTCAGTCCGCAAAGGTGTACTGTGCGGTGTACTTTATAATCATCTGTCTTTCCGTACTTTTGCTTTCGGTCAACGGATACAGCTTTACAACGAACGTTACTGCAGTCCTTGCCTGCTTTAACAATATAGGCCCCGGTCTTGACATGGTCGGACCTACGCTTAACTACAGCATCTATTCGATGCCCGCCCAGCTTCTTTTGTCACTTCTTATGCTGACGGGAAGACTTGAGATATTCCCTATTTTCTGTCTTTTTGCAAAGTCTGCGCACGACCGCTTGTAATTGCCAAACAGTGCCTGAAGTGGTAGGATTGATAAGGTGCACTTTATTACGCAAATAAATATTTTTATATAAAAGAAAGAGGTAACACAATGGGAAAAAGTTTTGATGAATTACTTAAAAAAGTAGCCGGTCTTCCTATGAAAAAGGTAGCCGTATGTGTCAGCCAGGATTCGGCGGTTATTGAAGCCGTTAGAGCCGCAAAGGACAGAAAGATTGCCGATGCGATATTGGTAGGTGACATGGATAAGACACAGGCAATAGCCGATGAGTTAAAGATCGACATTTCGGATTTTGAAAAGATAGACGTAAAAGACGTTACGGAGGCTTCCCTTACAGCCGTAAAGCTTGTTCATGACGGCAAGGCAGACCTTTACATGAAGGGTCTTATCGATACAAAGGGATTCTTAAAGAGCGTTCTTGATAAGGAAGTCGGATTAAGAACGGGAAAGACACTTTCCCATGTATGTGTATTTGACGTAAAGGGATATGACAGGCTTTTATTCCTTACGGATGTTGCATTCCTTCCCTATCCGACCCTTGAGGATAAGGTTAATATAATAAAGAATACGGTCGAGATCTGTGAAGCACTCGGAGTTAATAATCCCAAGGTTGCTCCTTTGGCAGCAGTCGAGGTGGTTAATCCCAAGATGCCCGTTACCGTGGAGGCAGAAGAGCTTCACCAGATGAACGTAAGAGGAGAGATAAAGGATTGTATCGTTGACGGACCTCTTTCAATGGACCTTGCAATAGAGCCCGAAGCCGCAAAGCATAAGGGAGCTACAGACAGACCGATCCAGGGCGATGCCGATATCCTTCTTTTCCCCGATATACATGCCGGAAACCTCGTTTACAAGGCTATGGTACACATGGCTGATGAAGTTAACGGAAACATCCTTACGGGAACAGCTGCTCCCGTTGTCCTTACATCACGTTCGGACAGCATGGAGGTTAAGGTTAATTCACTTGCTGTTGCAGCATTGGTTTCAGAATATTTCAAGAATAAATAAAAGATCAGGGAGGGTACAAAATGGCTGTTAAGAGTTTGATCATCAATCCGGGTTCAACTTCAACAAAACTCGGAGTATTTGAAGACGAGACACTATTGTTCGAAGAGACACTGCGTCATTCCACGGAAGAGATCGCACAGTACGATTCGATCTTTGCACAAAAGGATTTCAGAAAGAACATCATCCTTTCATTCCTCAAGGAAAAGGGTGTTGATATCAAATCATTCAACGTTATCGTTGGACGCGGAGGTATGTTAAAACCCATTCCCGGAGGAACATATGCGGTAACCGATGACCTTCTTGAGGATCTTAAGGTAGGCGTTCAGGGACAGCATGCTTCAAACCTCGGCGGTATCCTTGCACGTGAGATCGCTGATGAGATAGGAGTTCCTTCTTACATTGTCGATCCCGTTGTTGTTGATGAACTCATGCCTATCGCAAGATATTCGGGAGTCCCCGAGCTTCCCAGAAAGTCCGTATTCCATGCACTCAACCAGAAGGCTGTTGCAAAAAGATACGCAAAGGAAGCGGGAATTTCATATGACAGCTTAAATCTCATAGTCGTTCATATGGGCGGCGGAGTATCGGTTGGAGCTCACGAAAAGGGAAAAGTAGTGGACATCTTTAACGCACTTGACGGAGACGGAGCTTTTTCTCCCGAAAGAGCAGGCGGAGTACCTTCAGGTGCACTTATTAAGATGTGCTTCTCAGGCAAGTATTCAGAAGCCGAAGTATACAAAAAGATCGTCGGAAACGGCGGATTTAACGCATATCTTGGAACAAACGACATGAGAAACGTCAACAAGATGATAGATGAGGGCGATTCACACGCCGAAGAGGTCAGGGAAGCTTTCATCATGCAGGTTGCAAAGGATATAGGTTCAATGGCCTGCGTACTTAACGGAAAGGTTGACAGGATCATAGTTACCGGCGGTATCGCATACAACGAGACAGTTGTGAACAAGATAAAGGAACGTGCCGGATTTATTGCACCGTTTACGGTTTATCCCGGTGAAGATGAGCTTCTTGCCCTTGCACAGGGTGCACTCAGAGTATTAAACGGTGAAGAAAAGGTTATGGAGTACTGATAAATGAGTATTGTCACCAAAGTGTTCGGAACACATTCGAGCAGGGAATTAAAGAGGATAATGCCTCTTGTCGACAAGATAGAATCCTTGCGCCCTGCCATGCAGGCGCTTACTGACGCCGAATTAAGGGCAAAGACTGCAGAGTATAAGGACAGACTTACAAAAGGTGAGACTCTTGATGATCTTTTGCCCGAGGCTTTTGCCACGGTCAGGGAGGCCGGCAAGAGAGTCCTTAACATGGAGCATTTCAGGGTTCAGCTTATCGGTGGAATAATCCTTCACCAGGGAAGGATCTCGGAGATGAGGACCGGTGAAGGTAAAACCCTTGTTTCCACGCTGCCTGCTTATCTTAACGCTCTTGAAGGAAAGGGTGTTCATGTCGTTACCGTAAACGATTACCTTGCAAAGCGTGACGCCGAGTGGATGGGAGAGATCCATAAGTTCCTCGGTCTTACGGTAGGTGTCGTTTTGAACTCGATGACTCCCGAAGAGCGAAGAGAAGCTTACAATTGCGACATCACATATGTGACGAATAATGAGCTCGGTTTCGATTACCTTCGTGACAACATGGTGGTCTACAAAAACCAGCTGGTTTTAAGAGACCTTCATTATGCGATCATAGACGAGGTGGACTCAGTCCTTATCGATGAAGCCAGAACACCTCTTATCATTTCGGGCCAGTCAGGTAAATCAACAAAGCTTTACGAAGTCTGCGATATCCTCGCACGCCAGATGGAACGAGGCAAGGATATGGAAGACCTTACCAAGATGGATGCCATCATGGGAGTGGAGCGTGAAGAGACGGGAGATTTTATCGTTAATGAAAAGGATAAGATCGTAAACCTTACGGCACAGGGTGTAGCAAGAGTTGAGCGTTTCTTCCAGATAGAAAACCTTGCCGATCCAGAAAACATCGAGATACAGCACAATATCATCCTTGCACTGCGTGCCCACAACCTGATGTTCAGGGACCAGGACTACGTTGTCAAAGATGATCAGGTCCTTATCGTAGATGAGTTTACCGGACGTATAATGCCGGGACGCCGCTATTCCGACGGTCTTCATCAGGCAATAGAAGCAAAAGAGCATGTTAAGGTTAAAAGAGAATCAAAGACTCTTGCAACGATCACATTCCAGAACTTCTTTAACAAGTTTGAAAAGAAGGCAGGAATGACGGGTACCGCCCTTACCGAAGAAAAGGAATTCCGTGATATTTACGGAATGGACGTTATCGAGATCCCGACCAACAAGCCCGTAAAGAGGATCGATCATCAGGATGCGGTTTACAAGACCAGAAAAGAAAAGCTTTGGGCGATCGTCCAGGCGGTTAAGGAAGCCCATGCCAAGGGCCAGCCGGTGCTTGTCGGAACGATAACGATAGAAGCATCCGAAGAGATATCAAGACTTCTTTCAAAAGAAGGAATAGCACATAAAGTCCTGAACGCGAAGTTCCATGAGATGGAAGCCGAGATCGTAGCCGATGCCGGAATACACGGCTCCGTTACCATCGCAACCAACATGGCAGGACGTGGTACTGATATTAAACTTGATAAGGAATCGCTTGAAGCAGGCGGATTAAAGATAATAGGTACCGAAAGACATGAGTCACGCCGTATAGACAACCAGCTGCGCGGACGTGCGGGACGTCAGGGTGATCCGGGTGAATCAAAGTTCTATATCTCGCTTGAAGATGACCTTATGAGACTCTTCGGTTCTGAAAGACTCATTTCCATGTTCAATGCTCTCGGAATTCCCGAGAACCAGGAGATCGAGCACAGTTCGCTTACAAAAGCCATTGAATCGGCTCAAAAGAAGATCGAGTCAAACAACTTCGGTATCAGAAAGAACCTGCTTGAATACGATCAGGTAATGAATGAGCAAAGAGAGATCATCTATGAGGAGCGCCGCCGTGTTCTTGACGGAGAGAGCATGCGTGAGCCTATCTACAAGATGATCACGGATACCGTTGAAAACTCAGTTGATATGGTTATAGGAGACGACACTCCTTACGATGAGTGGAATCTTGAAGAACTTAATTCGGTTCTTCTTCCTACGGTTCCTCTTGCACCCATATCAAGAGGACGTATAGAAACACCCAAAAAGAATGCTCTTAAGCAGCAGCTTAAGGAAGAAGCCGTTAAGCTCTACGAGGCTAAAGAAGCCGAATTCCCGGATGCAGAGGCTATCCGTGAGGTCGAAAGAGTCGTACTCTTAAAGGCTATAGACAGAAAGTGGATGGATCATATCGACGATATGGACCAGCTGCGCCAGGGTGTGGGATTACAGGCATACGGCCAGAGAGATCCGCTTGTTGAATACAAGATGTCAGGTTACGAGATGTTCGATGAAATGACTCAGAACATCAAGGAAGAGACCGTACGTATACTGTTCCATGTACATGTTGAGCAGAAGGTTGAACGTGAGCAGGTTGCCAAGGTTACGGGAACGAACAAGGATGATTCACTCCAGAAGGGACCGGCAAAGAGGATGGAAGCAAAGGTTTATCCCAATGATCCCTGTCCCTGCGGTTCGGGCAAGAAGTACAAGCAGTGCTGTGGCAGAAAATAAGATTGGAAAGATCAGATGGTATTACTTGATAACATTAAAGTTGAACTGCAAAACTATAAGGAGCCCCTGGCTGAAGTCAGGAGCTCTCTTGACTTAGACAGCAAGGAAAAGCGCATAGAAGAGCTTCATATGGAAATGGAGGCTCCCGGATTCTGGGATAACCCCGATTCATCAAACCTCAAGATGAAGGAGTTAAAGGATCTTGAAGGTGCTGTCAATACCATGGAAGAGCTTGAAACGACATACGAGGATATCTTTACTCTCATTGAAATGGCAAGTGAAGATGAATCAATGGCGGATGAAGTTGTTGAGGAATTTGAAACCTTCAAGCAGAAGCTTGAAAATATCCGTATAAGTACTCTGCTTTCGGGTGAATATGACAAAGATAACGCGATCCTTAAACTCAATGCCGGCGCAGGCGGAACGGAAAGCTGCGACTGGGCACAGATGCTCTACCGCATGTATACGCGCTATGCCGAAAAGAAGGGATTTTCGGTTGAAGTCCTTGATTTCCTTGATGGGGATGAGGCGGGGATCAAATCCGTTACATTCCAGGTCAACGGTACAAATGCCTACGGATACCTTAAATCCGAAAAAGGCGTACACAGACTGGTCCGCATTTCGCCATTTAACGCACAGGGAAAAAGGCAGACGTCATTTGTTTCGCTTGATGTCATGCCTGATATAGAAGAGGATATCGATATCGATATAAACGAAGAAGATTTAAGGGTCGACACGTACCGAAGCTCCGGTGCGGGCGGACAGCACATAAACAAGACTTCTTCAGCCATACGTATCACGCATATACCAACGGGAATCGTGGTACAGTGCCAGAACGAAAGATCGCAGTTCCAGAACAGGGATAAGGCGATGCAGATGTTAAAAGCAAAACTCCTTATGCTTAAAAAGGAATCAAATGCCGAAAAGCTATCCGATATCCGAGGTGAGATCAAGGAGATAGGTTGGGGCAACCAGATACGATCCTATGTATTGCAGCCCTATAAGCTCGTTAAAGACTTAAGGACAAATGCCGAAACCGGAAATGTCGATGCGGTCCTTGACGGAGATATAGATCTTTTCATAAATGAGTTTTTAAAATGGGATAACAAGTAAGAAAAAGCACTCGGATGAGTGCTTTTTTCAATAAAAAGAAAAGTTGTATGTTTACTTGCAAAATGTTAAAATTAACTTAAGTATACACAAATATGGGAAGGAGGATAACGTATGACAATAGGGCCCGTCGGATCAGGATACTACAATGCTTATATGACCGGCGCTGTTTCCATGCCCACGACCGGTGTTTCATCTTCCGGCAGTGTTGAAGAGAGTAAGCCCATAGTCAATCCCGGTGAATCCACCGAGGTACAGCCCGGACGTAAATCCTCACCTGCAGAGTGTAAGACATGTGCCGAGAGGAAATACCAGGACGGATCTGATGAAATGGTTTCCTACAAGGGCGCTACGCATATATCAGCCGGTTCTTCGGTTGCGAAAGTAAGAGCTCATGAGCAGGAGCATGTTATGAATGCCTACTCTAAGGCTGCAAAGGCCGGAGGAAAGGTGTTGCAGGCTTCCGTTCAGATCAAGATGGCCATCTGCCCCGAGTGCGGAAGGGCCTATTCTGCCGGCGGAACAACTACCACGAAGATCAGCTATCCGGATGACCGTTATTCCCAGAACAGAAAGAGTGCGGAGTCAATGGTTACCGCGGGAGCAAACTTCGACAAGGCTGTTTGACACGAGGTTTCTATGAGTTTACATGAGTTTTCGACTCGTCTGAAGATCACATCAAGAAGACAGATATTTAACAGAATAGGCACCGTTATCGGTGCTTTCTTAATGCATATGGCGGTATATATGCCGCTCCCATTCTTTTTAAGCTACATGAACACGTCTTCGGCAATATATCTCATTCTTTATTTTGCCGCATCGCTGCTTATAGGATTCTATTCGAGCATCCTCATGTGCGGTGAGAACCTCATATATCTTAAATGCGCAACGGGCCAGGAAGTGACGACATCAGATCTTTTTTACGGGTTTCGGAATAACACGGGAAAGATAATCCTTTTAAGACTGATCCCTTCGCTTTTTTTGTTACTAACCGATATTCCCGTATATTTTGTAACGAGGGCCGTAAACGAAGTCATGCCCGATACAGAATATCTGCTTGAGCTTTTAAGGAGCGGAAAGGTTGATGAGGTATACGAACTTTCGGTTGAACTTCTGCCCGTCACATCGACATTTACGGGCGTGATGATCATACAGTTTATCATAACGATCGCCGTTAAGGTTGTTTTCTCACAGACGCTTTTTTACATGCTCGATTATCCCGAACTTAGCGTAAAAGAGACTCTTGCTAACAGCATAAAGCTCCTTAAGGGAAATTCGGGAAGGTATATTTACGTACTTGCCTCATTCATTCCCTGGTATGTACTCGGAGCCATAACGATATTCAGTTTCATGTGGTCCGTTCCTTACCAGTGGTCAACGATGGCTAACTTCTATCTTGATCTTGTGGACAATAAAAGTAGCGTAAGAAAAGACAGTGTCATAGACGTAGCGGTATAAAGATGATGTTAAATTCCTTCGGATCAATATGACAAACACCAGCATCGGATAGTGTGATGTCCGGTGCTGTTTTGAATTATATGAGGGGATCACGGGCTCAATAAGAAAGGTGTAAAAGGTATGGAATTTACAATGATCGAAACAGGCTGGATGTCGATCCTGCCGCCCATTATAGCGATAGCGCTGGCTCTTATAACTAAAGAGGTTTATTCATCGTTGTTTATCGGTATTGTTTCGGGAATGCTCATTTATGCGTTTTCTGGAGCAGGTAATGTCTTTTTTGCGGCTGCGATGACTTTTGACATGATGAGCAGCAAGATATCGGACAACTCATATATGATAATCTTCCTGGCTCTGCTTTGGGCAGTCGTGAGTCTTGTATCAAGGTCGGGAGGAAGCCGTGCGTACGGCAGATGGGCCGGATCAAAGCTTAAAACAAAAAGATCTGCCGCGTTAGCAACGTCGCTTCTGGGGATACTTATTTTCATTGATGACGGATTTAACTGTCTGACGGTTGGAACCGTTATGAGACCGATAACCGACAGGCTTCGTATCTCAAGGGAAAAACTTGCATATATCATAGATGCAACCGCTGCGCCGGTATGCATAATCGCGCCGGTTTCAAGCTGGGCTGTAGCCGTGGCAAGCGAAGTCAGTCAAAAGAACGGATTTAACATATTCCTTTCAACAATCCCGTATAACTTCTATGCTCTTATGACGATACTCATGTTATTTTTCATAAGCATTACGGGCAAAGATTTCGGCCCTATGAAAAAAGCGGAAGAAGAAGCAAATATGAAGGTAAACGAAGAAGCATCGGAGGATATGGGCGATGATAATAAAGGACATGTTATAGACCTCGTGCTTCCGATAGTCGTGCTCATAGTCTGTGCGATCCTCGGAATGGCTTATGTCGGAGGTTTCTTTGAGGGAGTAAGCTTCTCTGAGGCTATAGGATACAATCCCACTGCCGGATTGTCGCTTGGTGCCTTTGCGGGACTGCTTTGTGCCTTGATCCTTTATCTTCCGCGCAGGATCATGAAGCCCAAGGAGTTTATAGAATGCATAGTAAGCGGTATAGGAAATATAGTTCCCCCGATGCTCATACTTATTCTTTCATGGAGCCTTGGAGGTGTGTGCCGTGAGCTTATCGGAACGGGAGTTTTCATCTCGGGATTTGTAAACGAAAATGCTTTGCCGCTTGGCTTTTTGCCGTTTATCATATTTGTCATAGCCGCACTTATGAGTTTTTCGATGGGAACCAGCTGGGGAACCTTCGGAATGCTGATACCGATAATCACCATGATATGCGAAACCGAAGCGGGAGCAGCACTTTTGATACCCGCACTTGGTGCAACACTTGCAGGAGCCGTTTACGGAGACCACTGCTCGCCTATCTCCGACACCACGATCCTTGCTTCAACCGGTGCTGACTGTAAGCACATAAGACACGTGGAAACACAGCTTCCCTATGCCACGCTGGTTGCGATCGTATGTGCGATCGGTTACCTTATTGCAGGATTTATAAAGCCCCCTGTAGTTGCCATAGCCGTTCAGGCGGTCCTTTTGGTGGCAAGTGTTCTGGTTCTCGGTAAAAGAAGTGCAGGGGAAAGATCCGGGGCTTAAAGAGGCCGTATTTACAGGGGATCGTAAAAGGGTTTTTACATCAATGCCCCATTTGGTGTATAATATAACGTGCTATTTTGGGGGTTTCTGAGCAAATAAATAAGCCCTGAAAAGGTGTTTTAAAGGAATCATCTATGAAACTTGATCTCGATATCAAAATAAGACCAAAAGACCTTTATGATTACATGCTCTACCATACATACACGGGCCTTTCGGGGATAATAGGCACGGTGTGCGGAATATTCATGGCGGCAGTATATTTCATGGGATATCAGATCTGGTATCTTATCGGCGGTCTTATTATTTTGTTTTATCTCCCGGTATCGCTTTTTATGCGTTCGAGGAAACAATACCTTGCAAATCCCGCGTTTAAGGAGCCGCTTCATTATAAGTTTGATGAGACCGGCATGAGCGTATCACAGGGAGACAGCATCGAAAGCATAGAATGGGACAGGATGGTAAAGGCGGTTTCAACGCCGGGAAGCATCGTGTTATATACTTCAAGAGTCAACGGCTCGATATTTCCCAAAAGAGAGCTTAATGACCAAAAAGAAGCCCTTATAAAGATGATAAGCACTCATATGAGCCCGAAGAAGGTAAAGATACGTGGTAACTGAGTTTGAATCATATTCTCCGGATGATACATATGGTTTCGGATACGAACTCGGAAGCAAGGCTCTTCCGGGACAGGTTTTCATATTGAAAGGAGACCTCGGTGCAGGCAAGACGGTGTTCACACAGGGTTTTGCAGCAGGTCTCGGCATTAAAGACAGCGTTAATTCGCCTACTTTCACGATATTACAGATCTATGATGAAGGAAGGCTTACACTGTATCATTTTGATGTTTACAGGATAGGTGATATCTCCGAAATGGATGAGATAGGCTTTGATGACTATGTTTATTCCGACGGGGTATGCCTTATCGAATGGGGCGACCTGATATCCGATATACTTCCTGATGAATATTTTTGGGTTGAGATAACCAAAGATCCCGAAAAAGGCTTTGATTACAGACATATTTCGATAAGACCGGCAGGTGAGTGATTGAAGATCATAGCGCTTGATTCCTCGGGGCTTGTTGCGTCCGTGGCTATCGTAGAAGATGATAATTTAATAGCAGAGTACAACGTTCAGTATAAAAAGACACATTCGCAGACCATATTGCCGATGCTCGATGAACTTAAAAAGATGGTTGAGCTTGACCTTGGTACCGTCGATGCGGTTGCAATTTCCAAAGGACCGGGGTCATTTACCGGATTAAGGATAGGCTCAGCGACTGTAAAGGGCCTTGCTCAGGCACTTGACATTCCTGTCATCGAGGTAGGTACACTTGAAGGTCTTGCATGTAACCTCTATGGGAGCAGCTCGCTTATCTGTCCCCTGATGGACGCCAGAAGAGGGCAGGTTTACACAGGCCTTTATGGATTCGAGAAAAATGACACCGGATTCAAACTGGTGACACATCTGTCAGAAAGGGCTGTTTCGATTGAAGAAATCATCGACGAGGCTGTCATAAAAGGGCGTGAAACGGGTCAGGATGTCATTTTCCTTGGAGATGGGGTTCCGGTCTTTAAGAATGTCATAAAAGAAAAGATGAGCGGGCCTTATTCTTTTGCCCCCGCTCATATGAACCGGCAGAGGGCAGCAGCTTTTGCCCATCTTGCAATGGATTATTATAAAGAAGGTAAAGCGGTTTCATGCTTTGACCATGCACCTGAGTATCTAAGGCTCTCACAGGCCGAAAGAGAGAGGAATGAAGGAAAAAGAAACAAGGGTTCAGCCTACTGACATAACCGTTAGACCCATGGAAGAGACTGATGTATATGCAGCCTCAAGGCTTGAGGAAGAAACGTTTTCAATGCCCTGGCATGAAAATGACTTCCTTGAGATGATATCGGCCGAATATGCCCATTATTTTGTTGCCGAGGATAAAGACGGGGTTTCGGGTATCATCGGGTTAAGGGAGCTTTCCGGAGAAGGAGAGATCACAAACGTGGCCGTCGACCAAAGCAAAAGACGGAGCGGGATCGGAAGGGCGCTTGTTAAAAGAGTACTTGATGAGTGCGATGCGCTGAATATCGGAGATGTCACGCTGGAAGTCCGGGTTTCAAATGAAGCAGCGATCGCTCTTTATGAAGGCTTCGGATTTAAAAGTGAGGGGATAAGGCCGCATTTTTACGAAAAACCCGATGAAGATGCACTTATTCTTTGGAGAAGAAAACAAAGATGCTAGATATATGTTTACTGGGAACAGGCGGGATGATGCCGCTTCCCTACCGCTATCTTACATCAATGATGGCCAGATATAACGGAAGCAGCATTCTTATCGATTGCGGCGAAGGAACACAGATCGCCTTAAGGAAAAAAGGCTGGTCGCCCAAGCCCATCGATGTAATCTGTTTTACGCATTTCCATGCCGACCATATAAGCGGTCTTCCGGGTTTTTTATTAAGCATGGGAAATGCCGAAAGAACGGAGCCTGTATTGCTTATCGGCCCCAAAGGATTAAGTCATGTTGTCGCTTCCTTAAGGGTGATCGCAAGGGAACTTCCCTTTGCAATAGACTGCCTTGAACTTGATCAAAAGGAGCAGGTGATTGAACTTGACGGCTTAAGGATCAGGGCATTTAAAGTAAACCATAACGTTACCTGTTACGGATACACCATAGAAGTGGACAGGGCAGGTAAATTCGATGTGGAAGCCGCAAAGGTTTTAAATCTTCCGGTTAAATACTGGAATAAGCTCCAAAAGGGCGAGACAGTTACCGTTGACGGCAAGGAATATGAACCGGAGATGGTCATGGGAAAGGCCCGCAAGGGACTTAAGGTCACCTATTGTACGGACTCAAGACCCGTAAGGTCCATTACGGAAAACGCCATGAACGCAGACCTTTTCATATGTGAAGGAATGTACGGAGATCCTATTGAGCTTGAAAAGGCAAAGGATAAAAAGCATATGACCTTCTTTGAAGCCGCCTCAATGGCCAAAGAAGCAAATGTGAAAAGACTCTGGCTTACACACTACAGTCCGTCTCTTAACCATCCTGCCGATTATATAGACGAAACAAGAAAGATATTCGGTAACGCCGAAGTATGTAAAGACGGCGCTACTTTGGAATTGTCCTTTGAGGATGAGGATATAAGTGAATAAGTACGTAAAAGGTATAATAGCGATAGCCGTCTTTATCATACTTGTCGGCGGATATTACTATTACCTGTCCAACTTTAGGACGAAACCAACTGAAGAAAATCCTACCAAGGTATCCGAGGTACAAAAGCTTATCCTTAAGAATCTTGAAAAGGATTATCCGCCGACCCCCAAAGAGGTGGCAAAGCTTTATGCGGACCTGACTCTTGCTTTTTATGTGGACGGATATTCCGAGGAGGAGTTTATTTCGCTTGCCGAAAAGATGCGCGAACTTTTTGATGTTGAACTTCGCGATCATACGGACAGGGATGTATATATAAGCAATTTAAGAACGGAGATCGCTTCCCTTAAATCCCAGGGAAACACCATTTCAAGTTACAGCATTTCACCGAGCACGGATGTGGAATTCTTTACCAAGGATAACCATGACTGCGCCCGTTTGAATATTTCCTTTACGATCAAAAATACCAGCAAGTCCGTTGCAATATCAAAGGAAGTATTCATTATGAGAAAAGATATCAACGGACACTGGAAGATATACGGATGGACACTGGCAAAGGAACAATAAAGATCCTGTCGATAGAGACTTCCTGCGATGAGACCGCAGCTGCGGTAACCGTAAACGGCAGGGAAGTGCTTTCAAACATAATCTACTCACAGATAGCCCTTCACAAGGACTACGGCGGAGTCGTACCAGAGATCGCATCAAGAAAACATATCGAAAAGATAAACCAGGTCGTGGACGCGGCTCTTTCAGAGTCGGGATACGGCCTTGATGACATGGATGCGATAGCGGTAACCTACGGTCCCGGCCTTGTCGGGGCTCTGCTTGTCGGTGTATCTGCCGCCAAAGCCATTGCGTTTGCAAAGGACATTCCGCTTATCGGGGTCCACCATATAGAAGGACACATCAGCGCCAACTATATTGAAAACAAGGATCTTGAACCTCCTTTTGTATGCCTTGTGGCATCGGGTGGACATTCGCATCTTGTGGCCGTAAAGGATTACGGGGAATACGAGGTTTTGGGAAGAACAAGGGATGATGCGGCAGGAGAGGCTTTTGACAAGGTGGCAAGAGCGATAGGTCTTGGATATCCGGGAGGGCCGAAGATTGATAAAGCCGCAAAGGAAGGAAATCCCGATGCGATAGATTTTCCAAGGGCAAAGGTCGAAGGCTCCGAGTATGATTTCAGTTTCAGCGGACTTAAATCTGCCGTGTTAAACTACCTTAACCAGTGTGAGATGAAGGGCATGGATGTAAATGTCAATGACGTTGCCGCTTCATTCCAAAAGGCAGTCGTTGATGTACTTACGGATCATTCGATAAATGCGGTAAATGCCTACGGATTAAAGAAATTTGCGATAGCAGGCGGAGTTGCTTCTAACTCGGCACTTCGGGAATCGCTTAAAAAAAGATGTGAAAAAGAAAACATAGAATTTTTTTGTCCGTCACCCGTATACTGCACGGATAATGCGGCAATGATAGGAACAGCGGGATATTACGAATTCATAAAGGGAGAACGCAGCGGTTATGATCTAAACGCAGTGCCTGCCTTAAAGCTTGGAGAGCGATGATATGAAAAGCGTTGCCATAGTACTTGCAGCCGGAAGCGGCAAAAGAATGGGCGGACCCGTAAAAAAGCAGTTCCTTGATCTTTGCGGAAAGCCGCTTATCTTTTATCCGCTTGAAACTTTCGAAAAGAGCTTCATAGATGAGATCATCATGGTCATCCAACCTGAAGATGAAGAATACATAAGGGAAGAGATCGTAAAAAAGTACGGTCTTTCCAAGGTGAGCAAATTTGTTTACGGAGGGGATGAAAGATATAACTCGGTACTTAACGGATTAAACGCCATAGACACATGTGATTACGTGTTCATCCACGACGGTGCAAGGGCTCTTATCGATACAGGATCCCTTGAAAGAGGACTTGCATCGGTTAAGGAAACCGGTGCCTGCGTTATAGGGATGCCGTCAAAGGATACGGTAAAGATCGCCGATGAAAACGGTATCGTAAAGATGACTCCTGACCGGAGCAGCGTCTGGAACGTACAGACACCTCAGATATTTAAGTTCGACCTTATAAAAGAAGCGTACAATAACGTTATTTCACATGAAAAAGAGTATAAGGACAAGGGAATAAACATCACGGATGATGCGATGGTGCTTGAACTGTATTCGGATCATCCGATAAAGCTGGTTGAAGGATCGTACAGGAATTTCAAGGTGACAACACCGGAGGATACGGATCTTGCAAAAAGGATAATTGAATCAGGCATGAATGCATAAAAAAAGAAAACCCGCATCTGCGGGTTTTCTTAATGTCTTTGCTTAAGCGAAGGTCTTGTAGTATGCCTCAAGAGCCTCTTCGATCTTTTGAATTAATTTTTTCATACCATTACCTCCTTTTACGTTGTGCTTTATTGTCATCTAAAGCCTTTCCCCGATGGCTTTTTCTTGTTTCTTTATCTTTTCTGATTTAAAGATAACACCTTGCAAAGCTAATGTAAAATACATATAATGATGGTAGTTATATACCCAAAAGGTATAGTTAAAAACGACCTGTTAAAGAGTGAAAGGGGAGTCATGGAACTACGTCATATCAGGTATTTCCTGACCGTTGTTGAGGAAGGAAGCTTTACCAAGGCAGCAGAAAAACTTCATATAGCACAGCCGCCGCTTTCCCGTCAGATAAGGGACCTCGAAGAAGAACTTAACGCTCAGCTTTTTGTAAGAAAGGCCAAAGGACTTTCGCTTACCGGAGCAGGAGAGCGATTCTTACAATATGCGCTGAGGATAAGGCAGCTTTCCGATAAATCCGTTGAAGATATCAGGGAGATGAACGAGGGACTTTCAGGGACATTGTATCTTGCGACCATAGAGGGAAAGGCACCTGCTCTGTTCGCAGAGTGGATCGCCGATTTTAAGAGCATATATCCAATGGTCGAATATGAGCTTTGGAACGGAAATACCGATGATGTCGTTAAAAGGGTGCAATCCGGACTATGCGAGATCGGTGTTATAACAGCGCCTTATGACGAGGAAGGACTGGTCGGTGTTCCGGTTTATGAAGAACCCTGGGTTGCGATGATACCCCTGGATCATCCTCTTGCCAAAACCAAAGGCAAAAAAGACAGCATAGAATTAAAGGAACTTGCTCCGTATGAACTCATTATTCCCTCAAGACAGTCAAGAAAGCAGGAGATTCTTAACTGGTTTTCTCCTCTTGGACTTGAACCAAAGATTTTTTGCAGGATAGCGCATATGTTAAACGCATATGAACTTACGGCAAAAGGCACCGGTATTGCGATATACCCTGATTCGGTCAGAAATTATGTTGATAAAGGCGTAGTAATTAAAAAGATCATTAAACCCGAAGTCAAAGCAAAATATATTCTCGTCCGAAGCGCCGACAGGGATCTTTCGATAGTCGCGGATGAGTTTTGGACAGATATTTGTGGTAATATGATACCGGGGAAGAAATAAGATGGAGTACAAAATAGAAAACGCAACCGAAGATGACCGCAAGGAACTCCTTGCTCTTTATAAGACTCAGATCGGAAGGGAGTATTGCCCGTGGGATGATCATTATCCAAGTGAGGAAACGATAGATTTTGATCTTAAAAGAAACTCTGCTTTTGTAATGAGATCAAAGGACGGTATAATAGGGGCGGTCTCGATAGATAAAGACGAACAGGTTGAGGCCATTGAATATTGGGATAAAAACCTTGCCCCCGGAGGAGAGCTTTCAAGGCTTGCAGTACGCCCTGATATGCAAAACAGGGGATTGGCCAGGGAACTTTTAAGATTCGGGATGGACGAACTTAAAAAAAGAGGCTTTAAGAGCATTCATTTCCTCGTCAACAAATATAACATAAAGGCCTTAAGATCATATTCGGCACTTGATTTTAACACCGTAGGCGAGGTCTATATGTATGAACAGGATTATATTTGCTTCGAGAAGGAGCTTTGATAAAGGAGAAAGAAAATGAGAAAAGAAACAATTTGTGTTCAGGGAGGTTATACTCCTCAAAACGGTGAACCCAGAGTGATGCCCATCATCCAGAGTACGACGTTTAAGTATACGGACTCAGAGAGTATGGCCAAATTGTTCGATCTTGATGCGAGCGGGTATTTTTACTCCAGACTTGCCAATCCCACAAATGATATGGTGGCCAAAAAGATCTGTGAGCTTGAAGGCGGAGAAGCTGCAATGCTCACATCATCAGGACAGTCTGCCAATTATTTTGCGGTATTTAACATAGCCGAAGCCGGTGATCACATAGTTGTTTCATCTTCAATATACGGGGGAACGTTTAATCTCCTTACCGTAACATTAAAAAAGCAGGGAATAGACGTCACGATCGTTGACCCGGATTCAAGCGAAGAAGAACTCGACAAGGCCTTTAAGGAAAATACCAAATGCGTGTTTGCGGAAAGCGTGGCCAATCCTTCACTCATAGTCCTTGATTTTGAAAAGTTTTCAAAAGTCGCACATAAGCACGGCGTACCGCTTATAGTTGACAATACTTTCCCGACACCGATAAACTGCAGACCTTTTGAATTCGGTGTAGATATCGTTACTCACGCAACTACAAAGTACATGGACGGACATGCGCTTACGATAGGCGGATGCATAGTTGATTCGGGCAACTTCGACTTTTCAAAATATCCGGATAAATATCCCGGACTTTGCAAACCCGATGAATCATATCACGGACTTGTTTTTGCCGAGAAATTCGGAAAGAGCGGATATATCATGAAGGCGGTTGCCTGCCTTATGAGAGACCTCGGAGCATGTCAGGCTCCGCAGAATTCATTCTACATAAACGTGGGACTTGAAACCCTTGCGCTTCGTATGGAAAGACACTGCTATAATGCTCAAAAGATCGCTGAATTTCTTGAAGCACATCCCAAGGTTTCATGGGTCAATTATCCGGGACTTCCTTCCAACAAGTACTATGAACGTGCAAAGAAGTACATGCCCAAGGGCACATGCGGGGTAATCTCGTTTGCCTTAAAGGATGGAAGGAGCGGAGCAGAGCGCTTCATGAGCGCGCTTAAGCTTGCGGCCGTTGTTACACACGTGGCAGATGCAAGGACCTGCGTACTTCATCCTGCATCACATACACACAGACAGTTATCAGACGAACAGTTAAAGGCAGCTTCCATCGATCCCGGCATGATCAGATTGTCAGTCGGTATCGAGCATGTCGATGATATACTCGATGACATCAAACAGGCTCTTGATGCATAAAACTACAATATATTGTATTTATTTTGTAACCGGGTGTTAAGAATATACAAAATATGACCGATATATAATAAAGAACGGGGTTTGGCACTTTTATTTCGTACAAGGAGGTAGGGAATATGAAGACTGTTAAATCTATTACCAACGGCTATGGTCATGAGGGCAGAACCGGGGTTCCGTATTATTACAAACCAGTTACAAAAAAATCATTTAAGGGTAACAGCAACGGAATGAGTTTTGCCCAGTATGAAAAAGAAGCAGTGTTAAATCAGAAAAAATAGCCATAATGTAAGTTGTAAGCATGAAACCTCCCGGTCCGTTGTGCGGATCAGGAGGTTTTGTGTTACTATATTAAAGTCAGGCTGTAGAGGCCTGCTTTATTTATTTAAAACTGAAAGGAATAAATCCGTGAAAAGAAGATCGATCGTTCTCATATTGATGATGCTTATATTAAGCTTAAGCCTCAGCGCGTGCAGCAGTTTAACGAAAGAAAAAGATACTGCAGAAGAAGATCAGGAGGATAAGGAAAGCGACAAAAAAAAGAAAAAGAAGAAAAAGGATAAAAAGGAAGACGAAATTGAATATCCTTTTAAGGTCTGCTTTGAAGATGATTATTCGGGAAAACTCTCCGAATGCGAAAAGTATGAGATCGAGGGAACCGGAGAAAGGCTCGGTATAGTCATAGTTCCGACCGAAAAAGTTGAGGACTTCAGACTGTACAGGATAACATCCTATGACAGCGGTATTCTGGTAGACCCTCCCGTAGATGACAGCGAACCTCATGACTATAATCCCTATGTGATACAGGAGCTTCAATCGATTGATAAGATCTCACCCAAAAAACCCGTGAGATTTATCCTTTATACCAAAGAAGATGATCTTGGATTCGTCGTGTCTTATACCAAGGATGACTATCCTGTTTATTACAGGCTGATGACAGAGATAGAAGAAAGTCCCATAAGGATCGCAAGGGCAGATTTTGTAAGCTTTTCTTTGGGAGATCCTCTTTATGAGGACATGTCGAACTACTCGTTTAGTTTCTCAAGCGGTGCCGGAGCATGGGAGACAGAATTAAGAATAAAAGAAGACGGTTCTTTCGAGGGTGAATACTATGACTACAACATGGGAGAGACAGGCCCCGGTTATGAGGAAAACGGAACCAAATACAGTTGTACATTTACCGGAAAACTCGGAACTCCAAAGGAACTTGACTACTATTACTACGAGGCCGAAGTTCTTTCTCTTGAATATGATCACGAGCCCGGAACCGAAGAGATAATCGACGGAACAAATATCATATATACCGGTGCTTACGGGCTTGAAGATACGGATAAAATATTTATCTACGCCCCTATGATGTCTACGGAGTTTTTAACGGATGAATATATAGACTGGGTACGCTGGGAGTTTTATGACGGCGAATCGGATGAGTTGAACCTGCCGGTTGAGATGCCGACATACGGTATATTCAATCCCGAAGGAGGATACGGATTTTATTCGCAGTCACTTCTTGAAAACCACAATGTCATTGGAAACTATTCACCTTTCCCGGGGCTTGTGAACTACAATCACAGTTTCGAATCCGAGAGCAAAGCATATGATTTTACCGATGAATATGAAGGCGAATTCGGAGTGAGAAATATAAGCTACTACGATACCGTACGGCACGATATAAATGACAGGGCCGATGCAGAAGCGCTCGTTAATGAAGTCGTATCAAGGATAAGCGATGATGCAAGGAACGTATACAGCTTTACGGAAGATGAGTATACTCTCGATAATGCTGTAAAGATAGAGGGTTCTGACTGCATTTATGCCGTGTGGGACTCAAGCGGAGCCGAAGTAAGCACTCCCGCGCATTACCAGGCAAAGATAATCCAGATCGATAACTTCGTCTACGCATATGCAATGTTCAGATACGAGGACAGCACGATCGTCGATGATGAAGCGCTGCTTAACTATATGTCCGGTCTTATGATGCTGTGGTTCAGAGATACGGAAGAACTTTTAAGATTCGCCACATCAGCTGATGAGGAATTAGCCGATTTAAAGATCAAAAGGGCTGTTCTTGCTGAGGTAACTGCAAAAACCGATGAAACGGGTGATGCTGTAAGATTTGAGGTATACGAGGGAGATGTGGTCTATCCTGAGGATAAGGATCTCATGAAAAAATACGGCCTTACCGAAAAGGATATGGTAAATGATTATTCGGTCGAGTTCGACAGAAAGCACAAAGTGGAGTATCCCGTATCAGAATATGCAAGATTCTATGTGAACGATCCTTATGTATATAATCCGATATGGCCTTCATCACTTGAAGGATTCCTTGCAGACAAGGATAACTATGCGATGATGTTATATCTTGATGATAAGGACAACGTGATCTTCGGATACCAGCCCTACTTTGGATGATTATATGAAACGTAAAAGAAGCAGCATTACGCTGCTTCTTTTTTTTGTAGGATGATACGCTCATTCGGAAAAGTGCCTGATACCCTGACCCAGCATTTCTTCATGGGCTAAGGAAATCTTTCTTGCTTCTTCACCTGATTCTATAAAGAGTTGGGCAATCTCTGGATCGAACTGCGTTCCTGCGCCTTCTCTTATGATATCCATGGCCTTTTCGAATGTAAAAGGCTCCTTGTAGCTTCGCTTTGAAACAAGGGCATCGAAGACATCCGCAACGGCCATGATACGTGCAGACAACGGGATCTCCTCACCTTTTTTGCCGCTGGGGTATCCGCTTCCGTCCCAGCGCTCGTGATGGTAATTTGCAAGATTCTTTGCCTCTTTAAGATAACCGCTGTCGGAAACAAGCGACATTGCACTTTCGATAACCTTTGATCCTGCGGTCGTATGCATTTTCATAAGTGCGAATTCTTCATCGGTCAACCGGCCGGGTTTGTTAAGGATCGTATCCGATACCATGATCTTTCCGACATCGTGCAGAGGGGCGGAATTCGCCACATCTTCAATGTATTCGTCGGTCAGGATATCCGAATGTAATCCCTTTTCTTTCATCTTTTTAAGTATCAGTCTTACATAGGCAGCAGTCTTTCGTACGTGGTCACCGGTATTTTTGTCACGGCTCTCGACCATATCCGCCAGAACATAGATAAGACCGTTTTGCATGTGAGCGATCTCTTCACCCTTTTCCTCTACGTCTTCAAGATATCCGACGGTCTCGGCGATCGTCTTTGAAAGCGATTCGTAAAGGTTTTCTATTTCATCACCCGTTGCGATCTCAAGGTGTCTGAGTCTTTCTATGCTTATATCCCTTGCTTCCTCGGTATCATAGGCAAACTTTCTTGCCGACATCGTCATTGCCGAGATGGGATAAATAAGATGGTAATCGACAAGCCATATGCAAAGAGTAAGGATAAATATATAAAAGCCCATGAACAGTGAAAATACCTTGGTCATGTAATTTAGACTTGCAAGCCTGATATCTTCGACCTTTATGTCGGCTGCGGCATAGCAGACGCATTTTCCTCCTGCTCCGTATATTGGTTCAAATACGCTTAGGAGATGCCCATATATTGTATCATCCTTAAGCGGCTCGACGGTCCTGCCGCTTAAGAAATCATCTTTATAGGGAAGAAGATAATCTTCTATGGGAATAAGCTCGCCGGCTTCTTTTCCTTTAACATCCGGGGTATCAAGGTCAAAAACAACAATGACACCGTCCTCGGTGAATTTATATATATAGACATATTCGATATCGGGATTTCCCGATCTTATGCCGTCAAGTCTTTTTTCAATAAGCCGGTATTCGTCGGATGAGTCACCCTCGGCTATATATTCATCTACTTTCTCGGGATCGATAAGATCCGAAGCAAGCTTTGCGGCACTCTGGCAGCTGTATGTATATTGCTTCATTGCAAAACCCTGGAAGAGAATGTAGCTTATGATCGTGGTAACAACAGCCACGCAGAACATGATGGCCGATATGATGGCGATTATCTTTCCGCGAAGCGAAAATGACCTTGTTACATTCCTTTTGGCATCAAGCAATGCCTCGTTCGACATGGGGGCCTGACGCCATCCGGTAAGCCAAAGACCGGGTTTTAATCGTGCGGGTATGAGTTTTAGTATGATGAAGACCAAAACGACGGTTATGCCTTTGTCTATAAGATCGATAACGACATCGGAGGTCATCTGTGCCCAGAAGACGTTTAACTTTCCGCTGTCAAGTAAGGCTCTTGCAAAAGGAGAGCTTATACCTTCGCCCATGCCGAATCCGTATAGAAGATAGGTCAAAACGGATCCCAGCACGCCACCTATGAATGCAAAAAGAGGTATCGTAAGGATGGCCTTGTGGAATTTATCGAAAACGCCTTTCCGGCCAAGGTAGGTTCCGCTTGCGGCAATGAGAGTCGAAAGCACGACATAATATGCATTTCCGGGATTGCCCCGCATGTTGATGATGTTATTAAGATATCCCACTGCGATACCGGGAAGATAACCGCCAAGGACGGCGGCAAGCAGTGTTCCGACGTTATCAAGATAAAGAGGGAGCTTTAAAGCCGTAGCGGTACGTGGCAGTATAAAGTTTATTGCTACAGTTCCCGCAAAAAACAGTATCTGAAAAACCAGGTACTTGTTGCTTTTAAAATCAACAGAACGCTCAGAATTATTTTCGTTCATAAAAAGCTCACCTCTTATGGAACTTAATGATTATTACAACCGCAATGATACCACATTTGTAGTATAATAGACAGCAGTCATTGCATCTGCATTGACAACCGGTATAAAAGGAGAGAGGTTATGTTTGACATCAAAAAAGGGGTAAATCTGGGAGGATGGATGTCGCAGTGCGACTACAGCGATGATCGTCTTTTAAATTTCATCACCGAAAAGGATATTGAAAAGATCGCATCGTGGGGGCTTGATCATGTAAGGCTTCCCGTTGATTATAACGTTATCCAAAATAATGATCTGAGTATCAAAAAAGAAGGATACGCCCTTGTTGGAAAAGCCGTGGAGCTTGCAAAAAAACACGGTCTTAAGATCGTTATAGATCTTCACAAGACACTCGGTTATTCCTTTGATAAGGACGAAAAGGAAGCCGGATTTTTCGATAACGAAAAGTATCAGGAAAACTTCTATAAAGTCTGGGAAGAGTTTGCAAAGCTCTTTGGAAAGATGAACGATACGGTATACTTTGAACTTCTTAACGAAGTTACCAATCAAAGCTATATCGATCCCTGGAACAGGATATGGAAGACCTGTGTTAAAAGGATAAGGGCCTTTGCTCCCGACTCATATATCATCGTCGGAAGTTACAACTACAATGCTGTATCTACCGTCAAATACCTTGAACGGGCGACCGATGATAAGATCGTTTATAATTTCCACTGCTATGAGCCTTTTAAGTTCACGCATCAGGGCGCTCACTGGACGGATCAGATAGACCAAAAGGCCCGTGTTTCTTTTGAAGAAAGCGGAACGACAACACAGTATTTTGAAGAAATGTTTAAAGATGCCATCGATAAGGCAAAGGAAGATAACGTTAATCTCTACTGCGGAGAATACGGTGTCATTGATGTGGCAAAACCTGAGGATGCTCTTTCATGGTTCAAAGTCATCAATACCGTTTTTGAAAAGTACGGCATAGGAAGATCTGCATGGAGCTATAAGGAAATGGATTTCGGTCTTTCCGATGAGAGAATGGATAAAGTCAGGGATGAACTTATAAAGCACCTTTGATCCGGACAAAGTAAATGGGTGAACGGTTGGATTTAAAACTGGATATTGAAAAGATCACGGAAGGACAGGAGAGCGTAACCATAAGATACAGGGACGATAACCCTCTGCTTAACCGTGTCGTCGGAATACTCCGGGATGATAAGGGAAAGATCTGGGGTAAAAGCGATGACCGTTCTTTGTGTGTAAATATCGACGAGATATTATATCTTGAATCGGTTGAGGATAAGGTCTTTGCCTATACCGAAGATAATGTTCTTAAGATCGACAGCACTCTTAATTCCTTTATGATCGAGACCTCGGATGAAACTTTTTTCAGATGCAGTAAGTCTATGATCATAAACGTGAACAGGGTCGTATCGTTAAAGAGCTTATCTTCAAACAGGATCGATGCGATCATGCAGGGAGGAGAGCATATCATAATATCAAGGCGGTATGCATCCGAATTTCGAAGACTTTTAAAAGGAGCCAGGTAAGATGGAAAAGAATGGAAAAGTCACGCCCTTTGAAAGATATCTTACAAAAGAGATTGGTATCGAATTTAAAGCCTGTCTTTATTTCTTTGCGATACTTTTCTTTTACTGCATGTATAAGATCATAAACGGTTCCTTTGAGGCGGGGATCATACATATGATTGAGATGATACTTACCTGTTATATGATCGGTTACATTCAGGTATATCTCCTTTGGAATTTCGATGAAGCCGAAAAACTCGGGGTAAGAGAGTGCCTCGGCATGATCATCTGTACGGCGGTTTATACCCTCGTATCATATTTTTGCGGTTGGTTTGACAAAGATATCATATCGACGATCATATTTGCCATATATCTGCTGGTCGTATACGGCTGTGTGTTTTTTATCTACAGATCCAAGAGGCATATAGATGACAGAAAATTAAATGAAGAACTTAAGGATTTCCAGCAAAAACATCAAAAAAGTGTATGACGGCCTTAAAATAGTGCACCTTACGGGAACAGGTATTGTTCCCGTTTTTTTTGTCTGTTATGTTGGGTTTAAAGATAAGGAGGTCACGATATGGCTAACGTAATTGAGATAAAAAACCTTTCCAAAAACTACGGCAAAAACAGGGGCGTCATAGATGTGTCACTTGAAGTAAAAGAAGGAGATATCTTCGGGTTCATAGGACCGAACGGTGCCGGAAAATCGACAACGATACGCTCAATGCTCGGATTCTTGAAATTCAATGAAGGAAGCATAAAGATCCTTGGGATGGACAGCGTAAAAGACCGCGAAAAAATCCTTGCCAATGTAGGATACATGCCCTCGGAAGCGTGGTTCTACAATACGATGAAGGTATCGGAGGTCATAAAATATGCTGCAGACATAAGAGGTCTTGACTGTAGTAAAGAGGCCGAAAAACTCTGTGAAAGATTAAAGGTCGATACGGGAAAAAGAATAAAGGAACTTTCACTCGGGAACAGGAAAAAAGTAAGTATCGTGTGCGCGATGCAGCACCGGCCGAAGCTTTTTATATTCGATGAACCGACTGGAGGACTTGATCCTTTGATGCAAAAGCATTTCTTTGAACTTATCAACGAATACGTAAGCGAAGGTGCAACATGTCTTTTATCGACTCACGTTCTTTCGGAGGTTAACAGGTACTGTAAGAACGCTGCCCTTATGAGGGAAGGACACCTTACGATGCTTGATTCCCCTAAAATAGACGATGATACATTCCTTAAATTCTACGAAGATGAGGAGGCATAAATGAAAAATATATTTTTACAGGAAATGAAACTTAATATAAAGAACTTCCTTATATGGAGTCTTACAGTCGGCGGATTGGGACTTGCATGCATAATGCTCTATCAGAGCATGCAGGGCGACATGAAGGAGATGGCGGATGCTTTTTCCAATATGGGGGCGTTCTCGGATGCTTTCGGAATGAGCACTTTAAGCATCGCTACCATGAAGGGATTTTTCGCAACAGAGGTGGGAACAGTTCATGGACTTGGATCTGCCATGTTTGCGGCGATCCTTGCAATAAATATCCTTTCCAAAGAGGAAGAGGGGCATTCAGGTGAATTCCTGCTTTCATTCCCCGTTTCAAGAAGCAAGGTGATAACGGCCAAAGGACTTTGCGTACTTTTCTTCCTGGTTTTGTTTACCATCCTTTGTTCAGTTTTATATGTATCAGGCTTTTGGATGCTCGAAGAGGAAATCCCGACTGCCGAGTTTACAAAGTTTATGCTTTGCCAGTTCCTTATGAACATTGAGATCGCAGCGATCTGTTTTGCGATTTCTTCCTGCTCGGGAAAGAACCGTATGGGTCTTGGAATAGGAATAGCAATGCTCTGTTATTTCTATGATCTTATAGGAAGAGTCGTTCCGGATCTTAAGGAAAGCCTTGTTGCAGGTCCGTTCTCTTATGCTAATGCTTCAGAGATATTTTCGGGTAATGAGATATCATCATTGGCTGTTTTGATAGCTGTGATCGTTATATCTGCTGCCGTGGCTTTTACGTATTATTATTACAACAGGAGAGATCTGGCCGCTTAAATGCCCCGATTAAGAATCAGTTAAGAATTATACAAGAATAAGATTAAGACTTATTCGGGCCTTTGCATTAGATTAGTATCAGCAAAGGCCTTTTACTTTGCATAAATGAAATAAAAGGAAGCTTGAAAGGGTAAGGAAATTAAGATGGAGTTTTTGAAGAACAAAAAGAAGGTAGCATTTATCGCGGTACTTTGCGCAGCAGTTCTTGCCATAGGCGGAATGTCAATGCATGCAAACGCCGCAATGAAGGTCAAGACATATGTTGCAGGTAAAGGCAACATCGTAAAGACGATTGAAGTAAACGGTAATGTTGTTTCAAACGAAACAGCATCCTATTATTCTAAGATCGGCGGGAAAATAGCAAAGATCAATTTCAAGGTCGGTGATATGGTCAAAAAGGGTGACGTCATTATTTCATATGATATCGATGAGATATACAGGATGGTCGCTCTTACCGATTATTCGTATCAGGAAGCGACGGGAAACTATGACAGCATAATCCAGGCAGGCGGAAGGAGTGCAGGTCTTTATTCCGAAGCAAAGACAACACTTGCAGATCTTGAAGAAAAGATCATTCTTACGCAGCAGGTTATCGATATCACACAGAATAACATTCTCGAAAAGAAGGCAGCGCTTGCAAACGAAGGAGCAAATCTCCAGATCTCGGTTATCGACTGGGCAGACAAGCCCGATTCCGAGGAGTATGAAAATCTTCAGAAAGAGATCGCGTCAAATGCAGTAGCCCAGCAGTATGCTCCCGAACTTGTTACCATGCAGGAAAACCTTAATGCTCTTACCGAACAGCTTACATCATATAAAGAATTAAAGTCACAGATGATCTCTCAAAAGGTAACGGGATACGCAGGCCTTTTGACTAACGGAACAAAGGAACAGGTTGAAGCCGCAAAGGCATCAAACGAGCTTTCAACACAGAATACATTAAGCAGATACGAAGAAGCAAAAGAAGGAATAAAGGCTGAATTTAACGGTGTCATCACATCAATCGGCGTTAACGAGAACGAATCCGTTTCTGACGGAAGTTTCCTTTTTACCATAGAGTCTTCGGAAGATATCGTGATCAAAGTAAACGTAAATAAATATGATATAGTTGATATGGAAGAAGGACAGATTGCGACAGCTTCCATAAAGAATAAGGATTATACCGGTAAAGTCACAAGGATAGAGCACATGACGGGCCAGGGTGAAAGTGCAAACATCGGTGTCGAGATCACGCTTGATGAGCCCGATGAGAGCATCATCTTAGGACTTGAGACCAAAGTAAAAGTCACTACCGCATCGCTTGAAGATGCGATAACGATACCTCTTGATGCGCTCGGAATGGATGAAGAAGGCAGTTACGTATTCGTACTTAACGACAAAAAAGCCGAGCAAAGAAGGATCCAGGTCGGTATAAGGAATGATGACTATGCCGAGGTTGTATCCGGAATAAACGAAAACGAAATAATCATCTGGAATGATGAATCTGAATTAAGCGACGGAATGGACGTACGCTGCGAATAACAAAATGAAGACGGAGACAAAAATGGATTCGGGAAAAAGACAGATAATAGCTGCAAGAGATCTTTCAAAAACCTTTTCAAATGATTCGGTTCAGCAGCATGTATTAAAAAACTTAAACCTTTCGATCTACAAGGGCGATTTTACGGTAATAATGGGAAACTCGGGATCGGGTAAAAGTACATTACTTTATGCCCTGTCCGGTATGGACAGGCCTACGCTCGGAACGATCACATATTACACGCCCCTGCCCGGCAAGAAAGATGGTGAAGAAACGATAGAAGAAACGGAGATATCGACGTTCAGTAACGATAAGCTTGCGATATTTCGAAGGAATCATGTGGGATTCGTATTCCAGCAGAACTATCTTAATGACAGCATGAGCGCTCTTGATAATATCATGGTCTGCGGCCTTTTAAAGCACACCAATAAAAGGGAACTTGCCGAAAAAGCCAAAAAGCTGCTTAACAATGTTGAGATTGGTGAAGGAGATTATAACAAGTTTCCGACACAGTTATCGGGCGGACAGCAGCAAAGAGTTGCCGTCGTAAGAGGAGTCATAAACAGCCCTGAGGTGCTTTTTGCGGATGAGCCTACAGGTGCGCTTAACTCACAGAATACGGAGAACGTATTAAACATACTTTCAGACCTTAATGACGAAGGACAGAGTATCGTCATGGTCACACATACGGTAAAAGCGGCAGAAAGAGGGAACAGGATCATATATCTTGCAGACGGAGTGATCTCGGATGAGGTCTATATCGGGCCTTATGTCGGAGACTATAAGGATGAGAGCAATCCAAGACTCGAAGAAGCAAAAGAAAGACACGCAAAATTGAAGAGTTTCCTTCAGGATATGGGATGGTAGTAACTGAGGTCTTATCATAAATGTACAGATATTTTTTTATCGCTAAAAACAATATAAAAAAGCAGAAAAACGACATGATAACATTCTTCTTCATGTCGCTCATCACCGGATTTTTGCTGTTTGTAAGTCTTTCATACATGACGGGTATAAGCGGAGTCATAGACGCGGTATACGAAAAGAATCACGGCCTTGATATAGCTTATATGGCAACAACGGATGAGCTTACAAGAGACAAACTCGAGGAGATCATCAAAGGAAACCCCTATACCGGGGAATACGAGATAACCGAAACGATGAACGCCGACAGTGCCAAATACGGACATGTCAATGACAGGAATCTTTCGGAATACCCGTTCCTTTTTGTTTCATATGATAATGATTATAAGATTCAGAAGATAAGCGTTGATACAACGGGATTGCATGGAAACGATATTCTGATCCCGATAAGGCTTAGCACCGAGTTTGCAACAGGAGATATCCTCCATCTGGAGATCGGCGATAACAAATATGACTTAAAGGTTGCCGGATATGTCGAGGATTCCCTCTTTTGTTCTCCTATGAACATGGGCGAACACCTTGTATATATTTCCGATGACATGTACAGGAATATCCTATTTGAAAACAGTTCGTCGGTATACCTTCGTGATTATCACAAGGTTAGGGTCACCAAAGATGCCATAAGAAAAAGAGTCGACACAAACGAAGTGTGCGATCTTGTTTTTGCCGAAATGAATGACTGGACAAGTGAATATCGTAACACTCATCCGGATTATAAGGGTGCGATAAATAACGGAGTGCCTTATGTTATGCTTCACGGATCAGCCATGATACTTCCGCTTATGTTCATAGCGATAGTATTTGTTTTTGCACTCATCATATTTATCATCTCGATGGTCATCATCCATTTCAGCGTAAAGAACTTCATCATGACCAACATGAAGAATACGGCTATCATGGAGGCTTCGGGATATACGGTCAGGGAACTTGTGATAATCCTTCTTACCCAGCTTGTATCGGTAGCTGCATTGGGAAGTCTTTGCGGAGTAATATTGGGAGCATTATCCATAGAAAAGATGAGTGTGATAATCCTTTTGACGTTAGGCCTTCCCTGGAAGCAGCCGATCAGCACACCCGTGGCGATCTCTACCATCATCGGTATGGGAGGGCTTGTAGGAGCACTTACATTGCTGATCGGACGCGAGTATAACAAGACTACGGTGCTTGAAGCATTAAGAGGCGGAATAAACGCACATAATTTCAAGAGAAATTTCTTCCCCTTCGAAAAGAGTCCTTTTTCTGTGGCGGTCACGCTTTCACTTAAGGAAACATTCGGAAGATTCAAAAACCAGATCGGTGTGCTATTTATCGTGATGCTCCTATCTGCATCGACGCTTATAGGCCTTGGTATAGCTGATACCTTTTCAGACGACGATACCGTCATAAATATGGCCGGAGTCGATTATGCCGATTCCATGATATCAGGGGATCGGGCTATGGCAGATAAACTGGACACCATGACTTCTGTTGATTTCCAGTACGGCGAGCAATGGCAAGCTTTTAATTATACGTCATTAAAAGTCAGAAAAGATCAAAACATCACAACACGATGCTTTTCCGATACTTCAAATATAAAAGGGATTTCCATGGCCGAAGGAAGGATGCCCGTACATTCAAATGAGATCATGTTTGCAACGAATGCGGCAAACAGGATGAAAGTAGGTGTAGGGGATTCGGTTGTGGCAAAGATGGGAACACGTGAAGAAACCTATATCGTAACGGGTCTTTGTCAGGTCATAAATAACCTCGGTATGATGAGTTACATGACAGTTGAAGGAGCAGAAAAACTGACCGGAACCATGAAAGGCTTCAGCTACAGCGTTTTCCTTAAAAAGGGCTATACCCTTAAGGATTTTGAAAAGGAAATAAAAGAGACATATCCCGATATCGAAGTCACCGATTTTAAAGAAAGCGTTCAGGGAATAATCGGGGTCGTAAAGCTCGGAATAAAGGCAGTTGCACTGGTGATAGGCATACTGACATCGCTTATTGTTGCATTTGTTGAATCTTTGATCATAAGAACTCAGATCACAAGGTCATGGAGAAATCTGGGTGTAAGTAAAGCCCTGGGATATACCTCAAGACAGCTTATCTTCCAGACAATGCTTTCCAATATCCCGGTCGTTATCCTGGGAATGATACCCGGAGTGATGGCGGCATCATTCTTCGGAGGCAAAGTTCTTACACTTATGTTTTCGATATTCGGGTTTAAGAAAGCACAGTTCTTTATAAACCCGCAGACATATGTTATCGCGATCATCCTTATACTTGGTATAGCGATGCTGACCTCTGCGTTTATCGGAAGAAGGATAAAAGTCTTAGAGCCCGTTAAGATGATAACGGAAGAGTAAAAAATTATGATATAATCAAATGACAGGGCGGCCCGGACGGTCGCCCTGATAGGAGAATCCGGATGCATTACAGATGTCTCATAGTGGATGATGAAGCTGATCTTGCCGAAATGACGGCAGAATATTTCAGAATGTTTGAGGTCTCTACGCAGTATGCTACAAGCGCAGAGGCCTGTTTTCGTTTTTTTGACAAGGACAGTGCCGACATAGTTTTGCTCGACATAAACCTTAAGGACGGGAGCGGATTTGATGTATGCAAAAAACTCCGCGAAGAGCTTAACATGCCGATCCTTTTTATAAGTGCCAGACAAAGTGACGATGATGTCCTTATAGCATTGTCGATAGGGGGAGATGATTATGTTAAAAAGCCGTACTCTCTTTCGGTTCTTCTTGCCAAGGTAAAGGTGCTCTTAAAAAGGATAGATGCTGCAGCATCAGCCGGACTTTCGGGTTATGATGCCTCGCTTGGGGCACAGGATCCATCGGATGGCGCATCGGGGGCAGAAGGACAAAGCGACGAACTCATTGATTTTAAGCTTGATCCGGACACTATGTCCGTTGTTGTAAACGGCGATAAGACAGAGCTTAAGGCCAAGGAATATGCGCTGCTTAACTGTCTGTACCATCATCATGACACGATAGTAAAAAAGGAAACGTTGTTTGATGAGGTCTGGGGAGATACGTTCTTTGGAGACAGTACGTTAAATGTTCACATAAGGAAACTGCGTGAAAAGATAGAAGCAGATCCCAATGATCCAAAGCTCATTAAGACCGTTTGGGGGACGGGATATTACCTCAAACTTAAAAAAGACACAGAAGTAAAGGCGTAAGGACTCGATGAAGATACAAAAGATCACAGCAGCCTTTACGCTGCTGATGCTTGTTTTTTTATTCTATTTGATCAATCTTTTTCTTAAGGTTTCCTATCCTGAAAGAGACATTGTTTTTTATAACGATCAGTTAAACCGTATCGAGGATGATATACGGGACGGAAGAAGTGAGCAATCCATCGAATATGACTATGGCTGCCGGATCATATATTCAAAGGACATAGGTGATCCGGAACTTGTGCAGCTTTACCGCAAGGACGCTTTCGTGCTTGACCTTAACGTGGACGGCGAATACCTTGGTAAGGTGGCATGGCTTGAAAAAAAAGACGGGTTTGAACAGATAGGCTCATCGTTTTTTAGTATCGCTTTGCTGATCTGGGCATGTTCTCTACTGCTTGGTTATGTTCTTTTATACATAATCTACGATTCATATATAAAGCCCTCGAAAGAACTTAAAAACTTTTCGGAAGAACTTGCCAAGGGAAATCTTGATGTTTCACTCCCGATAAAGAGCAACAACTTTTTTGTGGGATTTACCGAATCCTTTGACATAATGAGAGAGGAACTTAAAAGGGCCCGGAAAAACGAGATCGAGTCCGAGATAGCAAGAAAGGAGCTTGTTGCTTCCTTAAGCCATGATGTCAAAACGCCCGTAGCCGTTATAGAAGCTATAGGTGAGGTGATGAACGTCAAGCTGAACAGGAGGCTTGATAAATTAAAAGAAACCGTTCCCAACGATGAAGAGTCGATCGCGGAAGTCAGGGATTCTCTTGAAAAGGTACAGACCGTTGCCGCAAAGGCAAAGACGATAAGTTCTCTCATGAACGATCTTTTGCATTCCAACATGGAGAACCTGGAAATGGTCGAAGTCTGTGTTGGGGAGGAATACACCACGCTCATCGAAGATTATTTCATTAAGATAAAGGGTTACGGAAAGATCATACTTGAAAACAGCATTCCCAGATGCATGGTTTATTTGGACAGGCGAAGGATGGAGCAGTGTATCGATAACATAATCGGAAACTCGGTGAAGTACGCAGGAACTGACATCAGTGTCAGATTCGATACCGTGGATGACATGCTGATGAGTGACGGCCTGAACGGAAACTTTATAAGGATCACGATAAAGGATCACGGTCCCGGAGTCAGCGAGGAAGATCTTCCGCTTGTCGCCCAGAAGTATTACAGAGGTGCCAATGCAGACGAAAAACCCGGATACGGAATGGGCCTTTACCTTGTTAAGCAATACATGAAAAAACAGGGAGGAGATATGGAATACTATAATGACAACGGATTCACGGTTGTGTTAATGTTAAAGAAGGTCTGACGCTGCATGACACTTTTTGGGGGAAGTATGATAAGAAAATTTGTACTGGGTGATCCGATAGAAACGGAATCCGTGGTTGAAGACATAGAGCGATCAAACGGCACGATCCCGTACTGGGTCATAAATGAAAATGAAAAGACCATGACACTGGCCATGGATAAAGATGCGCGCGTATACGGATTGGGTGAGCAGGTCCGCGGGATGAACAAGCGAGGCTGGCATTATGTGAGCTACTGTGCCGACGAACCCCATCACGAAGAAGGAAAAACTTCACTGTACGGAGCGCATAATTTTTTTATATATGATCCCGGATGCGATGGAATGGCCGGACGCTTTGGAATGTATGTGGATACTCCGGGCGCGGTTGAGTTTGATATAGGATACGAAGACCACGATGAAATGAGGATCATATTCAAGGATTTTGATGCAAATATCTATTTTATAGACGGTACATCATTATCCGATATCGTAAAGCAATTCCGCCGTATCATCGGTCAAAGTTACATTGCCCCGAGGTGGGCATTCGGACTCGGACAGAGCAGGTGGAGCTACATGAACGTTGACGAGGTAAGGGAAGTCATTGATGCTTATGAAAAGGCTAAGATCCCGCTCGATTCCGTGTATCTTGATATTGATTACATGGAAAGGTATAAGGACTTTACGATAAATAATGATACTTTTTCGGGGTTTGACGGATTTGTATCTGAGATGGCACAAAGAAAGATCCATCTTATTCCGATCATTGATGCCGGTGTAAAGATCGAAGAAGGATACGATGTCTACGAAGAGGGAATAAAAGGCGATCATTTTGTTAAAGATGAAGACGGAAAGCCGTTTACCGCGGCAGTATGGCCCGGCAGAGTTCATTTTCCGGACTTCCTTAAGGAAGATACAAGACGTTGGTTTGGAGATAAGTATAAAGTCCTTACCGATATGGGTATTGACGGATTCTGGAATGATATGAACGAGCCTGCGATCTTTTACAGTGAAAAAAGATTAAAGGAGTGTTTTAACAAGATCGACGGATACAAAAACGAAAACCTTGATATCAATTCCTTCTTTGAATTCCAGGGAACCGTAAACGGCCTTAATAACAGCCTTGAGGATCATAAAAGCTTTTATCATGAGTTTAAAGGCAAAAAGATAAGACACGATAAGGTTCATAACCTTTACGGCTATAATATGACAAGGGCGGCAGGCGAGGCATTTTCGCGCATTGCACCCGACAAAGAGATACTTATGTTCTCAAGGGCTTCATATATCGGAATGCACAGATATGCCGGGATCTGGACCGGAGATAACATGTCGTGGTGGAGCCATCTTTTGCTGAGTATCCATCAACTGCCGGGGCTTAACATGTGCGGCTTTTTATACGCGGGACCCGATACGGGAGGATTCGGATGCGATGTGACGGAGGACCTCATGATAAGGTGGGTCTCATTCAGTATATTTACTCCGCTTTTCAGGAACCACTCTGCCATGGGCACGAGACGCCAGGAATTATACCGGTTTAAGAACACGGAGGTGTTTAAGAATCTTGTCGGTTTAAGGTATGCGCTCATACCGTATCTTTATTCAGAGTATGTATGGGCAGCGAAAAACGATGAAATGCTCTTTAAACCGCTCTGTTTTGAATACGAAAACGATGAGCGTGCAAAAGACGTTGAGGATCAGCTTTTTGTCGGACGAAGCATCATGATCGCTCCGGTCTATACACAGAATGCTTCGGGCAGATATGTTTACCTGCCTGAGGATATGAAGATGATAAGGCTAAGGAGTACGGAAGATTACGATGAAGAATGCCTTGATGCAGGTGATCATTTCCTTAGAGCCGAAGAAGGAGAGGTTCTCGTCTTTGTTAGGAAAGGCAGGGAGCTTCCATTGGCGGAACCTGTTTTAAGGACAGCGGATCTTAATGATAAGGCATTTAAAACGATAAAGTATTAAGCGGGGTTTTATAATGGCACAAAACGCAAAGATCACGGTACACCCTTTATTTGAAACGGGGGAGATATCAAAAAGACTTTTTTCGGCTTTCCTTGAGCCCATAGGCACGATGGTCAACGGGACAATGTTTAATCCCAAGCACCCGACAGCCGATGAGCAGGGATTCAGGGGAGACTTTTTAAAAGCGATAAAAGGATCGGGAGTTCCTTCCGTGAGGCTTCCTGGAGGAAACTTTGTTTCGGCCTGGCAGTGGAAGGATTCGATAGGTCCGATGAATGAAAGAAAGGCCCACCTTGATCCTGCATGGCATCAGTACATCTTAAACGATGTCGGACATGATGAATATTTACAATGGGCAGAAAAAGTAAATACGGAGGCTCTTTATACCGTCAACATGGGAACGGGTACCATTCAGGATGCGATGGACCTTGTTGAATACACGAATCATGAAGGCGGAACATACTGGTCTGACTTAAGAAGGAAGAACGGACATGAAAAGCCCTACGGAGTTAAGATGTGGTATCTGGGAAACGAGATGGACGGTCCCTGGCAGCTTGGCGCATGGGATAAAAACCCTGAAGGATACGGACATAAAGTCCTTGAAACATCAAAGGCCATTAAGTGGATTGATGAAACGATAGAGACCGGCGTTTGCGGATCATCGGCCCCTTTTATGGAAGGCTTTCCTTCGTGGGATGAAGCGGTCCTTGATAAATGCTACGACGTTGTGGATTATGTTTCGGTTCATCACTATCATTCGGCAAAGCCCGGAGATATAAAGGCCCTGCTTGGCGGATCGCTTTACTATGAGGACTTTATAAATACCGAGGCTGCTATGATAGATTATGTTCAAAGCAAGCACAGATCACCAAAGAAAGTTTATATCTCGCTTGATGAATACGGTTCGATGATACGTCCTTACCAGGAACTTCATCCGGGATACGGGCGCTACAATATGGCCAGAAATCACTACAGATTCGACCCCGAAAGGAAGTACATCCTGCATGATCCCGACAATATGAAGGATCACGTTTTCCCGGGAGAAGAGATAGTAAGGGCTCTTTCGATGGCATCAATACAGCTTGCAATTTTAAGACATGCCGACAGGGTAAAGATAAGCTGCATGACCGGAGGACTTGCCGCCATAGCTGAAGCTGACCACGATCATGTGTGGAGAAGTGCGGCGCATTACATATTCATGGATCTTTTGACCTATGCAAAGGGCATATCGCTTCAGACAAAGGTTGAAAGCGAAACCTACGATATGCCGGGATATGCGATAGAAGACACATCCCAGTACACGGGTAAGGAAGGGGTTAACTTCATAGACAGCGCAAGCGCATATGATAAGGAAAACGACCGCCTGACGATCTTTGCGATAAACAGGAACGAGGATTCGGAATATCCGCTTACCATCGATATCAGCGGATTTGAAGGATACAGTATAAAAAATGCAATGAGCCTCACGGCCAATGACTTAAACGACAGAAATTCCTTTGAAAACGACGCTCTGATAAGCCCCGTAAAGATCAAAGAAAAAACATTCGAAAACGGTGAGCTTAAAACACACGTAAAACCCCTTTCCTGGAACGTTTTTGTGTTTGAAAAAGCCTGAATTTCGTTCGTTACGGGCGTATCAAAAAATGATATGTCCAAGGTAAAAATATAAGAAGATAAACATTGCCTGATATACTAGACTCGTTAAAGTACGAGGTAGAATATGAGCAGTATATCATTAAGCACATCAAACAAAAAAGTAATAGATTTTACAAAGGGAAGCCCTGTTAAGCTTATCCTTTCATTTTACTGGCCGCTTCTTTTAACGAGCATGCTCCAGCAGTTTTACAATTTCGCGGATACATGGATAGTCGGAAAAGGCCTTGGGGATAATGCTCTTGCCGCGGTCGGCAACATGGGATCTTTGTTTTTTCTTATAGTCGGCTTTTCATTCGGTCTTGCAAACGGATTCGGAGTATTGATAGCCCAAAGCTTTGGGGCAAAAGATGAAGAGGAGCTTAAGCACCGTCTTGCGGGAGTCATCGAACTCGGAATAGTTCTTTCGGTGATCCTTTCAGTGTTTTCGGTAACGTTCCTTCCTCATGCATTAAGGCTACTTCGGACTGATGAACTTATATTTGCAGACAGTCTGAAGTACGGATATATCATTTTCGGAGGCCTGGCTTCAGGGATCTGTTATAATATCTCGGCTTCCGTATTAAGGGCTCTTGGCGACAGCAAAACACCGCTTAAGGCAATAATAATTTCATCGATTCTTAACCTTTCGCTTGATTCGCTTTTTATCTTCGTTCTCCGTACCGGAGTAGAGGGTGCTGCGATCGCAACATTATGCTCACAGGTCATATCTTCGATCATATGTATTGGCAGACTTAGCCATATACCGTTTATAAAACTTGAAAAGAAATATTTTAAAAACGAAAAAAGGATATTTACCGATCTTTTGAAGAACGGACTTCCGATGGCGTTCATGAACTCCATTACGGCAATCGGATGTATGGTTGTCCAGTATTTCGTCAACGGTTTCGGTGTCGTTTATACAGCAGCTTATGCAGCCTGCAGTAAGTACCTTAATCTTTTCATGAATCCCGCATCAACGGCAGGAAATGCGATGAGCGCATACACATCCCAGAACTACGGTGCCGGTGAATACAAAAGGATCAAACAGGGGCTTTTTGTTTGTATCGGTATCGCAGTAACGGCTTACCTTATCCTGGGCTCGCTGATGGTGTTCATGCCTAAGACCCTTGCGGGGATACTCCTTACGGGAAGCGACCGTATCGCTCTGGTCTGCGAGTTCCTTCCGCGATGCGGAATGATGATTTTATTCGTGGATGTACTTTTTGTTGTAAGAAGTGCCGTCCAGGGTATGGGAAAGCCGATGCTTCCCATGGTTTCCGGAATATTGGAGATGATATTAAGGATAACCGTTATCTCGTTCTTTATAGGCAGGATAGGTTTTCGGGCGACCGCTTATGCGGAGATAAGCGCGTGGGTCGGAGCATTAATGTTAAATGCCTACGCTTTGTATACAGCACTTGTACCTCTTGTTCGTAAGGAACAGGGAGAAAAGAAGCATGATCATTCGTTTTTTTTTGAAAGGAGATTCATCTGATGTTTGACTTTAACTACTTCACACCCACCAAAGTTGTATTCGGAAAAAACGCAGAAAGTCATGTGGCTGAACTGATAAAGGAGTTCGGCGGAACAAAGATACTCATCCATTACGGCGGAGGAAGTGTTGTCCGCTCGGGCCTTTTAAAAAGAGTTACTGACATTTTGGATGCTGCAGGAATAGGCTATGTTACATTGGGCGGAGCAGTTCCCAATCCTCATCTTGGCCTCGTGTATGAAGGCATAGAACTTTGTAAAAAGGAAAAGGTTGACTTTTTGCTTGCAGTAGGCGGGGGAAGCGCCATAGATTCTGCTAAGGCTATAGGTTACGGCCTTGCAAACGAAGGAGATGTCTGGGATTTTTATGATTACAAGCGTACTGCCGAAGGCTGTGTTCCGGTAGGCGTAATCCTTACCATTGCAGCAACGGGAAGCGAGATGAGTGATTCATCCGTTATCACCAAAGAAGAAGGACTCGTTAAGCGTGGATACAGCAGCGACTATGGACGTCCGAAGTTTGCCATAATGAATCCCGAGCTTACGATGACTCTGCCCGATTATCAGACGGCATGCGGATGCACCGATATCATGATGCATACAATGGAAAGATACTTTACACAGGGCGGAAACATGGAGATCACGGATGCCCTTGCGGAAGGATTGCTCCGTACAGTTAAAAAGAACGCGGTTATCCTTCGCGACAACCCGAAGGATTATGATGCGCGTGCCGAAGTTATGTGGGCAGGAAGTCTTGCACACAACGGACTTACCGGATGCGGAAATGACGGCGGTGACTGGATGACTCACAAGCTTGAGCATGAGCTCGGCGGCTTGTATGACGTTGCTCACGGAGCTGGTCTTGCAGCTATCTGGGGCAGCTGGGCAAGATATGTATTTAAGAACTGCCTTCCGAGATTTAAGAGATTTGCACTTAATGTAATGGAAGTTGAAAATGCGGGAAGTGATGAGGATATCGCACTTCGCGGAATAGAGGCGATGGAAGATTTCTACAGGAGCATTAACATGCCGACTAACTTAAGGGAGCTCGGGGTTACCGCAACAGAAGACGATCTTGTTTTGATGGCACATAAGTGTGCGGTCGGAGTCGGCGGAGAAATGGGCTCTGCAAGAGTCCTTAACGAGCAGGATATGTTAAATATCTATCGTGCGAGCATGTGAACATGAGTGAATTTTTTAAAGGACAAAACGAAAGACTGAACGACCAACTTCTGTTTACCGCCAAGATCGATGAAATGACATCGGTCTTAAGGCGGACGCTTCTTTTGGATAAGAGCCGCCGCGAGAACGATGCCGAGCATTCGTGGCATATCGCGGTCATGGCGATGCTCTTTAAAGAGTATGCCACGGAGCCTGTTGATATCGGAAGAGTTGTTCAGATGTGCGTTGTTCATGACCTTGTCGAGATAGAAGCAGGCGATACCTTTGCATATGATGTTCAGGGCAATCAAAACAAAGAGCAGCGTGAAAAAGAAGCTGCAGATAAGCTCTTTTCAATGCTCCCCAAAGAGCAGGGTGATATGATAAGGAGTCTGTGGGAAGAGTTTGATGCGATGGAAACATCGGATGCCAAATACGCTGCGTGCATGGACAGGATACAGCCTTTTTTGCATAACACGTTGACGGACGGACATACCTGGGTTGAGGGTAATGTCGATCGCAGGTCAGTTGAAAAGAGGATGGCACCTGTTCGAGAATTTATTCCCGAAGTATACAAATGGATCGAATTAAACATAGATAACGCGGTCAAAAAGGGCTGGGTCAGGCCTTAACATGATCACTTTATCAGAGCACCTTAAACAAAGATTCGGTGAGAAAACATACAGACTGTCACTTTCATCGGGCTGTTCATGTCCGAACCGTGACGGATATATAGGATACGGCGGCTGCACATTTTGCTCCGAGGGTGGATCGGGAGAGTTTGCCGCAGCTCCTGCACCCATAGACGATCAGATAAACGAAGCTAAGAAAAAGATATCTTTAAAATCTGACGCAGGAAAATTCATTGCGTATTTCCAGTCATTTACAAATACATATGGTGATGTCAAAAGGCTGAAGGCGCTATATACCGAGGCGATTAAAAGAGATGATATCGTTGCGCTTTCTTTGGGAACAAGACCCGACTGTCTTGATGAAGATGTGATGGACATGTTAAGGGATCTTAAGAAGATAAAGCCTGTCTTTATCGAGCTGGGGTTGCAGACTATACATGAAGAAACGGCAAGAAGGATAAGAAGGGGATATGAGCTTTCCGTCTTTGAAGATGCATATAAAAGACTAAAGGGTGAAGGTTTTGAAGTGATAGTTCATGTGATCTTTAATCTTCCGGGTGAAAGTCGGGAAGATATGCTTGAAACGGTAAGATATCTTTCAAAACTCAATCCGCAACTTGACGGTATCAAACTTCAGATGCTCCAGATACTTGAGGGAACAGACATGGCAATGGAATATAAGGAGTCACCTTTTCCCTTGATGAATATGGAAGAATACACGGATCTTATAGTTGAATGTATCAGAGTTCTCCCCGATGATATCGTTGTTCACCGTATGACGGGCGACGGCCCGAGAAAAACACTGATCGCTCCTTTATGGAGCCTTGATAAAAAAAGAGTGCTTAATACACTTAACAAAAAGCTTACTGTTTCGTATAATGATAAGGTATGAAAATCGGAGCATTTTTTAAAACAACTTTAGGTAAGGTGATCGCTGTAGGTGGCGGTACCGTTGTCGCAGTGGGAATAATAATCGCAGTGATCCTTCAGGGTAAGGGTTACAGAAGTATTTCCGTACAGCAGGTAACGGGAGATGTTATCATCACGGGCGAGAAGAATAACGGTCAGGCCTATGTCGGACAGAGGTTATTTAGCGGCGATGATGTTTCGGTAAAAGCTGCATCAGAACTTGTCATGTGCATGGACTCCGATAAGTATGTCTATGCAGATCAAAATACACACTTTTCTTTACAGGCATCAGGTGCAAAAGAAGATTCTCTCATAAAGATATATCTTGATGCCGGATCAGAGCTCAATGTCTTACAGAGCAAATTGGGTCCCAACGATACATATGAAGTGGATACGCCAAACTCTACGATGGCGGTTCGAGGA
>JAILCX010000021.1 GCA_024690205.1 Lachnospiraceae bacterium | reverse complement strand
TATGAGTAAGGAGATAGGAGGGATACTTTTGGGAAAAATAATTCTTGAAATGAAGAATATCACCAAAACCTTCCCCGGTGTTAAGGCGCTCGATAATGTTAACCTTCAGGTTGAAGAGGGCGAGATACATGCACTGGTAGGAGAAAACGGAGCCGGAAAGTCTACATTGATGAATGTACTGAGCGGCATTTACCCTTATGGAAGCTACGAAGGAGATATAGTTTATAACGGTGAGGTTTGCCAGTTCCAGAAGATAACCGATTCCGAGAAAAAAGGTATCGTCATCATTCACCAGGAACTTGCGCTCGTGCCTCAGATGTCTATCGGTGAGAATATGTTCCTCGGTAATGAGAGGGGCAAGAAGAACGCCATAAATTGGAATGAAACTTACAGCGAGGCTGACAAATACCTTAAGATGGTTGGACTGTCAGAATCTTCGCGTGTGTTGATCAAGGATATAGGAACTGGTAAACAGCAGCTTGTTGAGATAGCAAAGGCCCTGGCTAAGAAGGCAAAACTTCTTATTCTGGATGAGCCCACATCATCTCTTAACGAAACGGATTCAAGAGCACTTCTTGATCTGATGCTTGAGTTTAAGAAGCAGGGCATGACGATGATCATCATCAGCCATAAGCTTAACGAGGTTGTTTACGTAGCAGATAAGATCACTGTCATTCGAGACGGTTCTACGGTTGAGACGCTTGACTGTCACAGCATGGAGATCGATGAAGACAGGATCATCAGAGGAATGGTTGGTCGTGAGATCACAGACCGTTTCCCGAAGCGTCATGATGTTGCTATCGGTGATGTCAGCATGGAAGTTACGAACTGGACGGTATTCCATCCCGTATATGCAGAGCGTAAGGTTGTGGACAACATAAACTTCAATGTTAAAAAGGGAGAGGTTGTCGGAATATACGGACTTATGGGAGCAGGAAGAACAGAGCTTGCCATGAGCATATTCGGAAGATCTTACGGAGCAGATATTACGGGAACGCTGTTACTTAACGGTAAGGAAACGGTATTGAAGAGTCCCAGAGAAGCCATTAATGCAAAGATTGCTTACGTTACCGAAGATCGTAAGGGTAACGGACTGGTATTATCTAATCCCATCAGGGTTAACACTTCGCTCGCCAACATGGACGGTGTCAGCAGCAAGGGTGTCATCGATATGGATAAAGAGTATCAGGTGGCTGTTGAATACAAGGATAAACTTAAGACCAAGACTCCCACTGTTGAACAGAACGTTGGTAACCTTTCGGGAGGAAACCAGCAGAAGGTCCTTTTGGCAAAGTGGATGTTTGCTGATCCTGATATCCTCATGCTTGATGAGCCCACGAGAGGTATCGATGTAGGTGCCAAGTACGAGATCTACTGTATTATCAATGACCTTGTTAAGGCCGGCAAATCGGTAGTCATGATATCATCCGAACTTCCCGAGGTAATAGGTATGTCAGATCGTATCTATATAATGAACGAAGGAAAGTTTGTGGGAGAAATGAAAGCGGAAGACGCTACGCAGGAAAATATTATGGCTTGCATCTTGCAGTCAGGAAGGGGCGAATAGTATGAATCTTAAAGTATTAGACATTTTAAAGAAATATACGATGGTATTTGCCCTGATAGCTGTTGTCATATTCTTTTACGCAAATACCGAAGGAAAGATCCTCTTTCCTCAGAATATCAACAACCTGATATCGCAGAACGCATACGTGTTCGTTCTGGCAGCAGGTATGTTACTTTGTATCCTTACAGGCGGTAACATCGACCTTGCAGTCGGTTCGGTAGCTTGTTTCGTCGGCGGCATCGGTGCCGTAATGATGGATAAGGACCTTAACGTGTGGGTTTCCGTAGCAGTAATGCTCATCGGAGGACTCCTTGTCGGAGCTTGGCAGGGATTCTGGATCGCGTATATCAAGGTTCCGCCGTTTATAGCAACGCTGGCAGGTATGTATGCCTTCAGGGGACTTGCAAACAAGGTCCTTCAGGGATATGCGGTAGGTGTTGATAATACAACATTCTTAAATGTGTTCGGTGGTGGTGCCGATTGTTATATTCCGGATTTCTTCCACGGAACCAGCATCAATATCACATGTATGGCAGCAGGAGTTGTTGTTGCACTTGTTTATGTAGCTGTAGTATTAAGAAACAGAATAAGCGCCAAGGCTAAGGGTTACGAAGTAAAGCCTTTTGCCAGTGAACTTATGAGACTTATAGTCATCTGCGCTGCAATGATCTGGATCTTCTATAAACTGGCTAACTACAAGGGAATCCCGGTAGCACTTATCTGGATCGCACTTGTTCTTCTGGTTTATGAATACATTACGACAAAGACTACAATGGGAAGATATCTTTATGCAGTCGGCGGTAATGAAAAAGCTACAAGACTTTCAGGTATTGATTCAAGGAAGGTTTACTTCTTTGCATATGTGAACATGGGACTTATGGCCGGGTTGGCAGGTATCCTTACCATAGCAAGAGCCGTAGGAGCCCAGCCTACATTTGGACAGCTTTACGAGATGGACGCCATCGCAGCCTGCTTCATCGGAGGTGCTTCGGCATACGGCGGTGAAGGAAATGTGTTCGGTGTCGTAATCGGTGCTTTGCTCATGGGTGTTATCAACATGGGTATGTCCATCATGGGTATGGAATTCAACTATCAGAAGGTTGTAAAAGGTATAGTTGTTCTGGTAGCTATCATATTTGATGTTTTGTCAAACAAGAAGAAAAAGTAAAGGAGGAGGAGATCAGTCATGAAGAAATACATGGAAATATTAAAGAAAAATGCGATGCTCATAGTCCTTGTCCTGGTATATATCTTTTTCACCGTTTTGACAAATGGCTCAATGTTCTCGCCTTTGAACTTTAATGCTCTTATAACTCAGAATGCGTACGTATTCATTCTGGCAACCGGTATGCTGATGTGTATGCTGACCGGTGGTAACATCGATCTTAGCTGTGGTTCGTTCGTTTGTCTTTTGGGTGCCGCAGGCGGTATCTTTATGGTAGTAAAGGAAATGGGAGTTGGAGTATCGATAGTCCTGATGCTTCTTATAGGTGTCATCTACGGATGCTTCTTAGGTTTCCTTGTAGCATATGTTAACGTTCCGCCCTGGATCGCAACACTTGCAGGATTCCTCGCCTTCAGAGGATTGGGAACAGCGCTTCTTAGTAAGAGCAGTTCAACGGGAAGTATCTCACCTTTCCCTGAGAGTTTCATAAAGATCTTTGCAGGAAATCTTTTTGAAACACCTGTTGGAACGATGAATATCATATGTCTTGCAGCCGGAATAGTAGCAAGCGTGATAGTTGTTCTTTTAAACTTTACGGGAAGAGCCAACAAGTTAAAAAAAGGTTACGAAGCAGATTCAATGACTTCAGTGATCGTTAAATCGGTTCTTTCGGTAGCGGTAATAATGCTCTTTGCATACAAGCTTTCTTTATCAGGCGGAATTCCCACTGTTCTGGTGTGGGTTGTTGCAATTGTACTTATCTACAGTTTCATTACATCAAAGACCACCTTGGGAAGATACTTCTATACCATAGGCGGCAACAAGGAAGCAACAAGGCTTTCCGGTGTCGATACCAAGAAGATCATGTTCTTTGCTTACCTTAACATGGCTGTAATAACCGTTATAACATCCTATGTTGTTATCGCAAAGTTCCAGTCAGCAAACTCACAGGCAGGAACCAACTACGAGATGGATGCCATCGCAGCCTGCGTTGTCGGCGGTGTATCAGCATACGGCGGTGCTGGTTCCGTATTCGGAATGGTTGTCGGTGCTACACTTATCGGTGTCATCAACCTTGGAATGCAGCTTAAGAGTGTTGATGCCGACTGGGTTAAGATCGTAAAAGGTCTCGTTCTTTTGGGAGCAGTAGTATTTGATATCCTTGCTGCAAAGAAGAATCAGACTAAGTAAGTTAAAAGGGATGATATAAATAAGATCGAGGCGGTCATGTGGCCGCCTCTTTTGCATTTTTGTGCCAAAATCGTTTATACGTGTTACAATTAGGAAAGATCAAAAAAGCGGAGAAACAATATGGCCAAAAGAACACTATACGGAACAGTCATAGTCACATACAGATGCAATGCAAGATGCAATATGTGCGACTGCTATAAATATCCCACAAAGCCCTCGGAGGAGATAACTTTAGAAGAGATCAAAAAGCTTCCCGAAATGGCTTTTACCAACATTACAGGAGGAGAGCCTTTCGTACGTCAGGACATTCCTGATATAGTTCGTGAACTTTACAAAAAAAGTGACAGAATCGTCATTTCCACAAATGGGTATTTTACTGACAGGATAATCGCTCTTTGTAAGGAATTCCCGAAAGTTGGAATAAGGATAAGTATAGAAGGCCTTCAGCAGACCAATGATGCGATCCGGGGGATACCTGACGGATTCAACAGAGGATACAATACCTTAAAGACACTGGTGGAGATGAAACATCCCGATGTGGGGTTCGGTATGACGGTTCAGGATATGAACTGCGAAGACCTTGTTCCCCTTTATGAGATCTCTAATGAGATGGGCATGGAATTTGCCACGGCAACGTTGCATAATTCCTTTTATTTCAGAAAAACCGATAATAAGATAGACGATAAGCTTAAAGTATCTCGGAATTTTGAAAAACTCATAAACGAGCTTCTTAAGTCAGGCTCTCCGAAGAAATGGTTCAGGGCATACTTTAACCACGGGCTTATAAACTATATCTACGGCAATAAGAGACTCCTTCCCTGCGACATGTCAAAGAATGCGTTCTTTATAGATCCTTTCTGCGACGTGATCCCCTGTAACGGAATGGAAAAGAAGGCCGTAATGGGAAATCTTCGTGAAACCGACTGGGAAACTCTTTGGAATTCGGATCAGGCAAAGGAAGTTCGCCGCTGCACCAAAAACTGTGACCGCAACTGCTGGATGATAGGTTCGGCTTCCCCTGCGATGCATAAATACATCTGGGTTCCCGCCTGGTGGGTAATTAAGCACAAGTTCTTAAAAGGCGGTAAGTATTCACTATCCGAAAACAAATTCATAAAATAAAAAAGCTCCGGCTGTGCCGGAGCTTTATAACTATATTGGTCTTTTTTTACTATGACATAGAAGCAATAATTGCCTCAAGTTCTTTAACACGTGCTTCAGCCTTGGTGGCACGATCTTCGGCGCTTTTTGCTCGCGCTTGGGCTTTTTCTTTTTCTTCACGTTCTTCTTCTATGGCGTCCTGTATTATTACCCATTCTTTCATATACTGTGTCCTCCAGACTTCGTTCTTTCTTCCATTATCCACAGCCTTATCAATTCTTTTCGTCAAATCATTATCGGGCTTACCTGTATTTATGTATTCATATAGAATTCTAAGATCATCGGAAATATCATTCCCGTCATACAGGCAATTATAAAAGATTTTTGATGTCCCGTCTTCTAACAGCACCTGAGTGTTTTCATCACATCTTTCGTGAAAAGTATATTGACTGTATCCTTTTTTAAAGGGATCGAATGTACATAAAAATAATATATTGCATTCGGGAAGACTTTTATATGAATTTCCCTTATTCATATAGTCTATATCAATTGCGCCTTGATAAAACCTGCTTCGTTTTGGGAGTTGATGCCACTCAATACTTTTATTATTGAGATTCTGCATTTCAGTATCATATATAGCCTTGTTGCTGTCTTTGTTATATACATCCAACCTGATAAGCTTTCCCTCGGATGTATACCGAAACTCCTTTTGAGTCTCCAACTCATGAAGATTGCCTATGGTGCGGTGAAGTAAACATTCTAAAACTTCACGACATAATTGACTGTCTTCCATGACTTTTCCGAACATAAAGTCATCGCGGAACATTAATTCTTCAAACTTTTTTAAGCGCTTTTCGCCCATATATCTTCTCCTTTCATTATAAATCAGCGAAACTATGTGCTACAAGTACAATTCATGGAAAAGATGAGCGATATGCTCTAAGAATTCCAGAAATGATGTGATTACAATAACACCATATTGGAATGATGTAAAGATAAATAAGATTGCCATATGGACAACCATCGTCCCTAAACCCGCAAAAGCCAGTAAAATCAAGGGCTCCCAGACTTGACAGGGGGGGTGATGATGTATCATATGCACATATTCTGATTCGCCAAAGGTGGATTGTTAAGAAAGACAGGGAGAAAAATATGAAGAAAATCATAAAAGGTATAATACTGGGCTTGATAGTCATTGCCTGTGCCGGTGCATCGTTTTTTGTGGGGACAAAAATCAATAGTAAGACAGAGGGACGGGGATACAATACCCCTGAAGAGGCTATACAGGCTTTTGCCGAAGGATTTGCTAACAAGGACGTGGAAGCTAAGCTTTCTGCCTGTGCGGTAGAAAGCTTAGTGGATCATTATGATTTAGAGAAGTTCATTGAGATCAGGGGTAGTTATTTGTCAGGCGCAATGTGGTGTCCAGGGACCGGGTCTGATAGAACAAGTCAACAATTAAATATATATAAACGGGAATATGAATTAATTTCAGGTTTTAGGAATATGTTTGAATATGCTGCATCAAGTGATGAAGAAGACTTTAAAGATAGTCAGGATATTTACAGTACGAAAGATATGAGTACAACTGATATTATGAAAAAGCTGGCCTATATAGATGATGTTTTAATGGGACAATTAGAACAACAAGAAGAATTGTATAATGCAGATGATATGGACATGTTAGCCATAGAACTTGATATTGATGGAGAGGAATTTATTCTATTTGCCGATTTAGTTAAATATGGTAATAGGTGGTATGTTTTTGGCACTGCTCATAGTTTAGGTGCTGCAATGCAATCGTTATTTGCTGAGGGAGGATTAGTGCGTAAAAATCGTTTGAGCGACTAATTTTTTGTTCTCCAGTTGGATTTAAATCGCTATCGGAATATCTTTTATCTGTTCGTGTGTCTCGTAATCGATCGCTTTGACATCGTCCCTTGTGAACTTATAAAAGTCTTTGATCTCGGGATTCAGCCAGATCTTGGGTGCAGGCAGAGGCTCCCTTGAGATGAGTTCCTTTATAAGAGGCACGTGCCTGTCGTAGATGTGTGCATCTGAGATCACATGAACGAATTCTCCGACGTACATGTCGCAGACCTGCGCGAGCATATGCACAAGGACCGAATACTGTACGACATTCCAGTTATTTGCCGCAAGCACATCCTGCGAACGCTGGTTTAAGATGGCATTAAGCGTCAGCTTATCCTCACCGGGACGCTGAGTTACGTTAAAAGTCATACTGTATGCGCAGGGATAAAGGTTCATCTCATGAAGATCCTGATGAACATAGATGTTTGTCAGGATCCTGCGGCTGAAAGGGTTGTTCTTTAAGTCGTAGATCACTCTGTCGACCTGGTCCATCATGCCTTCTTTGTATTTATGCTTTACCCCCAGCTGGTAACCGTAGGCTTTTCCTATGGAACCGTCCGGATCTGCCCATTCGTCCCAGATGTGAGAGTGAAGATCGTTTATGTTATTGCTCTTTAGCTGCCAGATCCACAGCATCTCATCCGTTGCGGATTTTAAAGCGGTCTTTCTTAAAGTAAGCAGGGGAAACTCTTCCCTTAAGTCATATCTGTTTACGACACCAAATTTTTTTATCGTATAGGCAGGTGTTCCGTCCTCCCAGTGGGGACGTACCTTTTCACCCTCGGTGCTCGTGCCGTTTTCCAGTATATCTTTACACATGTTGATGAATATCTCATCCGCACGACTCATTGTGATTTCCTCCTGATGATCAGTTTTCCCATTTTTCGCAAAGCGAGTTGATCTGATCCGCGAATTTCGCAAGATCCTTGTTTGCACCGCCCTCGTTCTTGTGAATGACGGCGATAAGTCTCTGTCCTGCAGCAAGAAGTCTTGCAAATACATCGGAAGCAGCCTTTGATTTGAGAGCCTTCTTAATGGGAATGGGTTCGGCTTCATATTCAAGCTTGTTGGAAAGAAGATTAAATACGGTTCCCGAATAAGGGGCGTATGCCTTAATACCGTATTCGACCATCAATGTCTCAACGAAGTTCTTGCAGACGGAATCTTCACCGTGAACTACAAAGACCTTCCTCGGCTTTTCATCAAATGCGGTTATCCATTCAATAAGACCGTTCTTATCGGCATGTCCCGAAAGACCTGCAAGAGTAGTTATCTTGGCTTCGACTTTAATGGGTTCTCCGAAGAGCTTAACTTCATCTATTCCGTCCACTATGAGCCTTCCGAGGGTTCCTTCTGCCTGGTAGCCTACAAAGAGGATGGTACATTCCTTTCTCCAGAGATTATGCTTTAAGTGATGCCGTATTCTGCCGGCTTCACACATTCCGGATGCGGAGATGATGACCTTAGGAGTGTTTTCAAAGTTTATGTATTTTGATTCTTCGGATGTTATAGCAAGCTTTAAGTTTGAAAAAGAAATGGGGTTTATTCCTTTATCAACAAGCTCCATCGCTTCTTCATCAAAGCAGTCGATCTCGTTTTTGTGGAATATGCCGGTTGCTTCAACGGCCAAAGGAGAGTCCACGTAAACGGGAAAATCCCCGTGACCTTTAACAAGCTGATCCGCTTTTATCTTTCTGATAAAGTAAAGAATCTCCTGAGTTCTGCCGACCGCAAAGGAAGGGATAACGACGTTTCCGCCGTGATCGAAAGTCTCCTGTAGGATGTTAGCAAGTTCTCTGACGTAATCGGGGCGCTCGCCTGTATGCAGTCTGTCGCCGTAGGTTGATTCCATAACGACGTAATCGGCATCTTTTGTATAAGAGGGATCCTTTATAAGCGGCTGGTCTTTGTTTCCGATATCACCTGAGAACACGATCTTTTTAGTGATATCACCTTCAGTGGCCCAGACTTCGATGCTCGATGAACCGAGCAGATGGCCTATGTCGGTAAAACGTATCTTAACGCCTTCGCAGATGTTTATCTCTTTATCATAAGGGCAGGGAACGAGGCACTTTATCGCTCCGTCAGCATCTTCCATCGTGTAGATGGGCTCCGTTACTGCGTTTTGAGAGCTTCGCTTTGCCTTACGGTTTTTCCATTCGGCTTCCTGCATCTGGATGTGTGCACAGTCTCTTAACATGATGCTGCAAAGATCGCAGGTCGCTTCGGTAGCATATATCTGTCCCCGGAATCCTCTGGCAACAAGTAAAGGAAGCATTCCGGAGTGATCGACATGGGCATGGGTCAGAAAAACGTAATCTATCATCGCTTCCGAAACGGGAAGATCGGCATTTTCAAAGACATTCGTGCCCTGTTCCATACCGAAATCGACAAGTATGTGTTTTCCGCCCACCTCAAGATAATGGCAGGACCCCGTAACTTCATGATCCGCTCCGATAAATACTAACTTCATTAAGTCTGCCTCCTTTATTCAAAAATCAGTTTCCTGCTGAAACGTTTCCGGATGAGGTGTTACCCGAATCGGTGCTCTGATTGCTTTGGCCCGGACGGTTTTTGTTGCTTTCATCAACGAAAGGAACACCGTCGTTTAAAGGCATCACGTAATTATCCTTGTAGCTGTAATTACATCTTGAACACGTGTATATGGTGTAACCCTGCTGGGTTTCCGTAGCAGGTACAAAGGTGGCAACGAAATGATGGTTATTAAGATCAAGGTCTATTGTCTCGGCATAAGAGCTTCCGCAGGTACATACATAAGAGCGGACACCCTTTTCGGTACATGTTGCAGGAGTTACCACGTAAGACTGGTATTTATGCGTATGAGGTGTGGGAGCGGGACTGGGTGAAGCAGCCTTTTCTCCCGATTTTGATGCGGTTGAAGCAGTTCCCGATGCCGCAGTTGCGCTTGTTCCTGCAGATGCAGAAGCGGAAGCCGATGACTGCGGAGAAGGTGAAGGAACAATCTGGGCGATGGAACGCATATCAAGTATTGCACCGCACACTGCACAGACTCTGGCTTCGTTGCCGACAGTAGTTGCGGTTGCTTCTTCTATCACGTCCCAGTCTTTGGCAACGTGGCCTAAAGCGGGGATGATCTCGGTATAAAAACTTCCGCATTCACAGGTGAGCTTTCGAAGGCCGGCCATTGTACAGGTAGCTTCTCGCTCAACTGTCGCAACATAAAGATGCTGGTGGGATGAAGAGGTACCGTTTCCGGAAGTGCCGTTACCCGAGCCTGTTGCGGGAAGAATCTCTTTTGAGAGTATCTCATCACAGTAGATACACTTTTGAACTCTGTAACCGGACTGGGTCTCGGTAGGCTCCACAACAACTTCCCAGTCGTCGGGAATATGGCCTTTTGCAAGGATATCCACGGTATAGGAATCGCCGCAGTTACATTCGTATTTGATAAGACCGGGCTGAGTACAGGTTGCGGGTTCGACCACGGTCTCTATGTAATTGTGTATGTGATTGGGATCAGCTTGAACCGATACGGGAACCGTAGTGACGTTTGGATCGATCTCGGGAATTATCGTGGGAAGCGGAGTGACGTCAACTATAGCGATCTCATTGCCGTTGCCGGGATCATTTTTGTCGTTAAGATCGATCTTGTTAAAATCTCCTTTTACCGCTGTGTAACCGAGTATTCCTATAGTAAGGAGACAGGCAAGTAATGCGATGATACCCAGTATGGCTGTGATGGCTTTTCCGAAACCGCTCATATATCCTCCGGGGATGAAATCACTGCCCGCAAAAAATCCGGAGCTTTATAACATCCCAAATGTTCATAGTTACTGATAGTATAGCACAAATCCACACATTTGACACTTGTCGCTTTTGGCCCGATAAGATAAGATAGGATAGTAAAAACAAGGAGGAAGATTATGAATCTTATAGTTGCAGTTGATGAAAAATGGGCAATAGGGAATAAGGGAAATCTGCTTATTCGGATACCTGCCGATCACAAGATGTTTGCACAGGAAACAACGGGCAAGGTCGTGGTCCTTGGCAGAAAGACGCTTGAGACTTTTCCGCAGGGTCTTCCTTTAAAGAACAGGACCAATATTATCCTGTCGTCCGACAGAAATTATTCGGTCAAGGATGCGATAATCGTTCATGACCTTGATGAGCTTAAAGAAGAGCTTAAAAAGTATAAGAGTGAGGATGTGTATGTCATCGGAGGACAAAGCGTCTATGAGCAGCTTGAGCCCTGGTGCGATACGGCTCACGTAACAAAGATAGATCACATTTACGAAGCGGATGCATATTTTCCTAATCTGGATAAGAGCCCGGAGTGGGAGATAGCTTTAACATCCGATGAACAGAATTACTTTGATCTTACGTATCACTTTGTAAAGTACGTAAGAAAGTGATAAAATAACCTTTAATGCAATTTTTATAAAAAATGAAAGAAGGACAGAAAAATGGCAAAAAAAGACATTGATTGGAGTAACTTAAGTTTTGGTTATCAGAAGACGGATTACCGCTACGTTTCTTATTTCAAGGACGGAAAGTGGGATGACGGCGCGCTTACGACCGACGAGAATATCGTGCTTAACGAGTGCGCGGGAGTGCTTCAGTATGCGCAGACGGTATTTGAAGGATTAAAGGCATACACGACTTCAGACGGTAGAACGGTTGTGTTCCGTCCCGATCTTAATGCCGAAAGACTCATCCAGTCTGCCGAAAGACTTATGATACCTCCCGTTTCAAAGGAGCAGTTCCTTGATGCGGTAAAGAAGGTCGTTAAGGCTAATGAGGACTTTGTTCCTCCTTACGGAAGCGGTGCCACGCTTTATGTCCGTCCTTATATATTCGGATCAAATGCCGTCATCGGAGTTAAGCCTGCCGATGAATATCAGTTCAGGATCCTTTGTACACCGGTTGGACCTTACTTCAAAGGCGGAGTAAAGCCCATTACCATAAGAGTCTGTGATTACGACAGGGCCGCACCGCACGGAACAGGTCATATAAAGGCCGGATTGAACTATGCGATGAGCCTTTACCCCATAGTTGAAGCTCACAAAGAAGGATACGATGAAAATATGTATCTTGATGCTGCAACAAGGACATATGTTGAAGAAACAGGCGGAGCAAACTTCCTGTTTGTTACAAAAGACGGAAAGGTCGTAACACCCAAGTCAAATTCGATCCTTCCTTCAATAACAAGAAGATCTCTCGTACAGGTTGCAAGAGAATACTTAGGTCTTGAAGCCGAAGAACGTCCTATAGCCCTTGAAGAAGTTAAGGACTTTGCAGAATGCGGACTTTGCGGAACGGCAGCAGTCATAAGCCCCGTAGGAAAGATAGTCGATCATGGCAAGGAAATCTGCTTCCCTTCAGGAATGAGCGAAATGGGACCTGTCACCAAGAAGCTTTATGAGACTCTCACAGGCATCCAGATGGGAACGATAAAGGCTCCCGAAGGATGGATAGTAGAGATTTAAGGAAGGTAGTTTATGTCGAAAATGGCTGACACACAGCAGATAATGCTTGGCAATGCTGCCATAGCCAGAGGAGCATACGAAGCCGGAGTCAAGGTTTCGGCTGCTTATCCGGGAACTCCGAGTACGGAGATATCCGAGAACCTCGTACAATATAAAGATGAACTGTACTGCGAATGGTCACCTAATGAAAAGGTCGCAATGGAAGTTGCCATCGGGGCATCGTTTCACGGAGTAAGGGCAATGGCATCCATGAAACACGTGGGTGTCAATGTTGCATCCGATCCTCTTTATACGATCGCTTATTCCGGAGTTAACGGAGGACTTGTAATAGTTGCCGCAGATGACCCCGGTCTTTACAGCTCACAGAATGAACAGGACAGCCGTATGGTGGCACGTGCCGCCATGGTTCCCGTTATAGAACCTTCCGATTCGGAGGAAGCAAGAGTCTTTACGAAAAGGGCTTTTGAGATATCCGAAAAATACGATACTCCCGTCATGATAAGGACGACCACGAGGCTTGCACATTCACAGTGCCTTGTGAATCTTGAAGAAAGACAGGATATCCCCGACAAACCCTACGAAAAGAACATACGTAAGAATGTCATGATGCCTGCAATGGCAAAAGCCCGTCACCTTATAGTCGAGCAGAGAATGAAAAAGCTAAGTGACGACGGGTACGATCTTGACCTTAACAGAGTCGAATACAACGACAAAAAGATAGGAGTCATCACCTCGGGAATCCCTTATCAGTACGTAAAGGAGGTTCTTCCCGATGCTTCGGTATTAAAGCTTGGCCTGGTGCATCCTCTTCCGAAAAAGCTCATAGAGGAGTTCGCGTCAAAGGTTGATACCCTTTACATAGTAGAGGAACTTGAACCCGTTATCGAAGAACAGGTTAAAAGCTGGGGCATAAAGTGCATAGGAAAAGAGATACTTACCGTTCAGGGAGAGTATTCCGCAAATATGTTAAGAAAGGCCATCCTAAAGCAGGAACTTGATATCGAGCCTGCCGCGGATGTTCCTGCAAGACCGCCCATTCTTTGTCCGGGCTGTCCTCACAGATCTGTATATCATGTTTTAAAGAAGCTTAAAAAGCATGCAGCCGGTGATATCGGATGCTATACCCTCGGAGCGGTGGCGCCTCTTGAAGTCGTTGAAACATCAGTCTGCATGGGCTCTTCGATCTCAACTCTCCACGGACTTGAAAAGGCCAAGGGAAGCGAGTATGTAAAGGACTGGGTTGCCTGTATAGGAGACTCAACTTTCCTTCACACAGGTGTAAACTCACTGATGAACATGGTCTACAACAAGGCCACCGGAACCGTCATTATCATGGATAATTCCACGACCGGAATGACGGGACACCAGGATCATGCCGCTACGGGAAAGACCTTAATGGGCGATGATACATACATGATCGATATCTATAACCTTTGCAAGGCTATGGGTATAGAGCATGTTGTCGAAGTTGATGCTTTCGACATGAAAAAGCTTGAGGAAGTCATTAAAGAAGAAACGGCAAGAGATGCTGTTTCGGTTATCATCGCAAAATCGCTTTGTGCTCTCCATAAGGACTTTGTTCCCAAAGGAAAGTGCAAGGTAGATACTGAAAAATGCAAAAAGTGCGGAATGTGTATGCAGTCGGCCTGCCCTGCGATCCATAAGGACAAGGACGGCTTTGCACAGATAGATCCGACCATGTGCAACGGATGTTCACACTGCCTGCAGTGCTGCCCCTTCGGTGCGATAACACTTACGGAGAATTAATAAGGAAACATTTCATGGAAACCAAAAACATTATGATAGTAGGTGTCGGAGGACAGGGCACTTTGCTTACCAGCAGAATACTGGGAAATATGACGAGAAAAGCCGGATATGATGTCAAGATATCCGAAGTTCACGGAATGGCTCAAAGAGGCGGATCGGTCGTTACTTACGTGCGATACGGAGATAACGTTGCAGAGCCTATCGTCGAGGAAGGATGCGCCGATGTGCTTATCGCTTTTGAAAGGCTGGAGGCACTTCGATATGCGCATTTTCTTAAAAAAGACGGAGTACTCATCGTCAACGATGTAAGGATGGATCCCATGCCGGTTGCGATAGGTGCCGCAAAATATCCCGAAAACATAATCGAAGATCTTTCAAAGAAGTACAAGGTTATAAGCCTTGATGCCAAGGAAGAAGCAATAAAGCTCGGTAATGCCAGAGTATTTAACACGATAATCATAGGTGTTGCCGCAAAGAGAATGGATTTTGACCGCGATATGTGGGTTGAAGTCATCAAAGAAACAGTAAAACCAAAGACTGTGGATATAAACGTAAAAGCCTTTAATCTCGGATTCGACTTTATGTAGCCTTCGCGGAAATTTCCGTGAAGGCGATTCAGGTTACTTAAAGTCTGTTTTTGAGAAAGAGAGGTTTTTTTTATGATCTGGAATGAAGCAAAGGAGTGTATGAGTCGTGATGAACTCATGCACCTTCAAAGCAAAAGACTTGTCAAACAGGTCGAAAGAGTTTATCACAACGTTGAGTTTTACAGGAAAAAGATGCAAAGCGCCGGAGTTGAACCCGGTGATATAAAAGGTGTGGAGGATGTATATAAGCTTCCCTACACCACAAAGGATGATCTGAGGGATACTTATCCTTTCGGCCTTTTTGCCACTCCGATGAGCGAGATAGTAAGAGTTCATGCATCAAGCGGAACGACCGGAAAAGCAACGGTCGTAGGATATACAAGACGTGATATTGAAATATGGCAGGAGTGTGTCGCAAGAGCGCTCACCATGGCAGGTGTCGGAAAGGGTGACATCATCCAGGTTGCATACGGATACGGTCTTTTCACCGGAGGACTGGGTGCACACTACGGTGCCGAATATGTGGGAGCTACGGTAGTTCCACAAAGCACCGGAAATACCAAAAAACTCATTACTATGATGAACGATTTCGGAACCACGGCAATTGCCTGCACTCCGTCATACCTTCTTCATATAGCGGAAACTCTTGAAAATGAGGGACTCCTTGGAAGCATCAAGTTAAAGAGTGCGATCTGCGGAGCTGAGCCCTGGACCGAAGCGATGAGACTTCAGATCGAAGAAAAACTCCAGATCAAGGCTCATGATATCTACGGTCTTTCCGAGGTTATGGGACCGGGTGTTGCCTGCGACTGTGAATTCCATCAGGGACTTCATGTAGCTGAGGATCATTTCCTTCCCGAGATAATAGATCCCGAGACACTTGATCCGCTTGATGCTAATCAGCCGGGAGAACTGGTGTTTACAACTCTTACCAAAGAAGGACTGCCGCTTTTAAGATACAGGACCAAGGACCTTACTTCGATCTCGTATGATAAGTGTGACTGTGGCAGAACATCAGCAAGGATAAGCCGTTTCAAGGGAAGATCCGATGACATGCTCATAATAAGGGGAGTCAATGTGTTCCCTTCACAGATAGAAGCAGCATTGCTTGAGATGAGCGGAACAACACCTCATTACATGATGATCGTCGACAGAGTAAATAACCTCGATACTTTGGAGGTACAGGTCGAAGTCGAAGAAAGATTCTTCTCGGATCAGATAAAGGAACTTGAAAACCTTTCAAAGCAGATAGCACGTACCATTCAGATGGCTATAGGTCTTGCAGTCAAAGTAAAGCTTGTTGAGCCCAAGACACTTGAGCGGTTTGAAGGAAAGTCAAAGCATGTAATAGACAACAGAAAGCTTGTATAAGGGGGTTTTTATGAAGCAATTATCGGTATTTCTTGAAAACAGGGAAGGACGCCTTGAAGAGGCATTAAGAATATTAAAGGAAGAGGGAATAAACATCATTTCGATGAGTGTTGCAGATACCGCAGAGTACGGAATGCTCCGTCTTATCGTCAACGATGTTGAAAAAGGAAAAAACGCTCTTCAAAAAGAAGGATTTTCCGCTCATCTTTCGGATGTTATAGCAGTAAAGATGCCACATGTTGTCGGCTCATTGCATGATGCGTTAAGTGCCGTATCAAAAGCAAACATAAACGTTGAATATCTTTATGCATTATGCACGAGGACGGATGAAGCCGCGATAGTCATAAAGCCTTCAGACACTGAAGGAGCCGTCAAGGCACTTAAGGATGCCGGATTCGGTTTCTTTACGGACGGAGATCTTTTTTAATGAAAAAACTTACAAAGGATGAATTGAAAGGGCTTCTTTTTAAGAAGCCCTTTATAAAGAGAATGATATTGATGCTCGTCGGGGTTGCCGTGATGGGTATCTGTGTTTCCGTGCTTAAGCTGACACATCTGGGAACAGATCCGTGCTCGGCCATGAACTACGGAATATCCGCAAAGACCGGATTGCAGTTCGGCCATGTCCAGGTCATCATAGCCGTTGTTCTTTTTGCGATCGTCATATGTTTTGACTATTCAAAGCTTGGCATCGGGACGATTGGAAACATGCTGGTAGTCGGGTATATGGCGGATTTTACGACCTGGTTTACCCAGAATATTCTCCATATCACGACGCTTGATAGCCTTGTCGTAAGGATAATCGTGATGCTCATCTTCGTTTTCATATTCGTTATAGCCGTTGCATTATATATTAATTCCGGACTTGGAGCATCGGCCTATGATGTGCTTCCCTATATCATACAGGAAAAGCTTTCAAAGCTTTTTAAAAGAGAACTTCCGTTTAAGGCGGTAAGGATAGGATTTGATGCCTTCTTTACCGTTGTTGCGCTTTTGCTCGGAGGAGAGGCCGGGGTCATAACGATCCTTATGGTTGTATCCCTGGGGCCCGTTATCGACTGGATGGCAAAAGCCATTAATAAGATATTAAAGCTTGAGGACTGATGGAAAAAAGGAACTATCAAAAGGAACTTGAAAAACTCATAGCTGATGAGAGCAATCTAAAAAAACGGTTGCTCCTTCATTCATGCTGTGCGCCCTGCAGTTCTTATGTACTTACTTACCTGAGTTCATATTTTGACATAACGGTCTTTTACTATAATCCGAACATCACCGACGAGGATGAATACCGTCACAGGGTCCTTGAGCAAAAAAGGCTCATCGATATGTTGAACGAGGACGGTTTTGTTCCCGATTGGTCCGTTAGGGAATCCGAGAGGATAAAGATCAAGTTCATCGAGGGCGAATATGATAAAGATCGTTTCTATGAAGCCGTGAGGGGACATGAAAATGCTCCCGAAGGAGGCAGCAGGTGTGAAAGGTGTTTTTACCTGCGTCTTTATAAAACGGGAGAGCTGGCCTTTAGGGAGAGGTTTGACTTTTTTACCACTACATTGACGATAAGCCCGATGAAAAATGCTGAGCTTATCAATTATACAGGGGAAAAGGTCGCTTCCGAACTTTGTGATATAAAGGATAAGGATCAGAAAACAGGTTATAATGCACCTATGTGGATGCCGTCCGACTTTAAGAAATGTAACGGATTTGCCCATTCTATCGAGCTTTCCGCAAGATATGATCTCTACCGGCAGAATTATTGCGGATGTGAATTCTCTAAAAGATGACAGTTCTTTTATATCGTTTTATCTTTTCATTTCAAATAAAAAACAGTATTATTAAGTAAACACAGGGAGCTTCATGGATAAATCACCTAAAAAGAGAAAAACGAAGAACTACATAGTGGTTTTTTTCACGATCCTGTATCTTGTTATATTGGGTGTCGGGCTTTATGGCAGATACCTTCTGATGACTCGTTCTTATGATTTCCAAAAAGTCATCAATTTCAGTTTTGCGACGGTTATGCTGCTGCTGGCTGTTATCATCTTAATTTCCGTAACGATAATCGAGATAATAAACCATAAAAGGGATGACCTTGAGATAGAAGCAAAGCTTGTGGAGTCGGCAGAAGAGGCCAACAGGGCAAAGACCGATTTCCTTGCCAATATGTCGCATGAGATAAGAACGCCCATAAACTCTATCCTCGGAATGAATGAGATCATAATACGCGAAACGGACCAGGACGAGATAGCAGAATATGCCGATGATATAAAAAGTGCCGGCGAAACGCTTCTTTTCCTGATAAACGATATCCTTGATTTTTCCAAGATCGAATCCGGCAAGATCGATCTTTATGAAAAAGAGTATGAGACCGCAGCACTTGTAAATGACTTAAACAATATGATCGCAGTCAGGGCAAAAGGCAAGAGCCTTGAATATGTTGTTAATGTTGCGGATAACATTCCTGCCGTATTATACGGTGATAAGAACAGGGTACAGCAGATCATCATTAACCTTTTGACCAATGCGGTCAAATATACCGACAAAGGTTCCGTTACGATGAACATGAACTGGGACGAGAACGCAGGTGCTATGCTGGTTGATGTTATCGATACCGGAAAGGGAATAAAGGACGAAGATAAGCAGCTTCTTTTTGAGAAGTTCAGACGTGTCGATATGGCGAGTAACATCAACATAGAAGGTACGGGACTCGGACTGACCATTTCAAAGATGCTGGTCGGAAAGATGAACGGAACCATATCCTTTGAATCCGAATACGGCAAAGGATCAACATTCAGCGTGGTCGTTCCTCAAAAGAAAGTCGGCCAGACGCTTATCGGAGAGTATCAAAGACCTGTCCGCAGGCGTGGAAAATACCAGGGAAGGTTTAAGGCACCTAATGCCAGGATCCTTGTCGTTGATGATACAAGGACTAACCTTACCGTTATTACGGGATTGCTAAAGAACACCGGCCTTACCATCGATACGGCGATGGACGGTCCTTCATGTCTTGAACTTGTAAGGGATAATACATACGATATTATCTTCCTTGATATCAGAATGCCCGGAATGGGTGGAGATGAAGTGCTTGACCGCATTAACAAAGGCGGAATAAGAAAAGGCGTTCCGATAATCGCACTTACCGCCGATGCGCTTTCGGAATCACGTGAAAAGTATCTTTCAATGGGCTTTACCGGATATTTATCAAAGCCCGTAAAACCCGAAACTTTGGAGGAGACCATTATACAGTTCCTGCCTGAAGGAAAGATCGAGCTGTCGGATGAAACGAAAAAAGAAGGCGTCATAGCAAGAGACCAGATCATGGGATTGTTTGCCCATCTTAGGGAATATGTAATGTCCGAGAATGAAGAGGCATTAAAGAGCATGCTCGGAGCTTTGGACCGTTACGGCTTCCCCGGAGATTACCAGGGTGTTTTCAACAGCCTGAAGAGCGATTTTGAAAAGCGTGATTACAAGGGCATGAAAGAAACTATGTCCAAAATAAAAGTGCCTGCTCTCGATAAAGGAGAACAGGCATAAATCTTTTTGTGTTCCGATCGGCTTCCTACATCTTTTCGGGAGCCGAAAATCCGAGAATATCTATACAAGTTTCAAGAATATCCCTGGTGAGTTTCAAAAGACCTATATAGCTTTCCTTTTTGACGGGATCTTCTTCCGTGGCTATCTTTACTTCGTGGTAGAAACGGTTAAATGCGTTTGCCGCTTCGTAGATAAAGGCGCATATCCTGTTTGGAGCAACCTCTTCATATGCATTTTTGATCATGGCATTAAAACCTGAAAGCTGCAGCATAAGTGCTTTTTGGGTGGGCTCAAAGCATCCGGTGATGTTCGCTTTATCAATGTCTGTCCCTTCCTGGGATACTCTTTGAAGGATGGACTTTATCCTGACGATCGTATAAAGGATGTACGGGCCCGTATCTCCTTCAAACGATGTGAACTTATCCATATCGAAGATGTAATCCTTGGATGCCTGGTTTGAAAGATCGCCGTATTTAATAGCTGCAAGAGCTACTGTCTTTGCAATCTCACGAGCCTCTTCCTCGGGCATTTGTCTTGATTCCGTAATGCGCTCGTATGTCTTTTCGTTGATATCGCTTACAAGCTGTTCAAGGCGCATAACACCGCCTTCTCTGGTCTTAAAGGCGTGTCCGTCTTTTCCGTTAACGGTTCCGAATCCGATATGCAAAAGCTCAACTTCGTCTTTTACAAGTTTTGCTTTTCTTGCTGCACGGAATACCTGCTCAAAATAAAGATCCTGCCTTTTGTCCGTAAGGTATATCATACGTTTAAGGTCGTAATTCCGCTCACGGTCAACTATCGTTGCAAGGTCTGTAGTGTTGTATAAAGATGCTCCGTCAGACTTTATAACTATGCAAGGAGGCATCTCCTTGGTATCCGTATCTTCCTTTACGTCTATTACCCAGGCGCCTTCTGAAAGATGCATGTAATCGTTCTTTTTAAGGTAGCCGAGCATTTCGGGGATGACATCCTGAACATCCGATTCACCTTTCCACAATTCAAAATGAACATCAAGCGAATCATAGATGCTCTTCATGTTGTTTACGGACACATTCATCATATGTCTCCAAAGTGCTCTGTATCCGGGATGGCCGTTTTGGAGCTTTAAGGTTGCTTCCATGGCCTTTTCCTTATATGCGGGATCGTTCTTTGATTTTTCGGACGCCTGAGGGTAGAGTACACCGAGATCCGCTATCGTAACGGGAGATTCAGTGGGATATTCTCCCGTGTGATCATTATCAAAATAGGGAAGTTCGGGATGACGCTCCTTAAGCTCCGTGATGACAAGACCCATCTGCAAGCCCCAGTCACCCATGTGGATATCGCCGATGGCTTCATAACCTGCATAAGCGCATAGTCTCTTTACCGCTTCACCTATGACTGCAGAACGAAGATGTCCCACGTGGAGTGCCTTGGCAACGTTCGGTCCGCCGTAATCCACGATGATCGTACTTTTTTTGGCGGGCTCTTCATATCCGAACTTCGGTGAATTTGACATATCAAGGATGTACTTTGAAACAAACGTATTCTTAAGCTTTAGATTTAAGAATCCAGGCATTACTGCCTCGGCACTTTCGAATGTTTCGGATCCATCAAGTAAAGCTGCCACTTTGTTTGCAATATCAATAGGCGGGCATCCGTATTTTTTTGCGCCTGCCATTGCTCCGTTACACTGGTATTCGCAAAGATCCGGGCGGTTTGATACGCTGACGCGTCCCAGATCACGGTCGTAGCCTGCCTTTTCAAAGGCGCTTTGCATCTCTTCTGTTATCAGTTCAAGGAATTCTTTCATATTTTTCCTTATTTCCTTCCAAATATTAGTCTGTTCTTTGGGCTTTCATCGCTGTTTTCCGATCATACATAGCTTTGTCGGCTTTTTTGAATACATCTTCTACAGTCTTATCAACCGTCTTGTCGAATTTATAATATCCGATGGCAGCGGAAATCTTTTCCCAAGGTTGAAGTGTATCATCATTTTGATAAGTTGTCAGGTGGTTATTGAAATCTTCTATAAGGTTGTCCACGTTTCTATAATCACGGTTCTTAAGGACCACGATGAATTCGTCACCGCCTATGCGAAAAACGGGAGAGTGCTCAAACACTTCGCATACGAGCATACACAGTCGCCTTATGGAAATGTTGCCTTTTTCGTGTCCGTAGGTATCATTGGTCTTTTTGAGGAAATTAAGGTCGACCATGGCAAGACCGAATTCATTAAAGCCGTCGGCAATGTCTTTTTCTATCTTTTTCACCTCATGATCATATGCTGTCTTGTTACGGATACCGGTAAGTGAATCTTTTTCGGCCAATTCCTGAGATTCTCTTAAAGCAACCCTTGTGTTGATCAATGTGTTTAGATTTGAGTTCATGTCCGCTTCCATTTTCTTCATGGAAGAAAGGAGCTGTGATATCTCATCGTTTGTGTTGATCTTAAGGATTTCGAATGCGTGATGTTCCACATCGTTGCTTTCGGAACAGTAGTTTTCGGCGGTTATGGAAAGATCTTTGACCGGTTTTATCACGTTCTTATCGATATAGAAATAAGCAAGTATAAGGAGAAGGATAGTAATAAGTACCATAGAAACGGAGGCTATGATAACGTAACGATGCTCCTTGGCTTTTATATCGTTCATTGAGATATCGACACATACATGAGCAATCGCCTGACCATTATAGAAAACCGGGTAAGCGGCTGAAACAAGCCAGCCGTAAACGTCTTCGTTTGAGATGGTCGCGGGTATGGCAGAACCGTTTTCATCAGGCCAAAGGCCGTCCTCAAAAGCATCGACGCATCCGGGAGGACAGGGCTCTTCGGGATCCGCATCTACGATATATATCGCATTTACTATCTCCGGTTTGTATTTAGTGATATATATACAGTCAACTTCGAATATGCCCTGGTACAAACTCAAATGTTCTTTGATCTCCGAAAACAGGGGAAGATCTTCGATGGCAGAATAATTTGCAATATAATCGTTCCATTTGTCAGATCCCCATTCGGTGCTGGGAACAATATTATCTATGCCCTGATAAATGTTAAGAACAGCATCGGTAAGCTCATTCACCTTGGCGGGATCCAGCGTGTTGGCAACAGCCTCAACGATCTGATCGGCTTTACTGCTGTATTCGTTATTAACTATGCTGATGGCGATACCTCTTACCGAAAAGATGGCAAGAATACCGATCAACAGACAGATCGCCAAAACATATATGATCATTTTGATCCGTAATGAAACGAACCTGTTTTTCTTCATAAAAAGGCTCTCCCCGATCAATGAGTTAAGCATTATTGGACGGACATAACATGTTAATTGTAACGTATTTCATGACCAAAACTCAATGATGTTTTTTGTAAAAAACTGTTAAAATAAAGACATAGGGGAGAACAGATCTAAGACATGAAAACGGATAGGATGAACGAACAGATAAATGAAATACAGAAGATAACAATTGAATATTTACATGCACCGGTAAAAGAAATAAAAGCCATCGGCACCGGGCATATCAACAAAAGCTTTTTGGTCGTGGCTGATAAAAAGTATGTTCTCCAGCGTATGAACGGAAGAATGTTTTATGAACATCTGTCTGATCTTGAGAATAATTATGAGACATACAGAAAAGCATGTCTTTACGCAAAAGAAGAACAAAACAGCACAGGGATTAATTCTGAAGAAAAAGGAGAATGGAACTGTCCTGAGTGGGTAAAATGCGAAGCAGGCTCGTATTTTATCAGGGACGATAAGGGAAATATCTGGCGAATGTACCAATATCTGGAAAGTGATGTTCCAAAGAAAAACGTTGAACCTTTTGAAGCGGGAAAGGGCATAGGAAAACTTCACAGGATATTGGATAAGATCCCCCGCGGAAAAATAAAAGCCGTGATACCGCACCTTCATGATCTTTCGTATTATTACAGCGGTTATCAGAAGATCAAGGATCCGAAAGCAATGCGCGATAAGGGAATTGAAGCATATATATCCAAAAACATCGAACGGATGCTTGATATACATCTTATGGATGATAGTGTCATCCACGCCGATGTAAAACCGGATAATATGATCTTTTCAAACGGCAGGGTAGCCGGATTCATTGACCTGGACACCATGATGCGCGGATCTATATTCAATGATATCGCAGACGGGATGAGGTATTGCTGTGAAAACAAAGAAAAGAAATATATGCCGGATCGGGCAGCTGAATTTATTAAGGGTATTGAAGAAAGCAGAAAAAAGACATTTACGGGAAATGAAAAGGAACTTATAAATATGGCATATTTAAGAAACAGATTCATGCTTGGCCTTCGATACTATTGCGATTATCTTGAAGGTAATGTTTACTTTGAAAATACTACAGCGCAGGATTGTCTTAATAAGGCACAGGCGCTGCTAATTTAAACGCCAGGACTTGCGGGATTGATGAGGCATCCTCTTTCTCTTTTTATAATATTGTTGTATGATAAATACTAAAGGAAGTATACAGTTTGTCCTGAAACCCTGATTTTTTTATGCACGATTAGTACATCGGTAGTACATCGGCTTCCCAAGCCGAGGAGGCGGGTCCGACTCCCGTATCGTGCTTTTTTAAGTGGATCAAGTCAAAGCTCACTTCATGCTTGCATGGAAGTGAGTTTTGACTTGAGACACGGCCCGGCTGCATTCGCGAAGCGATACCGGAAAAAGCACGAAAAGCATTTTACGGGGGATAAAACATGGATTTTCAAGCAATTGTTGACGGCATGTCAGCGATGACATGTGTGGTTTCGGTAGAGAAGCTTCCCGACGGAAAGCCAGGAAAGTTCCGTATTGTCACGGGCAACAAAGCCTATATCGATTCGATCGAGAATCCCGGTCCAGGCACCAAGATGCTTACTGATAAGTTTGTGCCGAATTCCGAGTACACGATGTACCTAACAAGAGACTTAAACTTTGAGGAGTACTGTTACCGCTCGGCTGTTGATAAAAAGTGTCTGCATTCCTATGCTCATCCTGACAGGATGCCGGTATGGTTCAACATGATGTTCATCCCTTTGTGGGAGGATGACGGTAATCTGAGCTACTGTCTTTATATGATGGAGATCAATCTTGAAGCTGACTCCGAAACTCTTTCGACCACTTCTTCCGAAACGGCTTCTTCCGTTCTGGATACATGTATAAGACTCCGCGGTACAACAGATTTTAAGGCTACAATGAAGGACGTCATAGCAGGAATAAGAAAACTGTGTGACGCTGAGTACTGTTGTATCCTGGCTCTGAATGAGTTTGAAAGATCCTGCTCGGTTGTGGGGGAAGACTTTAAGGAAGGCTCAAGCCTTTTGCCCATGGAAACGTATGTAGACGACGAGTTTTACGATATAGCGGAATCCTGGGGAGCGACCATAGCGGGAAGCAGCTGCCTTATAGCCAAAGATGAATACGATATGGAGGTCGTGAAGGAAAGAAATCCCAGATGGTATGATTCACTGACATCTGCCGGCGCAAAGAATATTGTTCTTTTCCCCTTAAAATCGAGAAACCAGCTCCTTGGATACATGTGGGTGCTCAACTTTAATAAAGACCGCTCGATAAAGATCAAGGAAACTTTAGAGGTAACGACTTTCATAGTCGGCTCAGAACTTGGAAATTACATGCTTCTTGACAGGCTTCGCCTTTTAAGTTCAAAGGATCTTTTGACCGGTGTCATGAACCGAAATGAGATGAATAACTATGTTGACTCTCTGTGTCATGGCTCGGGCGGTGATAAGTCCGTCGGCGTTATCTTTGCAGACCTTAACGGATTAAAGGCCGTAAACGATACGGACGGTCATAATGCCGGTGATCTTCTTTTAAAGAGCGCAGCAAATGCCCTAAGAAGCGTATTTGACGAACAGGACATATTCCGTGCGGGCGGAGATGAGTTTTCGATAATACTTACAGACATCACGCAGGAGGAAGTTGACTCCAAGATAGAAATGGTAAGATCAGCCTGCAAAAAGTACACCAATCTTATGTTCGCAATAGGCGGTGCCGTTGAAAAAGACAGCAGAAACGTTCGCATGGCCCTTAGACGGGCTGATGAAAAGATGTATGAAGACAAGCGTCTTTTCTATGAGAAAAATCCCGGACTTAAAGATGAAAGCAGGTCAGCCCGCAAGGTTGAAGATGATGTTGAAGAAAAATTCCGTGAGCAGAGCTTCTTCAGCGAGATGAACTACGATTACCTCACGGGACTTCCGAGCATGGCATATTTCTTTAAGCTTGCTGATGCGGGCAGAAAGAACATGCATGAGAATAACGTTCCTTCGGCGCTTGTTTTCATTAACATGAACGGGCTTCGCTACTATAACAAAAGGTACGGATTTGCGGAAGGTGATTTTCTTATCAAGGAGCTTGCAGAGGCTATAACGAAGCAGTTTGGAGAAGATAACTGCAGCCGCTTCGGGCAGGACCATTTTGCAACATTTACTCCTGTTGAAGGCCTTGAGCAAAGACTCAAGAACATATTCAGGGACATGAAGACCGCAAATGACGGGAAGACTCTGCCTGTAAGAGCCGGAATCTATCCCGATTCGATGGGGATAGTTGAAACATCCCTTGCATGTGACAGGGCGAAATTTGCCTGCGATGCTGCAAGAACCGAAAAAGGCTCAAACTTCACTTACTTTGATGAAAAGATGCTCGCAAAGGAGCTGAACAGGCAGTATATCGTTGAAAACATAGACCGTGCGATAAGCGAAAACTGGATCACGGCCTTCTATCAGCCGATCGTTCGTGCCACGAGCAGAAAGGTCTGCGACGAAGAAGCGCTGGCAAGATGGATAGATCCTGAAAAGGGAATGCTCTCACCCGCGGATTTCATCCCGATACTCGAAGATACGAAGCTGATCTATAAGGTCGATCTTCACATAGTTGATGTGATCCTTGAAAGGATAAAGAAGCAAAAAAAGGCTAAAATACCCGTTGTTCCGATCTCGGTCAATCTTTCCAGAACGGACTTTGAAGCATGCGATATAGTCGAAGAGATAACAAACAGAGTTGATACCTCCGGAGTATCAAGAGACCTTATTACCATAGAAATAACGGAAAGCGTTGTCGGTGAGAATTTTGAGTTCATGAAAGAACAGGTCGAACGGTTCCAGAAGCTGGGATTCAAGGTTTGGATGGATGATTTCGGAAGCGGATATTCATCGCTCGATCTACTGCAGGAGATGAAGTTTGACCTTATCAAATTCGATATGCGTTTCATGCGTCAGTTTGAAAAGAATCCAAAATCAAGGATAATCCTTACGGAACTTATGAGAATGGCGGTAAGCCTCGGAACCGAAACAGTATGCGAGGGAGTTGAGACCGCGGAGCAGGTTGCATTTTTGGGGGAGATAGGTTGTACTAAGATGCAGGGATATCATTTCTGCAAGCCTATTCCCGCGGAAGAAATATTTAAACGCTACAAGGAAAAAACAAATATCGGGTTCGAAGATCCCATGGAAAGTGAATACCACAGGACATTGAGTTCCATAAATCTTTACGATCTGGGTGCCGTTTCGAGTGAAGAAGCTGAATCCGTTAAGCATTATTTTAACACCCTGCCCATGGCCATAATCGAATCAGACGGCGAAGCTATGCGTGTGCTAAGGTGTAACAAATCTTACCGTGAGTTCATAAGCAGCTATTTTGCCGAGGCAGAAGATAGAATAAAAACCGAGATGACAGGATTTAAAGACGGCCCGGGACAGGAATTACTTGGAGGCATCAACCGTTGTGAAACAGTAGGGCAAAGGGTATTCTTAAGCGAGGTCATGGAAGACGGAACTTCCATAAACGCTATGCTAAGAAAGATGGCGGAAAACCAGGTTAACGGACGCACTGCCTATGCCGTTGCGGTATTGGGAATAACACCGAAGAACGAGCAGAGTATTACATATACGGAAGTGGCTAAGGCGCTTTCAACCGACTATATAGATCTTTATTATGTTGATCTTGATACGGAGGAATTCACGCAGTACTCTCCAAACACGGGAGGTGGCAGTATTTCCGTTGAAAGAAAAGGCAGAGATTTCTTTGCCACGGCAAGAAAAGACGCTCTTTCAAGACTGCATAAGGATGATGCCATTGCATTTGTAAGCGCATTTACCAAAGAAAACGTTATAAAGCATCTGGATCAGAACGGTGCATTTACCCTTACGTACAGACTTATGGTCGGCGAAGAGGCCCAATATGTCTCCCTTAAGATAGTAAGGATGGAAAAAGATGCAGGTCATATAATGATGGGTGTTAATAATATCGATGCCCAGATGAAGCAGCAGGAAACCCTTGAAAGACTTAAAGAAGAGCAGGCGACATATGCAAGGATCTATGCTCTTATGGGTGATTTCATAGCAATCTATACGGTCGATCCCGAGACGGGGAATTATATGCAGTACTCTGCCGCAAAAGAATATTCCGAAATGGGTTCCTCAACGATCGGAATAGATTTCTTTAAGGATGCCATTGAAGAGAGTAAAGGAAGAATGCATCCTGATGATTACGATGTTTTTGTAACAAAATTTACCAAAGAAGAGATCCTTAAAACCGTTAAGAAAGGAAAAGTATATAAGATCCACTACAGGCTGATGATAAAGGGAGAACCTGTAAAGATTACTCTGAGAGCCGGTCTTGTTGAAGAAAAAGACGGTCCTCAGCTTATAATCGGAGTAAACAGATCTATAAGCGATGAACGTTAATGAAGCTTTATAAAAACGATCCGTCATTTTATAAAAAAGTATTCACCCTGGCTTTACCCATAGCACTTCAGAGTCTTATCACCATAGGCGTAAACATGCTTGATACGATAATGGTGGGAAGCCTCGGTGAAAATGCTCTTTCTGCCACGTCACTGGCAAATTCCTTTATAAGCATATATCAGATTTTCTGCATGGGGCTCGGAATGGGAGCCTCTGTTCTTGTGTCCAGATTCTGGGGAATGAAACACTCGGATGATGGTTCGGATGAAGCATCCGTGGCGCTAAGACAGACAGTCTGCCTTATGTTAAGGCTTACGATTTTTTTGGCTGCGGTATTTGCCTCAGCCACGCTTTTTGCGCCTCACATACTTATGAGGATGTACACCGATGACAGTGCGATCATAGCCCTTGGAAGCATCTACTTCAGGTATTCGGTGATAACGTATTTTTTTCTTGGGGCATCTTTAACAACGACCATAGCATTAAGAAGCGTCGGGCAGGTCAAGCTTCCGCTTCTTGTATCGGTCGGAGCGTTCTTTGTGAACCTGGGTGCAAACTATGCGTTCATCTTCGGTAAATTCGGAATGCCGAGGATGGAGATCGCGGGTGCCGCACTTGGAACACTGATAGCAAGAGTGTTTGAAACCACATTTATCATAGGGTTTCTCCTGCTTAAGGATAAGAGGATAGGATTCAGTCTCAAAGACATGTTCATGAAGACGGGTTCTTTGATCGGAGAGTACATAAGGATAAGCATTCCGGTGCTTATAAGTGATGCTATCCTTGCTTTCGGAAATAACTCGGTTGCCATGGTCATCGGCCATCTTGGAGCCGCATTTGTTGCGGCAAACGCGATAACCGCCGTAACCCAGCAGTTAAGCACCGTTGTGATACAGGGCGTCAGTCAGGCGGGAGCAATAGTTACCGGGCAGACACTCGGAATGGGTCAAAAGGAAAAGACCATGGAACAGGGATGGATGTTCCTGGGCCTTGGATTTGCTCTCGGGGCATTGTCTGCCGTTTTTATCATGCTCGTTGCATCTCCGGTTATAAACGCATACAAAAACGTGAGTGCCGAAACGCACAGTATTGCATTTGAACTGATGAGTGCGATAAGCCTTATAATAGTCTTTCAGGCAACCAACAGCATAATGACCAAGGGTGTGCTTCGCGGAGGCGGAGATACCAAGATACTTATGCTTGCGGATAACATCTTTTTGTGGGTTCTTTCCATCCCGTTGGGGCTCCTTGCGGGATTTGTCTTTCATGTCAGCGCGTTCTGGATCTATGTTGCCCTGAAATCGGATCAGATCGTAAAGACATTCTGGTGTATCATCCGGTTAAGAAGCGGAAAATGGATAAAAAAGATCACGACCGGAAAAACCTCTTTGGAAACATAAAAAAATTTATTTCACAAAACAGTTGACATCACGACCTGACTGTACTAGCATGAATAGTACAGATATAACACAATAGGAGGTGTACATCGGATGATCGTAATTGATTACAAGGATGCCCGCCCTATATATGAGCAGATAGTTGAGCGCTTTTCCGAGCTTATATTAAAGGGTGTCCTGACCGCCGATTCCCAGATGCCTTCCGTAAGAAACCTGGCGATGGAACTGTCGATAAATCCCAACACGATTCAAAAAGCTTACATGGAGCTTGAACGGCGGGGATACACATATTCCGTCAAAGGCAGAGGGATATTCATAAAGGATCCCAAAGCATTGCTCGATGAGCGGAAGAAAAACTGCCTGATGAGGATCGCCGAGGAAACCAGGGAGGCTCTCGGGTACGGAGTCACAAAAAAAGAGATAAAGGATATGGTTGAATCCATATAGCAGGGTAAAGACATGATAGAGATCAAAGAATTAAACAAAAGCTTTGATGATATCAAAGCAGTCGATAATGTATCCTTTGATATCAAAGAAGCAGAGGTGTTCGGCCTTATAGGTACGAACGGCGCCGGAAAAAGTACTATCTTAAGGATCCTTTCGGGCGTTTACAAGCAGGAAAGCGGAATAGCGCTCATTGACGGTAATGAGATATACGACAATCCGGAGGTTAAGAAAAACGTCTTTTTCATTTCAGATGAACCGTATTTCTGGCCTAATTCGACGGCCCAGACGATGGGTGAGTATTACGCCGGGCTGTATGATTCCTTCGACATGGATGCCTATGGCAAATACATTGAGGCATTTAGACTTGATAAAGACCGTAAGATCAACACTTATTCCAAGGGAATGAAAAAGCAGCTTGCCATGCTGCTCGGCATATGTTCAAAAACAAAATATCTTTTATGTGATGAAACATTTGACGGACTCGATACCGTTATGAGACAGGCAATAAAAAGTATGCTTGCAAAAGAGATCGAGGATCGCAAGCTGACTCCCGTGATCGCTTCGCATAACCTTCGCGAGCTTGAGGATATATGCGATCACATCGGATTGCTTCATCAGGGAGGCATCCTTCTTTCAAAGGACCTTGAGGATATGAAACTCAATATCCAGAAAGTACAGTGTGTATTTAAGGATGAAGCCGACAAAGAAAAGGCCTTAAACGGAGTGGAGATAGCAAACGAAAACAAGCGCGGACAGCTTTATACGTTCACGTTAAGAACCACCCGAGAAGAAGCCATGGCAAGATTTTCAAGCGTAGATACGATATTCTATGAAGTTCTTCCCCTTACACTGGAAGAGATATTCATAAGTGAAACGGAGGTGGCCGGATATGACATCAAAAAGATCCTTCTCGGCTAAAAACGGAATAGATTCAAAGCAAAAGATATGGATGTGGATACTCAGTATTCTTACGATGCTTCTAATGTATCCGGCTGTCCTTATCATTTACCTTAACAGGATATTGGCATGGTATCCCACCGAGACACCTGTTCAAAAACGTATATTTGGTTATCAGATGAAGGAAGCGGTATGTGATGCTCTGGGATACAGGGAATCGCTGATATTCTGCGCACTTGGCGTGGTTTTTGCCATAGGGATTTTCAGTTTCCTTAACAACAGGAGCAAGGTAGACCTTATTAAGTCGCTTCCTGTAAAAGCAAAAAAAATGTATGCATCCGAGTATGTTTCGGGCGTCATCATATGTCTGATTCCGTATCTTGTATGCACTCTTCTTTCGGTAGCGATAAGCACGGGATGGGGATACTTTACTGCGCTTGCGGCAAAGGAATGCGTGATCACGTTTATACTTAACACGATCGTTTTTTTGATATATTACAATCTTACGATCGTATGCATCTGTCTTACCGGAAATATGTTTGTGGCATTCGGGGGAGTTATGGCAGTTTCTTTTGGCCCCTATCTTATTGTTAGTTCGCTTGAGGAGATGAAGTACCTTTTCTTTAAGAGCGCAGATGCCTATTTTGCGGATAACGGAAAGCTGCTTGCCCCATTTTTATACACTCAGGACTTTAGTTACCAGATCAAAGAGTTAAATGATATCGCAAAGGAAATGGCGATGATCCTTCCTTCTTTGATATGGTGGGCTGTAGCTGCCGTAATACTTACGGTGCTTTCATATGTCTGCTTTATTAAGCGTCCTGCGGAGGCGATGCATAAGGCAATATGGTCTAAGTCAATAAGGACGATAGTAAAGCTTATCCTTATCCCCGCAGCTGCGATTGTTGTTTCCATGATTACGTACCAGACATCCGCACAGAGTAAATGGATAATGGTCGTATCGGCAATCATTACGGCGATCCTTGCCGGATTTATGATCGAAGCGATATATTCGTTTGATATAAGAGCAGCATTTAAGTCTTTGAGGTCAACGGGACTCGGAGCTCTTATTGCGATAGCTGTTCTGGTCATATACTTTTTCGACCTTACGGGATATGACCGTTATGTTCCTAAAAGTGGCGATATAGAATCATATGCCGTTGAAACAAATACCAATATGTATAGTGACTTTTATGAGATCGAAGGACCGGACGGAGAGGATATGTCAATGTATCAGGGCATACGCTGGATCAATTCGTCTTCTTACAAAAAGGAGCACATGTTCCTTAATGATTGCGAAGCAATATCAAGACTTGCCGGGATCTGTAACGAAAAAGCCCTGTTAGAAGATGATACACTTATAAACTCTACGAACATAAGCGTTCTTTACAGATTAAAGAGCGGTCGCAAAGTCACTAGATCCATAAGGGTAGACCTTGATGATGCCGAATCCTTGGAACTTTTGAACCGTATTGTTAAAAACGACGGATTCCTTGAAAATACCTTTGCATCAGTCGCTCAAAAGGATAAACTGGACAAGATAAACGCAGCTGTTTCCTATTCAAACGGAGTAGGCTCAGAGCCGGTAAGCATGAATCCCTCGGATATCATAGATCTTTGGCTCGACGATGCGGAAGCTTTTGATTACAGTCTGGGCTACGGACAGTTCCCGTGCGGAGTTCTGAATTTTACGATGAATGGAGGCTTGACCTATCAGCTTCCCGTATATGAAAATTTCAAGGCTACCATAAATGCTGTCAAAAAGGACGGAAGTTATCTTGCGGCGGAATTTGATGCCGCTGATGTTGACAGAGTTATCGTAACAAATTATCACAACGAAGTATGGGAAAACGGAGGAGAGTATTACGGAGACCCCTCGGTTTCGGAAACGATAGAAGATCCCGAAGACATAAAGGAAATTCTTAAGAACACCGTTCCTTCAAACCTTTACAAGGTATGGGAAGGATCCAGTGAAGGAGACGGTTACTCGGTAATGGCATTCTTTAATAACGAATATGAATATTCAAGAAAAGGCGAGTCATTCATGTTCAGGTTCACGGGAGATGTTCCCGAATGGGTAAAAGAGCTTACGGACCTTTAAAATCCGGCTTGCAAATAACAAAATCCCGATCCCTTGAGGATCGGGATTTTTATTGCCGTTAAATGCGTAAAATGGTACAATATCCTTTATGGAAATCAAAATAAGATCCTTTCTTGACAGGGACGAAAACGATGATTCGGTACATATCTATGTTGACGGCAGTTACAACAAGGAAACCGAAGAATATGCATACGGAATGGTCGTTTTAAATAAGGACGGAAGCGTGGAGGAATTCTCGGACAGATTCTCGGATCCTGAGCTTAAGTCCATGTGGAATGTTGCGGGGGAGATAATGGGAGCCTGCGCGGCCATGCAGTATGCCCTCGATTACAAGATCCCATCGATAACGATATTTCACGATTACGAGGGAATCTCAAAATGGCCCCTGGGTGAATGGAAGACCAAAAAGGAAGGAACAAGGGCTTACGTTAATTTCTATAACGAGGCCAGAAAAACGGTCAGCATAAAGTTTATAAAAGTCACCGGACACAGCGGAGATAAATATAACGATATGGCCGATAAACTTGCAAGAGAAGCTCTCGGGCTTTGAATAAACATAAGGGAGAATAAAAGTGATCTATCATCTTTTCAAGCAATATCCGAATGTCATGCTGGCTTTGGGTATCATCTTTACTTTTTCCATCACATTCGGAGGAATGGTCGTGTTTAAAGATCTTCTTCCTGCAGATATGGGAAGGGAATTTGCCGTGGAAGGAAAGCTTTCAAAAGGCAAACCCAAAGGAGCGGGTATCATTTTTATTCTGAGCTTTGCACTGGGTGCACTGCTTTTTGCTCCGGTCACGATAGAGCATTCCATATACATCCTGCTTGTAATAGTTGAGATGATAACAGGCTACCTTGATGACAGGTCTAAAATGCCGTGGGGACGCCTGAAAAAGGGGATACTTGATCTTTTTGTCGCGTTGGCCCTGGCCTTCACATATGTGCATTATAACGGAACTACGTTCGGATTCGGAAACTATGAATTCACCATTACCATGCCGGTATGGCTGTTTTTTGTTCTCAGCGTGATACTTGTTTGGGCGTCCGTTAATGTAACAAACTGTGCCGACGGAGTGGACGGTCTTTCGGGCACTTTGGTCGTTGTTACACTGTTAAGTTTCTACATAGCCGATCTTACCGTTGAGGCTTATTCGCAGTTTGTATATGTAATCATGTATTTCATGATCGTTATACTTGCATATCTTTGGTTTAACGCAGGCCCCAGCATTCTTTTGATGGGTGATGCCGGTTCCCGTGCAATGGGAATGTTCATAAGCATTGTTGCATTAAAGAGCCGGTTCCCGTTTCTTTATATTCCGTTTGCCATCGTTTTGATACTTGACGGAGGCTTGGGCCTTTTCAAGATCACATGCATAAAACTCTTTAAGTGGAATCCCATGAAAGAATTAAGAACTCCGCTTCATGACCATGTACGCAAGAATCTTAAGCCCGCATGGTCAAACGGACAGGTAGTCATGAGATTTGCACTTCTTCAAATGGTGATAAGCATTGCTTTCATATATCTTTTCCTGAGATAAAAAGAGGTTAAAAATGAACGAAAGACGAGATAAGATAAACTATTACCTTGACCTTGCTGAGACTGTGTCCCAGCGCGGAACCTGTTTAAGAAGAAAATACGGTGCCGTGATTGTCAATAATGACGAGGTCGTATCAACCGGCTACGTCGGAGCACCGAGAGGCAGAAAGAATTGCTCGGATATCGGGACCTGCATCCGCAACGAACTCAATATCCCCAGGGGAGAGCGATATGAACTTTGCCGCTCGGTACACGCCGAGGCAAATGCCATAATCTCAGCTTCAAGATCACAGATGCTGGGAGCTGATATGTACCTTGCAGGGACGGATGCGGTAACCGGCGAGTATATAGCAAATTCCAACAGCTGCTCGATGTGCAAAAGACAGATCATTAACGCGGGAATAAAGAGAGTATTTGTTCGCGACACAAAGGACGAGTACAGAATGATCCTCGTACAGGACTGGATAGATAACGACGAGTCGCTTGAAGGAGTAAGAGGATACTAAAAAACTATAAAACTATAAAAACAGGGGATGGGGATTACATGAAGTACGTTCTGGATTATCAAAAGTACACTGCACTTGCAAGAGCAACCGTGGCTGAAGGTCAGGTCCTTTTAAGGAATGAAAACGATGCGCTGCCCGTAAAACGCGGCGGCAGGGTTGCCGTTTTTGGCAGGATGCAGCTTCACTATTACAAATCAGGCACCGGTTCCGGTGGAATGGTCAATGTAAACAAAGTTACGGGTATACTTGACGCTCTTTATGAAGCACAAAATGAAGGCAAGCTTTCAGTATACGAAAAGCTGGTAGAGGCCTACAGACAGTGGGAGGTTAAAAACCCCATAGAAGAAGGCGTGGGCTGGGCCAACGAGCCCTGGAGCCAGAAAGAAATGCCTCTTTCGGATGAGACTGTAAAGGATGCTTCGGAAAATGCCGAGTATGCGATCATAGTCATCGCAAGGACCGCAGGAGAAGACATAGACAATAAATACGAGCCCGGAGCATATCTGCTTTCCGAAGAGGAAAAGAACATGCTCAAAAAAGTAAGGGCAGCATTTGATAAAGTTACGGTTGTTTTGAACGTCGGAAATGTCATAGATATGTCCTTTGTTGATGAGTACAAGCCCGATGCGGTTCTCTATGCATGGCAGGGAGGCATGATCGGAGGACTGGGAACCGTTGACGTTATCACGGGAACGGTAAATCCTTCGGGAAGACTCTCGGATACCGTGGCAAAAAAGATCGAGGATTATCCTTCTGATAAAAACTTCGGAGATCCCAAGATCGCAACCTATGAAGAAGATATCTTCGTCGGATACAGATATTTTGAGACATTTGCAAAGGATAAGGTGGTTTATCCTTTCGGATACGGTCTTTCATATACTTCTTTTGAGATCACAAACGAAAAGCCCGTGCCAAAGGATAAGAGCGTTTTGTTAAAGAGTGTTGTAAAAAACACCGGAAACCGCTCCGGCAAGGAAGTAGTTCAGGTTTATATGAAGGCTCCGAACGGACTTTTGGGAAAAGCATCAAGAGTTCTTTGTGCTTTTGAAAAGACATCTGAATTAAAGCCCGGTGAGAGCGCGACGGTCTCTTTTGATATACCGTTTGAAGCATTTGCATCATTTGATGAAACCGGTAAGTGTGGCCTTCAGACAGGCTGGGTCCTTGAAAAAGGCACGTATGAAGTCTATGCGGGTAAAAACGTGAGAGATGCCGTGTTGGCGGGATCGTTTGACCTTGATAATGATATTCTGGTTGAACAGCTTGAAAATGCGATGGGACCGGTTACGGCCTTTAAGAGGATGGTCTCATCCAAAGATGATAATTCTGACACGAGTGTCAGAATCGCGTACGAAGATGTTCCTTTAAGAAAAGATACACAAAAGCAAAGAAGAGCTGCCCGCCTTCCGAAGGATATTCCTTTTACGGGAGACAAGGGCTATGTTCTTAAGGATGTCAGAGATAAAAAAGTCCAAATGGATGATTTTATCGCACAGTTTGACAAAGAAGAACTTTGCACGTTTATCCGCGGTGAGGGCATGAGCTCGAAGCAGGTAACTCCCGGTACGGCAGCAGCATTCGGAGGAATATCACCTGCGATCCGTCAAAAGGGCGTTCCCGTTGGATGCATGGATGACGGCCCTTCGGGAATGAGACTTGACAGCGGAATGAAAGCTTTTTCACTTCCCAACGGAACACTCATGGCCTGCACGTTTAATACATCTTTGGTTGAGGAGCTTTATAAAGTACTCGGCGTAGAGATGATAAAGAACAGAGTTGATATATTACTCGGACCAGGAATGAACATACACCGCCATCCTCTTAACGGAAGGAACTTTGAGTATTTCAGTGAAGATCCTTATCTTACGGGAGCAATGGGAGCATGCCAGATACGCGGCTTAAAGAGCGTCGGTGTGACGGGATCTATTAAGCACTTTGCCTGCAACAATCAGGAAACCGGCAGACAGGAGCTTGACCAGAGAGTATCCGAAAGAGCTTTAAGAGAGATATATTTAAAGGGCTTTGAAAAGGCCGTTAAAGAAGCAAAGGCAGATGCCGTGATGACGACGTACTGCCAGATAAACGGTGTTTGGACTTCGGGCTGTTATGATCTTAACACCACGATCTTAAGAGGCCAGTGGGGCTTTAAGGGGATCGTTATGACCGACTGGTGGGCGAGAATCTCCGATGAAGATACGCCTTGTGACAAGACGAACTTTGCCGCAATGGTAAGAGCGCAGAACGATCTTTACTGCTGCGTTCCCGGGGCTATTGAAGATGTCGGTGACAATGCTTTGGAATCACTTGAAAAAGGAACGCTCACGATCGGAGAATTGCAGCGTACTGCTAAGAACGTCTGCTCATTCCTTCTTGATACTCCCGCATTCCTGCGTGTGGCAGGTGAAGAACCTGAGGTTGAGATAATCGGTGCGGAAGAAGGCTTTGAAGATGAGGCAACCGATATCGAATACATAAAGATTGACGGAGAAGGAACGATAGACCTTCGTAACATAGAGATCAAGAAGGGCGGAAATTATTATTTCGGCGTCGAATTGAACGACCTTGGAAAATACGAGGTCACGATGAAAGGACGCGGACTTCCTGGAAACGAGCTCGCTCAGCTCCCTGCGGTTTTATATGTTGCGACACTACCCATCCTTTCGCTTAACATGAGAGGTGACGGGAAGGAAGTTTCGGAGACCATAATCAACGATTTCCTCAACAAACCCAATGTTATGAGGATATACTTTGCACTTGGCGGAGTTGAACTTGAATCGGTAACATTTAAGCTCATCCGTAAGGGGCTTAACGTCATTTAAATTATTGTGATGGGGGAACAAAATGGCTAAATGGATCATCGTTGTTGATGATGACACATCAAATCTGCAGGTTGCAGGAAGTATCTTAAGCAGAAACAACATGCGGGTTACCGCTTTGAAATCCGGCAGAAAGCTTATTGAGTATATCGGTGAGGGCAATGTCCCCGATCTTATTCTTCTTGATATCCTGATGCCGGAAATGGACGGACACGAGACCTTTAAAAAGCTAAGGGCCAAGGAGGAGGAACTGGGAATCCCAGCTATCCCGGTAGTCTTTCTTACCGCTGATGAGAGCACCGAAACGGAAAGCAGGAGCCTTGATGCCGGTGCAGCGGATTTTATCAGAAAGCCTTTTGATCCGGATGCACTTGTAAAACGAGTTGAAAAGATACTCGGAAATGAGGAAAAGATCCAGCAGCTTACGGAGGAAGCTTCGGTCGACCAGCTGACGGACCTTTATAACAAGGTAACGATCCACAGGCTTATAGCAAATGAGCTCCCTCAAAGGACGGGAGCCTTGCTGATCATAGATCTTGATTTCTTTAAACAGGTCAATGACATATACGGTCATGAATCAGGTGACCGTGTTCTAGTTGCTTTTTCAGAAATGCTCCAAAAGAATATGCGCCAGGAGGATATGGTCGGAAGAATAGGCGGAGACGAGTTCATGGCCTATATTTCCGATTCCGATTCTCCGGCTTCGATAGCAGGATTGTGCAGCCGTCTTAACGAGGGAGTTGATGCTCTTGCAAAGGAGATCCTCGGGGATGATTTTAATCTTCCACTGGGCGTTTCGATAGGGGCTGTGTTCGTCAGGGAGAAAGGAGCCAGATTTGAAGAAGAGTTTAAAAAAGCAGATGAAGCTCTGTACAACGTAAAGCGTAACGGCAAGCATAACTACGACATCTACGGCGAAGTCAATGAAGTAGAAAGTGTCAAAAACGCCGAATTCGGAGATATCCAGAAGATAAGCATGATGCTTGAGGAAAGGAGCAAGTCAAACTATGCGCTCTGGCTCGGGCATGATGCATTCAGCAGCATCTACCGCTTCATGGTCAGATATATTCAAAGTTATCACGGAGACGCATTCAAAGTGCTCTTTACCGTAGAGCCGGTTAAGGAAGTCGATGATGACTATGCAAAGATGCTGATCAGGAGCTTCGGTGATATGTTAAACCGCTCCCTCAGAAAGAGCGATATCATGATGCAGATCGGCTTTAACAAGTTCTTCCTCTTGCTTCCCGAAGTAAAAGCCCAGTACATAGAAGGTGTTACAAAACGAATAATCGTAGAATGGAACAACTCTGCCCTTGGAGATGAAGCAAATATCCTTTGCCAGTCAGAGGCTGTCGAACACGATGAGGAAGAAAGCGGTGAAAGAAAGGGTGATATTGTAATAAAGCCCGAAAAGAACGAAATGCCGTGGGTCGTTATCGTTGATGATGACAATTCAAACAGAATAATAGCAGAGCATATACTAACACAGCATAATATAAAGGTTACGGTCCTTGAGTCGGGGCATGCGCTCATAGATTTTATAAGTGAGAACCGCCCGGATCTTATCCTTCTTGATATTTTGATGCCGGACATGGACGGATTTGAAACATTCCGACTCCTTCGTGAGAAGGAAAGGATCCTCATGACAGAGGATATTCCGGTCATTTATCTTACGGCTAATGACAATGAAGAAATCGAAGCAAAGTGCCTTCGTGAAGGGGCGATGGACTTTATCAAAAAGCCCTTTATCCCAGAGGTTTTAATGCTGAGGGTACAGCATATACTTGAACTTAGGAGACTTCAGAGAAATCTTGAATCGGAGGTAGAAGTAAAGACCAAAGAAAATGAAGCATTATCACTGCATGTCATAAGGACGCTTGCAGAGGCTATAGATGCAAAGGATACTTACACAAACGGTCATTCCGGACGAGTTGCAGAGTATTCGAGGATGATAGCCGAAAGAGCAGGCTACTCAAAGGCAAAGGCGGAAGAGATATACATGATCGCTCTTTTGCATGACATAGGAAAGATCGGTGTTCCCGATGCCGTAATAAATAAGCCCGGCAAACTCAATGAAGAAGAATTTGCCCAGATCAAAAAGCATCCCGTTATGGGAGCAAAGATCCTTGAAAATATCAGCGAACTGCCAAAGCTTGCGGTCGGAGCCAAGTATCACCACGAGCGCTTCGGAGGCGGCGGTTATCCTGAAGGCATAAACGGAAATGGAATCCCGGAAGAAGCCCGTATTATAGCCGTAGCCGATGCTTATGATGCCATGTCGAGCCGTAGAAGCTACCGTGATATACTGCCTCAAAAGGCTGTCAGGGAAGAGATCGAAAAGGGTCTCGGAACCCAGTTTGATCCGAAGTTTGCATCGATCATGCTTTCGATGATCGATGAAGATGCTGAATACGGAATGAAGGAGCAGTGATCATGGCAGAAAAGTATAATGATGATATCCGCAATATAGCCCACCTTGCCATGGTCGTCACCATAGCGATCTTTTCGTCGGTAATAATAGTACTTAACATACTTCTGGGATGGGAAAAATGGACGATCCCGGTGTTTCTTGTGGCGATACCGGTCACACTGGTCATGCACATAACCCACCGTCCCCAGGAAAATGTTAGGATCTATATCTATACAGCGATTCTTCTGCTTGAACTGTTTTATTACAGCGTTCTTATCGACCAGCTCTATGATGCAACGCCCGTTGTTGTTTTAATGCTTTTTCTTTTTACCATGACACAGGAAAAGATATTGAGCGTGTTATGCCTTATCACAGGTTATTTCGGAATGATCTTTCACCTTGTCCTGGTGCATAATACCGTCGGACTTACCATGGGGGTATCAAGGACCGCCCGTACGGCATGGCATTTTATAATCGTTATCATAGCCTACTACATAGCTGACAGACTTTTTAGTGCGATCTTAAGGATGAGGGATGAATTTGAAAAGAAAGTCTCAGAACTTGAAAGTGTCAATCAAAGTGCGGGAGATTTTCTGGCCAATGTTTCGCATGAGATAAGGACTCCCATAAATGCGGTAATGGGTATAACCGGAGTGTGTCTTGAAAAGGACATTGACGATGAATTCAAAGATGACCTTATGCTTGTTGAAGAAGCAGGAAGACGCGTTTCCGAGCAGATAAGCGATATCCTTGATTATTCTGAGATCGACATGGGAAAGCTTGCGGTCAATATCGAAGACTATATGCTATCTTCGGTCCTTAACGATCTTGTCACTCAGATAAAACCCACCAAGCCCGCTGATCTTGAACTTGTTATAGATGTTTCGCCGGAACTTCCTTCCGTTATGCGTACCGATGTCAGCAAGCTCAAAAAGATCCTTTGGCATCTTATCACCAACGGTCTTAAGTACACCAAAGAAGGCGGTGTATATGTCCATATTTTCCCCAGAACCGAAAAATACGGAATAAATCTGTGTATCGAAGTTGTCGATACGGGTATAGGAATGGATGAGATACAGCTTGAGCGTATAACCGAAAGGTTCTATCAGGCTAACTCCAGCCGAACAAGATCAAGTAACGGACTGGGTCTTGGTATGCCGATCGTGTCGGGATTTGTTTCGTCCCTTGGAGGATTCATGACGATAGAATCAAAACCCAACGAAGGAACCAAAGTAAGGGTTTCTCTTCCACAGCAGGTTATATCGCCGGCGGAGTGCATGTCCGTTGCAAACAGGGAAAGACTGAGCCTCGGAGCATTCCTTCATTTCGAGAAATTCCCCAATCCGAATGTACGTGAGTTCTACAATGCGATGCTTAAGGATATCGTTTCAGGCCTTAAGGTGCAGATGCACAAGGTTGAGACGGTTGAAAACTTAAAGAAGCTTAGAGACAATATGAAGCTGACACATCTTTTTGTCGGTGAAGAAGAATACGAATCTGATATTCCGTTTATGGAAGAGCTTGCAAAAGAGACACTTGTCATTGTCGTGGCAAACGATGAGTTTGTTCCGCCGGACGGTTCAAATGTTCTTGTTATGGGCAAGCCGTTTTACTGCTTCCCTGTTGTCAGTGTTCTTAACATGGATATCAACAGTGTCCGCCACAGCGCCGAAAAGATGCTTTGCGAAGGCGTAAGGGCACTGGTTGTTGATGATGAGCCAATGAACTTAAATGTTGCCCTGGGAATATTCAGACGTTACGGCATGGAGGTTACGACTGCGCTTTCAGGCCCTGATGCTCTTAAACTCTGTACCGAAAATGAATACGATATCGTCTTTATGGATCATATGATGCCCGGTATGGACGGAGTAGAGACCATGAAGAATATAAGGATAAATGCAGGTAAGTGCCGCAGAGACGTTCCCGTTGTTGCGCTTACTGCAAACGCGGTAAGCTCGGCCCGTGAGATGTTTATGAGAGAGGGGTTTGACGGATTTGTAAGCAAGCCTGTTGAGAGAGTCGAGCTTGAAAGAGTATTAAAGGCTGTTCTGCCAAAAGAAATGGTAAGAATGGTTCCGATAGAAGCTGGGACGGAAAAAACCAAAACGGCAGGTAAGTACATAAAAAGACCGGTCGGTAATATGGAGGTTTTGGAAGGAAAAGCATCAGGCCCCCTGGGATCTTTTGAAAGATCGCTGATAGATCAGGAAAAGGGACTTCACTATAGCCAGGATGATCCGGAATTGTACAAGACACTCCTTATTAATTTCGCAAACGGATTTAAGCAGAAAAGTGAAGAATCCGGAATGTTCAAAGACTCAGGTGACCTTAAAAACTACGCAGTCATTGTCCATGCGCTTAAAAGCACATCAAGACTCATAGGTGCAAATTCTCTTTCTGAAAAAGCAAAGGCACTTGAAGATGCTGCTAAGGAAAATGATGTAAAGTACATAACCGAAAATCACCAAAAGGTCATGGATGAATACGAGAAGCTTTCGGGCATGATACTTAAGGTCATTGATATTTCAGATAAAGATAAAGGCGAAGATAACGAGATAATGGAGTTTATGCCGGATTAAATCTCTGCCGGCAGGGGGAATTCTTTAATGATAACGAAGTTTTTTAAATATATAAGGGACAAAGAGCGAAGGATTCAGGACAGACAATATGCCCTTGTTTCAGCCATAGGTCTTGTTACTTTACTCATCGTGTTTATCATGGGTCTTTTTGTCGGTGAGAGCAAAGAAGATCTCCTCATTCTTGGCGGATTCTTCGTGGTTTTCGGTATCATTGCATTTTTCTCTTTCAGATATAAAAAAGTTCCGGCAGGAATAGTGATAAGTGTTTTTCTTATAGTCTTTATACTGCTTCCGATAACATTTTTTACCGGCGGAGGAGTATACGGAGGATCTCCGTGCTGGTTCATTCTTTGCATGCTTTTAATAAGCATGATGATGAACGGGGCCGTCAAATGGTTTTTCCTTGTATGTAATGCACTGGTTGCGGCCGGCTGCTATGCTCTTTCATATCTTAAGCCTGAACTTGTGACACGTCATACCTATGACATGGTCTATGCGGATTCATTTTTGTCAGTTCTTATCATAGGCGGAATGATCACCTTGATGGTCGAATTCGTAATAAGAGCCTATAAGGATGAGAGTCTGCGCTCCGAGGAAAGAGAAAAAAAGATCGAGGAGCTCAATGAAGCACAGAACAGATTTTTCTCCAATATGAGCCATGAGATAAGGACACCGATAAACACGATAATCGGCCTTAATGAAATGAATCTAAGAGAGAATCTTTCCGAGGAAGTGAATGAAAATGCGGTAAATATCCAGTCGGCAAGCCGTATGCTTTTACACCTTATAAATGACATACTTGATATGTCAAAGATCGAATCCGGACAGATGAAGCTTACCGTAAATTCATACAATACCGGGGACATGCTTTCCGATATTGTCGGAATGCTGTGGATGAGAGCAAAAGATAAGGGACTTGATTTCAGAGTGGATCTGGCAGATGACCTTCCTTCCGTGCTCATGGGTGATGAGGTCAGGATCAAGCAGATCCTTATAAACGTCCTTAATAACGCGATAAAATATACAAATGAAGGATCGGTCACGCTCTCGATCCAGGCCAAGCGAAGGGAAAATGAGGATGCCCTTATCATCTATACCGTAAGTGATACGGGTATAGGCATCAAAAAAGAGAACCTTCCCTATCTTTTCAATGCATTTAAGAGAGTTGATGAGGAAAAGAACAAGTATATTGAAGGAACAGGACTTGGTCTTTCGATAGTAAAGCAACTGGTTGACCTGATGGGAGGAACCATCACTGTTAACAGTATCTATACAAAGGGAAGTTCATTCATCATTGAGATACCCCAGCATATCGTTGATGACAGTCATCTTCGCGATACCAATCTTGAGGAGCGCAGAAGGAACATATCCGCATATGAGTACCATCAGTCATTCGAAGCTCCCTCGGCTGAGATTCTCATAGTCGATGATACGGTCGAAAATCTGCTGGTTGCCGAAAAACTCCTTCGTGATACAAAAGTAAAGATCGATACGGCAACCGGCGGAAAAGAAGCTTTGAAAAAGACGCTCGAGAAAAAGTATCAGGTCATTTTCATGGATCACCTTATGCCCAAAATGGACGGTGTGGAATGTCTTCACCGTATCCGTGAGCAGGTCGGAGGACTTAATAAGGATTCAAAGATCATTGCGCTTACCGCAAGCGCCGGTTCGGATATTGCGGCAATGTTCGCCAAAGAAGGTTTTGACGGATATCTTGAAAAACCCATAACCGGAGACAGACTCGAGAATGAATTAAGAAAGAACCTGCCGCGTGATATGATCGTTCTAACAGGTTCGGGCGAAGAGATACTTGAAGAGAGTATGTTATGGATCAGGGATCTTGAAAAGAAAGAAATGGTCATGATCACCACGGAAAGCGTCGCCGATCTGCCTGCTTCACTTGCCCGGAAAAACGGAATACTGATACTCCCTCATATGGTAGAGACCGAGGACGGCCTTTTTAGAGACGGAAAAGAGATCGAACAAAACGGTCTGCTTGCCTACATGAAGGATGAAAAAGCAAAGGTCAAAACAAAGGCTCCGGATGTCGAAGAACACGAGAATTTCTTTGCTTATGCGCTTAACAGGGCAAATAATGTGGTTCACATCTCTATTTCAAGTAAAGTTGCACACAGCGGTTATTATTTCGCCAAAGAGGCGGCAAAGGCATTTGATAATGTTACCGTTGTGGATTCGGGGCATCTTTCAAGCGGACAGGGACTTATGGCGCTGACAGCTTATAAAATGGCACAGGAAGGTGCAGGCCCCGAGGAGATTGCTAAAGCGCTTAATAGTGTTAAAAAAAGGGTGAATACTGGATTTATAGTGGATGGTCTTGAGTATTTGTCAAGAGCAGGTCAGGTAAGTTCAAGGATAGCGGGAATAACAAGGGCGTTCATGATACGTCCGGTACTTGCACTTAAAAAAGGCAGGATAGGTGTCGGCAAGGTATATTTCGGTTCGAGGGAAAGAGCATGGAAAAGATACATCAATTCAACGCTTAGGAATCCGTCCGAAATAGATAACAGCCTGCTTTTTGTAACTTATGTCGGGCTTTCACACAGTGATATAGAAAAGATAAAGACGATGATAGAGGGCAGGATGAAGTTTGATGAGATCTGCTTCCAGAAAGCTTCACCCGCTATAGCCGTTAACTGCGGACCGGGAACGTTCGGATTGCTCTTTGTACGTAAAGAGTGATCAGTTTGCCGGCCCGAATACGTGATCAAAATACCCGCAGGAGAGAACGCTTTTTGAGTAGTTCATTCTGTTTCGAACCTCGGCTTTTATCCTCTCAACATAATCTTCGGGGATATCAGCATCGGGGTCGGTGGGTGTGAATTCGTTCTTTTTTGCTATATAAGTTCCAAGTGAAGTCTTCCAGTCATATCCGCCCGTAAATATGAGAGCTTCTCTGTCAGAGAAGATATCCCTTCCGGGAAGTAGTCTTGAATCAAAATCCACACCGAAAAGATTACAAAGCGTAGGAAGTATATCAAGGGAAAAAACAGGATCATTCACGATTATGGGATCCTCCTTTTCGAGGCACCCGCTCCAGATGATCAGCCTGTTATGATCCCTTTGGATGTAGTTTGTAACGTTATATCCGTAAAGTTCTGAAAGAGCAGGCATATTGCCAAGTGACGCATTATAATCAAGGCTGTAAGGGAAGTGATCCGCACCGAGAACTATAACGGTATCATCGGCGATCCCTGCTTTTTCAAGTTCGTTAACTGTGTAGGTGAGAGCATCCTCAAGTTCAAGATTATTTGCGATATAGCATTTGACTATCTCGGAATATTCAAGGTTTTCGACACGCTCATAGTTCTTTGCCGACATTCGGTTTTTGTTTCTGCCGTACTGCCCGTGGCCTGATACGGTCATGTAGTATACATTAAAGGGCTGCTTATCGATGTATGTGGGTAAAGTACCCTCCATCATCTCAAGGTCACTTTGAGGAAAGCCTGTGCTCGTCAGGAATTCTTCCATTCCGCTTCCGACTGCCATAAAGCCGTCGGAATATCCGAGCTTATTATGTGTATTGTTTCTTCCGTAAACACTTCCGTCGTTATTGTGATAAGCTTTGCCGTAATATCCTTCATCGTTCAGCCTGTTTCCTATGGTGATCCAGGTGTTATGGTCCGTGATGGATTTCATTGATTTGCCGCCAAGACTCGGTATCATGCCGAAAAGATTCGCATATTCGCCGCCTGTGGTACCTGCGATCGCAGGCTGGTAATAATCGGGTATCTGAATTCCTTTGGTGGACAGGCGGTAAAGAGTGGGTGTAAGCTCGGGGTCGATTATATCGCCCGAGAAAGCCTCTGCCGAAAAGAAGATAAGGTTCTTGCCTTTAAAAAGGCTCGTGTATTTATTCTTGGAGCTTGGTTTTATCGACGATACATAAATATCAAGATCGTGCATTGTGCCAGATGTGCTTTCGGCTAGTGCGTTAAAGTCTATATCAAGCGTGTTGACTCCGTAATATTCGGCCCATTCTCCCATCGGCGGTTCAACGGGCTCTATAGGTTCCGGTTCTTCTTCGGGATTTACCTCTGCAATCGTGGTATATTCGGGAATCTCGGGTTTTACCACGGGTTCAGGTTCGGGCAAAAGTTCCGATACCGGTAAAAGCCCGGCTTTTTTGACAGGTGTTATATCTTCTTTTAAAGAAGGATGATAAGATCCGGTTGCTTCATATGAAGGGAGACCGATTCTGTCCGGTTTTAACGCACTTCCCGATAAAGATACATCTGTAAACTCAAAAACAAATCCTTCTTCTTTACCCTTTATCTTTCTTTGAACATCAAGTCTTAAACCGGTTGAAAGTCCCAGTGATTCCACAACGTTTTGATAGTTGTATTCCGAATCACACATTGAAAAAAGGCCCTCATCCCTTGAAATGAAAAGATTGGTTGAACCGATCAGGATGACGGCACCTGCAATTAGCCCCAAAAACTGTTTTATCCTATGGCGCGGAGCTGAGTCTTTTCTTTTTATGAAAAGGACATACATAAGGAAAGGCAAAAGGAAAAGGAATATTCTGGTAAGGCCGTCAAAACAGAAGATGAGCCTTGCTGCATCTGCTTTAAAGCCGGCTGCCACACCTCCTGCCCCGTTAATTATCGTGTTGGGATCGTAAAAGACCTTAAATGAGCGGTATACGAAAAACTCGACAAGGTAGATAATGGGAAGTACAAAAAGAACCGTCCCCGTTGTTCCTTTGTTGATCTTCGGGTTTTTTGTAAGGCGCATCAGCAAAGAGAATATGCAACCGTATCCTGCACTTACCAAAGCAGAAAGGATCATGACCTTTATACCGAAGTCCCTGGTCGTGGATATCCTGAATATTGCCTCATAATATGGAATTAGCAATATTGTTAAAAGGTAATACATATCAGCCCTATTATAGTATAAATAAGAGCAAATAACCAAAGAAAGATGGGCTCCGGGGATTGTGTTAATTATTTCATCAGCAACTTGCCAATACCCAACTATAAAAAACACAAGAAAGCTTCTCGTAATTGAGAAGCTTTTTTAATTCAAGCGTTCCGCGAATCGTCCACGAAAATGCTAAAACCCCGAGTTTATCGGGGCTTTAGCAGTAGCGAGAGAGAGACTTGAACTCTCAACCTCCCGGGTATGAACCGGACGCTCTAGCCAGTTGAGCCATCTCGCCATATTAAACTGTTGGTCGCGAAGCGACAACTGCGCGAGCGCAAGGCGCTCTTTGCAACGAATGTCACATTTTCCGCGTCAAGAAATTACAAACTTGAACGTATTCACCGCGGAAAATGGGACCTATAGGGCTCGAACCTATGACCCTCTGCTTGTAAGGCAGATGCTCTCCCAGCTGAGCTAAGATCCCATTCGTGCGCTCTTAAAAGACCGCTTTATCAATATACAATCATATCCGTATCATTGTCAAGATGTTTTTAACGCCTGAACAATGCTTTGAAAATAAGAGCGGCTATACGGACCGAGTCAGCAAACGGTCTGTAATGTGATCCCTTATTGTCATTTATATAGATGGTCTCTATCGGTATCTCAATAACCGGTATATGCTTATTGGCCGAAAGGATGAGCATATTCATCTCATACTCATATCTGTCACCCGAAAGATTTTTAAACTCCGGGAGGATGGAAGTCGGTATTCCGCGAAGTCCTGTCTGGGTGTCATTAAGTGAAAGACGGCAAAGCAGTTTAAAAAGAAGCCTTACAGTTTTGTTTCCTGCCATGCTCTTTTTGGGAGTATTACCCAGTGAAAAATCACGTGACCCGAGTATCAGCTCTTCCCTTCCGGTACATAGCTCGTCATATATCTTACAGACATCGGCAACCGAATGCTGACCGTCGCAGTCAACGCAGATGACACCTTCAAATTCACTTACCGTAGGTAATTTAAGGAAATGATCGAAAGCATTTTTTAATGCCCTTCCCTTGCCGAGATTACGGCTGTGAGTGATAACGGTACACTCGTTCATTTGCTTTATATCGTCAAAAACATATTTGTGATCGGGGGAAGATCCGTCATCAACTATCAGGATATCACCAAAGCCCGCTGAGATCAGTTCTTTTATATAAGGTATAAGTTTTTCTTCCGGATCCAATGCCGGAATGATGATGTAAGCATTTTTCATGAGTTTCATTTTACCACAGTACATGCTTGATTCTCAAGGTTACAAAGTGCTATACTACCAAAGGTTTGTTTGGGGACAGTCGGTTTTTTCGGAGATAAAAAACAATGAAGATAAAAAGAGATGATATAAGAAACGTTGCCATTATAGCTCACGTAGATCACGGCAAAACAACACTTGTTGACGGCCTCTTAAAGCAAAGCGGAGTCTTCCGCGAAAATCAGGAAGTCGCCGAGCGTGTAATGGATTCAAATGACATAGAACGTGAACGCGGGATCACGATCCTTTCAAAGAATACCGCAGTCACATACAAGGGCGTAAAGATCAACATCATTGATACACCCGGCCATGCGGATTTCGGCGGAGAGGTTGAACGTGTTCTTAAGATGGTAAACGGAGTTATCCTTGTAGTTGATGCCTTTGAAGGAGCAATGCCGCAGACAAAGTTTGTCCTTCGCAAGGCTCTTGAATTAAAACTTCCCGTTGTTGTTTGTGTTAACAAGATAGACCGTCCTGAGGCCAGAGTAAAAGAAGTCATAGACGAAGTGCTTGAACTATTCCTTGATCTTGAAGCGGATGAAGCGCAGCTTGACTGTCCTTTTGTCTTCGCTTCCGCAAAAGCCGGGACAGCATCGCTTGATATGGATGTTCCGGGAACCGACATGGGACCTTTGTTTGAGACGATAATAGATTATATACCTGCTCCGGAGGGTGATCCCGATGACGGAACCCAGGTTTTGATAAGCACGATAGATTACAACGAATATGTCGGAAGGATCGGAGTCGGAAAGGTTGATAACGGCGTGATCAAAGTGAATCAGGAAGTTGTGATCGTCAACCACCATGAACCCGACACTCAGCGTAAGGTAAAAGTCAGCAAACTTTACGAATTTGACGGACTTAGCAAGGTTGAAGTAAAGGAAGCTTCGGTAGGATCTATAGTTGCAATATCAGGTATAAGCGATATTCATATCGGAGATACGCTCTGCTCGATTGATAACGTACGACCCATTCCTTTCCAGAAGATATCAGAGCCCACGATATCCATGAACTTTATAGTAAACGATTCGCCTATGGCAGGCCAGGAAGGCAAGTATGTTACATCGCGTCATTTAAGAGACAGACTTTTCAGGGAGCTTAACACGGACGTATCATTGCGCGTGGAGGAGACTGATACAACAGAGGCATTTAAGGTATCGGGAAGAGGAGAACTCCACCTTTCTGTTCTTATAGAAAATATGAGAAGAGAAGGATATGAGTTTGCGGTCAGCAAGGCCGAGGTCATATTCAAAGAAGATGAAAAAGGACATAAGCTCGAACCCATGGAGCTTTGCTACATAGATGTTCCGGATGAGTATTCCGGAGCAGTCATTGAAAAGCTTTCGCAAAGAAAAGGTGAGCTCCGCGGCATGAATCAGGGTGCCGGAAATTACACGAGACTTGAGTTTTCGATCCCTTCAAGGGGACTTATAGGATACAGGGGAGAGTTTATGACAGATACAAAGGGAAACGGTATTATGAACACTTCATTTGACGGATACGGTCCTTATAAGGGAGATATACAATACAGGAGCCGCGGCTCGCTTATCGCATTTGAAAACGGAGAGGCAATTACATATGGCCTTTTCAACGCGCAGGAAAGAGGAATACTGTTTATCGGTCCCGGAGAAAAGGTATATTCGGGAATGGTTGTCGGAATGAATGCCAAGGATGAGGATATCGAGATCAATGTCTGCAAGAAAAAGCAGCTTACAAATACCCGTTCATCATCAGCTGATGAAGCATTAAGGCTTACACCGCCTAAAATATTAAGCCTCGAGCAGGCTCTCGACTTCATCGATACGGATGAACTTTTGGAAGTCACTCCCTCGTCTTTGAGGATCAGAAAAAAGATACTTGATCCCCTGCTTCGAAAGAGAACGTATTATCAAAAGAAGAACGGACAATAGTGAGATACACCTTGCCAGAAAACGGAACTTATGATAAGTTTCCTTATTATAGGAATGAGATAATCGACCGCAATGAGGTACGGTTCAGGAGGAGATCATGATACAGGTAGCAGTGCTCGGATACGGCACCGTCGGAAGCGGAGTCGTTGAGGTAATCGAAAAAAATAAGGAAGAGATAAACAAAAGAGCAGCTGAGGAGCTCAATATCAAATATATTCTGGACCTTCGGGATTTTCCGGGAGATCCTTATGAAGATAAAGTCATCCATGATTTCAATACTATAATAGAGGATCCGGATATAAAGATCATATGCGAGACCATGGGAGGACTTAAGCCTGCGTATGAGTTTACCAAGCAGGCTCTTTTAAAGGGTATCAGCGTATGTACTTCGAATAAGGAGCTTGTTGCCGCACACGGTCCCGAGCTTATCAGGATCGCAAAGGAAAATACCTGTAACTATCTTTTTGAAGCATCTGTCGGAGGCGGTATCCCGATCATCAGACCGCTTAACTATTCATTGACCGCGGAAAAGATAGACTCCATCATGGGTATCTTAAACGGTACCACAAACTATATTCTTACCAAGATGGAACGGGAAAATGCATCGTTTGAAGATGTCTTAAAGGAAGCGCAGGATAAGGGTTATGCAGAACGTAATCCGGAAGCAGATATAGAAGGTCACGATGCCTGCAGAAAGATAGCTATCCTTTCTTCTTTAATGGCTGAAAAGACCATGAGATATGAAAACGTATATACAGAGGGAATCTCAAAGATCACCCTTGATGATTTTAAATATGCTGCAAAGATGGAAAGAACCATCAAGCTTCTTGGAATAAGCCGCGAGGAAAACGGCAAATATTTTGCAATGGTCGCTCCCTTCCTTATTCCCAAGACTCATCCCATGGCTATGGTAAACGGTGTGTTTAATGCCATTTTTGTTCACGGCAATATGCTTGATGACTCGATGTATTACGGAAGAGGAGCGGGAAAACTTCCGACAGCTTCTGCCGTTGTATCTGATGTGGTTGATGCCGCAAGACATGTAGGAAAGATTATAAAGTGCTTCTGGGATGAAGAAGAAGTTGCCATGAAAGATATTAAGACGGCGGAATTTAAGTACTTTGTACGCTGCGACGGATCGCTCCATGAAGAGGCCCTTGGTTTTTTTGAGCAGGTTTCAATAGTTGATGCAAATGTATCCGGTGAGATCGGATTTGTGACAGCACCCATGAGCGAAGAGGAGTTTGAAAAGAAGGCAGCTAAACTCGGGATCATCTCGAGGATCAGACTGATGGATTAGGAGAGATAAATGAGCAAGGTTGTTAAATTCGGCGGAAGCTCGCTTGCAAGTGCCGAACAGTTTAAAAAAGTCGGAGACATAATCCGTGCGGATAAGGAAAGAAACTATGTTGTTCCTTCTGCTCCCGGAAAAAGATTTTCAAACGACACGAAGGTCACGGATATGCTTTACGGATGTTATGCTCTTGCCGAAAAGGGCAAGAAATTCGATAAAGCCTTAAGCGACATAAAAGAGCGTTATGATGAAATAATAAACGGTCTGGGACTTAAGCTTTCATTAGAGGATGAGTTTAAGACCATAGAAAAGAATTTTAAGGAAAAAGCAGGTTCAGACTATGCTGCTTCAAGAGGAGAATACTTAAACGGCAGAGTCATGGCAGCTTATCTTGGCTATGATTTTATAGATGCTGCCGATGTGATCCTTTTTTACGATGACGGCGAATTTGATCCGGAGCATACGAACAAAAAGCTTTCAAAGGTGCTTTCAGCACATAAAAAAGCAGTCATCCCCGGATTCTACGGAGCATACTCTGACGGCAGGGTAAAGACCTTTTCACGCGGCGGTTCCGATATAACGGGTTCGATCGTTGCAAGAGCCGTCAAGGCAGAGGTTTATGAAAACTGGACGGATGTTTCGGGCTTTCTAATCGCGGATCCCAGGATCATAGATAAGCCTGAAGGCATTGAGACGATAACCTACAGAGAACTTCGAGAGCTTTCCTACATGGGCGCTTCTGTCCTTCATGAGGATGCGATCTTCCCCGTAAGGAAAGAAGGGATTCCGATAAACATAAAAAATACCAACTCGCCAGAAGATCCAGGAACGTGGATCGTTGAAAGTACGTGTCAGAAGTCAAAATACACGATAACGGGTATTGCCGGAAAGAAAGGTTTCTGTTCGGTTAATATAGATAAAGCCAAGATGAATTCCGAGATCGGATTCGGAAGAAGAGTTCTTCAGGCGTTTGAAGATGAAGGCATCTCGTTCGAGCATGTTCCTTCGGGAATAGATACACTCACGGTCTTTGTTCACCAGGATGAGTTCATGGACAAGGAGCAAAAGGTCGTTTCCTCGATTCATCGCCTGGCCTCTCCGGACAGTATTGAGATCGAAGCGGATCTTGCTCTCATCGCGGTAGTGGGAAGAGGAATGAAGGCTACAAGAGGTACGGCCGGAAGGATCTTCTCGGCACTTGCACATGCGAACGTAAACGTAAAGATGATCGACCAGGGATCATCCGAGCTCAATATCATCATCGGCGTTGAAAACGCAGATTTTGAAACGGCGATAAAAGCGATTTATGACATATTCGTAACTGCACAGTTATAAAAAAGTAAATTAAAAGCGGTCCCAAGGGGCCGCTTTTTGTGTCTTTATATAAGAATCAATAGAGCCTGTATTTAGATGCATCAACCGTCTCATCATAAAGAAAATGCAAAAACGATATCGCAGTATCAAGCCTTGAAGTGTTTTGCGGGATCGCAAAAACCGGGATCAGCTCAAAGTATGAATCGGTCCCCTTGATCAAAGGAGAATCCTCTACGATTATCCCGACGGGAACCGGATCTTCCATGGCCGAAGGATCTGTGTGGAATTTAAGATCCTCAAGCTGTTCTTCGTAGGTCCCCCGGGAAACATTGTAAGCATCTTCAAACGAGATGTCTTCGGCTATCTTTTTAAGAACTGCGTTATCGACGTAATAGAACCGGTCTTTAAACTTTTCGATATCTTCAGAGGGAAGGACTGTGGTCAGATCGAAAAAGACTCCGTTTACGGCTTTGTTGTTAAATATGATCGAATCATAAACAACGCAGTCAAGATCTCCTGTCGATAAAAGTGCCGCAAATCTTGTGGCAACGCCGTAATCTGAAGTGGCCGCAGCCTGGAGGTTTTCAACCTCGTTGGTATTTACATAGGAAAGATACTTTTCGATATCCAATCCGGCATAAGCTCCGAAATCGTTTCCTATCACCTCGGAATTTATGTTTGAAGAATTGACCATCATGGCAACGAAGCAGTAATCCTTATTCGTCACTATCGCTTTTACGATGCTTATTATGATCGCAAGCCCAACTACGACTCCCAAAACGGCCCATTTATAGTAATCCATGAAATAGGAGAACTTTTCCTTAAAAGGACGATCTTTCATCTTCATGGTCTGAGTCAGGATCTGCTCCTGCATGTCAACGCCCTGTTTTAATGCGTTTTCGGTATAGTCTTTTGATGTATCGGCTTTTTGGCCGTCGGGTTTATATTCAAGTCTCATTTGTATGCCCTTCCCCGTAACATTTTAACACAAAATCAGCCAATGGCTATTTTTTTTGAAAGCCATTTCGGTGATAATTAACCTTGAAAATGACCGTGTCTTGTACTAGAATATAGTAGATATTCTGTAAGATCGGATAAGGAGCATTATCATGAACGAAACCTATGTCGAGTGCCTCGTAAAACATCAGACGAATCCGGCACTTCGTTTCCTGAAATATCTTATTTATGTGTTGACTGCAACGATTGGGCTCTTTTCTTTGCTGACTAATTTTCTCATAGGATTTATAGTAGCCATAGGTCTCGGAGTGGGGGCCTATTTTTTGAACCTTAACACGGATATTGAATATGAATACCTCTATGTTGACAAGGAAATAAGCATAGACCGTATCATGGCAAAATCAAAAAGAAAAAAGATAGCATCTTTTGATGTTGAAAAGATGGAGATATTTGCTCCGATAAATTCATATCATCTTGATGATTATAAAAACAGGCAGATCAAACCCGCGGATTACAGCTCGGGAGTTAAGATGCAGCCTGATAAAAGGTATGTTTTCTTTTATGAGGGACAAAAGAAAGTTATCCTTGAACCCTCGGAGGCATTTGTAAAAGCTGTATATAATGTAGCACCCAGAAAAGTTTTTACGGATTGATCAAAGGAGGAGAATATGGGTCAGATCATAGGTGAAGGCATCACATTTGACGACGTGCTTTTGGTTCCGGCTTATTCCAAAGTCGTTCCGAATGACATCGATCTTACAACTTATCTTACAAAAAAGATCAAACTTAATATCCCGATGATGAGTGCCGGAATGGATACCGTTACCGAACACCGCATGGCTATTGCGATGGCCAGACAGGGTGGAATAGGAATAATCCACAAGAACATGTCCATTGAAGAACAGGCCGAAGAAGTCGATAAAGTAAAAAGATCGGAAAACGGCGTTATTTCGGATCCTTTCTCATTAAGAGCGGATAATACACTTCAGGATGCCGATGACCTTATGGCAAAGTACCGTATCTCCGGTGTCCCGATCACTGAAGGCAAAAAGCTTGTAGGAATAATCACGAACAGGGATCTTAAGTTCAAAACGGATTTTTCGGCAAAGATAAGCCAATATATGACAAGCGAAAACCTTATCACCGCAAAGGCAGGCATCACGCTTGAAGAAGCCAAGGAGATCCTTTCTAACGCACGTAAGGAAAAACTCCCCATAGTAGATGATGACTTTAATCTTGTCGGACTTATAACGATAAAAGATATAGAAAAAACTATCAAGTATCCCCTTTCTGCAAAAGACGATCAGGGAAGACTGCTTTGCGGAGCAGGAGTCGGGATCACTGCCAATGTCCTTGACAGGGTAAGGGAGCTTATCGATGCAAAAGTTGACGTTATAGTTCTTGATTCCGCACACGGTCATTCGGAGAATGTCTTGAGGTGCGTAAGGATGATAAAGGAAAAGTATCCTGATGTTCAGATAATAGCCGGAAACGTTGCAACGGGTGAAGGAACAAAAGCCCTGATAGAAGCCGGAGCAGATGCCGTAAAGGTCGGTATAGGTCCCGGATCCATATGTACGACGCGAGTTGTGGCAGGTATCGGTGTTCCCCAGATAACGGCGATCATGGACGCATACGCCGTTGCAAAAGATTATGATATCCCCATCATAGCTGACGGAGGAATCAAATTCTCCGGAGATATGACAAAGGCCATAGCTGCAGGCGGAAACGTATGTATGATGGGTTCCATCTTTGCAGGATGTGACGAATCTCCCGGAACATTTGAACTATACCAGGGACGTAAATACAAAGTTTACCGCGGAATGGGTTCCATCGCCGCAATGGAAAACGGTTCAAAGGACCGTTATTTCCAGGAAAATGCAAAAAAACTCGTTCCCGAAGGCGTTGAAGGAAGAGTTGCATATAAGGGAACCGTAGAAGATACGGTATTCCAGCTCATGGGTGGTCTGCGTTCGGGAATGGGATATTGCGGATGTCCCACGATCGAGGACCTTAAAAAGAACGGCAGGTTCATAAAGATATCTGCCGCATCATTGAAGGAATCACATCCTCATGATATTCATATCACAAAAGAAGCTCCCAACTACAGCGTAGAGGAGTAAAAATATTTTCTGGAGTCAGTCATGGTATTTAATGACAGTCCTATATTAAACCAGGATACGGGATCCGTATTCAAGGGTTTTGTGGAAGCGGAAAAACTGACAAGATGGGCCCGGCATTTTGCCGATGTCGCACATATATTCATCCAGTGTATCGATGCACACGGAGGATCTTTAACGGAGTTTATCGGAGACCGGGATGAGATCGGCAGGATAAAGGAGTTCATCGATGATAACCAGGTTGAGGAGATGCTCATGCGTGTCTCTGACAGCTCGCTTGAAGAAAGAGCTGTTGAATCCACGCCTTTTCCCAATCTGAAGATAGCGGTCATCTCAACCAAAGTAGAGCGCAAGCCGGTTTTAAACTGGCTTGTTTGTGCTGTTTTAAATGATATAGGTGATGATCCCGATTATCCAAACCATGCACTGGAAGGATTTAAGAATACTCTTTCGGAACAACAGTTCTACAGTACCATCGATGCGTTAAGCGAGCTTTCTTCCGCACTTTTCGAATATAGGCTTTCCGTAGTAACGGCTCAGGCCGAAAGCCGCAGGTCACGTTCATCGGAAGAGGCAATGAGCGTCAACTTAAGGCGTGCAGAGGCGCTGACGGATATAGTATCTTTGCTTGAAAGCGAAGATTCCATTGAAAAGATCATGTTAAGGCTTCTTGAGACGATCTCAAAGTTCCTGGGGATCCAAAGAGATGCAGTCTGCAGGATAAAGAAGGATTCCGGAGAAGTTGAAGTTCTTGCCGCATATGATCTGGACGGAAACAGCAATGAGGTATATCACGGGGATGATTTTTCACCCTCTCTTTTGAGCAGGGTAATTAAGCCCGTTGTGCTCTCATCAAGCGCTGTTATGAATGCGGCCGAAAAAGAAGACCTTGAGATGCTTGGCATCAAGGCGATAATGATAATGCCCATCATCATTAACGGTGCTCCGGGCATGTACGCATGCTTTTATGAAAAGCTCCGCGAAAGAACATGGAGCATTGAAGAGATCAAGTTTATCAACGATTCGGTAAAGATCCTTCAGAGTATACTTACAAGACGCGTTCAGCGAAATTCAATAGCAAGTTCATATGAATCGATAGAGACTATTCTTGATAATGTCGGCTCTGCCGTTTATGTCAAAGAGGTTAATTCCAACAGGATGCTTTTTGCGAACAGCATCATGAAAAAGACATTTTCTTCCGAGATAGAGGACGGTTCAATAGATGAAATGATCGCCTCAAAGATAGACGGTGAAAGCGGAGTCTGTGAGTTCTACCAAAAGTCTGCGGACCGTACATATGACATGTACTTTACGAAGATCACATGGGTAGACGGGAAAAAGGTTTTGCTTTGTGCGCTTTATGATATTTCCGAAAAGAAGATATATCAAAGAAGGATAGAGCAGCAGGCTTACACCGATTTCCTTACCGGTTTGTACAACCGTATGTGCTGCGAAAGGGATCTGGCGAAGATAATCGATGAGACCGAGCATACGGGAACAAACGGTGCACTGCTTTATCTTGATCTTGATGATTTTAAACACATAAATGACGGACTTGGACATCAGTACGGTGATGTTTTGCTAAAAGCGATATCACATTCGATCCAGAGGATAGACGGTATCCAGAATACCTGCTACAGAATGGGCGGAGATGAGTTTGTCATCATCATACCTCCCGAGAGTTATGACAGGCGCAATCACATTGTTGCCGAAATAAAAGACGTATTTGCAAAACCCTGGTTCCTTAAGGATGCGGATTACTACTGTACCATGAGTATGGGTATGGTAGAGTTTCCCGAGAACGGAACCGGAGTCCATGATCTTATAAAAAAGGCCGATATAGCGATGTATGAAGCTAAGAAATCCGGAAAAAACCGTATGGCAGTTTATTCGGATAACATAGATTCGGCTTCACACCAGCGTCTTGACATGGAAAAGAACATGAGAGATGCAACGACCGCAGGTTTCGGAGAATTCGAGGTTTATTACCAGCCGATCGTTGATATAAAAAAGCCCGGAGATCCCTGTACAGGTGCCGAGGCCCTTATACGATGGAATTCTCAGGAGATGGGATTTATCTCACCCGGAGAGTTCATACCTTTGGCAGAGTACCTTGGTCTCATAAATCCTATAGGAAACTACGTTCTAAGGGATGCCTGCAATACATGCAGAAAGTGGAATGACAGCGGATATCCCGGATACAGGATAAACGTTAACCTATCAGTCGTTCAGCTCCTTCAGACTGATATAGTGGACATAGTTGAAAAGACGATCAAGGATTCGGGCATTAACCCTCATAACCTTACTCTTGAGGTTACCGAGTCCCTTGCAATAAACGATATGGAGAGGATGAAAAAGATCCTGGGAAGCATAAAAGCGCTCGGAGTAAGGATCGCGCTTGATGACTTCGGTACAGGTTATTCATCGCTCAATCACATAAGAGAGATACCGTTTGATGTCATAAAGGTAGACCAGACATTCATAAAGGATCTTGAAAAAGACTCATATGCCGTATCATTTGTAAAAATGGTCGGAGAACTGGCCGAGGCCATAGGGGTCAATATCTGCGTGGAAGGTGTCGAGACCGAGCGGCAGCTTGATATAATGCGTGACCTGCCGGTAGATCTTATCCAGGGCTACTATTTTGACAAGCCTATGACGCAAATCGAATTCGAAAAGAAATATTTGCCGAATATGCATTGAAATAACTGACAGTTTAAATCATAATATATAATAGATCATAAGGAAGTGTGAAAAATGGGATTACTTGACGGACTTGAAAAACTCGGAATAAAAAGCATTGATACCTCGAATATGTTCGAGGATCCCAAAGCTAAGGAAGAGGTCAAAAAACCCGAACTCAAGCAGGCTGCAAAGATCGAATATAACGAAGAGGACTATATCTTCGAAAAGAAGATGGAGTGCCCCGTATGTGATTCGCCTTTGGTGAGCCTTACGGTCAAAACGGGTAAAGCAAGACTCCTTCGTATGGATAAGGACTTAAGACCGATATTTGAGGGCATAGAGCCTATCAAGTACGAGCCGGTCGTATGTAAATGCTGCGGATACAGCGTAATGGGCAGATACTTTGCTCCGCTTACTCCTTCCCAGAAGAAAGCTGTTCTTGAGGGAATAGGAAGCTCGTTTAAGGGCAAGGATGACATAGGATCCACGATCGGTTACCAGCAGGCTCTCGAGCACATAACATTATGTCTTGCATCAGCAATCTGTAAAAGGGCAAAGGCTTCCGAAAAAGCTTACATCTGCCTTAAGGGCGGATGGCTCTGCAGAAGTTATAAGGAAAGCCTTAATCCCGAGGATGAGGATTACGAGATAGTATGCGAGGAGCTTTCAAAGAAGGAAAAGGAATTCCTCGATAATGCATATGAGGGATTTGTCCAGGCCAGACAGTCGGAAGGATATCCGATGGCGGGAATGGATGAAAAGACCATAGATTACATGCTTGCGGTAATGGCCCTTGAAAGAGGAGAGCTTGAAGTGTCATCAAAACTCATCGCAGGAATACTCCAGTCTCCTTCATCAACACCGAGGATAAAGGACAAGGCAAGAGAATTAAAAGAAGAGATAGTTGAACAGATAAAGAAAAAGAAAAGCTGATTTCAGATAGGAGGTTATTATGGGCAAATTTGGTAAATTCTTATTATTTTCGGCAGCTGCAGGAGCTGCGGCATACGGAGCTTATTACTATCTTCGTAAGGAAGAGGTTTTGACTCCGGTTTATGACGACGATGATTCTGATGAATACAACGAGGATCTTGACGGAGAACCCACCAAGGCACGTTCTTACGTAAATCTTTCATTTGACAAGGCTAAGGCTGAGGATCTTGCAAAGAGTGCCGTAAAGAAAGCCAAGGAGACGATCTCTGATTCGGTAGCCAAGGTTGAGGAATTCTTTAACGATGAACCCGAGGATTTAGCGCAAGAGCTTAAAGAGCATGTTGAAGATGCCGTTGAAGCTGCCAAGGGAACCATCGAAGATGTTGTTGATGAAATAAAGAAATGATCGGATCATATAAAAAGAGCTTCGGAAACGAAGCTCTTTTTTAATGCGTTTTTTTAGGACATAAATTGAAGTACTTCAAATTCGGGAACCGAAATCGGCTTTGAATAATAGTAACCCTGAACAGAATCACAACCAAGTTTTCTTAAGGCTTCTATCTGGCTCTGATCTTCGGCACCTTCAGCAAGACATGTGACCTTGAGGTCTTTTGCCATGGTTATGATGTGTTGGATTATCACGGTATTTTTGTTTTCGGGATCCGAACTTACCAAATGATCGATAAAACTCTTGTCGATCTTAAGTGTATCAAGAGGCATATCCATAAGGAGATTAAGTGACGAATAACCCGTTCCGAAATCATCCATGGAGATAAGGAAGCCCCTGCTTTTGATATCGCGGATCACGCTTAAAAGATAATCCTGGTTATCATACGCGATCCTTTCTGTCAGCTCGAACTCTATAAGATCATGCTCAATCTCGTATGAATCGACGATCCGTTCAAGACGGTCGGCAAGATCTCCCTGTTCAACTTCTTTTTGTGAAACGTTAACGGAAATGGGAACAGGCTCAAGTCCACGTATCTTCCAGTCGCGGATGTGTTCACATACCTTTCGAAGGACCACATCATCAAGAGCTGATATCGAATTATCCACTTCAAAAAACGGTATGAAGAAATCGGGATACAAAAGCTCTCTTTTTTGATAGTTCCAACGAACAAGAGCCTCTGCGCCGATGATCTTTTCCGATTCTATGTCGAATTTGGGCTGAAGATGTATAACAAACTCGTTGTTCTTTATGGCAGTGGGAAGATAGTTCCTTATTTTCTTGCCCCACAGATCCTTTTCCCACATTTCATCGGTGTAATAGCATATCTCGGTTGAGTTCACTTCCTTGTCGCACATTTTATGAGCGATCTTCGCATAATCGGTAACTCCGAGAGCTGTATTTAATGCTGTACGCATGTCGACAACTCCGCACCTGTAATAGATACGGTAAGATGGGTCACTTTCAAGACGGGATAGTGAATCAAAGAATTCACGCAGGTGAAGATCTAGCATATCGCGAGGCATATCCTTGATCATCATGGCAAAATTGTCATTGTCGCATCTGCATCCGTAATATATCCAGTCATGCTCCGTCATTGCAACAGCGATCCTGTTAAGGTGTTTTATTGCTATGGCGGAGTTGTGTATCTCTTTGAGCATCTTAAAGCGCTTTACGTCAAAATACGCAAAGGCATAGTCCTTTATGCCTTCCTGAGGGAAGTTGGCCAGCTTTTCAAAAAAGTACGACCAGTTATAGGCTTCCATAAGAGGGTCTTTTATTATATGAGTCAAAAGTTCAGCTTTTGACATGGTGTCATAGGAACGTGTTATCTCAAATTTGTATGTTTCATCCTCGATAGGATAAAGAAGTCTTGTTCTGCGGCTTTCAGAGTAAGTAACGTAAATGAATTCGGCATCTCTTTTATTTATGGTTCCGCGGTCAAAATCCTGGAACCATTTTTTGGATGCTGAGAATATTTCCATGGCATCCTCCATGGAAGGGACAAAATCATAACAGAAATCGCAATACAGAAGATATCCGCCCTTAAGGTTTATGGTGGCAAGTCCTTTGGGGTAGCTTATGTTAGGGTCATCCGCCCTTAACTCAATGCCGAGTACCTGTCTTTTGTCGCTTAACGTAAACAGTCCGGGCGAATCGTATGTTCCGTATTGACCGATGTAGTTACCTAGTGACCCGGGCAGTACTCCTTTGTAGAATTCTTCAATTTCCTGTTCGGTGGTGTTCTCGATGTAATAAAGAACCCTGTCAGGACGGTATACCGTAAAGTAATCCTGATAAGGGCTTGTAGATGTTATGTACTTGATGAGATCGCTGTTTTTGCTCATTTTTCCCCAATAATTTACACCAATTATAAATATAGCGCATTTCCGGTACTCTTTTCAAGTTTTTTCTGCCCGGAGGCTTTTAGGTGATTGTATGTTCTGTCTTGTATGCCAAAGAAAAATGTGGTATGGTTAATGCCGACCCATAAAGTCAATTTCTTATGCTAAAAGGTATTTCTCCATGAATGAAAAATTTTTCGATCTAAAGAAGGAGAAGCAGGACCGTATGATCAATGCGGCTTTGAAGATATTCGCCTTAAACGGGTATGCTCATGCCAGTACAGACGATATCGTTAAAGAAGCCGGTATTTCCAAGGGCCTGCTTTTTCATTACTTTACCAATAAGATTGGTCTGTATTCCTTTATTTTCGATTACAGCGCCAGATTTATCTGTCTGGAGATGACCAGCACAGTCGACAAGTCGGACAATGACTATTTCAGTCTTCAGCTTCAGATAAAAGCAGCGGAAACCTCTGTAATGAAGAGCTATCCTTATATGATTGCTTTTTTGTACAGTACAAAGCATGAGAATGTTGTGGAAGCGATACGCGAGACCTACGACAAAAAGGAGACGGTTCCCAAGAAGATCCGTGAATACCTTGACTATGCAAATACATCGATGATCAAAGAAGGCACTGATATTCAGGATGTTGACAGACTTATAGATTTTGCGTCAGAAGCAGTACTTACCGAGTCATTGTTGACCAATGAGTCAAAACCGGAACTCTATTATGATGAGATCAGAAAATATATTCTGATGCTTAAGAATTTCAACAGATAACTGCAGGATTTCATGAAAGAAGTATTATATACCATACCGCTTAACGATGCGGTCAATGCGGGCGGAGAATGCCCGTTTTGCAATATAGAAAAAGACGTGGAGCGGGACCTTTTGGACTTTGTGCTGGGTTCCGGTTCTTCATATATGGAAGCAGATGTGAGAGCCGTTACCGATGAAGAAGGCTTTTGCAGAACGCATTTTGAAAAGATGTTCAGATACGGGAACACCTTAGGAAATGGCTGGATACTAAAGACTCACTATATGAAAGTAAATCGTGAGCTTAAGGATGCGTTTAAGAAGTATGCTCCCGGTAGCAAAAAGGGCATATTTAGCAAAGACCGCGAGGGAAACAGTGTAGTTTCACACATAAGAAAAAAAGGATCATCCTGCTATATCTGTAAAAGATATAACGAAACATACGAAAGATATCTGGCTACTTTCATCCATATGTACAGAAAGGACCCGGAATTTGGGCAAAAGATCTTTGAAGGAAAGGGTTTTTGCCTTCCTCATCTTGCAGATATCCTTGAATATGCCGACAGGAACCTTAATGAAAAGGAAAAAGCCGAATTCTTCCCTAAGATGTTCGAGATGACTGAGCGAAATATGGACAGGCTTTTTGAGGATGTTTCGTGGCTTGTTGAAAAGTTTGATTACAGAAACAAGGATGCTGACTGGAAAAACTCCAGGGATGCCGTTCAAAGAGGAATGCAGAAGCTGAAGGGCGGATCCTATGATTAGTTTTACGGATACGGCTTTTATATTCAGATTTTTACCTTTGTTTTTGATCGTTTATTATCTTGTTCCGGCAAAGTACAGGCAATACGTGCTTTTGTTTGGTTCTTTGGTATTCTATGCCTTTGGCGAGGGCTTTTTCGTCATACTTTTGATGGCTCTTATCTGGGTCAACTATCTTTTTGCCAGTTATTCATTCCGCTCCAAACTTCACAAGGGAGACGAATATGTGGTAAGGCACAAGAAGATGTGCCTTATTGCAGGCGTTGTATTAAATGTTGCGGTCCTGGCGTTCTTTAAAGGCAGGGCTGTGTTTTTAAACAACGCCTACCTTCCTTTGGGACTCAGCTTTTATATATTTAAGATGATCTCATTTCAGGCTGATGTTTACAGGGGCAAAGTTCCAAGAAGCGCAGGCTTTGGCGAGATTGCGACCTATTTTTCGCTTTTCCCCCAGATAGCGCAGGGCCCGATAATGAGATACGAAGAGGGTGATTTCGGTTATGAAAAGACCTTTTCGTGGGAAAGGCTTGAGGACGGCTTAAGATGTTTTGTTTCAGGCCTTGCTATGAAGGTTATACTGGCTGACAGGATAGGGATTTTGTGGAACGACATAAAGATGTATGGCTATGAGAGCATTTCAACACCTCTTGCGTGGCTTGGTGCCTTTGCCTATTCATTTGAATTATACTTTGATTTCTGGGGCTATTCCCTTATGGCATCCGGAATAATGGTCGCTCTGGGGTTTGATTTTATCGAAAACTTTAACGACCCTTACGCTTCAAAGACCGTTTCGGAGTTTTACCGAAGGTGGCACATGACACTTGGAAGCTTCTTCAGGGATTATGTTTATTTCCCGATGGGAGGCTCGAGGTGTAAAAAAAGCAGGATGTGCTTAAACCTCGCCATTGTATGGATCCTTACGGGAATATGGCACGGGAACGGCTTAAATTTTATTATCTGGGGAGCAGTGCTTGGGTGTTTTATCATACTCGAAAAGCTCCTTTACGGGAAAAAGCTGACCAAACTTCCGGTCTTGGGAAACATTTACGTTATCTTTCTTATTCCGCTTAGCTGGGTCGTGTTTGCCATCACGGATCTAAGGGAGCTTCCGGTATATTTTGGGAGACTATTCCCGTTTTTCGGAACGCCTTCCGTGGTCAACAGATCTGATATCTTCAATTATCTTTATGACTACTGGTGGATGTTCCTTTTGTGCATAGTCCTTTGCATACCCAAGGTTACCGGGTACTTAAAAAAACACGCTAAAAGTCCGGCTGCCACGGCAGGACTTATAATACTTTTCTGGATCGCAGTCTATTTTGGAACGACGCGAGCCCGGAATCCTTTTATGTATCTGCATTTTTAGATCTTAGCAGGGAAGAAATGAAAAAGACACCGTTTTTGATCGCACTTTTAATATCGATCGCAGTATTCGAAATATTGGGAATAATCGGAAGTATGGGTGTTTATGCAAACGAAGAGCATGACATTGTTAAAGCACCCGTTCTTTCCAAGGTGTTTACGGGGATAAATAACGGGATATACCCCTGGGAAGTCTTTGACAGCAATGAAAGATCAAGGCAGCTTGAGGCTTCATCGCTTAAAAAGCAAAAGGAAGAAGAACTGTTAAAAAGATCACAGGGATCGGGGGATGATGAAGATACATCTTCCGGGGCGACCCCTTCACCCACGGCAACGCCTCAAAACACTCCAAAACCGCAATCCACACCCGCTCCGACAATAGAACCCACACCCGAGTCAAAATATCCCAAGGGAAAGATAGAGCCCTTAAGGGAAAGTACATATGATGAATATATAAACCACATTTCGGCGGACATATACGGAGATATCGGCGTACTTCGGGCGGCGGAATATGAGTTTTCAAAGGTGGAACTTGAATATTTCGACGATGCGCTCTTTATCGGTGATTCGCGTATGGTTGGATTGAGGGATTACACGGAACTTAACGAACATGCGGATTTTCGCTGTGAGACATCACTTACGATCTCAAAAGTCTTTTCTTCCGACTTCAGAGGAAAGGGCGGGGTCGAAAAAGCCCTTAAGAGCAAGGACTACGGCAAGATCTATATCATGGTCGGAGTAAATGAGCTTGGAACGGGGACCACGGAAGACTTTATAGGTGAGTATGAAGAAGTTATTAACCGTCTTCATGAACTGGAGCCGGAGGCAAAGATATTCATACTTTCCATAATGAACATAGATCGGGAAAGAAGCGATTCCGACAAGGTTTTCAACAATACGAACATACTCGGAAGAAATAATGCGATCGCCACGCTTGCGGACAATGAAGTATTCTTCTATATTAATATTAATGAGGCCGTTTGCGACGAGGACGGATATCTGAGGGATGACCTAAGGGGCGATCACCTTCACCTTATGGGAGCCTCAAATTCGATAGTTGAAGAATACCTCATGGAACATGGCGTTTTATAAAAGCTTATGAAGAAGAAAAAGATCTTAAAAAGAATACTTATTGCCCTTATTATCATACTGGTGGTGGCTGCTGCATATGTGGCATACGTATTCATAGGATATAAGAGGATACCGGATAATCAGTATCTTGAAACCGCACTGGTAGGGGAATATTCGTATTTCAGGGAAGATGCGAACGCCCTTGATACCGATAAAGCGTATAATATAATGACCTATAACATCGGATTCGGTGCTTATACCAGGGACTACAGTTCCTTTATGGACGGAGGAGATGAGGTCTGGGCCAAATCACAGGAGAGCCTTATAGCAAACATCTGTGAGATAGCAGGTGTTATTAACAGGTCGGATGCCGACTTTGTTTTCCTTCAGGAGGTTGATCTTGACGGAACAAGGACCTATCACGTAGATGAGGTTGAAGTCATAAACAGATTCCTTCGCGGATATTATTATGACTCGGCCGTATGCTATGATTCGACGTTCATGTTCTATCCGCCACTTGAACCTTCCGGAAAAAACAAATCCGCCATAGTGACGTATTCAGCCGGAAAGATCGTAAGCGCTGTACGAAGATCTCTTCCCATAGCCAAGGATTTCAGTAAGTTCTTTGATTACGACAGATGCTACAGTGTCTCAAAGGTCCGTCTTGATAATGAAAAGACGCTGTGCCTTTTCAATGTTCATCTGTCGGCATATGCGGACGATCCCGAGATAAGGAAAGCCCAGCTTGACATGCTTTTTAAGGACATGGCTACCGAATACAAGCTTGGCAATTACGTTATCTGCGGAGGCGACTTTAACCATTGCCTGAGGGATAAAACTGACGAAAATGATTATACATGGGCCCAGAGATTCCCGAGGGAGGAGCTCCCCGGCGGATTTAAGATGGCTATAGATTATGCTCTTCCGGAGTCTGTATTACATGATTCGTGCAGAAACGCTAACGAACCTTATAATGAGCAGACGACGTACACTACGACGATAGACGGATTCATAATATCGGATAATATAAGAGTTAACTACTACACCAATGCAAAGTGGGACTACAGATATTCTGATCATGACCCGGTGATCATGCAGTTCTTCTTTAAGAAGTAAGTAAATACGCTGAATTGACACGAAAAACATTAAATCACGATTTGAATTACACGCGATACTATGAGAGAAATGATGTTTAAAATGGAACGGGAAGGCCTTCTTAATGAAGGGGATGAGGTGAGCGTTACGGAGGGGCTACTCCCCAGATGCTGCTACTACACCATAGACCCTTCTTTGGCTATGTCAGGGAATATCCCGTTTGGTGAAAGACTCACAAATCTGAAAGGGAAAGTGCTTTCGATCACTCAAAGCCCAAGAGGATTCTACGTTACGGTAGGATTTGACGAGTGACCGGCTAAGAAAGGAGACTTTATGAAAACAATTTCAACACCCAAAGCACCGGCTGCGATAGGACCTTACTCACAGGGAATAGTTGCCGGAAACATGCTTTATGCATCAGGACAGATACCTATCATACCCGAGACCGGAGAACTTGAAACCGGTGATATCACCGCTCAGGCTCATCAGGCGATAAAGAATGCGGGTGAGATATTAAAAGCAGCCGGGACAAACTTCGAGAATGTCGTAAAAACAACCTGTTTCCTTGCTGACATGAACGATTTTGCTGCTTTTAATGCCGTATATGAGCAGTATTTTGTTTCAAAGCCCGCAAGAAGCTGTGTAGCGGTAAAGACTCTTCCCAAGAATGTCCTTTGCGAGGTAGAGGTCATAGCAGTGGTTTAAACCAAAAGGTATTCATGAACGTTAAAGAAAGATTATCAGTATTAAGAGATCAAATGAAGGAGGTAGGAATAGACGTAACGGTCATTCCTACCTCTGACTGTCATAACAGCGAATATGTCGCCCCGCATTTTAAAGCACGCGAGTATTTTTCCGGATTTACGGGATCTGCGGGAACACTCATCGTGTCCTTGACTGATGCCTGGCTTTATACCGACGGAAGGTATTTTATCCAGGCAAAAGAAGAGCTTCAGGGAACCGGCATCACTCTTATGAGATCCGGTCAAAAAGGCGTCCCGAAGCTTCGGGAACACCTAAAAAGCATATGCCCGGCAGGATCAAAGCTTGGATTTGATCCTTCATTATTTACCGTAAGTGAAGGAATGGGATTCCTGGCCGACCACCCGGGTGATTGCAAGGACATTTTTATAAGCGAAAGCGCGTGGCCTGAAAGACCCCGGATCGTTTTTAATCCCGTCACGATGCTTGATGAAAGATACAGCGGAGAGTCGCTTTCTTCCAAGATAAAAAGAATAAGGGATGTGATGAATAAAAAGGGAGCTTTTGCAAATATAGTATCATCCCTTGATAACATCGCCTGGATACTTAATCTCCGGGGATCGGATATAGAATACTGTCCTTTGTTTTATTCATATTTGGTGATAAGGGAAGATGAGATATTCCTTTATGCAAATATAGGAGATGAAGATATCCGTGCCTATCTTGGTAAAAACGGCGTCACCGTAAGAAAATACGAAGATTTTTACAAAGAACTTGAACAAAGTACAATAATACGGACCGGAGATACCGTATTATTTGACAGTAAGGATTGCAATTACAGGATATATACTATCCTTGATGATAAGAAATGTGAACTCATAGACAGTCCCACTCCCTCAAATATCATGAAGGCTGTAAAGAACACGATCGAGAGAGAAAATATAAAAAAGGCCCATATACTTGATGCCGTTTCCATCGTAAGATTCGAAAAATGGCTTGATACAAGGCTTGGCTTTTGGATACCGGAAGATGAAGGTGGAGATCAAATAGATGAAACGCCGCTTAACGAGATATCCGTTGCGGATAAGCTGCTTAAGATAAGGAGCACGGCGGATTCGTTTATAGGACCCAGCTTTGAGACGATATGTGCCTATGGTAAAAATGCTGCGATAGTACATTACAGTGCTTCCAATAAATCAAACACTGAGATCAAAAAAGGAGGAGTGCTGCTCATTGATTCGGGCGGACACTACCTTGAAGGGACTACGGATATTACCAGGACGTACCTTCTTTACAGTGAGGATGAACTCAAAGACATACCCCCAAAATTAAAACGGGATTATACTTTAGTTGCGATAGGAATGCTAAAACTCCTCAATTCGACGTTCAAATACGGTGCAAGAGGTAGCGCACTCGACACATTTGCCAGACAGCCGTTATGGAATTACGGACTTGATTTTGATCATGGAACAGGGCACGGAGTCGGATATCTTTTAAATGTCCATGAGGGACCAAACAGGATAAGTTACCGCGCTGCAGATCCTTCGTCGGATGCCGTGTTTGAAGAAGGAATGGTAACCTCGGATGAGCCGGGTATATATATCGAAGGCAAATACGGTATAAGGATCGAAAATCTCATACTCTGCGTTAAAGATAAGGAAAATGAGTTCGGACAATTCCTGAGGTTTGACCCCCTGACTATGGTTCCCATAGATCTTAAGGGGATAGATACGGCATATATGAGTGATGAAGACAGGGATAACCTTAATAACTACCACAGGAGAGTGCTTGAAACACTCAGTCCATATCTTAACGAAAATGAGATCAAATATCTGAAGCACAGAACGGAAAAGATCTGAAGCACAGAACGGAAAATATCTGATGAGCTTACAGTTTTATCTTGGCGGTTCGGGAACCGGCAAAAGTACACAATTATATAAGGATGTCAATGAATGGGCAAAAAAGGACCGTGACCGGAACTTTCTTTTTCTTGTTCCCGATCAATACACGATGCAGGCCCAGCTTGAACTTGTCCGGAATTCGCCTTCAAAGGGCATCATGAACGTTGATGTTTTAAGCTTTTCACGTCTTGCTCACAGGGTTTTTGAAGAGACCGGATACATGAACAACAAGCGCGTTCTTGACGATACGGGAAAGAGCCTTGTTTTAAGAGCCGTGGCTTCATCCGTTAAAGATGATCTTACGGTTCTTTCGGGTAACCTTGACAAGATCGGATATATTCATGAGATCAAATCGGTAATATCCGAATTCAAGCAGTATGACATCACTCCGGAAAAAACAGATGTTTTGTTAGACGCTTCACAAACCCGTGGAATGCTTCAGGCAAAACTGCATGATATTAAATTAATATATAACGCATTCAATTCATATATTTCGAATGATTACATCACCTCGGAAGAGACGATAAGCCTGCTGACTGATGCAGTCACACACTCCGAGATCATAAAAGGATCGGTTGTGATCCTCGATGGATTCACAGGGTTCACCCCCGTACAATACAGATTAATACAGCGTTTGCTTGAGTTGACCTCAAAAGTCATTATTTCAATAACTGTAGATATCAAATCGGACCCTTACAAGATCAAAGGCGAGCAGGAACTTTTCTGTCTGAGCAAGAAGACCATACTGAATCTCCAAAAGCTTTCGCAGGAAATAAACGTTGTCCAGGATGAAGATGTGCTTTTTGAAAACGCATTAAGATTTAACAAAAGCCCCGAAATGGAGCATCTTATGCAGCACATTTTCAGATATCCCGTCATCCCCTATAAAGAAGAAGTTAAGAGCATTAATCTTACCGAATGTGACAATATCGAAAACGAGATAAGAGACGTATGCTTTAAGATAAGGTCGCTTGCGCTTTCGGGCGAGTGCCTTTATAAAGACATGGCAGTTGTCGTGGCTGATCCCGATTCATATTGCGATATCTTCGAGGACATGGGCAGAATATACGGCATCCCATTCTTTATAGACAGAAATCACAAGCTGATGCTCAATCCCTTTACCGAATTTATAAAGAGCGTTCTATATATATTGAAGGAAGATTTTTCATACAGAAGCGTATTTCACTTTTTAAAGAGCGGCCTGACCGGCATATCTGCTCTTGATATCGATGAATTTGATAATTATATCCTGGCTAACGGCATAAAAGGAAAGAAAGCCTATCTGAATCCTATAAAAGAAGATGATCCCGATTCGATGATCGAATCCATAAGATCGCGCTTTGTATTAATGCTCGATCCTTTGTTGAAGGAGCATAAGACGGCATCTGATCATTGCAGGGCTTTGCTTGAATTTATAGATATTAACGAGATCGAAGATAAGCTTTTAAAGATGAAGGAAGACTTCGAGTCCGAGGGTAACCGTGAAAAAGCATCTGAATTCGGACAGGTAGGTGCAAGGATTGTTGACCTTATAGGTCAAATAGATGATCTTCTTGGAGACAGCCCTATAGGACTGGATGAATTCATAAAAACACTTGAGGCCGGCATCGAAGAAATAGACATAGGAAGCATACCTGCCGGAGTCGACCGCGTGATGGTCGGTGATATCACAAGAAGCAGAACTTCCGACATAAAAGTCATGTTTTTGATGGGTGCAAATGACGGCAATATCCCGATGGCAAACTCCAGGGGCGGAATCATCTCCGACATGGACAGGGAATTCCTTAAGGAAAAGGACATAGAACTCAGTCCCACTCCTAGGGAGCAGATATATACCCAGAGATTCTATCTTTATACCATAATGTCAAAGCCTTCCATGAGGCTTGATGTTTCATACAGCAGGACCGGGAACGACGGTAAAGCGCTTAAGGAATCTTATCTCATAAGGACGATAAAGGACCTTTTTCCGGCTATCCAAGTATCGGCAGTTACCGGAAATGAAAGGTGCTTTGACAAGATAACCGGATATGAAGATGCAATCAAGTATTATTCCGATGCGGTAAGGGAATACTCATATGACGGCCACAGCCTTATGAGCAATGATGAACTGGCTGCGACCGGTGCATTGCTTAAAAATAATAACGACAGTTGTGAAAAAGCAGAAACGATTGAAAATGCGGCATTTTTTGAATACGGACACGATCCGATGCCCAAAGAATTGGCAAAACTGATATACGGAAGCGTTTTGACTAATTCGGTCAGCAGATTAGAACAGCTTGCAGCATGCCAATATGCTCATTTTCTGAGGTATGGAATGAGGCTTCAGGAAAGAGATGAGTTCTCGTTCGAACGAAGCGATCTTGGTACGGTATATCATGAGATACTCAAATGCTACTCGGATGCGATAGCCAAAAAAGGATACGCATGGAATGATGTTCCCGAAGACGTTTCGCGGAATGCTCTTGATGAAACGGTTGAAGATGTATGCGCCACTTACGGAAAGACAATCCTTTACAGCAGCTATTCCAAGAAGAACACCGTGGAACGTATAAGGCGAATAATGACCAGAACGGTCAAAACGATTAAGGAACAGCTGTCATCCGGAAGCTTCGTGCCCGAAGGCTTCGAGACCGATTTTAGCAGGGAGATAAAGCTTCCTGACGATACGGTGATGAAGATAAAGGGCAGGATCGACCGTATAGATATCTGTAAAAAGGATGATAAGCTCTTCGTTAAGATAATAGATTATAAATCCGGAAACAAGGATATAGATCTGAGCAGTCTGTTATATGGATTGCAGATACAGCAGCCTGTTTACATGAGCGAGACGCTGCGGCAGCTTTCGGTCCGTTATCCCGACAGCATTCCGGTTATGGCTGCCATGCTCTATTACCATATAGACGATCCGATCCTTTCAAAGGCAGATCCCGGTACTCCGGATGAGGAGATCGAAGAAGATATACTGTCACTCCTTAGGCCCAAAGGATTATTAAGTAATAACCGTGAGATCATAGAATGCCTGGACGGATCACTTTCCGGTGATGCCGGGAGCGTAACATCGAGGGTTATACCTGCAGGAACGCTTAAATCCGGAGAACTTAGCAGCAAGTCAAAAGTTATATCTCAAGATAACTATCTGGTATTATCGAATTACACCGACCTTTTGATAAAAAGACTGGCCGAAATGATCATTTCAGGACAAAAAGCGGCTGAGCCCGCGGTCCTTGGTGATCGTGATCCGTGTGTATACTGCTCGTTCAAAGAAGTATGTATCTATGATGAGAAGTGCCCGGGCTTTAAGGTTAAGGAGCTTGAAAAACTGTCCAATGAAGAGGCTATCGAAAGGATGAGAGCCGAATGTCAATAGAATTCACCAAGGAACAGCAAAATGTTATAGATATAAGGAACTGTGATGTTCTGGTAAGTGCCGCGGCAGGTTCCGGAAAGACTGCCGTTTTGGTCGAGCGCATCATAAGGAGGATCCTCGATAAGGATTCTCCGTTAAATATCGACAGGCTTCTTGTAGTGACCTTTACCGAAGCAGCGGCTGCCCAGATGAGATCGAGGATTGGCGAAGCGGTAAACGAAGAAATCGCAAAGAACCCCCAAAATGAGCATCTGGAACGTCAGGCAGCGCTGCTTTACAAAGCCCAGATATCAACCATACACAGCTTCTGTCTTAATATCATAAGGAATAATTTCGAATCCATCGGACTTGATCCTGCGTTTCGTATCGCGGATGAGACAGAGCTTGAGCTTTTATCCGAGGATGTGCTTGATTCGCTTTTTGAGCAAAAATACGAACAAAACGATGAAGGCTTCTTAAGGTGTGTTGACTCCTTTTGTAACGGCGTGGATGAAAGTGCGCTTAAGGATCTTGTCCTTGAACTTGCAAGGCTTTCTGAGGGTACGCCCTGGCCTTTAAAGTGGCTTAGCTCCCTATCCGACGGGAATGAAGGATATCTTGATTATCTTTTGACTTTCGCCGGACAAAGGATCGATGAGGCCTTAAAGCTTGCCCAAAAGGGACTTGATATCTGTCTTAAAGCACAGGGACCTTACGGATATGAAAAGACTGCAAGGAGCGATATTGAGCTTATAGAGTCTTTGTGTTCATTAAAGACTTATGATAAGATCCGCGATTTTTACCTTAATAACAAGGGTTTGGAACGCCTGAGCCCCAAAGCGGGTGATGATGTTTCAGAAGATTTAAAAAATGAGTTTAATTCATTGAGAAAAAAATACAAAGAGATCATATTCGGAAGCAAACAAAGCTCTCTTGGGCACTACTTTACCGATGATCTTTCGGAAGATAAAAAGATGGAAGAGGCCATGAGGCCTTTGTTAAGTGACCTTACCGGGCTTACCGTCGACTATATCAACGCATTTAACGATGCCAAAAACGACAAGGGCATGATCAGTTTTTCGGATATGGAGCATTATGCGCTTGATATCCTCTATACAAACGATCAGAACGGGGATCATGTTTATTCACCCGTGGCATACGCCTATAAGGCTGCTTTTGATGAAATACTCATGGATGAATATCAGGATTGTAACCGCGTTCAGGAAATGATCATAGATGCTGTTTCATCCGATTCGGAAGGTGTTCACAACCGGTTCATGGTCGGGGATATCAAACAGTCGATATACAAATTCCGTTTAGCATCACCTGAGTTATTTTTGGAAAAATACAAAAGTTATGAAATGTATGACCCGGAGAGTCAGACAAAAAGTGACCATAGCAGGATAGATCTGCACAGTAATTTCAGAAGCCGGAAAAACGTTGTAGATACGGTAAATGACTTATTCGGTCAAATTATGCATGAATCTCTCGGCGGTGTTGAATATGACGAAACGGCTGTTCTCAATTACGGAGCGGGTTATCCGGAAAAAGATGGTCTGAAAATCGAAAAAGAACTTCCTGATGATGCGTTATTTTTTGATACCGAGATTCTTTTGGCAGATCGTGAAGGAGCAGTTGGAAACAAAGCAGCTGTTCTTGAAGCACGGCTTATCGCCCAAAAGATAAAAGAGATAAAAAATTCGCTTTATGTCACGGCCGACAGGGAAAGCAAAACCATGAGACCTGTCGAGTACAGGGATATCGTTATACTTCTGCGTTCGATGACGGGAATCTCATCCGCGATAAAAAAGGTGTTCGAGCAGGAAGGAATTCCCTGCCATATGAGCCTTAAGACCGGATTTTACGAAGCAAAAGAGATCCAGGATATCATCCATATGTTAAGGATCATAGATAATCCACTGCAGGAGATACCGCTTTTTGGGGCGATGATATCATATTTCGGCTCTTTCAGTGATGAAGAAGCCGCCCTTATAAGAGTAAAAGGGCAGGGAGATGATCTGTATCGCCAGCTGGTGAGCTTATCTAATGAGGATGAAAAGATAGCTTCGTTCCTTGGTCTTATAGAAAGATACACAAAGCTTGCTACGTACACTCCGATACACAAACTCATAGGAATGCTGATCGAAGAGACAGGTTATCTTGAATATATAAGCGCGCTTCCGGGAGGGGACCAAAGGAAAGCCAACATAAGGATGCTAATCCTTAAAGCGCGTGATTATGAAAGTTCATCATACAGGGGACTTTTCAATTTCGTCAGATACATATCAAAGATAAAGGAAACGGAGTCCGATACCGGTGAAGCAGACGTACTTGATGAAAACGCCGATGTTGTACGTGTCATGACGATACACAAGAGTAAGGGCCTTGAGTTTCCGGTATGTTTCCTTTCGGGAACGGGCAAGAAGTTTAACCTTCGGGATCTAAGCGGAAATATCCTTTGCGATACGGATCTGGGATGCGGAATATCATATATCGATACCAAAAGACGCATAAGCGCCGATACGCTTAAAAAAAAGATTATATCGCTTAAGCTTAAAAACGACCTCATCGGTGAAGAAGAAAGAGTACTTTATGTGGCAATGACAAGGGCCAAAGAAAAACTGGTGATCACCGGCTTTGTTGAGGGCGAGAAATTCGAAAATGCCTCAAAAGAGGTTTCGATGTTTGATGCGCTTACATACTTCGAAATGCTTACCCCCCTTTTAGATAAGGCCGTAGTTGTCAGCGAAAGCGAAATGGACAGCATAAAGGTATACGGATCCATAAACCGTATAGAACGTCTGGGCAGATTAAGGAAAGCGATCGCGGAAGATGCAAAAGACCTGCCGGAGTTTAGATCACTGCAGGAAAGAGTCCAAAGGAAGTATGCCCATCCCGAGCTTGAAAGCCTTATTCCGAAGACCAGTGTATCTGAGCTTAAAAAGGCTTACCTTGATACCGAATTTGCAGATGACCTCTTTGATGAAAAGGAAATAACATATGAAAGCACGGCATCGGATGAAGAAACATCAAACGAAAAAGAGACCGCTGCTTTTAAGACACCGGGCAATGCAACGGTCAATATTTCCGGCACAGACAGAGGATCGGCCTATCACAAAGTGATGGAACTGCTCGACTTTACAAATGGAGAAATTAAATCACAAATTGATTTATTCAAAAATAACGGACGGATTTCAAAGGAGTGGGCAGATGCTGTTTCCGTCAAAAAGATCGAACGCTTCATGGGATCCGATATAGCAAAAAGAATGGCCAAAGCCCAGCAAAACGGCACCTTGAAGCGTGAGCAGCCATTTGTTCTTGGCATAGCTGCAAACAGGGTTAGGGATACATATCCTGAAAATGAAACAGTACTTCTTCAGGGAATAATCGACGCATTTTTCATTGAGGACGGACAGATAGTCCTCCTTGATTACAAAACTGACGTTATTGATTCGGGCAAAGAACTCATGGACCGCTATCATGTCCAGCTTGAATATTATAAGGATGCACTGGAAAGTATACTGGGACTTCCCGTTAAGCAGTGCATTCTTTACTCCTTCAGCCTTGGACAGGAGGTTTTGATGTCATGACCGAAAAAGATCTCGGAGAGTATGATAAGGAAATGAACAAAAATAAGCTTTATGAACCTGGCGAAGAGGTAATAGAGACAAAAAGGCTTATCCTCAGGCGGTTAAGGCCGGATGATTATCTTGCCATGGCTGCATGGGATATGGATGAGCGGGTTTATAAATATCTTATGAGCCCGGTATGCAAGAGCCCTGAAGAACCCCTTGTGTGGCTGCCAAAAAAGGATCCCGGATCAAAGATCAATATCTTAATGCTGGTCATTGATAAAGAAGACGGACATGCCGTAGGAACATATGCGTTAAACCATGACGTTGAAAGGGATGTCTGGACATTGTCCTATGTAAATCGGTATGATGACTGGGGAAAGGGATACGCCACAGAAGGAATGAAAGCCTTCATGGACCATGCGATAAGCGTTTACAATGCACGTTCTTTTGAGGGAGAATGTGCCAAAGAAAACATCGGAAGTGCTAAAGTTATGAAGAAACTCGGAATGGTGTATGACCACAGTTCCTCATATTCAAAAAATGACGGAAGCGCTACTTTCGAATCGGACGTTTATGTCCTTGATATAGATAGGTAAGAGCGGAGGCCTGAATGGAAATACAAGAGACAAAAAAACAAAAGAGATCAATGTTTAAAGAAAGGATAAAGCATATCTTCAGCTACACGCAGACATTATGGAAATCTCATCCATATACCTGCGTTACTGTGATTGTCGGAACATTATTTGCATTTATCTGGAGCATATTAGACGGGATACTGGACAGTACGTTTTTTGTCAAGGCCAACTATTCGGATATAGACAAGGTATTCTCTCACCTTGTATTCTGGATGGTCATGCTCGTCTTTGCTGTTTATCTAACTGATACTCTTATAAAAAACAATAAGAGTATCCTTAAGATCATCATAACAGCCTCATCATCTGTGATAACCTTCTTTTTCTCGGGACTTGTAACAGGAATGGTCTGGGGAGAAAGTCTTATTGACGATGTAAAGGACAGTATCGGAATCGATCGGATAGCGATGTATGTCCTTGGCTATTTTGCTGTATTATTCCTTCTCGATCTGTTCTTCAGCTTCCGTGAGATAAAAGATGGATTCTCATTTGCGGATTACCTTATGGGTGTTCTTTCGGAAGGTTTTTTGATAGGCGTTGTTTACGGTGTTGTAAACATCGGACTTGCGATCCTTACTTTAGTATTCACAGAGCTTTTATTCGGCAGCTTTGACGATATCTTTCTGCCGCTGTTTGCACTCGTTTCGGGCCTTTATCTTGGTGGTGCGAGCATTTCAGCCGTAGCAAGGAGCACAAAGGATGTCCCCAAATTCATCAAAGTTCTTTTTAAGTACGTGCTTTATTCGATGTGCCTTGCGGCATACCTTATCGTTTACTTATATATAATCAAGATAGTATTCTTTTCTAAATTCCCGTCAAACAGCGTATTTGCAATACTTACGGCATTGTTTTGCTGCTCGCTTCCCCTTGCCTATCTTAATTGCGATAAAACAGAAGGATTTTTCGGGAAAAGTGCAAAAATACTTCCTTATGTTTTTGCTCCCCTTACGATCCTGCAGGTATATACTGTTGCAGTAAGGATCCATCAGTACGGGCTTACTCCCTCAAGATACCTGGGCTCATTGTTCATAGTTTTCGAACTGGTTTACATAATGTGGTATGCGGTAAAGAAAGATACTCTCCACTATGTTCCCGTAGTTCTTGCAATAGCGGCTTTTATTTTCTGCGCAGTTCCAGGGATCGATGTTCTTTCAATGCCGAAGCTTACTCAGGTACGTGCCCTTGATAAGCTTCTTGATAAAGACGGATCGGATCTTAGCGATGATGAAAGAGACCGTCTGCATGCAGCTTATGACTATCTTCGCAAAATGGATGGCGGAAACAAATTTTTAAAAAGCAGGTATTCGACATCACAGATTGAGTATATGTCTTCGGTGGGAGACAATGATGACTATGATTATCTGAATGAGAAAAGAGTGACGTTCAGCACAAAGGCCGTAGATATCGACATCTCAGGATACGATCATTTTGCAAGGATAAAATCCTCTCAGTTCAGAAGCGAAGATAACGGCGGTATCAATATCAAGAAGCTTCCTGTCGACAAAATAGGATCAAAACCTTATTCAAATGTAGTCGAGCAGATGGACATAAAGTTTGATGCAAGGGAGCTTTTTGAATTTCTTATAAGCGATGAATATGACGAAAACGAGGAAGATTACCTGCAATCCGTGTTTACATATGATGTGGAAGGATATAGGATCATGATAACCGAGGCAACTTTTACCTACAATGACCTCTCCGAAAAGGTTGTCGATGTGGATATTTACGGATATATCCTCTGGTAGGGCGATCTTACGATCAAAATAAAAAACCGATTGCGGCTTATAAAAAGCTGTGATATTATGATTTCCGTCACCGGGGGAGCCCGAGCGGACTAAAAGATCATGACGGCCGGTTATGGCCGCGGATCCGAAACTGTTCGTACAGGCTGAGAGTGCATTAGGTGCAGACCCCTAATTGGTCCAAAGGACCGGTTTGAATCTGATCCGGATAATGCCGGCGTAGAAAAGGAGATGGAAATATGGCTAAATTTTTTAATGCCGAAGACGGCTACTATTCACTGACGACCGACGGAATGATATTGTTTATCGCTCTGACGGTTTTTTTGTTACTCACGGTTGCTTTTATAAAGGCTAAGGTTTCAGAGGCCGTAAAGGAACACGGCGATTCAAAGAGCGGTGTAAACGAAGACAAACCTAAAGAGGCTAAGAGACTCTTCTCAACGAAGCAGCTCGTATTTTCGGGTGTTGCGCTCGCTATTGCTTTTGTTCTTTCATTTATAAAGGTAATAGACATGCCCTGGGGCGGCTCGGTCACTTTGTGTTCGATGCTCTTTGTTACGATCATCGGATACTGGTACGGCCCTGCTATAGGTCTTGTTACGGCACTTGCATACGGAGTTTTGCAGTTCGTTCAAGACGGCGGAGGATACATCCTTTCACCCATGCAGGTTGCTTTTGATTTCATTCTTGCCTTTATGGCACTTGGCGTATCGGGATTTTTCAACAAGAAAAAGAACGGTCTTATCATCGGATATATCATAGCCATACTGCTTCGCGGACTTATGCATGCGATAGGGGGCTATATATACTGGATGGACTATATGCCCGATAATTTTCCTAAGAACCTTGCCGTTATATACCCGATTTTATATAATTATGCGTATATAATCCCCGAAGGGGTGATCACAGTAGTACTTTTACTCATTTCCCCCGTAAAGAAAGGTATCGCATACATTTCAAGACTTGCCGAAGATCAAGGGGTGATATCGGGTTGATCTAAATCTATATGCCTGAAAATTTTAATAAGAGCAAACAGGGAATATTTGACACAGTCATCCGGATACTTATCGGTATCTGTACTCTGTTTGCTCTTTTTCTTTATATCTACGGGCAGTTCTTTGTCAGAAACGAATCCATGTTTGCAAGTAAATGTGAGTCATTTGAAACCGAGTGGGCATACACTGATCCTTCCGGTGTCACGAATACTTACGGGGCAACAGAGTCTTTTGACATAAAAGATGTTGAGAGCATCAAACTTACATCAAAGTTGCCGGAAAAAATAAAAGACGGTTACTGCTTATTTGTTCTGACAAGTAAAGATATGGATGTTTTTATCGGTGATGATTTAAGAAACAGCTACAGGATAAGCCACTCGATTTTTGGCCGGAACGTCAAGGGCATGTGGCTTCCGGTGACCCTTCGGTCGGGTGATGCCGGCAAAACGATCACCATGATCCAGAGCAATTACGGCAAAGATACATACAAGATCCACAAGATGTATCTTGCAAACAGACTGGGCTTTGCCGCGCATCTTATAAGTGTTAATATCATCATCCTTACCCTGGGATTTGCGACTATTCTGTTCGGAGGCGCGAGCCTTCTTATCTGTCTGGTCATGAGGATACGTTTGAGAAGGGGATTTCCTCTATGGTATCTGAGCCTTGGTATCTTCGGCGCGGCATGGTGGATCATCTTTGATAATCCGGTCTATCCTTTTTTCTTCCAGAATTATTTCATAGACGGTATCATGGAATACGTCGTTCAGATTCTTCTTCCTTTTCCCTTTGCTGCCTATGTTCACACCCTGTATAAAGAAAAATACAAAAGGCTCTTTTATACGATAAGTATACTTACGATACTGAGTTTTGTGAGCATTTGCACACTGCATTTTACGGACCTCGTGCCGTTTAATGAGGCTATGCCTGTCATAGATGTATTTTTGCTAATAGCCGCAGTATACTGCTTCGGTGTCATAGCATACGAATCCCTTGTCAAGAAAAACCGTGAGAATTACGATGTATCCTTCGGATTTGCGTTCTTTGCGGTGTTTGCGGTATGCGAGATCATCCATCTAAATCTTCCCGTACACCAGAATGACTGCCTTTTTGTGGCGGTCGGACTCCTTGTGCTTTTATCGTTTGCCGTGCTCCATGAGATCCGCAGGATCAACGCAATGAGGAAGGAAACGCTTCAGGCTCAAAGTGCCAATGAAGCCAAGACCACGTTCCTTGCCAATATGAGCCATGAGATCCGGACCCCGATAAACGCGATCCTCGGAATGGATGAACTTATATTGCACGAGGATACGGATGTCAAGGTAAGGGAATATGCACTCAACATAAAGAGTGCCGGTAATTCACTGCTCGAGATAATAAGTGATGTTCTTGATTTTGCCAAGATTGAGCAGGGCAAAATGGATATATTTGAATCCGGGTATGAAACAAAGACCCTTATCAACAGTATCATCACTATGATCAGCGTAAAAACCGATGAGAAGGGCCTTAGCTTCGTGAAAAATATCTCGGAAAAGCTCCCTTCCGGATTCTGGGGTGATGAAAAGCGTATCAGGGAAGTCATGATCAACCTTTTAAGCAATGCCGTAAAGTACACTCCCGGAGGAAGCATATCATTGTCAATCGATCATGAAATGAACAATGATAAAAACGCAGTTCTTTACATTGAAATAAAAGATACCGGAATAGGTATCAAGGAAAGCGACATGAACAGGCTCTTTAAGCAGTTCGAGCGCCTGGATCACAATAAAACAAGGTCCATAGAAGGAACGGGCCTTGGCCTTGCGATCGCCGCAAATCTTGTCAAACTCATGAACGGTACTATAGAGTGTGAGAGTAAGTACGGTGAAGGAACAAAGTTCACGGTAAGGATTCCGCAGATCGTCACGGATGCTGCTCCCATAGGGGATATCACAAATGCGGATGCAGGCGCGCTTGTAAAGAGCAGGAACAAGGAGCTCCATGACTTCAGCGGTGTGAAAGTCCTTGTTGTCGATGATAATAACTTAAATCTTAAGGTTGCGGTCGGACTTTTGGGAGTGCTTAAGGCTTCGGTCACAAAATGTACGAGTGGCTTTGAAATGCTCGATCACATCAAAAAAGAGAAATTTGACATTGTTCTGCTTGATCATATGATGCCGGAGATGGACGGTATCGAGGCTTTGAGGAATGCAAAGCGTCTGGCAGGAAACCCCAACGAAAAAACGCCTTATATAGCACTTACGGCAAATGCGATCGCAGGGGCAAAGCAGATGTATCTGGAACACGGTTTTTCCGATTATCTGAGCAAGCCGATGAAGATAGAAGAACTGTCGGATGTGCTGTATAACATTCTAAATAAATAAGCATGATTTTTATGGTTGACAAGAAAACGTTTTCCACATAAACTGAATTTAGTTTATCTCATTATTAGGAGACGATATGGAAAGAGCATGCGGAGTTTTACTCCCGGTATTTTCTCTGCCGGGCAATTACGGAATAGGGAGCTTTAGCAAAGAAGCATACGCGTTTATTGACTTTTTAAAGGAGGCCGGACAGACCTATTGGCAGATACTGCCTCTCGGGCCTACAAGCTACGGCGATTCTCCTTATCAGGCGTTTTCGACATTTGCAGGCAACCCCTACTTTATAGATCTTGACGATCTTGTTAATAGAGGCTGGCTTGCAAAAAAGGATATCACCAAGTTTAACTGGGGAGACAAAGCACCCGGCAACCCTTCTTATGTTGATTACGAAAAGATATACAACTCAAGGTTCAAGGTCCTTAAAAAGGCTTATGAAAACAGCAATATCGCAAAAGATCCCGACTTTATAAAGTACGTTGCCAAAAATAAAAGGTGGCTTGTTAACTATGCAACCTATATGGCGATAAAGGATGCAAACGGATCAGTCAGCTACCTTGAGTGGGATGAGGATATCAGATTAAGAAAAAAAGACGCTCTTTTAAAATGGACTCAAAAGTGTGCCAAGGAAATAGAGTTTTATGAGTTCCAGCAGTATCTTTTCTACACGCAGTGGAAAAAGCTCAAAAAATATGCAAACTCAAAGGGTATAAAGATAATAGGCGACATTCCGATCTATGTTGCTTTGGACAGCGCCGATACCTGGGCCGATCCCAAGCTTTTTAAGCTCGATTCCAAAGGATATCCGACTTCCGTAGCCGGCTGCCCTCCAGATTATTTTTCAGAGGATGGACAGTTATGGGGAAATCCCTTATATGACTGGGAATACCATAAAAAGACGGGCTATGAATGGTGGATAAGGCGCTTTAAGCAGTGCTTTGACCTCTATGACATAGTAAGGATCGATCATTTCAGGGGATTTGAAGATTATTACAGCATTCCCTACGGCGATAAAAACGCCCGCAGAGGCAAATGGATAAAGGGACCCGGCTGGGATCTTTTCAGGGTTGTTAAAGAGAAGTTCAAGGATAAAGAGATAATTGCCGAAGACCTTGGATTTATCACTCCTCCCGTGCGCCGGCTCATCAAAAAGTGCGGCTATCCCGGGATGAAGATCATGCTTTACGGATTTGAGACCGATGCCATTTCCGAGCACGCACCTTTTACTTACGAAAAAAACAGCGTGGTATATACCGGAACTCACGATAATGATACGATCACGGACTGGTTTAAGTATGAACTCGGGCCGAAGGACCGTGAATACATAAGAAAATACATGAACTTTAAGGGAAATAAGGATATAGCCTGGAATTATATAAGGACAGGCATGTCTACCGTTTCTGACACAGCGATATTCCCGATACAGGACTATCTGGGACTCGGTAATGAAGCAAAGATCAATTCTCCCTCGACGCTCGGAAACAACTGGAAGTGGAGACTTACCGAGGGCATGCTGAGTAAGGAACTTGCGGAAAAAATGTTTGATATGGCGTACACTTTCCACAGGATCCCTACACAAAAAAGTAAAGGCAAGTCAAAATTCTGACGGACTGACCGTAAAATGGCATTTTTCTAAAGACCGCAACTTGAGAGGTTGCGGTTTTTATGTTATTGTGAAAGGTGATTGAAAAAAGGATCACGGATATGGAAAATGTTGAAATCGAACGCAAATTTCTGATAAAGCAAATGCCCGAACTTGACAGGTTTCCTTATAAGGAACTGGAGCAGGGGTATCTTTGCACCGAACCCACGGTACGCGTCCGCAAAGAGGACGATGAATACTATCTTACATACAAATCAAAAAGTAAGGATAATATATCACGCGAAGAGTACAATCTGCCTTTGACTAAGCAGGCGTACGAAAAGCTTGTAAAAAAAGCTGACGGAAACATCATCACAAAGAAACGATACCTTGTACCCGCCGGAAAAGAGAAAAACGGCAGGGATCTTACGGCTGAAATAGACGTGTTTGCGCCGCCTTTTGAACCTTTGGTCCTTTGCGAGGTCGAGTTTTCATCCCTTGAAGAAGCAAATGCTTTTGAAAAGCCCGATTGGCTGGGAGAAGATGTTTCATCCGACAGGAGATACTATAATTCATATCTTTCATCGGTAAAGATATGACAACATGACTTAAGGATACGGGAGTAAGATTGATGCATTATTCCAGTTTTGGAATGCTGGCTCTTGTCATTCATATAATCATCAATTTCGGAGACATAAAAAAGCTCCCTTTGGAAGAACGCTCCGAAGTGCACTCAAGGTACAGGATATTCCTTATCGGTCTCATGGTCTATTATGTTGCCGATATCTTTTGGGGAATATTCTACGAGCTTGGGATCATCCCGCTTGCATATATTGATACGGTATTCTTCTTTGCATCCATGGGTCTTACCGTTTTTCTGTGGATGAGATATATCGTTGCTTTCCTCGATCAGAGAAGCTTGATCAGCAAGGCCTTCGTATATTTTGGCGGAGCCATATTTGCTTTCCAGATACTGGCTCTTGTCATTAATTTCTTTATCCCGATCGTATTTCATTTCGAAAAGGACAAAAAGTATGTGCCCGGAAATGCCAGATATATCATGCTCGGGCTTCAGGTCGTCTTATTTACCGCAACTGCCAGCTATACGCTCATAAGGTCTTTCAGAGTTGAAAGAAAGGATAAGCTCCATCACAGGGCAGTGGGCCTTTCGGGAGTGGTAATGACCATTTTTATCATCCTTCAGACCATGGATGAATTTTTGCCCTTCTATGCGGTCGGATGCCTTATCGCAACATCAATTATCCATACGTTTGTTGAGGTTGACGAAAAGGAAGAACGAGACAGGCAGCTGGGTTCAGTAAGGAGACTGGCTTATATAGACTCCCTGACGCATGTTAAAAACCACAGAGCTTATCTTGAAAATAAAGCGATCTTTGAAGAACTCATAAAAGACAATGAAATGGGCGATTTCGGAATAGTGGTCTTTGATATAAATGACTTAAAAACGGTAAATGACACTCAGGGGCATGAGGCCGGAGACCGGTATATCCAAAGATCCAGCCGCCTCATATGCAGCACTTTCAAACATTCCCCGATCTACCGCGTGGGCGGGGATGAATTCGTTGCTTTTCTTGAGGGCGAAGACTATGAAAACAGAAATATCCTGTTGGAATCATTTAACGCAAAGATTGATAACAATCTAAGATGTGATGGCGTGGTGATCGCCTCCGGAATGGATACCTACAAAAAGGGAACCGATACCGGATTCGACTCCGTATTTGAAAGAGCCGATCAGAAGATGTACGAGAACAAGAAAGAATTAAAGGAAAAAAGAAGATAATACGGTGAAACACACCGGGAGGAGATAAATATGAAAAAATTTACTGTTTTAGCCATTACAGGCGTCCTTTTTGCGGCCATTCTTTCGGGATGCGGCAAAAAAGAAGAGGATATGAAGTATTTAAAGGACTTTGATGCCGGAAAATACGTTACCCTCGGAGAGTACAAGGGGATCGGCGTTACTGTTGAAAAGCGTGAAGTAACGGACGAGCAGGTTCAGGATTACATCGATTATCTTATGTCTGCAAGCACCGAGTATAAGGAAATTTCAGGCAGGGATGTTGCCAAGAACGGCGATGTTGCAAACATCGATTACGTCGGCAAAAAAGAAGGAGTGGTCTTTGACGGAGGATCTGCGGAAGGATTCGATCTTACTTTGGGATCAAAAACCTTTATAGACGGCTTTGAAGACGGAGTTGTCGGAATGAAGGTCGGTGAAACCAAGGATCTTGATCTGAAATTTCCCGATAATTACACATCGGAAGAACTTGCAGGTGCGGATGTTGTCTTTACCGTTAAATTAAATTCCATCAAGGAAGCGGTCGTTCCGGAACTTAACGATGAGTACGTAAAGTCTTTGGGTAACGGACTTAACACCGTTGAAGAATTCAAAGAAGATGTAAGAAAGACCATTTCCGATTCTTATGAGTCCGAAAGAAAAAACACGATAGAGCAGTCGCTGACGGACCAGATATTGGCCAGCTCTACGGTAAACGGAGCACCCTCAGGATTTACGGATCGAATTTATACGACCATGGTCGATGAGATAAAGGAAACAGCAGCGCAATCAGGTGTCGAGCCCGGATTGGTGGCATCATACTACTACGGTGTCAGCGATGCAAACTACGAAACAGAGCTTAAGACATTTGTTAACGAGAACCTTATTCCTAACTACATAGTGTTCGGAGCGATCGCCCAAAAGGAAGGGATAACCGTATCGGATGCGGATGTCGATGCTGATATTCAAAAGATGATAACAGAAAACAATGCGGATATCACACCGGAAGAATACAAGCAGAATCTTGGGGATATCGAGGCATACAAAGAGTACCTTCTTATCGTGAAGACGATGGAGTTCATCAAGGAAAATGCCAATATTACAGAGCAATAAGGCCCGGTAACTTGTGAAAAGCCTTAAAATATGCTAAAATCATCACTTATGGACACAATGGAAAAGGTGTAACTGCATAGAAAACTATGCGAGGCTCATACTTTTTTTCAGGGGAGAATGATTATGGAAAATTTTTTGAACAGTGTTGCAACCGTCAATGATGTAGTTAACGGATTTGCATGGGGATGGTTTGCAATCATCCTGCTGCTCGGTACGGGACTTATTTGTACCGTTATCACCAAGTGCTTCCAGATCTCACATCTTAAGCACTGGTGGGGAAAGACAATAGGTTCGGTTTTTCACAAGAACACAAGACATAACAAAGACGAAGGTGCGGTTTCGCAGTTCCAGGCACTTTGTACTGCTCTTGCAGCTACAATAGGAACAGGTAATATCGCCGGTGTTGCCGCAGCTATTTGCATAGGCGGACCCGGTGCCGTTTTCTGGATGTGGGTTGCAGCATTCCTCGGAATGATGACCAACTACTCCGAAAACATACTCGGTATCTACTTCCGCCGCAAGAATTCCGAAAACGAATGGTCGGGCGGTGCAATGTACTACCTCCAGGACGGACTCGGATCATATAAGGGATTTAAGACCGTCGGTAAGGTACTTGCTGTTATTTTCAGTATCTTTGCCATGCTTGCTTCATTCGGAATCGGTAATATGGGACAGATCAACAAGATCACCCTTAATATCGAATCGGCTTTCTTCGGAAATATAAGCGCTCCGCAGCTCGGCGGTGTTTCAATAGTCAACTGGATCATAGGATTTGTCCTCATGCTCGTTGGCGGATTCATCATCCTCGGAGGACTTCAGAGAATTGCTTCATTTGCTGAAAGAGTAGTTCCTTTCATGGCTGTAGTATATGTTTTAGGCTCGCTTGTTATCATGTTCATTCACATCACAAGCATCGGAGCAATCTTCGGAGCAATCTTCAAGTTTGCATTTATTCCCAGAGCCGTAGCCGGCGGTGTTTCAGGTTCCGTTATCAAGATGATCCTTGACGGACCTGTAAAGAACGGATGTAAGAGAGGAATCTTCTCAAACGAAGCCGGTCTTGGTTCTTCGGTCATGGTTCACTCAAACTCAAATGTTAAAGAGCCTGTCAAGCAGGGCATGTGGGGAATCTTCGAGGTGTTTGCCGATACCATCATCGTCTGCACCATGACGGCTATCGTTGTTCTTTCATCAGGCTATATTGACCTTAGCACCGGTCTTGCCGCAGAAGGAGTTAACGATGCAACATTGGTAGCTCAGACATTCGGGCAGACCTTCGGTAAAGCCGGCGAGTGGTTTGTAGCTGTAGCAGTACTGCTCTTTGCATTCACGACGGTTATGGGATGGTCACATTACGGATCAAAAGCAGTTGAGTATCTTTTCGGTGTTAAGGGAGTTAAGGTCTACAAGGTGATCTTTGTTCTTATGATGATCTCGGGTGCGGTACTTACTTCTTCGCTTGCATGGGATATATCAGACACATTTAACGGACTTATGATGATCCCCAACCTTCTGGGTGTGCTTTCAATGACTCCGCTCGTTATTAAGCTTACAAAGAACTATGTGGACAGAAAGATAAAGGGTCTTGATATCGAGCCCATGCTTTCATTTGATCCCAATGTACAGAAGGAACACGCAGCCCTCGTTAAGGAAGGCGCAGAATAAGAGGTTTTACGGATGGCTAACATCATTTCCGATGAAACAATAGAATATGTCGGCATACTTGCCAAACTGGAGCTTAACGAAGCCCAGAAGGAAGCAGCAAAAAGAGACATGGGAAGCATGCTCGATTATATAGACAAGCTCGGTGAACTTGATACTGACGGTATTGAGCCCATGAGCCATGTTTTTGATGTAAAAAATGTCTGGAGAGAGGATGTCGTGACTAACGGCGATGACCGTGAAAACATCTTAAAAAACGCTCCCGGCGAAAAAGACGGGATGTTTGAAGTCCCGAAAACCTTTGATTAAGGAAGATATATGAGTATTCTTTATCTTACGGCGCTGGAACTTTCAGCTGCCATTAAAGAAAAAAAATATACCGTTGAAGATGCGGTAAAGGCCGTCCTTTCAAGGATAAAGGAAAGTGACGGAACATTTAACTGTTATATAACGGTCGATGAAGAGGGAGCCTTAAAAGAGGCAGCGGATGTTCAGGAAAAGATAGATAACGGAACAATCACCGGGCCTTTGGCGGGTGTTCCCGTAGCAATAAAGGATAATATCTGCACGGAAGGTCTTCTTACCACCTGTGCTTCAAAGATCCTTTATAACTTTGTTCCAACCTTTTCGTCCGAAGCGGTGATAAATCTTAAAAATGCAGGTGCGGTCATAATCGGAAAGACCAACATGGATGAATTTGCCATGGGTTCGACCACGGAAACCAGCCACTTCGGACCTACCAAAAACCCGAGAAACCCCGAGCATGTTCCCGGAGGTTCTTCAGGCGGATCGGCCAGTGCCGTTGCTGCGGATGAATGCTTCTTTGCACTGGGATCGGATACCGGCGGATCGATAAGACAACCTGCATCATATTGCGGTGTTGTCGGCATGAAGCCTACATACGGCAGGGTATCAAGATACGGACTTATTGCATACGGATCATCCCTGGACCAGATCGGACCTCTTTGCAAGGACGTATCGGACTGTGCTGCAATCATGGAAGTCATATGTTCGCACGACCCCAAGGATTCAACATCCGTTAAAAGAGACGATAATGATTTTACAAAAGCCCTTGTTGATGATGTTAAGGGTATGAAGATAGGTATTCCCAGGGATTACTTTAAGGAAGGCCTTGACGATGAAGTAAGGGATGCCGTGTTAAAGGCAGTTGATGTCCTTAAGGAAAAGGGTGCGGTCGTTGAAGAGTTTGACTTAAGCCTTGTCGATTATGCGATCCCTACATATTATACGATCGCTGCAGCCGAGGCATCTTCTAACCTTGAACGTTTTGACGGTATCAAATACGGATACAGGACGGAAGAATACAATGGTTTACATAACATGTACAAGAAGACCCGTTCCGAAGGCTTCGGAGACGAAGTTAAGCGAAGGATCATGCTCGGTTCTTTCGTATTGAGTTCGGGATATTACGATGCATACTATTTAAAAGCTCTTAAAGTAAAAGCACTTATAAAAAAGGCCTTTGATGAAGCATTTTCAAAGTATGACATCATCATCGGACCTGTTGCTCCCACAACAGCTCCAAAGCTTGGTGAGAGCCTCTCGGATCCGATCGCCATGTATCTTTCGGATATTTACACTATATCGGTTAATCTTGCAGGACTTCCGGGAATGAGCGTTCCCTGCGGAACCGGCAAGGATAACCTCCCGATAGGATTACAGCTTATCGGCGATTGCTTTAATGAAAAAGCCCTTATAAGAGCCGCATATGCCTATGAGTGTGCTGGCGGCTGCTATCATAAAAATTTCGGCGGAAAGGACGGTGATTGATCATGCCTAACGGATACGAAACAGTCATCGGACTTGAAGTCCATGTGGAACTGGCTACGAAAACAAAGATCTTTTGCGGATGCTCGACAGCATTCGGAGGAGAGCCCAATACCCATACTTGTCCTGTATGTACGGGAATGCCTGGTTCACTGCCTGTTCTTAACAAACAGGTGCTTGAATATGCCGTAGCGGTCGGACTTGCTTCGAACTGTGACATCACCAGATACTGTAAGTTTGACAGAAAGAATTATTTCTATCCCGATAACCCGCAGAATTACCAGATTTCGCAGTTATACCTTCCCATCTGCAGGAACGGACACGTCGATATCGAGACCGAAAACGGCAAAAAGAGCGTAAGGATCCACGAGATCCATATGGAAGAGGATGCCGGAAAGCTCATCCACGATGAGTATGACGACTGCTCATATGTCGATTATAACCGTTCGGGAGTTCCGCTTATCGAGATCGTTTCAGAGCCCGATATGAGGAGTGCTGACGAAGTTATCGCTTATCTTGAAAAGCTCAGAATGATAATACAGTATCTCGGTGCATCGGATTGTAAACTCCAGGAAGGCTCTATGAGAGCCGATGTCAATCTTTCGGTCAGACCTTTGGGACAGGAAGAGTTCGGAACCCGTACGGAGATGAAGAACCTTAACTCCTTTAAGGCAATAAGACGTGCAATAGAAGGAGAGACCGAGCGCCAGATAGATATCATCGAATCAGGAGAAAAGGTAGTCCAGGAAACAAGACGCTGGGATGACAATGCAGGCGAATCTTATGCGATGCGTTCCAAGGAAGATGCCCAGGATTACAGATATTTCCCCGATCCCGACCTTGTTCCGGTTTCAATTTCGGACGAGTTCATCTCGGATATAAAGGCAAAAGAACCCGAGTTCCGTGAGGAAAAGAAGCAAAGATATATTGATGAATACAAGCTTCCCGAGTATGATACGGATATAATAACCGGCTCAAAGAAGATGGCAGACATCTTTGAAGAGACCGTTAAATGCGGTGCCGATCCCAAGAAGGTATCGAATTACCTTATGGGTGAGACCATGAGGATCCTTAAGGAAAAAGAACTTGATCCTCAGGATATCACGTTTAAGAGTGAGTCACTTGCAAAACTCATTGCCCTTCAGGATAAAAAGAGCATAAACGGAACGGTTGCCAAGGAAGTCTTTGAGGTAATGTTCTTTGAAGATATTGATCCTGAAGAATATGTTAAGGAAAAAGGCCTTTTGACCGTAAATGACGAAGGCGCGCTTCGTACCACGGTTCAGAAAGTGATAGATGAAAATCCCCAGTCGGTTGCCGATTACAAGGGAGGCAAGGAAAAAGCTCTCGGTTTCCTTGTTGGTCAGACTATGAAAGCCATGCAGGGCAAAGCCGATCCTGCATCCGTAAATGCCATTTTGAAGGAATTACTATCTTAAACAAGGAGATTCTTATGAGTGATATTCTCGGCAGTGAACTTTTCAGAGAGTTTTACAATGCGGTTTCACTGGAACCTTGTGAACCGAGCGAGTATATGACAAATTATCTCGAGGGGACCAATCGCGGATTGTCGATAGTTTCGGACAAGATGCATATCGGTTGCCTGGAATTGTTTATCAATGCACCGTCAAATGCGATTGAGATCGACGGAACCCAGGAGAGGTACACTCTGTTTGAATTAAAGGGGAATTACGATTCTACACAGGGACTTAGAGATACCTTTGTAACGAGCGATTTCGGTATCATACAGCTTGTTGTTTATCCAAAAGCCGATTACACATGGACGGACGATGACGAAAAGGATCTTGAATTCCTGTTTAAAGTCCTTTTTGATGCAACCTTGAAGATAAGGCTTGCGATCCTTCTGAAACAGGCGGCCATAACAGACCCTGTTACGGGTTCGTGCAACTCTGTCGGGATCACCAACTATGTCGGCAAGTTACATGCCCAAAAGAAACTGGGTGCTTATAATTCCATTTTCTTTAACATCAAGAACTTTAGTTATGTAAACCAAAAGATCGGAAGCCGTGAAGGAGACAATATCCTTAAGTCATACAGTTTCATGATCCGCGAGTTCATAGAAAAAGGCGAGCTTTTCGGAAGGTTCGGCGGTGACAACTTCTTTTTGCTTGTAGAAAAGGAAAGAACGGAAGATGTCATAAAGTACATAACCACGAGACGTGTCCTTGCAAATACCGAAGAAAAGCCGATCGAGTTTGACATCATGATAAGAGCCGGCATATACGATATACTGCCCGGCGATAATCCTCAAAAGGTCATAAGTTCGGCAAAAGCAGCCAGCGAATTTGCAAGAAAGCCTTCTTACGGGGACATAGTTAATTTCACCGATAACATGCTTGAAAAGGTTACCGTTATCCAGGAGATATCAAACAGCTTCAAGCAGGCTCTTCAGAGAAAGGAATTCATCGTATACTATCAGCCTAAGGTTGACCTTCAGACTTCGAAACTCATCAGTGCCGAAGCGCTTTGCCGATGGGTCCGTAACGGTGAGATCGTTCCTCCGATGGAGTTTATTCCCACCCTTGAAAAGGAGGGAAGCATTCCGAGCCTTGATTTTTACATGTTGAGCACGGTCTGCGATCATATAAACGACTGGCTGGGAAGAGGCATTGAACCCGTAAGGATTTCGGTAAACTTCTCAAGAGCAAATATACTGAACAAGAAGCTTGCCGACAAGATATTAAAGGTAATAAGAAACCACAAGGTGGATCCCAAATATATAGAGGTTGAGATCACCGAGATGTCCGGATATGAGGATTTCGAGTCCTTATCTGAATTTGTTAACTTCATGAAGGAAAACGGTATTGAGACTTCGATCGACGATTTCGGAACCGGATATTCTTCATTAAACCTCATAAAAGACCTCAACGTTGATACGATCAAGCTTGATAAAGCCTTCCTTGAAGAGATAAAGAACGAAGGCGAGAACCTGCAGAACAGATCGGTAGTCAAAAATATCATAAGCATGGTCAACGAGCTTGATATGAAAGTTGTCGCAGAGGGTGTTGAGACCGATGCACAGAGAGAATTCTTAAAGCAGGTAAACTGTCAGGTGGCACAGGGATTCCTCTTTGACAAGCCGATGCCCAAAGAAAAATTCGAATTCAGGCTAATCGGAGAAAGGCTTTATTGATGAGAGTCGGTTTTGGATACGACGTTCATAAACTTGTTCCCGACAGGGACCTCATTATAGGCGGGGTCAAGATCCCGTATGAAAAAGGACTATTAGGACATTCGGACGCCGATGTCCTTCTTCATGCCATCTCGGATGCACTCCTCGGAGCTGCAGCGCTTGGTGATATAGGAAAGCATTTCCCTGATACGGACCCTGCTTACAAAGGAATATCATCCGTTATCCTATTGAAGAGAGTTGGGGAGTTATTAAATCAGAATTTATTTTTTATTGAAAATATAGACGCTACGATCATCGCTCAGGCACCCAAGATGCGTCCTTATATCGATGAGATGCGTCAGAATATAGCCGATGCGCTTGATATAGACATATCTATGGTCAACGTAAAGGCGACAACTGAAGAAGGGCTTGGCTTTACCGGGACGGGTGAGGGCATATCTTCTCAGGCAATATGTCTTATCACATCGCCTACCGGTGTGGGAGCTTTGGAGATCGATCAAACGGAAAGGACGGTACCTTCCCGTCAGGTAACCTGTTCGTGTCCGGAATGTCCGATGACACAGGGAAAGGGTTAAGAATATGAAGATATACAACACACTTACAAAAAGAGTTGAGGAATTCGTTCCCAATGTTGAAGGAAAGGTAGGGATGTATACATGCGGACCTACCGTTTATCATTTTGCCCATATAGGTAATCTGAGGACATACATGATGGAGGATGTCCTTGAAAAGCTTTTAAGATATTCGGGCTATGACGTCAAAAGAGTCATGAACATAACGGACGTCGGACATCTTTCTTCCGATGCCGATACCGGCGAAGATAAGATGCTAAAAGGTGCTAAAAGAGAGCACAAGACTGTTATGGAGATCGCAAAGTACTACACGGATGCATTCTTCAGTGACCTTGAAAAGCTGAACATCAAAACGCCCGACGTTGTTGAGCCCGCTACCAACTGTATAGACGAGTTCATAAAGACCATAGGTGTTTTGATCGACAAAGGATATGCATATATAGCTGGCGAAAACGTTTATTTCGATACTTCAAAGCTCAAGGATTACTATGTCTTTGGGAACCAGTCCGAAGATGAGCTTATGGTCGGAGTCAGAGATGATGTTACCGAAGATACCAATAAGAGAAACAAAAATGACTTTGTCCTGTGGTTCACAAAGTCAAAGTTTGAAGATCAGGCCCTTAAATGGGACAGTCCCTGGGGAGTCGGATATCCCGGATGGCATATAGAGTGCTCGTGCATCAGCATGAAGCATCTGGGGGAGTTCATGGATATACATTGTGGCGGTGTTGATAATATCTTCCCTCACCATACCAATGAGATAGCGCAAAGCGAGGCTTTCCTTGGCCACAAGTGGTGTAATTACTGGTTCCATGTTCATCATCTTAATGATGAGACAGGCAAGATGAGTAAATCAAAGGGTGAATTCCTTACGGTTTCGCTCCTTGAAGAAAAAGGCTATGACCCTCTTTCTTACAGGTTTTTTGCACTTTCTTCACATTACAGAAAGCCTCTTGTTTTCTCATACGAGGCTCTTGACCAGGCAGCAGGCGCATATAAAAAGCTGTTAAACAGGATAAGTGCTGTTCCCGAAGAGGGAGCACTCGATGAAGCAGCCTTAAAGGAATACCACGATAAGTTTGCCGAGACGGTCGGAAACGATCTAAATACCGCAATGGGACTTACGCTCATATACGATGTACTGAAAAGCGATCTTAACGGAGCGACAAAACGGGCCGTTATAGCAGATTATGACAAGGTTTTAAGCCTTGACCTCCTTGATAAAAAGGAAAGTACTTCTTCGGACGGTGAAGACGATGAGCTTAAGGCTGTTGTCGAAGAAAAGATCGAACAAAGAAAAGCGGCCAAGAAGGAGAAGAACTTTGAACTGGCCGATAAGATTAGGCAGGAGCTCCTTGACATGGGCATAGTCATAGAGGACACCAGAGAGGGAGTAAAGTGGCACAGAGCTTAGATCTGTTTGAAATCATCCGAAAAGAGTTTGAAGAAGAAAAGGTGGATATAAGAACATATTCACCTTTATCTTTGGCATATATAGGTGACAGTATTTATGACCTTATAATAAGGTCATATGTAGTCGGAAAAGGAAACACCTCAAATAATAAGCTCCACAAGGTGTGTACGTCTTATGTAAGCGCAAAGGCTCAGTCATATATCGCCGGTGAGCTCCTTCCCAAGCTTTCCGAAGAAGAAGCATCCGTCTATAAAAGGGGCAGGAATTCAAAGCCTCAATCAGGCGCCAAGAATGCTACTTTGTCGGAATATCTTAAAGCTACCGGATTTGAAGCGCTTCTTGGATATCTTTTCCTGGAGGGGCGTACAGAACGATTGATGGAACTTGTCAAAGAGGCAATAAGGATAACAGATGAACGAATCGATAATTGAAGGAAGAAACCCCGTGATCGAAGCGTTTCGCGCGGGAAAGGAAATAGAAAAGGTTTATATTCTTGACGGCTGCCATGACGGTCCGATCATGACCGTAAAAAGGGAAGCAAGTAAGAAAAAGACCCCTGTAAAATACGTCGATAAAGAAATGCTCGACCGTTTGTCTGAGACAGGAAAGCACCAGGGCGTCATAGCTTATATCGCAGCTTATGATTACATCGAGATTGACGATATGTTTGAAAAAGCAAAAGAAAAGGGTGAAGATCCTTTCTTTATAATGCTTGAGCATATAGAAGATCCGCATAACCTCGGTGCGATAATAAGGACAGCGAACCTTGCGGGTGCTCACGGAGTCATAATTCCCAAAGACAGAGCAGTGGGATTGACATCTACAGTTGCTCGTACCTCAGCCGGTGCGCTCAATTACACTGGAGTTGCAAGGGTCACGAACCTCTCGCGCACAATAGAAGAGTTACAAAAACGCGGAGTATGGAGCGTATGTGCGGATATGGATGGGGAAGTTATGTATAAGCTCAACCTTAAGGGACCGATCTGCATGGTGATAGGAAACGAGGGTGAAGGCGTAGGACGACTTTTAAAAGAAAAGTGTGATATGATCGCATCGATCCCGATGAATGGAGATATCGACTCGCTCAATGCTTCGGTAGCTGCCGGGGTACTTGCTTTTGAGATAGTAAGACAGAGGATGTCTTAAGGATTAGTTAACATAACAAGGAAAATATACATAGATGGTTGACATAACAACATGAAAACGGTAAAGAAAATACTTATTACAATGGCCATAATGGCCGCCATATTGCTGGTTGGATTTGGGATAAACAGATTATCGCAGGTTATCCGTGATGCCAAATTTGAAAAGGAAAGAGCCGTACGCCATGAAGAGGTTGAGCCGGTTGCAAGTCAGAAAAAAGAAGAGATAACCCAGATCTCCCAACTTTCAAAAGACGAGATAAAGGTGTATATCGAAGAAAACGCTTATGTTGAAGAAGAAGAGGTCATAGAAAGGACCGTGACCGAGGAGGGAAAAGAACCCGTTGATCCGTGGTCGGAGACGGAGAATTTTAACTACTTTATGCCTTACTATGCCGAAGAAGATAAAGCTGAATCGGATGCAGAGACCGAAACCGTGGAAAATGAGACGTTGCAGATGAAAAACGAGGAAGCGAACCCGGAAGACGGCTCAGGCGAGGGCGATTCGGAAAACTCGGACGAGGGCGAAGACGGCTCAGGCGACGGAAATGCGGAAAACTCCGGTGAGGGCGAAAAGGGCTCCGGTGGGAGCAATGCGGAAGGTTCAGGCGACGGTGCCGGGAACTCTGACGGGAGCGATGCAGATAATTCCGGGGACAGTGCCGGAAACTCTGACGGGAGCAAAGCTGATAACACCGCTGATAACGCAGAAGGCTCTGACAGCAACAAAGAAAACTCAAGAGAGAGCGCAGAAGATTCCGACAGCATTGAAGAAAGCTCCGGTGATGTCAAAGAAGGTTCTGATGATAAGGATACCGGATCTGATGAAAGCGGAGATTCATGGTCTGCTCTTTCAAAGGAAGAGAACGTTGAAAGAGTGGCAGAACTTGGTAAAGAGGCCGTATCTGCAGGGCTTGCCGATGTATCTTTGAAAGAAAGACAGTCTTTCAGGTCCTCAGAGGAAGAGACTCAGCTTTGGATCGAGGCTGATAACGTGGTGCTTGAAAATACCAAAAGGGATTACAGCGGTTTAAAGATAGCCTGCCTCGGAGACAGCATAACTGAGGCAACAAACCTTGATGATCTTGATAACTATGAGCAGTATTCATATCCCACGAGGCTTAAAGAAGTCCTCGGAGCAGAATCTGTCGTTAACCTCGGTATAGGAGGATCATCGCTTGGGCGCTACTGGGACCAGGCTTTTTGTGAAAGGTATACCGAGATCCCCGAAGATACAGATATCATCTTTATCATGGGCGGAGACAATGACGGATACTGCCTTACGGAGGACCTTGTAGGAAGCCTTGAGGACAGAAGCCCCAGAACGCTTTACGGTGATGTTGATGAGCTCATGAGGGGATTAAAGGAAAACTATCCTGATGCAAAGGTGGTCTTTATGACTCCCATGCCAAACCTCCTTCATGATGTATTAAGAAAAGAAAGGCCTTGGCTCCTTTCACAGACTGTTGTAGTAAACTGCATAAAGGAACTTGCCGAAGAATATGAATTTGATGTTATAGATCTTTATAATTCAAATTTCTTTGATTCCCATGACGCCGAGATAGTGGCTGACTACATACCCGATTCGGTACATCCGAATGAGGAAGGATACGAGATACTGGCCCGTCACATAGCAGCAGAGCTTATAAGGATCGAGGACCATAAGGATGCTGTAAGTGCCGAGGGCGAAAACGCCGAAGATACCGGGGAGGATGCTGAGGTATCTGAAGAAGGATCCGGTGAGGAAGAAAACAGTGAAGACGGAGAAGCTTCGGATGAAGAGGCTGAAGAAGAGGAAGAAGATGAAGTGATCTACGACGGTTCGACCGAGGAACATTCAAACTCAAGAAGCCTTAAAAAGAGGATAGACAGCAGACTTTCCGAGGAGGATAAACAGGCTATCATCGAACAAAGGGAAAAGGAAGATGAAAACTCCGAGGAGGAAAGCGAAGATCAAGGGGAATCCGGTGAGGAATCTTCGGAAGATGAAAAACCGGAAATGGTAACGTATGCCAGGGACGAACAGTAAATACGATGGTTTAAGTGATGAGGAATTGCTTGCTTTAAGAAAGCAGGGCGATGACGGGATCACTGATTATCTTATGAACAAGTACAAAAACCTTGTCAGGAGCAGAGCCGGGAGCATGTATATCCTCGGTGCGGACGAAGATGATCTCCTGCAGGAGGGAATGATAGGTCTTTACAAGGCGATAAGGGATTATTCTCCGGAAAAGGATGCAGGGTTTATCACCTTTGCAACACTCTGTGTTTCAAGGCAGATGTACACTGCGATAGAATCCGCCGACAGACAAAAGCATATGATGTTAAACTCCTACGTTTCCATATATGAGGAGGACTTCCAAAAGGAAGGCGGAGCAAATCCCGAGGAGGAATTCCTTGATAAGGAAAGGGTAGAGCAGATAGAGGCTTTATTTGAAAAAGAGTTAAGTCCCTTTGAAAGACAGGTTCTTGACCTCCATCTTACCGGAATGGATTATCACGAGATCTCAATGGTGCTTGAAAAAAGCGATAAATCCGTGGATAACGCCCTTCAAAGGATAAAAACGAAACTAAAAAGAGTCCTTAAGGACAGCTCAAAATAGACATTGATATGAGTACGGATATAGCCGCGCTTACGGTAAATAATCTTATAAAGAGCAATACGACGATAACCTGTATGGAATCAGTGACCGGAGGTCTGCTTGCAAGTCTGATCACCGATATAGAAGGATCTTCGGCGGTTTTTAAAGGTTCTTTTGTCACGTATTCTAACGAAGCCAAGATAAAGGCCGGAGTTGATGCAAATATCATAAAAGAATACGGCGTTTATTCCCATGAATGTGCCCGTGCTATGGCAACGGCATCACGTATGTCGTTAGGTGCTGATATAGGGATCGGAGTAACAGGGGTTTTATCGAATATTGATCCCTCAAATAAAGAAGGTATTCCCGGTAAGGTTTACTTTGCCATAGATCATAAAGGAAGTGTGGAGTCGTACATTATCGACGATATACCTCTTGATAAAAGGCCGGATTCTAAGCTTTTCATATGTCGCAGGATACTTGAAAAAACGGCAGCTTTGACCGAAAAATAAAACATTTGAATTTGTCGGTACTATCTGTTATACTAACAATCGGTTTTCATGCTTTCGTAGCTCAGTCGGTAGAGCGTCGCATTGGTAGTGCGGAGGTCACGGGTCCGATTCCCGTCGGAAGCTT
>JAILCX010000012.1 GCA_024690205.1 Lachnospiraceae bacterium | reverse complement strand
CTTAACGATGAAATCGCGGTTGTAGGATTCGTATTCATTAAGATTTTTTTCGTCAAAATTTTTGGGATCGATCGTGCCGTTGTACCAGTTCTTTTCGTCAAAATATGCCTGCAGTGCGGGATCTGAGAATTTTCTTCCGCGACGGGCATATATTTCGTTTCTTGCATAACGAAGATCATCGGGGTCAAGAGCATCAAGATCGTTCTCAGTCAGATATCTCGAGTCGCTTTCGGGAAGCAGGTATTCGTCGGCCAGGTCCTTAAGATCGGGATTTGGGTTGTCCTCCTGTGAATCTGCATCGAAGTCATTTTCATAAACATCGCGCTCATCACTGCCGTTTTCGCTGTCCACAGTGCGTTTGGACCAATCGGATACGTCGCTGTCACTGCTCTTTTTGAGTGTAACGCGCTTCTGTTCGGGCTCCTCATTATCCTGTTCTCCCCATTCTGCAAGATCGGGTGTGGAGTCATATTCTTCGCTGTCGGAGAGATCTGCATGTTCGCTCACCGTCTCTTCCCGGCGATCACTGTCATTTTTATCCTTTATCGAAGAGCCCGGCTTCTTTGAGCCTGATGAACCGCATCCCGCAAAAAGCATGGAAAGACATATGATCGAAAAAATAAGAACTGTTTTTTTCATGTGGATGGTCTCCTTTATCTCCGGTTTTGAGTATATGACCGCAAAATATCATGCGAAACTCTCACGATACCATAGATTATAGCACACTTGGCAGAAAAAGGCAGGACGGATAGACAGTTTTAATGGGATTGTATATACTTATGATGAACTTGGAAGGCTAAGTGTTAAAACAGAAGATAAGAACAATGACCGTGAACCTGATGCAGTATAACCTGTTTATGCACTGCAATGGGAACTCGGTGAACGGATATGATCCGAGTGGGCATGTTGACATGTTGGATTATTATTTTAGTAGAGAAACTTATTTCTATAGTGCGGTTATGGTAATGAATTGAGGTATATTTATCAAAATTCCGAATACATATAGGTAACATACTCCTCAAACATCGGAAGAGTGAATCTGACATAACCATGGGTACTTCCGTCCAGTATTCCGCGTTTTACGAGACGATCTCTGTATACGCTGTATTCATTATCGGATATTGCGGCGAGGGATTTGATGTCTTTGGCTTTGCCGCTTTCCGATCTTGCGACTCCATAAGCGAGTTTCCTGTCACCTTCGGACATTTCAGACCATATTTTTTCGTAAACATAATCCTCCATATACTGTTTGAAGTGGGGAAGAGCCATGTTATAGTCACCGTCATTTTTCCATGTAAAATGTCCCAAAACCTGAAAAGCAAACGAATATCCTTTTGTAATCCTGGCCATTTTCAGTGCGTTGTCGGAATCGATATTGAACACCTTCCTGTAATTATCCGCTATTGTCATTATATTGAGCGGCTTGAGCTCAATCTTGGGAGCCCGATACAAAAAGGTTAAATTATCCTCATTCTGCAGATTATTTATATTCTCATATAAGCCCGTCATAAGAAGAAACACCGGAAGATCCTGCCTTATAAAAATCTGAAATGCGCCGGCAAATGACTTCATGGAGTTAGTCAGGGTCACCTCATCTATGCATATCAGAACCTTTCTGCTATGATTTTTCAGAGTTTCAAGCATCTTGGAAAGTGCCACCTGAATATTGGAAATTGGGACACTGCCCTTGACCTCAAGACCGATTCCGAAAAAAGAAAGGTTAATGCTTGCATTCTGAAAAAATCTTGCCAGTGTATTTTCGCTTGCGAGGCTGGCTGCAAGATCCGCAAGCAGATTTCCTGCTGAATTCAGTTCAATAACTATCCACTCATCGTCCTGCTTTAGTTCCTTAGCTGTTTCTGTCATAAAAACTGTCTTACCGCAGCCCCTTATTCCGGTTATCATGTATATCTGCTGTGAAGCAGGCTCTTCGGAGAACGATTCCAGTATCTCTGTCATTTGTGCTGCTCTGGATATAACCTGCAATGGTTCCTTTCCGAAAATCAGATTATAGGGATTCTTTGACATAACGCCTACTCCTTTTACGGATTTTTACGATTGCTACGCATTTTATGATTGTTTATTATTTTTGCGTTCTTTTACGAATTTTTACGAATTCATATTATCAGAGAGCTCGAAAGATGTCAAATTATTAAATTGTAATTGTATATATAGAAAAAGAGGATTCATTTACAAAATCCGGTAAAGCCAATATAATTGAAATATGGATCTGTTTGAATATATGGCAAGTGAACAAAAGGATAAAGAAGCACCGCTTGCGGCGAGGATGAGACCGAGGACACTCGATGAGGTCGTCGGACAGGAGGATATTGTGGGAAAGGACAAGCTCCTGTACCGTGCTATCCGGGCGGACAGGCTCAGCAGTATCATACTGTACGGCCCGCCGGGCGTGGGGAAGACCACGCTTGCCAAGGTCATAGCAAATACGACATCGGCTGATTTTCATCAGGTGAACGCAACGATCGCGGGCAAAAAGGACATGGAGGAGGTCGTTGCCAGGGCAAAGGAAAATCTTGGCGGATACCGGCGCAAGACCATATTGTTCATAGACGAGATACACAGGTTCAACAAATCACAGCAGGATTATCTCCTGCCTTTTGTGGAAGACGGCACCGTGATACTCATAGGCGCGACCACGGAAAACCCGTATTTTGAAGTAAACAGTGCTCTTTTGTCGCGGTCAAGGATATTTGAACTAAAGCCGTTGGCGAGAGATAACATCCGTACTTTAATTGACAGGGCCTTTATTTCCGAGAACGGACTTAAGTCTTATAATGCGGATATTACCGATGATGCAGCGGATTTTCTGGCGGATATAGCGGACGGGGATGCACGCTCGGCTCTTAATGCGATAGAATTGGCGGTTCTTACGACGGACAGGTCACAGGACGGGATCATCCATGTCACCCTGCCCATAGCGGAAGAATGCATACAGAAGAAGGCTATCAGGTTTGATAAGAGCGGAGACAATCATTATGATACGATCGCAGCTTTCATAAAATCGATGTGCGGGACG
>JAILCX010000067.1 GCA_024690205.1 Lachnospiraceae bacterium | reverse complement strand
CGATCTCTTTTTCATCGGAGGAGATCTTTCGAAGCTCAGCCTTTGTATCCTCGTCAAAATGAGGGTCATTAAGCCATAATTCGTATTGCTCCCTGTAATTCATATTAATCCTCCTTTATCATCGCTTTTTAAGCGTTTTATGTTCGATCATAAGGGCTTTGCCCTAACTTATTTATTATAGCATATATTAAGTGCAAAGTCGCTCCGGTCCAGTGAAAAATTAGGATTGTAATACGGATCTCCCGCGTCAAGTACATCCTTCCATTTTTCACGGAAATACTCGGATTCTTTGTTGTATCTTTCGGCGTTTTGTCCGCTCATGTCAGATCCGCGTGAAGCCGATTCGTAGTGGAACAGCTCAGCAAATGGCGTAAATACGTTAAGATATCCCTTTTGCCTTAATCTGATACAGAAATCAACATCGTTTAAGGATATCGCAAAGTCTTCTCCGAGACCGCCAACCTCGTCATAAAGTGATTTTTTGACCATAAGGCAGGCTCCCGTTACGGCGCTTACATCCTGTGCATAGCATAAGCGTCCCATGTATCCCAGGTTATCCCTGTGCTGCATATAATGTGAATGACCGGCCGTTCTGTGGGCCCCAAGTCCCAGAACCACTCCGGCATGCTGGATCGTCTTATTCGGATAGTAGAGCTTTGCTCCAACGCAGGCCACATCCGAACGCTGGGCATACATAAGAAGTTCTTCCATCCAGTTTACGGTTATAACTTCGGTATCGTTATTCAGAAGAAGTATGTATTCACCCTTTGCAAACGACGCTCCAAAATTGTTAACTTTAGAATAATTGAAGGTCTCTCCTTCCTTGCGTTCATACGTAACAACCGTTACCTTTGCGTTATTTTCAAGGGTTTTATAGTATTCAAAGGTTCCCTTTTCCTCTGATCCGTTTTCCACAACGATGATCTCATACTCGTCGTAGGTCGACTTTTCGATTATTGATCCGATACACCTTCTTAAGTCATCAACGTGATCTTTGTTGGGGATGATGATCGAAACCAGCGGAGTTCCTATGATCTCGTACCTTATCTTAAATATAGTCTCGAACGCCCTTGTCGAAGTTATCTTAAAGTGTGAATAGCCATGCCTTGTCAGATGATCCGCTACGGCTTCCTTTGCAGCCTTTATCGCATAAGGCTTTGCATCGATGTTTGATGCAACGGATCCTTCATGACACCTCCAGTAATAAAGGAGCTTCGGAACATGGACGATGCACTTTGCCCTGTCCGTCAGTCTCAGGATCATATCGTGGTCCTGGCTGCCGTCATAGGCGCTCCTAAAGAGCTCATCACCGTCGAGAAGAGTTCTTTTAAATACGCTGAAGTGGCAGATATAGTTATTGGCTCTTAAGTTATCGATCGCAAAATCAGGCTTGAAGTGCATGGTAAGCATCTTATCTATATTGCCTGATCTGAAAGTCGTCTCGTCGCAGTATATATAATCCGCTCCCTTTTCGTTTATCACTTTTAAGTATTCATATAAGGCACTTGGATGAAGGATATCATCGTGATCAAAAAGTCCTATGTACTCACCCGTGGCAAGTAAAAGACACTGGTTGGTATTGCCCGAAATACCTTCGTTTTTCTCAAGTTTTTTATAAATGATACGGCTGTTATTTATTCCTTTTGATCTTGCTGTTTCAGCGTCCTTTTCAATATATTCCCTTACAGTATCGCCAACGTATGAATGTGCATCATCAGACCCGTCCGCAAGACACAGTTCCCAGTTGGAATAAGTCTGATAAAGAACGGAATCGATCATCTCGCAAAGGAAATCCTTCGGCGTATTAAATAAGGGAACAAGTATGCTCACCTTAACCGGATCATCAAATACGGTCTCTTCCTCGAGCTTCCTTCTTGCTTCATCGGGAAAGCTCTTTGTCCCGAACTGCTCCATTGCCTTCTTTTCATGCTTTTTATAAGCGATCTTTGAAGCGATACCGCGCAAAGAGCCGCAGTTTTTTAATCTGTTCATCTGACGGATGCAAAAATGCATGAGTTTACGAAGCGGAGCGGACGCCTTCCAGAGAGGATTGTTCTTTATCCTCTTTAATTTAAAGTCAAGATCGTCTACTTCGGCCTCGAGCTCGGCTACTCGGCCAGCAAGATCTGCGTTCCGGAGATGTTCTTTTTCGTATTCTTCCTTATAATCCATATCTTCTCCTATTATTAGCTTCCACTTTCGAGGACTGTCTGAGCGACCGGCGCCGTACCGGGCGTCTAGGCCGTTCAGTAACAAGCGATATCGCAAATTGACCGAGCCGGTCGTTTTCGTCGGAAAAGCCTCAACCACGCGAAATATCGATGGTCCAGTTACTCATATTATAGAGCCTCAATGACGATGTTTTGTCCTTCATGTACATCCCGAACCTGTAATGACCTTCGGGAACCGAATCTGCCCTTAGCTTGGCAGTGTAACCTGCTAAATCTACATTTAACTGGTCCGGAACGTTGCCCGCGATGTCCGGTCTGTACTCATAGGATACCTCGACACCGAAAATCTGTCCGGATTCAGTATTTTCAAGCATTAGAGTCCTTTCAAAACATGCGTTATTTGAGCCTGTTACGAAGGTATATCCCTGCAGATAATAGCCCAAATCCTCTTTTGATACGTCCCCGGATGCCTCTCTTCCCACTCCGTGTTTCCATTTGTAGATATCCATGGCACATTCCATGCCGACACGCACACATCCGTCTTCTCTTGCCTTTTTAATTGTGTCCGTTATGTCAATAACCCTTGCCCATGGCCGGTTTAGGTTAACTTCATAGTGATATTTGGGTGCATATTCATACTCCCACATATCTGTTGTAAGGTTGATATTATAGAAGGGATCGACCCCGTAAAGGTGCTGATGCTTCGCATAAAGCCTGTCTTTTTCATCATTCATCCTTTTCATCTTCTCATCCGAGTCGGAATCATTGCCTCTTGAAAGTGATTCATGATGATACAGCCTTACATCGTTCCTTTGTATATTATAATAGCCCTTTTCATAGATCGTATAACACAGATCCACGTCGTTAAAAGCTACTTTAAGCTCTTCATCAAAGCCTCCGGCCTTATCAAAAACAGCCCTTTTCACAAGCAAACAGGCCCCCGTTACGGCCATCATATCATGAACATATCTGTTTCTGCCGTAATAATGGTCTTCTTTATCGCTTAAAAACTGCAGTTTATGTGCAGGTCCTATCCTCAGATTCGTTATTCCGGCATGCTGTATGATGTCGGAATCCGGGTAAAGAAGCTTTGCACCCACTGCTCCGGCGTAAGGAAGAGACGCTTTTTCAAGCATTTTCTCAAGCCAGTCGGCCTCGATTATCTCCATATCATCATTTAAGAACAGAAGATAGTCCCCATGAGCGTACGATGCGCCCAGATTGCACATATATGAGAAGTTA
>JAILCX010000060.1 GCA_024690205.1 Lachnospiraceae bacterium | reverse complement strand
TATGTACATTGACTGGAAAAGCGGCGGGTGATGAGTCGAAGACAGGTGATCTTTCAGCAATGCATGACGCAACAACGAAGGAGCTGATGGACGAGCAGGTGCCTCCGCCATCGGAGTATTTTTGCAAAAAAGAGGTAGGCGGTTACACCGTTTATATCTATTCACTGGATGCGAAAATAGAGGATGTTGAACCCTCACCATATACAGGAATGTATGGAGGAACATTCTATATTGCTACTTACCTCGATGAAAAAAGAGTGGATAGTTGCGTCTACGAAGTTTTAGGCGATAACATCTCATACTTTAATAAAGGATTTGATTTGAATGTAACAGATTATGATAAGGATGGACGGGAAGACTTTGCACTTGGGAATCGTCTTAGCAGTAACGGGTTTGTTTATAAGTTTTATTCGGTAGATAAGGATGGCAAGCTATTGAATCTTCTGGATCAAGATGGCACTCCCGCGACTATATATGCGTTGACATCTGAGTTCTCCCCACTATTTGAAAACGGTGAGAATGAGAAAACGGTACACTACTTATCCGATGATCAGTTTGTTGGTGAAGAACGGAAGGCATTCATTACGCTGCAATACGGAACCGAATATGTTAATCAGTCTGAAGAATCTTTTGCGGAGGAAGACGGGGAGAACGTCGCAGTCACTAAGGTCAGTGTTGATAGTTCGGACGAATTTGGGGCCGATATGCCGGAGGTCCTCTACGTAGATGAAGATTGTTTGATTGTGACATTTTACAAAGGTGTTTTTGTCTATGACAAAACGAATCATAAACTTATCCGTTCACTGGATCGATCCGCAATTGGTTGTGAATGCACGCAGGGAGATGACTATACAGAGGTAGTTGCTTCATCCGACGGAAATACGGTATATCTGAATAATCGGTCAAAGGATGCGCTTTACATATATGATGTTGATAATGATATGTTGACCAAGAAAACATATAAGGATAACCTGACCGACCATATCGATGAGTTCAAGAATTATACCTATACGAAGACTGTGAATAGTGATGATGAATACTCGATAAATACACATACAGCTTGGTACTATAATCCCGCCGGCAGTGAAAAGATTTATACAACGATTAAACCCTTTGTAAATAAGCCTATTAATCTTGCATACCGGGAAGCTAAAGATGTAGAATATATCGAAGAAGATGAGGATTACGAGTGCATATTTAAGGACGAAGGAAATCGGTCTGTTGTAGTAACCGGACTGTCAGGAAATAAGCTGACTTTCCGTAATTTGGCTTGCATAAGAGATCTGCTCATAGATACAGCGGAAACAAAAAAAGATGACTTGGATGAAGCCTACTACACGGGAAAAGCAGGTGTCGGTCCCGAGATGACGACAAATATTTCGTCGGATGTGAAATATCTGATATATGACGGTAAGTATAATTCAGATGGGCTCGAGCAGCTTTCAGCCGTGTCTGAGGACCGTTTCGGAGAGTATGTAAAAAAAGATTTGAAGCGGCGAGATACCGGGTTGGAGATTGATCCTAATGTTTGTAAGCCAATATACAGAGGTATCCCGTTTACAATGTATATTAGGAACGGAAAATGTGTGAAGCTGATAAAGTGGTATGAGCCGTAAATATAGAAAAGGAGAACAAGAATAATATGGAACAATTAAAACTTTGCGACAGCGATTATCGTTTTATGTGTGTGGTATGGGAGCACGCGCCTGTGAACTCCGGCGATCTCGTAAAACTCTGTAACGAGGCTCTCGGATGGAAGAAATCCACTACGTATACAACTATAAAGAAGCTTTCGGAAAAAGGATATATCAAAAATGAAGACGCGATAGTTTCCGTTCTGATTGAGAAGGAGAGAGTCCAGGCGGACGAGTCAAACTATTTTGTTGATAGAACGTTTGAGGGTTCGCTTCCGGGATTTCTGACAGCGTTTCTTGGCGGGAAAAAGCTGTCAAGTGAAGAGGCGGACGAAATCAGGAAGCTTATTGATGAGTACAGTGACTGAAAGTGTTGATCATGTCAAATTCAAGCTTGAATCATAGTGGAACTCGGTTTTACCAAAAAAAATAAAAAAACACTTGCATTTTGTTTTGTGTTATGGTAAAGTAGTGCAAGTGATGGTCCGTTGGTCAAGCGGCTAAGACGCTGCCCTCTCACG
>JAILCX010000031.1 GCA_024690205.1 Lachnospiraceae bacterium | reverse complement strand
GTCGCAAGTTTACAAATGATAAAGAATACCTTGAAAAGGAAATGAATAATGCCTTCTCTCGTGTATGTTGTCTGGAATTGGATATAGAGCATATGACGGGGAAACTCGTAAATGAAGCTTAGGGAGAATAATTTGGAAGATATTCTTGCTTCAAGTACATGGAGTAAATTACAAAAGACATATTTTTTCGATTTGGATGTTATGCGATGATACTTGCCATAATTGGTGATTATCTTCTTGGATACGGGACACTGGGGAGGCATCATCTATTTTGCATTCATACGTATTGGTATCTGTATGTTGTCCGGTTTTTGGAATTCTGTTTGGCCAACTTCTTAAAATGAACCCATAGAGAGGTGAAAAGATGATAACTGTAAACATATATTATAAAGGCAGCGATGGAGCAGCGAGGATATTTGCAGAAGATATGGTTGCAAACGGAGTCGTTGACCGCATACGTAAAGAGCCGGGTAATATAAGATATGAGTATTTCTTTCCGATGGACGATCCGGAAACGGTTTTGCTTATAGACAGCTGGAAGGATCAATCTGCCATAGATAGGCATCATGCCTCTCCTATGATGGGAGAGATAATGAAGCTTCGGCAGAAATATGATCTTCACATGAAGGTTGACAGGTTTATTTCAGATGATGGTATTCCGGAATCGGATCAGGCGTTCATAACGAAGTGAAAGGGAAGAAGCAATTGGGGACGGTTCTCGTTGTTCCTAGTCGCCCAATGAACCTGAGACAAAAAAGGATCAAAGAGAACCGTCCCCAATGAACCCGATGAGGCGATCAGTATTCTCTCTTTTCCATGATCCTGATGGTGAGCATGACAGATCCAACAAGGAGCAGTGACACGATCAAAAGAGCACCGGCAATGATAGTTGCAAACGGCGCAGCTTCGATTCCCTTGACCATTGCCTGTATATCCACTCCCTTTTGTTCCTTTATACAATTCAATATGGACTTTCCGCCAAGGAAGATCATAAAGAAGATTCCGGCGATCACAAACATTACCAGGCGTCCTTTTTCCGTACCGAATTTGATATCGATAGGGATCATGATCGCAATGGCAAGGAGCAGTATCGGAATTATAGCAAGATCCATTGAGAGGACTTCCGATGTTACGAAAGCCTCTTTTTTTATGAAAAACATTCCGAACTGTAATACTGTTGCAAATGCCCATGTTCCGATCGCTATCACAGATCCTATTACATATTTTTCGAGCGCATACAGTTTACCACTGGTCGGAAGTGTCATCAGAAAAGCCATCCCGTTATCGAAATTGTCAAGTGAGATCGTTGACAGCACCAGAAAGAATCCGATCATGGGAAAATATGTTACCAAAAAAGTGCCGTCCATGCTGAACCCAAGTACTATGGCCATGACCAGATAGATGACAAATAGATTTTTCTGTTGTCCGAGCATGCGAAAATCTTTTATTATCAAACCTTTCATTATCTTTCTCCTCCTAACATGAGCACGATCATATCGTCGATACTGCTGTTTTCGATCACTACATTCGGATAATTATCCAGATAGAACTGCTTCTCATTGGTGAGACAGGTATAACTGAACTGATCCTTTTTTTCTGCAAGCAGATACTGCCTGTCCAACGTTTTGTACACGTCCTCGCTTACCTTAAGGATACCGTATTTTCCAAGGATCGTATCGGTGTCTTCATGAAGAAGTATCTTTCCTTTGTTGATCATATAGATATCATCGCACAGACCTTCCAGATCCGAAGAAATATGCGAGCTGATAAGGATGGAACGACTGTCGTCTTCTGCCATGTAGTTGCGGAGCATATCAAGCACCTGGTTTCTTGCCAAAACATCCAATCCGGCCGTAGGCTCATCCAACACCAGCAGTTTTGCCTTGTGACTTATTGCCGTTAGCACACGAAGCTTTGCTTTCATACCGCTGGAGAATTCCTTAATGGGCTTATCGAGCGGTAATTCCTGTTCTTTGCACAGCCTGCAAAACTCGTTCTCGTCAAAATTCTTATAAAATGCTCTCAGGATGGCGATAACATCTTTAATGGTGAGCACCATACTGAATCCGGAATCGGAGAGCGCTGCACCAATCATTTCTTTGTCCGTGGCAGTGAATTCCTTCGGGTTTTTATCCATCACCAGAACTTCACCTGCATCCGGTTTGATCAATCCGAGTACCGACTTTATCGTGGTGCTTTTACCGGCTCCGTTTTTTCCGATAAGGCCGGTAACGGTTCCTTCTGGTATCTCCAGTGAGACATTTAATTCAAAATCGTTATATTTTTTTTGCAGATCTTTTATTTTGATCATCGTTTTCTCCTCTTTAATCGGCCAGAAGGATCTCAAGGATCTGTCTGATCTCGTCATCGTTAAGACCCAAGGCCCGGGCTCTTTCCACCCCGAGCGAAAAATCGTCCTCAACCGATTTTTTTCTTGCTTCCAATGCAAGCTGGCGGTCGGTCGCCTGAACGTATGTCCCTTTTCCGTGTACGGTTATGACAAAGCCTTCTTCCTCAAGTTTGTCATAAGCTTTCTTAACGGTTAGGGCGCTGATCTTCAGTTCGTTTGCAAATCCCCTCACGGACGGAAGGATATCTCCCTCGGACATTCCTCCGCTTATGATCTCCTGCTTGATCTGATCGACCAGTTGCTCGTAAACCGGCACCATGGATGCATTGTTGATGATTATATGCATGATTGTTCCTTTCTGCGGATGTAAGCCGCTTGCGCCTGCGGTTAGGACCGGCCTTCTGCAGATGCCGGTCAGCCATCCGATGTAAACACTATATAACAGTATATAACTGTTGTCAACTGTTTTATACTGTTATATACGAAAATGCGGATATTGTTGTTTGGCGCAAGTGTTTTTGATATATTTGGGATGGATCGACAAAGAAAAAAGGTTCAATATTGAATGATCAACATAGGATATTAAGGAACAATAATTTAAGGGAGAATCGACCGACAGATGGAACAATATAATGTAACTGGAATGAGTTGCGCGGCTTGCCAGATGAGAGTCGAAAAGGCGGTAAGCGCCGTCGACGGAGTAAAAAGCTGTGCGGTAAGTCTGCTTACGAACTCAATGGGAGTTGAAGGTACGGCTTCACCTGAAGATATCATTGCGGCTGTTGAGGCGGCGGGTTATGGGGCAAGCAAAAAAGGCACAAATGCAATATCTGATTCCGCAAAAGACACGGATGATCCGTTAAAAGATACGGAAACTCCCAAGATGAAAAAGAGGCTTATTGCCTCTTTGGTTTTTCTGCTCCCGCTTTTGTATCTTTCCATGGGACATATGCTTTGGAACTGGCCTTTGCCGGGCTTCCTTAATGGAAACCATGTGGCGATGGGATTATCTGAACTTATTCTTTCGGGGATAGTTCTGGTAATAAACCAAAAGTTCTTTATAAGCGGCTTCAGGGGCCTTATACACAGGGCTCCAAATATGGATACACTGGTTGCTTTGGGTGCCAGTGCATCATATGCATACAGCGTTGTTGCGCTTTTTAAAATGACAGGTGCACTCATACAGGGCGACGATAGCGGGGTTATGTATTTAATGGAGCAGTTTTATTTCGAGGCTGCAGCAACGATACTTACGCTCATAACCGTCGGCAAGATGCTTGAAGCCCGTTCGAAAGGTAAGACGACCAATGCATTAAAGAGCCTGATGGATCTTTCTCCAAAAACTGCGGTCATAATACGTAACGGTAAGGAGTGCACGGTTCCTGTCGGAGAAGTTAAGGTTGGCGACAGATTTGTCATAAGACCGGGCGACAGTATTCCGGTTGACGGTATCGTGTCAGAGGGAGAAAGCGCTGTAAATGAATCTGCTCTTACGGGCGAGAGCCTTCCCGTAGAAAAGAACCCCGGAGATACTGTATCAGCAGCAACAATAAACACCTCGGGATTCATGATCAGCGAAGCAACAAGAGTGGGTGATGATACAACACTTTCTGCCATAATAAGAATGGTAAGTGATGCAGCTGCGACCAAGGCTCCGATCGCAAAGATCGCCGATAAAGTGTCCGGCGTTTTTGTTCCTACGGTCATCGGGATCGCCTTTATTACGTTTGTAATATGGATCCTTGCAGGTCAGGGCATAGGATATGCGATCGCAAGAGCAGTTTCTGTGCTTGTTATAAGTTGTCCGTGCGCGCTGGGACTTGCAACTCCTGTTGCGATAATGGTAGGAAACGGTGTCGGTGCCAAAACGGGGATCCTTTTTAAGACGGCAGCTTCTCTTGAACAGGCAGGAAGAACAAAGATAGTAGCTCTTGATAAAACCGGAACCATAACAACGGGTATGATGAAGGTAACGGACCTTATTGCCGCAGATGGTATAAGCGAAAGTGAACTTTTAAAGGTTGCCTTTTCGCTTGAATCAAAAAGTGAGCATCCGATATCAAAAGCTGTTACGGAGTATGCACGGGATAAAGGATCAACAAAATATGAAACCGATGGATTTGAGGCACTTCAGGGAAACGGACTTAAAGCAAATATCAATTCGGAAACGATTATTGGTGGAAGCCGCAAATTCATAGAAAGCATTACGGGGCAAATAGGCGATGCCTTTGGTAAAACATCGGATGAGCTTGCAAAAACAGGAAAGACTCCGGTATTTTTTGCCAAGGGAGATCGTCTCCTTGGATTGATCGCTGTTTCGGATGTCATTAAAGATGATTCGGCCGAAGCGATAAAAGAGCTTAAAACCATGGGTATCCATGTGGTCATGCTGACGGGTGACAACGAAGTTACCGCTGAAGCCATTGCAAAGCAATCAGGCGTTGATGAGGTGGTAGCCTCCATAAGGCCTGACGGAAAAGAAGCAATAATCCGTCAGCTTAAGGAACACGGAGCCGTCACTATGGTCGGGGACGGAATAAACGATGCACCTGCACTTACAACATCAGATCTTGGAATCGCAATAGGCGCCGGAACCGATGTTGCGATCGATGCCGCGGATGTGGTACTTGTAAAAAGCAGTATAAAGGATGTGGCAGCAGCTATAAGGATATCAAGGAGCACCTTGAGAAACATACACGAGAACCTGTTCTGGGCATTCTTTTACAATGCTTTGGGAATACCGCTTGCTGCTGGATGCTTTGTATCAGCATTCGGCTGGGAATTAAATCCTGTGTTTGCCGCAGCGGCGATGGGTCTTTCAAGCTTTTGTGTAGTTACAAATGCCCTAAGGCTTAACTTTGTAAAGCCGTATGACAGTACAAAGGACAGGATGATAAAGGATCACGTTGAGGGAAAACTCATAGCAATGCAAAAAGGAAAGGAAGAAAACATTATGAAGATTACGGTTAACGGAATGATGTGTGCACATTGTGAAGCACATGTGAAGAAGGCTCTTGAAGCGATAGACGGGATAGAAAGTGCTGTGGCATCACATGAGGAAAATCTGGTAACGATCACAAATTCAAAGGATGTGGATGAAGCACTGATAAAATCTGCGGTTGAAGAAGCCGGATATGAATACGCGGGTATAAGGTAAAGATCAAACAAATAATCCTTGACATGTTAGCAAAGGCTAATTATACTTTAAATCGGTTAGGAGAGACTAACCGATTTTTTATATGCATGGTTAGTCTGAACTAACCCAATATGGCATTAATGGGAGGAATTATATGATGCCTCTGGTATTTGCAGAAGCAGGGCAGCCCCAGATAATCAGAAAAATAGGTGGAAGCCCCGAAGTAAAAAAACATCTGGAAGACCTGGGATTAAACGTGGGCGGCCAGGTGATCATCGTGAGTGCTCTCGGAGAAAACCTTATCCTAAAGGTTAAGGAAAGCAGAGTAGCCGTTAGCGATGAACTTGCAAGAAAGATAATGATTTAGGAGGAGCGATCAGTGAAAACATTAAAGGATGTAAAGATCGGAGAAACCGTTAAGGTGGTAAAACTCCACGGCGAAGGCGCGGTAAAACGCAGGATCATGGACATGGGTATCACAAAGAACACTTCGGTTTATGTTCGGAAGGTAGCACCCCTGGGAGATCCCATTGAGGTAACAGTCAGGAATTACGAGCTGTCACTTCGTAAGGCGGATGCCGAAATGATCGAGGTTGAGGAGGCATAAGATGAGTATAAAAATAGCGTTAGCAGGTAATCCCAACAGTGGAAAAACAACCCTTTTCAACGCGCTTACCGGATCGAACCAGTTTGTCGGAAACTGGCCCGGTGTTACGGTTGAAAAGAAAGAAGGAAAGCTTAAAAAGCATGATGATGTAACTATCACGGATCTTCCCGGAATCTATTCCCTTTCTCCTTACACTTTGGAAGAAGTTGTAGCCAGAAATTATCTTATCAATGAACGTCCGGATGCAATCTTAAATATCATAGACGGAACAAACCTTGAAAGAAACCTTTACCTTACGACTCAGCTTACCGAACTGGGAATACCCGTTGTGGTTGCTGTCAACATGATGGACATCGTAAGGAAAAACGGTGACAAGATAAATATCGAAGAATTATCCCGTCAGCTCGGATGCAAGGTGGTTGATATCTCAGCATTAAAAGGTGACGGGACAATGGAAGCCGCAGAGGAGGCGATAAATGCAGCTAAGAACGGAAAGACTGTTCCGCTTCACACCTTCTCGGGCCCTGTAGAGCATGCAATCGCTCATATTGAAGAGGCTGTTGTACACGACATGCCTGAAGAGCAGCAAAGATGGTATGCGATAAAGATATTCGAGCGTGATGATAAAGTGCTTGAGCGTATGAACATACCTGAGGAAAAAATGTCGCATATCGAAAACGATATTAAAGCGGCAGAAACCGAACTCGATGATGATTCCGAAAGTATCATCACGAATGAACGTTATGTTTATATAGCTGAAGTAATAAAGTCATGTTATAAAAAGAAAAACGCCGGAGCAGCCTCCACATCAGACAAAATTGACAAAGTCGTGACGAACAGATGGCTCGGACTTCCGATCTTTGCCGTAGTGATGTTCCTGGTATACTGGATCGCTATGGTGGCTGTCGGAGCTCCTGCAACCGATTGGGCTAACGACGGTCTTTTCGGTGACGGTTTCCATCTGTTCGGCATGGACGGCGGATACGGAGAGATCTCCGAAAGTTACGCGGGGGCTTCTGCAATCGTGGACGGATACGATGCTTATGTAGAAGAAAACGGAGTCGCTCCCGAAGGAGAGTTCACATACGAAATAGAAGATGAAGAAACTCTTGAGATAAGTGAAGAAACAGCAACTATCGAAGATTACGAAGAGGCTGTTAAGACAATGGAAGAAATTGGTGAGGAACCGGATCCTGCCGAATACGGCACATGGATCCCCGGTGTACCGGCCCTTGTAGAATCGGGACTTGATGCTGCAGGTGCAGCCGATTGGCTCAAGGGACTCATACTTGACGGTATCGTAGCCGGTGTGGGCGCCGTACTCGGATTTGTTCCCCAGATGCTCGTTCTTTTCCTGATGCTCGCATTCCTTGAGGCCTGCGGATACATGGCCAGGATCGCATTCGTTCTTGACAGGGTATTCAGAAAGTTCGGCCTTTCGGGTAAATCATTCATCCCCATGCTTATCGGTGTGGGATGCGGTGTTCCCGGAATCATGGCCAGCCGTACCATAGAAAACGAACGTGACAGACGTATGACGATAATGACAACGACATTCATCCCCTGCGGAGCAAAGGTTCCCTTTATCGCAATGATCGCCGGAGCAATATTCGGCGGCAGCGCATGGGTATCAACGTCGGCTTACTTTATCGGTATGGCTGCAATAGTTATTTCAGGTATCATTCTTAAAAAGACAAAGATGTTTGCCGGAGACCCCGCTCCTTTCGTTATGGAGCTTCCCGCATATCACATGCCTACACTTGGCAATGTATTAAGATCAATGTGGGAGAGAGGCTGGTCATTTATTAAAAAGGCCGGTACGATCATCCTGCTTTCAACTATCGTTGTTTGGTTCACATCATTCTTCGGATTTACATCTGACGGATTCCGTATGTTGGCCGAAGATGAACTTGAATTATCTATCCTTGCAAAGATCGGAAACTGTATCGCATGGATATTCATTCCTCTTGGATGGGGCAACTGGCAGGCAGCCGTTGCATCGATCACGGGACTTGTTGCTAAGGAAAATATCGTCGGAACAATGGGAATCCTCTATGGAGGCGGAGAAATGACGGCATGGCAGTCATTGTCACTTGCCTTTACGGGAATAACCGGATTTTCATTCCTTGTGTTCAACCTGCTGTGTGCACCCTGCTTTGCAGCGATCGGTGCAATAAAGCGTGAGATGAACAATGCAAAGTGGACATGGTTCGCGATCGCTTACCAGTGTGGATTTGCATATGTGATTGCATTTATGATCACACAGTTCGGATGGGCATTTACGGGCAGCCTTAATATAGTGGGATTGATCGTTGCCATCGCAGCATTAGCATGCATCATATACATGCTCTTCTTTAAAAAGTATAAGGAAGCTGATAAACTTAAGATAGCAGAATAAAAAAGGAGTTAAGCTATGATCACATGGATAACGGCCAATATAGGAACGATAATAGTTTCGCTTATACTTATCCTTATTGTGATCGGAGCAATCCTGTCTATCGTTAAAGATAAAAAGCAGGGTCGTTCGGCCTGCGGAGGGAGTTGTGCACATTGCAAAATGTGCACATCCTGCGCTTCAAGTAAAAGGAGAACGGTATGAATGCGGGAACCATCACCGGGATCTTGATCCCGTTTGCCGGAACAGCACTCGGTTCGGTCTGCGTTTTCTTTATGAAAAAGCAGCTGAGCGAGATCGTTCAAAAATCCCTTTCGGGATTTGCAGGCGGAGTTATGGTAGCGGCTTCGGTATGGAGCCTTATCATCCCTGCAATGGAACAGACGGAGTATCTTGGAAGATGGAGCTTTGTGCCCGCGTGTATCGGATTCTGGCTTGGAATTCTTTTCCTTTTACTTCTCGATACGGTCATACCGCATCTTCACATGAATTCCGAAAAGGCCGAAGGACCGAGAGCACGTCTTAAAAAGACGACGATGATGGTATTGGCAGTCACGCTTCACAACATTCCCGAAGGAATGGCGGTCGGAGTTGTTTTTGCCGGATTCATCTCGGGAAATACCGCCATAACGGCCGGTGCTGTTTTGGCACTTTCAATCGGAATAGCCATACAGAATTTCCCTGAGGGAGCCATCATCTCGATGCCGCTTTGCGCGGAGGGAGCAAGTAAAGGAAAGGCTTTCCTTTACGGTGTTTTATCAGGTGTTGTAGAGCCTTTGGGAGCACTGCTTACGATCCTTGCAGCAGGATTCATAATACCTGCGATGCCGTATCTTTTGTGCTTTGCGGCGGGTGCGATGATCTATGTTGTCGTCGAGGAACTTTTCCCGGAGATGACGCAGGGTGAACATTCAAATATCGGAATACTGATGTTTTCTCTTGGCTTCACGCTTATGATGACGCTTGACGTGGCGTTGGGGTAAAAATTTTAATACATATAAAAGAATCATGGCTCTGCGGATCGTTTCGCAGAGCCTTTTGATTATCACGGCTTATTCGTTTAAAATGTAATAGGTGATAAGGAAGATAAATATGAAATCTCTGGACAGGGAAAAAGTTAAAAGTTCATTTGCGTCCTACACGGATGATTACAATTCAAAAGACCCGAAGATAAAGTTAAAGATAGACCATACATATCGCGTTGCCGCTCTTTGTGAAAGGATCGCAATGACGGTCCCCGGGGTTGATACCGACCTTTCATGGTTATCCGGCATGCTCCATGATATAGGAAGATTTGAACAGGTAAAAAGATACAATACTTTCAAGGATTCGGAGTCGGTGGATCATGCCTCTTTCGGAGCGGATCTTTTGTTTAAGGAAAACCTCCTAAGTTCATTCGGGGATTACGAAAACATAGAAAAAGACATTCTTGAAGTAGCGATAAGAAACCATAATAAGTTCATAATCGATAAGGATGTTCCGCCGGAATACCAGCCTTACTGCAACATCTTAAGGGATGCCGACAAGATAGATATCCTGAGGGTGAATATCGATACACCGCCCGAAGAAATATACAACGTAAGCACCGAAGAGCTTTTACGGTCAGAAGTTACCGAAGCGGTAAAGAAGGGTTTTTTGGAAGGGCACGCGATCTTAAGATCTGAAAGAAAAACTGCAGCGGATATCCTTGTGGGACATGTGAGTATGATCCAGGAGCTTGTTTATCCTGAAAGCACGCTGATAGTAAAAGAGCAGGGTTATATCGAAAAACTCTTGGAGTTCAGGTCCGAAAACGAAGATACGATGAAGTGGTTTGAAGTTATGAAAAAGACACTTCGCGAAAGAGGCTTTTTACGATAACGGGGGATTTAAAATGACTTTTTCAGATGATTTTACGATAGGCTCCATGCAGGAACTTGAAGACCTTATCGATGAAGTTGGTTTTGTGCCTTTCTTTTTAAATGAAATAGAAGGCTTTTCGATAGAAGAGCATATAGCCCCGGGATGCTGGTACAACGACGGGGATAACGGATTCTGGCCTGCGTGGGAATGGAAGGGCCCCGTTATTCAAAAGATGAAATGCGCTTACGGGAAATTTTACAAAAACAAGGCAATGTATATAAGCTCCAAATGGTTTCCCGATTTTGCCAACTACAGAAGGGACGGATATGATTTTGATGCAAGGTTCGATGACGGACTTTCTTCATATAAAGATAAGGAACTTTTTGAATTGCTTGATGCAAATGCACCGGTCATGTCAAAACAGTTAAAGCATGATGGAGACTACGGGAAAAACGGAAAGAAAGGTTTTGATTCCGTGATCACCAGATTACAGAAACAGTGCTACGTCATCATAAGTGATTTTAAGTATTCCGTAGACAAATACGGAAACGAATATGGCTGGGGAGTAGCGGAGTATTCAACACCTGAGAAGTTCCTGGGTGCAAAATTCAAAAACAATGTTTATAAACGTTCCCCCGAAGAATCTTACCTTAGGGTCGTGGAACAGTTAAAAAAGATACTGCCTGATGCAGATGAAGAAACCATAAAAAAGGTTCTCAGATAAAAGGAGATATGCTCTATGAGCGTAAAACTTGCCGTGTTATTTCCGGGCATCGGATACCATAAAGACAAACCGCTTTTATACTATGCTTCAAAACTCCTGCTCACAAGGGGTTATGATATAATGAGCATTGAATATCAGGATATGCCGCAAAAGATAAAAGGCGATGCAAAGATGATGAAAAAGGCAGCAGAGCTTGCATATGAACAAAGCAAAAAGCAGCTTGCGCCGGTAGACTTTTCACAATATGAAGAAGTCGTTTTTGTCGGAAAGAGCATCGGTACCGTGGCGCTTTCAAAATACGCATCCGATCAGGGAATTGATGCAAAACAGGTCTGGTATACGCCTGTTGAAGCAACATTTTTAACGGATTCAAATAACGTTATCGCATTTATCGGTGACGATGACCCATGGTCCGATGTGGATAAAGTAAAGAAAATGGCAAAGGAAAGAGGAATAGATATCTATTCATATCCCGGATGCAATCACTCACTTGAATGTGATGATGTGGACAGGAACCTTGGCATATTAAGAGAAGTAATGCAAAAGACGGGGAGTTTCTTATGGCAGAATTAAAGTGTCCTCATTGCGGACAGGCATTTACGGTTGATGATGCGGAATTAAGCTCGATAGTTTCGCAGATAAGAGACAGTGAATTTGAAAAAGATCTGAATTCAAGGATAAGCGAACTCGAGGAGCACATGATGGAAAAGCATGAGCTTGAACTTGAGGCGCGCGAAAACGAGATAAAATTAAGTGTAAAAGAAGACCAGGAAAAGGAGCTTCAAAAACTCCGCGATCAGTTAAAAAAATCCGAAGATAAGCAGGTAGAACTTCAGCATCTCCTTGATTCTTCGGAAGATAAAAAGAAGCTTGCCGTCATGGAAGCCGTAAAAGTCGTTGAGGATGAAAAACGCGACCTTGAAAACGAGCTTTCAAACGAGCGTGAAAAGGGAAAGATCTTATTAAAGGAAAAAGACGAACAGATAGAATACTACAAGGATCTTAAGCAGCGCATGTCGACAAAGATGGTCGGTGAGACGCTTGAGCAACACTGCGAGATACAGTTCAATCAACTTCGCGCCACGGCTTTTAAAAATGCATATTTCGAAAAAGACAATGATGCAAGAAGCGGAAGCAAGGGTGACTATATTTACCGTGAACTTGATGAAAACGGTATTGAGATCATTTCCATCATGTTTGAGATGAAAAACGAGATGGACGAAACTTCTACCAAGCACAAGAACGAGGACTTCTTTAAGGAGCTTGATAAGGACCGCAACGAGAAAAACTGCGAGTACGCCGTCCTTGTTTCGCTGCTGGAGCGGGAC
>JAILCX010000025.1 GCA_024690205.1 Lachnospiraceae bacterium | reverse complement strand
CAGATCTTGAAGGGTACATTGCCAGATTTAAAGATATTCTTGTTATAACAAAAAGAGATCTCGGTGTTTTGTTTATCATATTCACTGTGGTTGCGGTTGCATACATTGCTCTTGAAAAGTACAGGGAAACAGATGAAGTTTCGTATATCCCTTTCTTTATGCTTTTAGCCGGATGTGCGTCAATTGTGGTCCTTACATTTGCTTTTTCTTATCCGGAAAGGGCCTTTTTTGCTGGTACGATACTCGTGATCAGTGCGATAAGCTACCTTTACAATGACGTTATCTGCAGTGTGGGGATAGCAGCCGGCCTGATTGTGACTATTGCCCTTCTTTCAGTAACGTTTTTTTCGTTCGAAAAAGAAATTCCTGCCGTCAAAAAAACATATGCGCAATATAACGAAGGATATGAATTGATACAATCAGCGATCAAACGTGGTGATAAGGAAGTCGAGATCCCGATAGTTTATCCTTCTGAGAGCAGATATGATGCATTCTTTGGCCTTAACTATATTCAGGAATCTCCGGATGACTGGGTAAACAGCTGGCTAGGACTGTATTACGGCCTCAGGATAAAGGGAATACCTGCTGAAAATAACGGAGCACAATAATGAATTTAAGATTGATTTTAATCCGCTTTAGACAATCTAAGTTTTTCCCGATAGCAGTTATTTTGCTTTTTGCGTGTCTGCTGGAGATCACAATCTTTAACTGCAAGCATTGGTCTTCGTTTTTTGCAAAGAAGTCTGATAGCTATAAGGTTGAATACGGAAGCGCATTCATAAAACAGAATGACGGTACGTTCCTTATAGGTGAAGGAGACCAGACAATCGATTTTTCTGATATAAATGTGGTTTTAAAATCATCACTTATCAATATAGATATAGTCAAAGGAGATGAAGGACGCTTCTATGCCATACCCATCTGGCAGGCAGTGACAGACTTTTCTCATGATGAGTTTTACGGTATTGGCGAGAGAGTTATTTATCCCGATCTTAAAAGGTCTGAATATCTTCTTTATCATCTTTACGGTGAAGCCCATGAATTAAGGATCGGACTTAATATTCCGGTCGGAACGGTCATTTCGGTTGATACGGAACTTAACCCTCATGTACCTATCATGTTTTCATTTAAACGCTTTATATGGGTCGTTTTATTCCTTCTTTTCATGTATGTGTTCAGGCCGTCATCAGGCCTATATAGGATCACATACCTGAAGATCCCGTATAAGGTTCTGCTGCTTATACTTATATTGTTCTTTGTGTTCAATGCTTCGGTATTTAATTACCTTTCTAATGTGAATCCGTTTTTTCAATGGGAAAGGGGAGATTCTCAGGAACAGTACCAGCTTTTGGCGGATGCGATCAAGGGCGGAAAGTTTTCGCTTGATATAGAAGTTCCCCAGATCCTTAAAAATTTGGATAATCCTTATGACAGGATCCAGAGGGAAAGAGCCTTTGAAGGAACAGGACAGTGGTATCGCTGGGATCATGCCTATTACAAAGGAAAGTACTATGTGTATTTCGGAGTCGTGCCGGTACTGGTGTTCTATTTGCCGGCCTTGCTGATAACAGGTATACAGCTGTCAAATCACACTGCGGTATTTTTCGCCTCTTTGCTTTTGCTGCTTGGTATTCTCGGAACAATACATGAATTCATTAAAAAGTGGTTCCCGAAGCTTTCTTTGGGGATGTGGCTTCTTTTGACCGAATCATTGCTACTGGGCTCCAATACGATCTATATGTTAAAAAGACCTGATCTATATACCGTTCCCATCATTACGGGATTGGCGTTTGGATTCCTGGGATTATGGTTTTTCCTTCAATCCATCGGAAAAGATGAGATCCGTTATAACTTTGTTGCAATCGGATCGCTGTTTACCGCTTTGGTAGCCGGATGCCGGCCACAGTTGTTTTTGATGTTTGCGTTTTTCTTTGTACTTTATTCTCCAATCATATTTAATAAGACAAAGCTTATTTCGCCGGAGGGAGGGAAACTGGCGCTTGAACTTTTGGTGCCCATGTTCGCAGTCGCTTTGTTCCTTATGCTCTATAATTTTAAGAGGTTTGGTTCTCCCTTTGACTTCGGAGCAAATTATAACCTTAACTTTAATGATATGAGATATCGTAAATGGTTTTGGGGCAGAGTTCCTTTGGGACTTTGGGCTTCGTTATTGCAACCCGTAAAGATCATCCAGAATTTC
>JAILCX010000059.1 GCA_024690205.1 Lachnospiraceae bacterium | reverse complement strand
CGGACTTGTGATAAGGAGCGGCGGATGCCTTGACGGAACAGAGACCGTAGCCATAGTCCTTAACAGGAAATTCAAATGGCAGGTCGGACAGACGGTCCTTGTATTTAACGTTATCATCTATACGATCGCCGGTATAATCTTTGGATGGGACAGGGCAATGTTCAGTCTCCTTGCCTACTTTATCGCCTCAAAAGTCATCGATATGGTCGAGACAGGCTTTGACAAGGCAAAGGCAGCGATGATCATAACCGACGAAAGTGAAGAGATATCAAAGCTTATCTATGAAAAGCTTGGCCGTACGGTTACTATCCTTGAAGGCGAAGGCCTTATTAGCGGAAAAAAAGTAATCCTGTACTGTGTATTAAATAAATTTGAGATAAATGAATTAAGGTCCATAATAAATTCGGTGGATACATCGGCATTTATCGCGATATCGGATGTGGAAGAGATAATCGGAACCCATATCAAAAAGGGCGGAAAGCTTGAAGAAGAAAAAACAAAGAAGGAAGAATGATTCTTTCGGAAAGGGACTAAGATGAGTGAACAGGAAAATACGGAAGTAAAAGAAGTAACGGAAGAAATAGTGACACAGGCAGCAGGAAGTCTTGATGCTAAGATGCTTTCGGCTCTCCAATCGATAAAGGAACATGAAGAGCTTCAGACCAAATATGCAAAAAAACAGGGACGTATAGTTGCCCTTGCCGCTATATTCTGCGTAGCGATCATGATAGGAATAGCGATACTTGTTTTATCAGTTCTTCCTAAGGTTGTAACTTTACTTGACCAGGCAAACGGAATAGCAACACAGGCTGACGTTGTAATGAAAGACCTTAACGTGGTTACAAAGCAGCTTGCCGAAGCGGATATCACGGGGATGCTTGATGATGTGAGCAGCCTTGTGGTACAGAGCGAAGAGAGCATAAACGACGCAATGAAAAAGATAGATGCAATGGATATAGAAGGTCTTAATAATGCCATAGCTGACCTTCAGGATGTCATAGCACCTCTTGCGAGGATGATGCGATAAAAGGGGATTTGAATGAAAGTTGTAATACTTGAAAGAAATTCAGTCGGAACTGATATTTCGATCGATGGATTTAATAAATTCGGAGAGGTAGTCGCATACCCCAATACGGTAGGTGAGGAAGAAGTTGCCGAAAGGATAAAGGATGCGGATATTGTAATAGCCAACAAAGCTCCGCTTAATGAAAAGTCACTTAAGGATGCACCGAACGTTAAGCTTATAAGTGAATTTGCAACGGGATTTGACAATATCGATACCGCATATTGCAAACAAAGAGGCATTACCGTATGTAATGTCAGGGGATATTCAACCGATGCGGTAGCCCAGCACACATTTGCGATGACTTTTTACGTTCTTGAAAAACTCCGTCATTATGATGAATACGTAAAAGGCGGAGCATATACTTCCCAGAGCAGATTTTCAAACTTTGACAAGCCCTTTACCGAGTTAAACGGAAAGACCTGGGGAATAATCGGTATGGGAAATATAGGCCAAAAGGTTGCAAAGATCGCGACTGCTTTTGGCTGTAAGGTGATCTTCCATTCCGTGACCGGAAATTCAAAGATCACGGAATATGAGCAGGTATCATTTGACGAACTGCTTGAAAGGTCCGATTTCCTTTCGCTTCATTGTCCTTTAAGCGACATTACAAGAGGCCTTATCGATTATAAAGCCTTGAGTAAGATGAAGAAAACGGCGATCCTTATAAATGTGGCAAGAGGTCCTGTCGTTTCCGATAATGACCTTGCCCGTGCTTTAAATGAGGACCTTATCGCCGGTGCAGGGCTTGACGTTACGAGCACCGAGCCAATGAAGGAATCAAACCCTTTAAGCAAGATCATGGACTCTGACAAGCTCATAATCACACCGCATCTTGCATGGGCATCGACCGAAGCCAGGATCCGCTGTGTGGAAGAAAACATAATGAATGTTGAAGCATTTATCAGCGAAAAACCCAGAAATGTAATAGTCTGAAAAGACATAAAAAATAGAAAACGGAGAATAAATATGGGAATCATACTTAAGAACATCAAGGCCGTTGTTCCGGGCCCTCAGAAAAATATCGTAAAGGAAACATCGATCTATATCGAAGGAGACAAAATAGTTGCCTTTGATAATGAGCCTCAGGGCTTTAAGGCTGACAAAGTCATAGACGGAAAGGACCACCTTGCCATACCCGGTCTTATAAACGCTCATACTCATTCATATATGGCATTTATGAGAAACGTTGCCGATGATCTTTCTTTCATGGACTGGCTTTTCGGAACGATCGATCCAATTGAGCAGAAGATGACAGATGAGGATACCTATTGGGGTGCCTGTCTTGCGATCATAGAGATGATGAAATCCGGAACCACCTGCTTTAACGACATGATGATGAACATAAAGCAGACGACAAAGGCAATAAAGGAATCCGGAATGAGAGCCGTTATGTGCAGAGGACTTGTCGGTTCAGCAGAAGATGACGGCGGAAGGATCGACCAGACTTATGAAGAGATGGAGTTTTGCAAGGACTGTGACAGGATCACTTTTAAATTTGGTCCTCATGCTCCTTATACATGTACTGACGATTATTTCAGGCGCATATCCGATGAGGCCAAAAAAGCAGGTATCGGGATCCATGTTCACTTAAGCGAGTCATTGAGTGAAATAGATACGATCAAAAAGGATTACGGCTGCTCACCGATCGAATTAGCTGACAAAAACGGACTTTTTGATGTTCCGTGCATTGCGGCACACTGCGTTCAGATCGACGAAAAGGACATGGATATCCTTGCTAAGAAAAATGTCAGTGTGGTTTCAAATCCTGCAAGCAACATGAAGCTTGGAAACGGATTTGCCCCGGTTCCCGAGATGCTTGAAAAAGGCATAAACGTTTGTATAGGAACCGACGGAGCTGCATCAAATAACTCGCTTAATATGTTCCATGAGATGAGCCTTATGGCCCTTATCCATAAAGGAACCCACAAGACCCCGGTATGTGTCGGAGCCGATGAAGTCTTTAACATGGCTACGATAAACGGAGCAAAAGCTCTTGAACTCGGAGATGTTACGGGATCTTTGGAAGTCGGGAAAAAGGCTGATATTGCGATACTTGATCTTAAGAATCCTTCGCTCATGCCGAACAATAACCTTATCGCAGGTCTTTCTTATTCGGCAAACGGCTCGGAGGTGGATACCGTGATAATAGACGGAAAAGTGACCATGGAAAACAGGAAAGTACTTACACTTGATGAAGATTTGGTTTATTCAAAGGTCAATGATATAATCAAGCGTATGGGATTGGATACAAAAGTTTATTGATAAAGGAGAAACTATAATGGCCAGTGAAATAAGAGATATCAACCTCGCGGAATCAGGGGAAAGAAAACTCGAGTGGGTAAAAAGAAACTGTGATCTTTTACGCACTTTGGAAGAAGAATTCAGCAAGACAAAGCCTTTTGCAGGAAAGAAGATAGCTCTTTCCGTACACCTTGAAGCAAAGACAGGTTATCTGTGCCTCGTTCTTAAAGCAGGCGGAGCAGATATGTATGTAACGGGTTCAAATCCGCTCTCAACTCAGGATGATGTGGCAGCAGCACTTGTTAAAGCAGGCCTTGAAGTTCATGCATGGTATGATTCGACACCCGAAGAGTACGAATCACATATAGAAAACACGCTTAAATGCGGACCGAACATCATAATCGATGACGGCGGAGACCTTGTAAACATGGTTCATAACAAGATGCCGGAGCTTATTCCCAACATCATCGGAGGGTGTGAGGAAACAACAACAGGTATCATAAGACTTGAAGCCATGAACAATGAAGGAAAGCTCAAATTCCCCATGGTTAGGGTTAACAATGCCGATTGTAAGCATCTTTTCGATAACAGATACGGAACAGGCCAGTCTGTATGGGACGGAATAAACAGAACGACGAACCTCATCGTAGCAGGAAAGATCGTAGTTGTTGCAGGATACGGCTGGTGCGGTAAGGGAACCGCCATGAGAGCAAAGGGACTCGGAGCAAGAGTCATCGTTACCGAGATAGATCCCATCAAGGCTATAGAGGCCGTTATGGACGGATTTGACGTAATGCCAATGAACGAAGCAGCCAAGGTCGGTGATTTCTTTGTTACCGTAACGGGATGCGACAAGGTCATCGACGAAGAGGATTTTGCAGTAATGAAGGAAGGTGCGATCCTTTGTAATGCAGGCCACTTTGACTGCGAGATAGATATGGCATGGCTTAAAAAGAATGCCGTTGAAAAAAGAGAACAAAGAAAGAATATCATGGGATACAAGCTTCCTACGGGACAGTGGATATTCGTCCTTGCCGAAGGAAGACTGGTTAACCTTGCTGCAGGCGACGGACATCCTGCAGAGATCATGGATATGAGCTTTGCGATACAGGCTCTTTCAGCAAAATATCTTGTGGAGCACGGAAGTGAGCTTAAGGAAAAACTCATAGATGTACCCAAAGAGGTAGATAATGACGTTGCGGTAAGAAAGCTTAACTTCCTTGGAAAGAAGATAGATAAGCTTACTCCGGAGCAGGAGAAATATTTGAATTCTTATAACATAGAGTAATTTTCAGATAGTTACAGGCAAGTGCTATGGAAGATTTCGATAAAATGCTAAGCGTTCGAAGACCTTTTTCGTGCAGCAAATGCAAGGCAGGTCTTAAGATGATACGTTCAGGCGAATACGAATGCTTAAACTGCGGAAATATCGAATATGACGATTTCGGAAAGGTAAGAAAATACCTCGATGAAAACGGCCCTCAATCCAAGGAAAAGATAATACTTGAAACCGGAGTATCCAGAAAATCGGTAAATCTTTTCCTTGAACAAAGGCGGCTTGAAGTCGCGCCGAATTCCGAGAAGAAGCTGAAATGTGTGGTCTGCGGAAAACCGATAATAAGCGGTCTCATGTGTCCATCCTGCGAAAACAAAAGCAAGGCAAAAACGGGACACGCGCTCGGCGGGTCGGACAGTACGGATAATAAGATGCGGTTCTTATAGAACTGCATCTTTTTTATATTTTTTTAAGATAATTAACGAATTGTTTTATACTTTGAGCCGTTTAGGATGTGGTATATTTAAAGCATGAGATTTAAGACCCGGTTACAGATAACATTTCTGACAATAATCGTTTTGCCGGTGCTTTTGGCATTGATCGCTTTTGCGGTCATAGGAAAGATACTTTTTCAAAGGCATCCTGAGCTTTGCGGGCATCCGTCAGGTGTCGGATCAATGGAGTATCTTTTTACGCCCGATATCGCAAAGCCCCTTTTTGTATATATGGCTATATCCATAGTCTGTATACTGGCGATCACGGGAATAGCGCTGACGATATGGATCGCAAAGAGTATCATAAGCCCGATAAACGAGCTTAATGTTGCCATGCAGAACATTGCAGAGGGCAACCTTGATTACAGACTTGGCGAAAACACGGGAGGAGAATTCGGGACTTTATATAAAAACTACGAAGAGATGAGGCTCCGCCTTAAGGAATCGGCCGATGAAAAACTGATCGCGGATTCCAGGAATCGGGAACTTGTAAGCAATATCACGCATGACCTAAAAACGCCCATTACCTCGATAAAAGGATATGTCGAGGGGATCATGGACGGTGTTGCCGATACACCCGAAAAGATGGACAAATACATAAAGACCATCTACAACAAGGCAAACGACATGGACAAGCTCATAAACGAGCTGACTGTCTATTCTGGAATAGATAGTAACAGGGTTCCTTATCATTTCCTGAGGATAAACGTATCGGATTATTTCAAGGACTGCATCGAAGAAGTAGGTCTTGATCTTGAATCAAAGAACATAAAGCTTGATTATTTGAACCTTACATCGCCCGACACTCAGATAATCGCCGATCCCGAGCAGCTAAAGAGAGTAATAAACAACATAATCGGGAACAGCGTTAAATACATAGACAGAACAAAGACTCCGCAAATAGATATAAGGATCCTTGATGAGTCCGAATCCATAAAGATAGAGATCGAAGATAACGGCCGCGGAATAAGTCCAAGGGATCTTCCGAATATTTTTGAAAGATTCTACAGGTCGGATTCTTCTCGTAACTCATCGCGCGGAGGAAGCGGTATAGGGCTTTCGATAGTTAAAAAGATCGTGGAAGACCACGGAGGATTTATCTGGGCGACTTCCAAGGAAAACGAAGGAACCTGCATGCATATAGTATTCAGAAAATACGAGATAGCGGAAAATTCCGGGGAGGAAGTATATGAGCAACAGGATTTTGATAATAGAGGATGAAGAGGCGATAGCCGAACTTGA
>JAILCX010000039.1 GCA_024690205.1 Lachnospiraceae bacterium | reverse complement strand
AAATAGGAAGGTCCCTTGAAGACTACAAGGTAGATAGGTCCAAGGTGTAAGCATGGTAACATGTTCAGCTGATGGAAACTAATAGACCGAAAGCTTATCCAGGCAATGTCTGATCACATGTATTCGGTTTTGAGGGTACTTAAATGTACTACTTTTTGGCCTGGTGGCTCAGCTGGTTAGAGCGCCGCCCTGTCACGGCGGAGGTCGTGGGTTCGAACCCCATCCGGGTCGTTGCATCGTAAGATGCAATAAAAATTTAAATGGGATCTTAGCTCAGCTGGGAGAGCATCTGCCTTACAAGCAGAGGGTCATAGGTTCGAGCCCTATAGGTCCCATTTTTCGCCGATATGGCTCAATTGGCAGAGCAGCTGATTTGTAATCAGCAGGTTGAGGGTTCGAGTCCCCCTATCGGCTTAGGTACATAGTTGCCGAATGGGCGGATTCCCGAGTGGCCAAAGGGGACAGACTGTAAATCTGCTGGCAACGCCTTCGGTGGTTCGAATCCACCTCCGCCCAGTTAAAATTATCGCGGGATAGAGCAGTCTGGAAGCTCGTCGGGCTCATAACCCGGAGGTCGTAGGTTCAAATCCTACTCCCGCTACTTAGACGGTTAAGGATACAAGAAATCGCCCATCGCCTTACAGGCTGCGAGAAATCGCCCATCGCCCAGGCAGAGCCTGTTCGATGGCCGTTTGTCGGCAAGCCGACAAACCATGGTCTTTTAGCATTTGCCCTCCTGCCTGCGAGCAGTCATCGGGCAAAAACTAAAATCCTCTGTTTTCTCTCCTTACCTCGTTATTCGCCCAGATAGCTCAGTTGGTAGAGCAGAGGACTGAAAATCCTCGTGTCGCTGGTTCGATTCCGGCTCTGGGCACTTTGATCCGGCTTCAAGCATTAAATGTTTGGAGCATTTTTTATATATTGATATGAAGGCGGGGGTTTTTATGACGCTTCAGGAATATTTAGATCATTATCTTGTTTGGCAGGACATGCTCAAGTTTCTGCTTATCGCATTGGGAGCAGAGATGGCATGTATCATAGTCATCATTATCGTAGTAAGGGCCATGGCAGGGTTTGCACAGGGCGGATACAGAAAGAATCTGTTTTCAAAAAAGGCCCTTAATACGGTTCAGAGATTTTACGATATCATTTTCTCAGGTGCTTCGATACTGTCGTTTCTTTCGATCTTTTACCTTATAGACAGATTTGTTGAGGCAGGTGAATTCAGAACATTTTGGGATGCGCATAAGGATTTTATCCTGTTGCTCATGATAGTTCTTTCAATAATATTCAATAATATACTTGACCGTATACTCATTCCTCTCCGGAAGATAACACGTTCCGAGATAGGTTCGGTGAGACTTGCGGGAATGCTTTATGTGATACTTATCTTCATATACATCAAGTATGTTTATGAAAACAATAATTATGACGGATTCATAATGTACTTCCTTGGACTCATGATCGGCCGTTTTGTCTACTTTGATGTATCGTTCAGGGAATCACTTCAGACACTAAAGGACGGATTGATGCAGATCCCCATTATGATCATGGGACTGGGCTGCACGGCCTTTATGTGCTATATAGGATTCGGAAGCAAATATCTTCTTATATCAAACGGTGTTCTGGTAAGTACGTTTATCGCACACATATTCATGATAGCGGGGATATTTATCATCCATCACAGTCATATAGTTCTTCTTTTCACAGGCGGAAGATATAAAGGAGACGATTAGGAACAAACATCCATGATTGAAAGCTTAAGGATCGTAGGGACGCAGGTATTTATCCTGTTCATACTTATCAGTCTCGGATATTTTGGCGGCAAGATCAAAATGATAACCGAGAACGGAGTAAAGAGTATAAATGAAATAATGCTCTATTTCGTTACGCCCTGCGTTATCATCAATGCATTCCAAAGAGACTATGATCCGCAGCTTCTCCATAATCTTCTTTTATCCATTCTCGCTTCGATAATCTCACACGTCATATGTTATATAGTCGGGTTCCTGTTGATAAGGGATCGGGATGAAGCTTTAGGGAGAGTAAAGCGATTTGCGGTAGCATACTCAAACTGCGGTTTTATGGCGCTTCCTCTTATTGATGCACTTGTTGGAAGCGAAGGCGTCTTTTACGGGGCGGGTTATCTTATGGTATTTAACATCCTCGTGTGGACACACGGTCAGTACACGATGGGAAAAGGCCACAGCGGATTCAATATCAAAAAAGCCATCATAAATCCCGGAGTCATAGCGTCGATCATCGGATTTATCTTCTTTGTAACATCCTTTGAACTTCCGGTTTTGATCCTCGAGCCGATCAAATATCTTTCGGCACTTAACACGCCAGTTCCGATGCTCATCATCGGATATACGATCTCGTCATTCGAGCTTAAGGAACAGCTTAAGATAAAGAATGAGATATTACCGATATTATTAAGACTGATCATATGCCCGCTCATACTCCTTGGCATACTTTATGCGATGGGTATAAGAGGAACGCTTCTTATCTCATCAATGATCTCGGCGTGCGCACCGATAGCAGCCATCACGGCGATGTTCTCTATAAAGTATGACGGAAACGTCAAACTCGCTTCTAAGATGGTCGCTGTTTCGTCACTTTTTTCGATAATCACAATGACGCTGATCGTCGGATTTACCAGATACATATCATAAAAAATGAGCGATGATTCTTTGATTTTCAAAAAAGCCCTCGGAAACATGACCAAAGAAGTGGCTTACAAAGCTGCCGTCAGGCACCTTACGGAAGAAGGATACAGCGTAAGCGAGATGACACAGATCCTTTCTTACCCCGTGTCGTTTGAAGAGGTGCAAAGAACGGCTTACGAACATATGCAAAAGACCGGGATCATCTGTGAGGATGAACCGGATAAAAAAAGTCACGAAAAAGTAAGTTACGTAATGGATGAGGGAGCCTTCGGCAAAAGAAGTTACAGAAGGATCGTTTCAAAAGAGGACGAAACAGATAAAGAATATATCCTCTGCACATTCGGAACGCTATCAGCGTCCGAAAAAGAAAAGATCTTATCATTACTTGATAAGAAAAGCCGCGAATACATGACGGGTATCCCATGGCCGAAAAAGCCGGTATATCATCTTGCAACGGATAAGTTCAGACAGATGACCGACGAAATCAAAAAACATGGTTTTGACATCACAAAGCAGCCCTGAAGCGGACATAAAAATGTCGCTGAAATGCGGTTTTTCGTGGTATAATAAAGGGTATGACACCTGCAAGATTAAACAAGGAATATTCCAAACACAGAGAACTTCATAAAAAGCTTGATGAATATGCTTCGGATATATTGTCTTCCGAGAGTTTTCAGTCTACGCGGGTCCATGTTCAGCACGGATCCATACCCGTGCACAGACATTGTATTGATGTGGCTAAGCAAAGCCTTACTCTTTCGCACATACTCCATGCCAGGGTTAACGAAAGGGAAATGACAAGAGGGGCACTGCTCCATGATTATTTTCTTTATGACTGGCATAACAAGGAAGCACGTCCCAAAGGACTGCACGGATACACGCATCCCGATTCGGCCTTAAGAAACGCCCAAAGGGATTTTGATCTTTCGGATATTGAAAAGGATATCATCAGAAGTCATATGTGGCCGCTTACTTTACGCAGGATACCTCAATGCAAGGAGGCCTGGATAGTTACGCTGGCCGATAAATACTGCTCAACCCTTGAAACCCTTAAATTAAAGCGCGGGGCAGCCCAGCAGTATATAGAAAACAGAAGAAGGAATCAGTCCGTACAGGGTTGATGATAGGATCATGGGAAAACTTATTTATCTTATGGGGAAAAGTTCCTCAGGGAAAGACACCGTATACAGAGAACTGTTAAGAGATCCGTCACTTAATTTCAAAAAAGTCGTTCTATACACGACACGTCCAATCCGTGAAGGGGAAACGGACGGAGTACAGTACCATTTCGTTGATGATGAAGTGTATCTGAGATTTCTTGGCGAGAACAAACTGATAGAATCAAGAGTCTATAATACTTATCACGGACTGTGGAGATATTTCACGGTTGATGACGGAAGCGTGGATCTTTCAAAAGATGATTATCTTATAATCGGAACGCTTGATTCGTACGAAAAGACAGCAAATTATTACGGAAAGGATAAAGTCCTTCCGATATATATTGAGGTGGATGACGGCATAAGGCTTGAGAGGGCGTTAAGCCGTGAAAGAGCCCAGGACAACCCCAGATACGAGGAAATGTGCAGACGATTCCTTGCGGATACGGCGGATTTTTCGGATGCCAGAATGGAACAGGCCGGAATAACCAGACGCTTTAACAACGAAGATCTGGATGGCTGCCTTAACGAGATAAAGGATTATATTTCGGAGAACATGTAGTGGATATCAAGGTTAATGCCAGTGCTCCGGTTACACAGCCTGAACTTTCAAAACCCGTTCAGGAAACCGATGCGAGCTTTAAGTTCACACTGATGAGCCAGATAGGTGATGAAGGACTCCAGGAGAGGCTTACTGCCATGATGGAGGAGATCACCATGCAGGGCGATAAGCTGGCAAAACGACGCGATATCAAAGACATGAAAAAGTACAGATCGCTGATAAAAGATTTCATGAATGAGATCGTCAGCAGATCACATGAGTTCAGCAGAGAGAATTTCCTTGATAAAAAGGGACGTCACAGAGTGTACGGGATAGTCAGACTTGTGGATGAAAATCTTGATGCTTTGGCCAAGGAACTTATGAAGGATGAAAAAGATCACATGGCCATTCTTAACAAGATCGGTGAGATCAGGGGATTGTTACTTGATATTTTGACTTAACGGGGAGGTGGCATAATGCCGTATTTCAGGGATATAGTCGGACAGGAACAACTCAAAGAGCATCTTATGAATGCGATAAAGCAGGACAAGGTGTCTCATGCATATATGATCATCGGTGAGAGGAACTGCGGTAAGGAGTTCATGGCAAAGGCGTTTGCCCAGAGCCTGCTTTGTGAAAACAGACAGGATTCCGAACCCTGCGGAGAGTGCCACTCTTGCATCCAGATGGAAAGCCTTAATCACCCCGATGTGAAGTTTCTTCTTCCGGATAAACCGACAGTTATAGGTGTCGATGATATCAGGGAACAGATTAACAATGATATTGCGATAAAGCCGTATCAGGGCCCCAAAAAGATATACATCATAAATAACGGTGAGCTGATGACCGTTCAGGCCCAGAATGCTCTTTTAAAAACTCTTGAGGAGCCTCCGGAGTATGCAGTCATCATCATCCTTACGAATAACGTTGATGTTTTCCTGCCCACGGTATTAAGCAGATGCATCCAGTTAAGCTTTAAGCCTGTAAAGGATGAACTTATTCAGGAATTCCTCATGAAGGAGATGCAGATACCCGATTACAAGGCAGCGATCTGTGTGGCTTTTGCCAGAGGAAATGTCGGAAAGGCAAGACTCCTTGCCAAGTCGGAAGAATTCGACAAGGTTAAGGATGAGGCGCTTTCATTACTTAAGAACATTGATGATATGGAGGTAAACGAGATAGTTGCCGCCATCAAAAAGATCAATGAATACAAGTTTGACGTAAACGATTATCTGGATATCTTTTCAATATGGTATCGTGACATGCTTTTGTTTAAGGCAACTCATGATGCGAACGGACTGGTATTCAGAGAAGAGCTTCAGTACATAAGACGTGCTGCCGACAAGAGTGCATACGAAGGAATTGAAACGATAATAGATGCGCTTGAAAAGTGTAAGCAGAGGCTCAAAGCCAACGTTAACTTCGATCTTTCAATGGAGCTTTTGCTTCTTACGATAAAGGAAAACTGATTTCCTAAATATATTTTGTGAGGTTTATAGATTATGACAAAGGTAATATGTGTCAGGTTCAGGACAGCGGGAAAGATATACTTTTTCGATCCCGGTGACCATGACGTTAAAAGAACGGACCACGTAATAGTGGAAACGGCAAGAGGCCAGGAATACGGTACCGTAGTAGGTGACCCCAAAGAAGTAGATGAAAAAGCTATAGTAGCTCCTTTAAAACCGATAGTCAGGATCGCCACTCCCAAGGATGACGAGCAGGCTGCAAAGAATAAGGAAAAAGAAAAAGAAGCTTTTAAGGTCTGCCTTGAAAAGATAAAAAAACATGAGCTCGAGATGAAGCTCATCGATGCTGAATATACATTTGATAACAACAAAGTTTTGTTCTACTTTACCGCAGACGGAAGGATAGACTTCAGAGAACTTGTTAAGGATCTGGCTTCGGTCTTCAGAACCAGGATAGAGTTAAGACAGATCGGTGTAAGAGACGAGACCAAGATAAGAGGCGGTATCGGTATATGCGGCCGTCCGCTGTGCTGCCATGCACACCTTTCGGACTTTATCCCCGTTTCGATAAAGATGGCCAAGGAGCAGAATCTTTCGCTCAATCCCACCAAGATATCAGGTGTCTGCGGAAGATTGATGTGCTGCTTAAAGCACGAAGAGGATACGTACGAAGAGCTTAACAGAAACCTTCCTTATGTGGGAGACTTTGTTACGACCGACGACGGAAAGAAAGGTGAGGTTCATTCCGTTAACGTATTAAGACAGCTTGTTAAGGTCATCGTCGAAGAAGACGGAGAAAAAGAGATCCAGGAATACAGAGCAGACCAGCTTAAGTTCAAGCACAGAAAGAGAAACAACAAGAACGATGTTTCCGCTGAAGAGTTAAAAGAGCTTGAAAAGATGGAAAAGGGCGATTCGGGATCAAAACTTGATGATAACTGATATCAATCTTAACGAAAATGAAAGAATAGACGACTTACAAATCAAGGGGCTTCGGATCATCCAAAACCCCGATTTGTTTTGTTTCGGGATAGATGCGGTTTTGCTCTCCGATTTCGCAAGGGCACCCGAAGGAAGCAAAGTGATGGATCTTTGTACCGGAAACGGAGCGATCCCGATCCTCATGGCGGCCAAGACCGAAGCGCGCTCGTTCACAGGACTTGAGATACAGGAACAAAGTGCTGATCTTGCAAAAAGAAGCGTCGAACTTAACGAGCTTACCGACAGGATAAATATAGTAAACGCTGATCTTAAGGAAGCCGTGTCACTCTTTGGAGGATCTACGTTTGATGTGGTTACGGTCAATCCTCCTTATATGACCGAAAACCACGGTATCATAAACAGCAATTCTCCAAAGGCGATCGCAAGGCATGAGCTTTTGTGTTCTTTGGATGATGTGATCGCATCAGCTGCAGGATTGCTGAGACCGCAGGGACTCTTTTTCATGGTGCACAGGCCTCACAGATTGTCGGATATATTTGTCACCATGAGGAAATATGCGATCGAACCCAAAAGGATGAGATTTGTTCATCCATATGTGGATAAAGAACCTAACATGGTCCTTATCGAAGGCTCAAGGGGAGGAAGAGCAAACCTCATTGTAGAAGCACCGTTGGTGGTATATAAAGACAAGCATGTTTACACTGAAGAGATAAGGGAGATATACGACAATGCCTGAGTGCGGAATTCTTTATCTTGTAGCAACACCGATAGGAAATCTTAAAGACATGACCGAGCGTGCAAGGGAGACCTTAGGCTCGGTTGATCTAATTGCGGCCGAAGATACGAGAAACAGTTTAAAGCTGCTTAATCACTTCGGTATAAAGACGCCCATGACTTCATATCATGAGCATAATAAGTATGATAAGGCCGAATATCTTATCTCGGAATTAAAAAACGGAAAGAACATTGCGCTCATAACCGATGCAGGAACCCCGGGAATATCGGATCCCGGTGAAGTAATGGTCAGCGAATGCCGAAAGAACGGTATCACAGTCACTTCACTTCCGGGATGCTGTGCCCTTATAAATGCCCTTATAATATCGGGGCTTCCGACGGCCAGGTTTTGTTTTGAGGCTTTTTTGCCCTCCGATAAAAAAGAAAGAGATCAGATCCTTGAGGAACTTAAGACGGAAACAAGGACGATCATCATATATGAAGCGCCGCACAGACTGGTTAAAACGCTGGAGGAACTTCAAAATACTCTCGGCGACAGGGAAATAAGTTTATGCCGTGAGCTCACAAAGAAATTTGAAGAAGTAAAGACCATGTCTTTGCCCGAATCAGTACTTTATTACCGGAAAAATGAACCCAAAGGAGAGTTTGTTCTGGTAATAAGGGGTGAAAAAAGATCAAAATTGGTACTCCAGGACCAGAAAGAATGGGCCGATATATCTATTGAGGCACACATGGAAATGTATTTGAAAGATGGCCTTGAAAAAAAAGAAGCGATGAAGAAAGTGGCCAAAGACCGCGGAATTACTAGGCGGGACGTGTATCAGGCCCTTCTTGAAAAATGAAAACGCAGGGAAGCGGAAAAAAAGAAAACCTTTTCTATGGAAACCCTTGAAAATACTGAAATTGGTACTTGTTTTTTAGTATAGGGGTGTTAGAATTTAGTTAGAAAGAGATACCATGTTTACGCTTCCGGAAAGGTAGGATTCGGAAATGAAGATCAACAACAGGAAATTAACAATTATATCATCACTCGTTCTTGTGGGTGTTTTGACATTCAGTTCCTTCGCATTATTCGGAATTGGATCAAAAGACCACCTGCTTGATCAGGCAGTTCGCCGAGAGGGAAAGGGAGAGAGCGGAATCTCATTTATAGATCCCGGTCTTACGGCTCTTGCCGGAGAACTTTCAGGAACTGCAGAGTCACAGGCAGTTGCCAAGGCAGCATTTGCACAGGTGAATGATCAGAGAAAGGCCGCAGGTCTTACTCCTTTATCATGGAGTAACGGACTTGAGCAGGCATCGGACGTAAGAGCAGTTGAAGCAGCACAGGTCTGGTCACACTCTCGTCCGGACGGAACCGATTACTGGACTGTTAACAGCTCTATTGTTTACGGTGAGAACCTTGCAAAGGGATTCTCAAGCGCAGAGGAAGCAGTTAACGCTTGGATGAATTCGGTTTCACACAGAGATAACATTCTCTATCCTGATTACAGAACCGCAGCGATCGCTATCCACATTGATAACGGTAACTGGTACTGGGCTAACGAGTTTGGTTACTAAGAAGTGTAATGTTTGAGCCACTCCTTAGGGAGTGGCTCTTTTGCACGTCTAAAATCAGAATACGAAACATTAAAGTATATCGGGTTGGTCTCCAACCCGATTTCTGTGTTATAATATCGAAGTGAGTTAATACTCCCTGGGAATTATGGGAATGAAATCGGAGATCAAAATGGAAAAAGAAAAACTCAGATTAATATTTAAATGTCTGATCGGAGCATCCGCATTGGGAATACTGGTGTGCACGATCGGAATAATAACCACTACCAAGCAGTACTCAGACAGTAAAAAAACATACGATGACCTTAACAAGATGGTAAAGGTCGAATCCCAAGTAAATCAGAATGCTGATGTGACTACCAAGGAAGTTGTGACTGTCAAAGCAGATGAGACGGAAGCAGCCGTAGAGGAAAAGATAAATATCCCTGTGAGTATCGATGTTGATTTTGATGCACTCAGCAAGATTAATTCGGATGTTATAGGCTGGATCGTTTATGAACCTGTGGAATTAAGTTATCCCGTAGTTAAAGATAAGGGAGACGATTATTACGAGCATTATTCGTTCGATCTTGAAAAAAACCTTGCCGGTGCGATCTTCCTTGATTATATCTGCAAGCCCGACCTTAGCGGATTCAATTCGATCATTTACGGACACAACATGCGTAACGGTACTATGTTCGGTTCACTGAAAAAGCTTCTTGCAGACACTTCCATAATAGAACAGGATCCTTACTTCTATATATTCACGAAGGATTATGCATATATGTACAAGATCGTTTGCGCATATTATACGACACAGGATTCAAGGACATATGAGCTTACGCTTGATGATGAACTGGACGATCTTAAATCGTATATAGACTACATGGAAGAAGTCGGAGTTTATAAGGACGTGGAATTCTTTGATGAGCCCGTGACCGAAGATACAAAGCTCGCAACACTTTCAACGTGCCACGGACTTCACAGTAAAGAAAGAACCGTTATTCATGGAGTATTAGTTACCAAGCAGGAGAGATAGTGAGTTATCGAGCTTCGGTTCGCTGACTGTTATAACCTGCCAGCACAGAATCTCATAGTTATCGCCGTTTGAGGGATTAAGATCCGCGATAACATGAAGCTGCTGATTGGAATTGATATTAAAGAGTTTATCAAAGGAGTTTTCCGAAGTGTCGGAGAACTCTTTTTTTGCTTCGTAAAGTGCTTTGTAAGCAGCAGAAGAAGCCTCGTAGTATGCCGACGTTCGATCTCCCAGCTTTCTTGTGAGGGAAATATCGGCGTTTGATGATGCAACCGAAAGACCGGCAAAACAAACAAGACATAAGATGACTATTATGACAAGTATCGAAGAAAGACCGATATTAAGACCAATGGATGTTCTTTTATTCATTGGGGAATACCTCGCTTTCATTATCATTTCTTACATATACGGTAGGAGATAGTGAATAGATCACTTTTCCGTCGGGATAGCTTTCAAACATGATGCGGTAATTGATCAGGGAAGGATCGTCCTTGTCAGGCTGCTTTTCGCAAACAAGGATATAATTTGCCGAGATCCTGTTTTGTATGGTTGATAAAAACTTCCTGTTAAAGTCTTTGTCATACGTATACATGAACGAATCCTGTTCTATGTTGCCACCGACACCGTAAATGTATTCGGCAACGGATTCACATTCTATAACGGCATGGTTGAGTTCAACACTTGTGCGGCTAAGGGCATGGCTCTTAACAAAAAGCTCGACGCATATGGCAGCTGCAAGTGAAAAGAACATGATCGACATTATGAGTTCCATGAGGAACAACCCGGATTTAGATGAATTATTACCCATTGTCATCACCTCCGGAATGCACGGAAACATAGAAACTGTACGTTTCGGTTCCGTCGATATTTACGTCGCAGCGGAAAAGATTCTGCGAAAGATCGTTTAATGAAAAGTCTTTTACTTCAATGATCGGAGTTCCGGCAGCCGGAGAAAGGACCACATCGCTTCTCATGGTAAGTTCTCTGAGGAACCCGTCATATTCATAGATATAAGTAATATATTCAAGATTGTTTATAACCGAAGTGATCTTTACCGATGTGCAGCCGTCGAAATCTTCGATATCCACATTGCCGCTGTCATCGGATTGGTGAACCTTTTCGGTTATATAGGCTATTGCCGTTCTGGAGTCAAAGTTGGTGTTCATGTTAAGCATGGTCTTTGAGTAGATCCCGGCACCGATGGATATAAGAAACACAGCCGAAAGCACAAAGAGTGCAAACAGCGAAATGACGAACAGTATATCGATTATGTGACGATCCTGCTTTCCGTTCATGTCTATTCCTTAACTATTATTGTTACATCAGGTCTTATGTTGGATCCGATAGGTACATAGTCCACAAAAAAGATAGTGTGATCATATCTGAGCCCGTAGTGGGATTCCAGATATTCAAGCGAAGGAGGATAAAATCCTTCTACGGCATAGCAGTGAAGGACGTCTCTTTCGATGGCATCCTGAAGTGATTCCTTTTGCCTTTCAACCGTGGAGTGGTCAACCGATACGACCAGCATATAAAACACTATAAGCACCATGGGGAAAAGCAGATAAAATAATTTGGTTTTTGTCTTGCGGTCCGTAGACCTTGTTGTATTAGTGGTGAATCTATGCATACCTTTTTATCCTATGCTTGACATTATGCCCATCAAAGGAAGGAGAACCGAAAGCAGTATCACTCCGACTATAAGTGATAGAATGATAACGAGCGTCGGCTCTATTATTGAAACGATACGGCGAAGCTGCTTATCCGTGGCATTTTCGTAGTTGACGGCTATCTGTTCCATGACCGTATCAACGGAACCTGAGCGGAAAGCAACGGCAACCATCCTTGAATATAGATTTGAAAAAACCTGGGCTTTTTCAAGAGCTTCGGGCATTGAGGCGTGTTCCTTTATTTCTTCACGCACCTTAGTGATCTTGGCAGCCATTGTGTCATTTTCAATGAGCTGTTCTATCATATCAAGAGCGTGGAACATATCCATACCGCTTGAGAAAGCAAGGTACATACCTGAAGCAAATCTTCCGGCTGCAACGTTTGCATAGAAATCCCTCGTTCCGGGAAGATGCGCAAGTATGCTTTGGATCCTCCTTTTAATGGGAGGAATACGGTAAAGGAGAAAAAATACGGCGATGATGACCGCGAGGATTATCGTTATGACTATAGCCCAGTCGCTTAAATATGATCCGATATTCATGAGCTTTGTGGCTAGCGGAGACATATCGGTACCGAGCTGTACGAACACCTGCTTGAATATGGGAAGAACCTTTACAACAAGCACTATTATGATAAGGAACATCATTCCTATCATAATAAGAGGATAAGTTACGGCACTTTTTATGCTGTCGGCGATATCATCTTCTCTTTCATAGTATTCAGCAAGAGAAACAAGAACCGTATCAAGATTTCCGGATTCTTCTCCCAAAGCAACGAGCCTTATAACGTACTCGGGAAAAACATGAGTCTCATCAAGGGATTCATGGAACATATAGCCCTTGTGACAATTCTCTTCTATCTCTTTAAGCAGGGCCTTACCATCATCGTTTATCGTATCGTGTATGAGAATGCTCATACCTTCGGCCGGTGTGATACCTGCCTGTATGATGAGAGCAGTCTGTCTGCAAAAAGATGCAATTTCAGCTTTTGAAAGGTTCTTTCTTTTGCTCATAAGTTCCTCCGGATCAATAGATGTATTTGGTTACATATGTTTTACCGTCGCCGATAAATGTCTTAAGTTTTTCTTCACCCTGATTGGCTGCTACCGTCGGATCCATAAGTGACCAGTTGACGCCGTCAAACTGGACGATACCGTTGATCCAGCCGATGTTTGTTACATATGCACTTATCCACGCATGATATGCGCTTCCCGCATACCCGATCTCCATTCTGGCGGGGATCTGCTGGGAGCGGAGCATACTTGTCATAACAGCCGCATAATCAAGGCATATACCGGTTTTGATGTCAAGTATGTGGTCTACATCGGGGATATATCCGCTCTCAACCGTTTCTGCTTTATGTTGGTCATAGGTGATAGTAGAGATCAGATAGTTATATACGTAATTGATGGCTTCAAGATCATCGTGAGCGGGCGCGACCAGCTCGGATGCCTTGGCTACAACATTACTGTCCTTATTGAATTTACAATACTGATTGGGATATAGGAAGGCACCGAATTCGTTAGCGATGTTAAATTCAAAAGTTTCGGTGAATATGGTCGCATACTGTGTTCCTTCAACATTTTCGAAAGCTCCGATCGTGTATTCGCCGTTTCCGGCAGAGATCGGGAAGGTCTCGGAGGTATTATCATGGATATCATAGGTATAGGTCATGTAATCGGGACCTGTCACCTGCAGTTTAACATCCGTGCTGTCACCGAGATATGTGAAAATAAAGTATCCTTCGGAAGAATTTGAGATATCAAGAGAAACCAGATCGTTTCCGGAAGTTACTGTTCCCGGAGCCTCCGGAACCAGGCACTTAGGAGTATTATCTCTTATTTCGGTATTGGGAGAAACGTAGGGCTCATGCTTCTTTTCACAGCCCGTAAGGAGTATGGAAAGAATTATAAACGAAAAAGCCAAAAGCGCTCTGCTGTATTGCTTTTTAGAAGAATCCGCCAATGTGTCCATTAAAAAAACCAAAAAATAGTAATTTAAGTTGATAAATCATATGTAGATAGCATATAATTGAAACACATATATCATTATAATATAACGAATAGTATTTGGAAAGAAATGATATGGTACTAGACAGACCCAAGGTATTGTTAATATGCGACTCGGCCACTTCCTTTATAGTAAAGGCCGTTAAAGACGGAATAACGGCAGCGGGCTTTGACTGCGAAACGGCAAAGCTTTCTATGGCGGTTTTGAGTGTCGTCGACAAACCTGAGTATATCTTCTTATATATAGATGAAACTCTTGATGTAAACGCAGAGGAAATGGTCTACATCAGAGATTTTTGTGTTGAAGACGAAAAGAAGCTTTTCCTCGTCGGATATCCTCAGGATATAGAAGATGTTAAAAAGGTATTCCCCGACGAGATAATCGGAGGCGAATTCGAAAGACCGATAGATGCAAGTACGATCGGTGACGAGCTTAATTCCGTTATCGAAAAGTCCGCATCAGCCAGCAACAAAAAGCACATCCTCGTGGTAGACGATTCCGGAACCATGTTAAGGACGATAAGAGACTGGCTTTCAAAGAAATACAAGGTTTCGATCGTTAACTCCGCAGCCAATGCGATATCGTTCCTGGCAACCAACCATCCCGATCTTGTTCTTCTTGACTATGAGATGCCCGTTTGTTCGGGTCCCCAGATGCTTAAGATGATAAGATCCGAGATAAGGACCAAGAATATGCCGGTGATCTTCCTTACCGCTAAGAGCGACAGAGAGTCGGTAGAAAGTGTCCTTGATCTTCATCCGGACGGATATCTTCTTAAATCAATGTCATCGGAGAAGCTTATCGCCGCAATAGATATGTTCTTTGAGACGCAAAAAGCCAAAAAGTTGTAAAAATTTACAGTATATCGACTAGGAAATGAGTACCATTTGTCCAAAAGTGACAAATGGTACTTTTTTACTAAAAAAGGGTTAAGGGAATCCGTTTTCCAATCGATATATACATATTGCAAAGATAAATACAAAAGTTAAACGCGGCCTGATTCAACAGCAACAGTTAACCACGCAGTTGAAGATGCAGACGAAGATATCGCACCCGCTCCTACCGAGAGCACGGCTGCAGCAGTTTCAGGAATTTCTGAAGCAGAAGGTGAGGAAGCAGCAGTTACTACCGTATCAAACGGAAACGTTCTTGGATCAAACAGAGAAGTTGAAGCTTCTGAAGTATCAGCAGACGAAGTAGCTGACACGGTTAAGGCAGCAAAGACTTTCGAAGAAAAGAAAGCTGATGAGATAAAGACGATCGAAGGCACAAGGACAGCACTTGCAGGAAGCCTCGGAATCGATGAAGGCGATGCTAAAGCAATGAACTGGTGGTGGATCATTCTCATAATCGTCTTTGGAACAAAGGCATATGAGTTGTATAAAAAGCACCAGGACAAAAAAGAAGTAATTTAAGATAGGATTCTAAATAATATGGTGAGGACCGGGCGAAAAAGCCCGGTCTTTAATTTAACAAAATTGCCTACTTTTATAGCGAAATACGTAAAATTGCGATGTATTTGACATGATATTAAAACTATTTTGCGCAGGCTTAAAAACATATTGACACTGGTACCTCGGTACCGATAAAATATAATCACGAAGAAAACATAAGGAACGCCCGATCCATCGAGCCTTATTATTCTTGAAACCGTAACCGGGATATAAACCCGTGGATACAGAACGGTTTCAGCAATAATAGGGTTCTTTTTTCGGGATTTACTTAAAAGGAATATCATCGAAAAAGAAAGGGAAAAGAGATGAAGAGAAAAGACTTACTTAACAAAAACGTAATCAAAGCAATGTCGATCGGTCTTGCAGCAGCTATGACAGTTATGAATCCCATAGCAACTTTGGCAGATACAGCAGAACCGTCTTCGGAGCCTTCCGGAGATCCTGCACCCCAGCAGGTTGATGAAAGTACATTTGTTGATGTATCAGGTGGAGTTGCAGATGCTGCCCAGACACAGGCAGATAGTGTCAATACAGCCGTTACTTCAGAAGATACGGTTCATATAGCAGCAGCTGACGATGGGATCACAGCTTCAACTCAGGAGAGTATCCCTGACCCTGTACCCGGAACAGCGATAAAGGGTGCAGAAGCAGAGATTTCCGATGTTGTTAACCTGATCGGTAAAGATGCACAGACACCTGAACCCTCAACAACACCCGGACCCACAACAACGCCCGGACCTGCAACGACTCCTTCACCTGTGAATTCAACTTCTGCAGGTATAGATGGAGCTCTTGAACAGGCTGTGGTTGATGCAGCTAAGGAGCTTGCTGAAGATACAAGCCTTAAGGGCGGAGTTTTAAAAGATGCTGAAGGCAATGAAGTAAAGGATAACGACGGAAACGTTATACCTGTAAACGGAGCTGAGCAGGATCTTGCAGCAGTTAAGAAAGATCTTGTGGTAGTTGAAAACTACAATAACCTTGCAAACGAGCAGGCTGATGATGTGGTAGAAAATCTTGTAGCAGCCGATCAGGTTGCAAACAACGCAGTTTCGGAAGCAAATACCGCAGCACAGACAGCAGCAGATCTTGCAAGTAAGATAAGGACATCAAACTCTATTCCTGATGCCCAGCAGGCTTATGCAGATTTGGGACAGCTTGCTCAGGATCTTAAGACAGATCTTGATCTTAAGCAAACGGCATTTACCGAATTATCAGGCAAGTACAATTCTGCCATGTCGCTTCTTGATGAGTATCAAAGCAAGTATGAAGCAGGACTTACGCAGGCCGGATCTGATATTACTGCTCTTAAGAAAGATCTTGATACAGCAAAGGCTAATGTAGATGATCTTGCCCAGGCAGTAGCTGATGCTCAGGCAGATATAGACGCAAAGAATGCCGCAGCTCTTGCTATACTTAAGTGCTACGATGATGTTCAGAACAACAAGGTTGACTGGACAAAGCAGCGTAATCTTATGATATCTGTATTGAAGAATTACGACCTTATTCCTGACAGAGATGATACAAAGAAAATCGATGTTAGTCGTAAAGTAGGCTTTGATAAGCAGGATTACAATTATTATGTAGTAACATACACTAATACTGAAGGCTCAAAGGTTACAAAGTATTTCAATATGGACAGGGTAGATAAGGTAGCTTCTCCCGAAGACAGGTATAACAAGGACAATCTTGGTACTGACAAAGCAATAGCAATATATGAAAAGAGTCAGGAAGAAGTTGATGCAAATGCGTATGTTAAGAAATATCTTAGTGACCACAACATAACTTTGCCTGGTCAGCCTACTGAAAAAGATGTACATGATTATGATGTATTCACGTTCAAAAAAGACGGAAAGATCACATACTATGTAAGAGCAGAAATCGAAGAAATGAAAGCTTCCGGAGAAATCGTTGAAGTAAACGGAAAGCTTTACCTCAAGAACCCTAACGGAACCCAGACTCCCGTAGATCAGAAGAAGGTTGAAGAAGTTGCAGCTCCCACCGCTCTTGGTGACGTAACAACAGGAACGACATACAC
>JAILCX010000038.1 GCA_024690205.1 Lachnospiraceae bacterium | reverse complement strand
GCCCATTTTCCGAAAGCTCTTGAAGCACCTGATTTGTTCACAAGTGCAACAACGATTCCGAGGATCACGAGGAATAAGAGTATTCCAGCATTATCAGAAATTGCAGTGCTTAGCCCTTCGATGGCAACGTTGTCGACCGTTCCGTAGAATGAGCATCCCGAAGACATCAATGCTCCCAGAACTATTCCGATAAAGAGGGATGAATATGCCTCTTTGGTAATAAGTGCAAGTATGATTGCTACGAGAGGAGGAACAAGCGCCCAGAAAGTACCGGTAAATGTTGTGCCCTGAGCATTCGTTATCAGAATAACTCCTACTACCGCCACAAAGATAAGCGCTGCGATAAGACCTGAATTCTTTTTCATTGTAATGATCTCCCTTTTTAATGACTGAATTGATCCGGTTTTACAAACCTTTTTTATTCTATCACCTTGTTATACTGCCACGCAATATATGGCTTTAAATGAAATAGGGGCCGTCGCACATTAAGTACGACAGCCCCATTGCTTTAGATCATATTACTCTTTAATATCCCACTATCAGATAGAATCATGGAATGTACGTGAGATAACGTCTGCCTGCTGTTCGGGTGTTAACTTGATGAAGTTAACAGCATATCCTGAAACGCGGATCGTAAGCTGAGGATAGTTCTCGGGATGAGCCTGTGCATCCAGAAGAGTTTCTCTGTTAAGTACGTTTACGTTAAGATGATATCCGCCTTTTGAAACATATCCGTCAAGCAGATTTACAAGATTATCAACCTGAGCTGTATTTGCTGCCATATTGTTTACCTCCTTATTTGAAATCGTCTAATCCTTCATGTAATGTCGGAACACTGCATGCAAGCGGTGTTCTTGAGCAGTCGGTGCATCCCATGGTCTGAACCGTGAGCAGGGATTCTTCCGCTGCGTCCTGTCCGACATTTACATGACCGACACCGTTTGAAAAGCCACCATCCAGCATCTTAACCAGATCATCAACCTTCTTGTCCATATCATCCATGGGCTTCACCTCCTGTAATTGTTTTTATTAAGTCTTACTTATTAAGATCTATATCGATGTCACCTGCAAAGATCTTGTCTTCTTTTCCGAGAGCACCGGGGATGATCGTGAAGGTATTTGAGATACCGTCCTGAGCATCCTTGAAGGGGATCTTAGCAACTGATGCAAGTGATGCAACTGCACCGTGAGTATCACGACCGTGCATCGGGTTAGCACCGGGAGCGAAAGGCTGTCCCTTACGACGTCCGTCAGGTGTGTTACCTGTTGCCTTACCGTATGTAACGTTTGAAGTAATGGTAAGGATAGAAGTTGTAGGAATACCGTTTCTGTAGGTGTGGTGACGACGAACTGCTGTCATGAATCTTGAAACGATAGCTGTTGCGATAGAGTCAACTCTGTCATCATCGTTACCGTACTTAGGGAACTCACCGGTTGTCTCGAAGTCTGTGATGATTCCGTCTTCGTCACGGATCACCTTAACCTTGCCGTACTTCATTGCTGAGAATGAGTCTGCAACGATTGAAAGACCAGCGATACCTGTTGCGAAATATCTCTTAACGTCTCTGTCATGAAGAGCCATCTCTGCTCTCTCATAGCAGTACTTATCATGCATGTAGTGGATGATGTTAAGTGTGTTAACGTAAACGTCAGCCTGCCACTCCATCATATCTTCGAACTTAGCCATTACATCGTCGTAATCAAGGTATTCACCTTCAACGGGACGATACTTGGGACCAACCTGCTTCTTAGTAACTTCATCAACACCACCGTTAATAGCGTAGAGAAGGCACTTAGCAAGGTTAGCTCTTGCTCCGAAGAACTGCATTTCCTTACCGATAACCATTGAAGAAACGCAACAAGCGATACCGTAGTCATCACCGTGCTCAGGTCTCATCATATCATCGTTCTCGTACTGGATCGAAGAAGTCTGGATAGACATCTTAGCGCAGAATCTCTTGAAGTTCTCGGGAAGTCTTACAGACCAGAGAACTGTAAGGTTGGGCTCGGGAGCTGCACCTAAGTTTGTAAGAGTGTGGAGATATCTGAATGACATCTTTGTAACCATGTGACGTCCGTCAACTCCGCATCCTGCAAGTGACTCTGTAACCCAAACGGGATCGCCTGCGAAGATCTGGTTGTACTCGGGAGTACGAGCGAACTTGATGCAACGAAGCTTCATGATGAAGTGATCTACGAATTCCTGGATCTGCTCCTCTGTGAATGTTCCGTTTGCAAGGTCTCTTTCTGCATAGCAGTCAAGGAATGTAGATGTACGTCCGAGTGACATTGCTGCACCGTTCTGCTCCTTAACAGCACAAAGATAACCGAAGTATGTAGCCTGGATAGCTTCCTGAACGTTTGAAGCGGGCTTAGAAATGTCGCATCCGTAAGAAGCTGCCATTTCCTTCATCATCTTAAGAGCAACCATCTGCTCTGAAAGTTCTTCACGAAGACGGATAACATCGTCTGTCATAACACGTCCTGTAGAATCCTTCTGCTTCTGCTTGTCTTCGATAAGGAAGTCGATACCGTAAAGGGCAACTCTTCTGTAGTCACCGATGATACGTCCACGTCCGTATGCATCCGGAAGACCTGTGATGATGTGTGATGTACGGCATGCTCTCATCTCCTGATTGTAAGCATCGAAACATCCTGCATTGTGTGTCTTTCTGTGAACTGAGAAGAATTCAGAAATCTCGGGATCTACTTCATATCCGTTATCAGAGCAAGCCTTCTCTGCCATTCTGATTCCGCCGTAAGGCTGAAGTGAACGCTTGAAAGGAGCATCTGTCTGGAATCCTACGATCTTTTCCTTTGACTTATCAAGATATCCGGGACCGTGAGATGTTATTGTAGAAATAACTTTGGTATCCATATCGAGAACGCCGCCGGCTTCTCTTTCCTTCTTCTGAAGGTCTAATACCATGTTCCAAAGATCTTTGGTGTCCTGTGTAGCTGCTGCGAGGAAAGAATCATCTCCGTCATAGGGATGATAGTTCTTCTGGATGAAGTCACGAACGTTAACTTCGTTCTCCCACTTTCCGGCTACGAAATTGTTCCATTCTGGTCTCATTTAAGTAACCCTCCTGTTAAAAATATTGTTTATGTTTTGCATGTGACTATCCGCGATAATATTTATCTGTCCATGCTATGTTGTCAAGACTTATTATATTGTAGAAAATGAATCCCGGTCAAGGTCAAAACGTGTACTTTTTCGGGAACATTCCGGCACATTACACTATCTTGTGTGAGCAAAAATTTCTTGTACTAACAGTTGATTTGTATTAGAATGATTATTGTCAATTTTGTAATGATAAAAGGAGGGTTTGTCATGGCATACGTTATTGGTGATGCTTGCATCTCTTGCGGCGCTTGTGCTGCTCAGTGTCCCGTTAATGCTATCAGCGAGGGAGACGGCAAGTTCGAGATCGATCCCGACAAGTGCATTGATTGCGGTTCTTGTGCAGGTCAGTGCCCCGTTGGTGCAATCTCTGAAGGCTAATTTAGTAGATGAAAAAGAACCGGCTTCGTGCCGGTTCTTTTTTTATCCTTTTTTTGCCCACTCGGGATTTGCAAACTTCGTATAGTCGGGAAGCCAGATAAGTTCAACGGATCCGATCGGGCCGTTCCTCTGCTTGGCGATCATTATCTCGGCGATGCCTTTTTTCTCACTGTCCTTGTTATAGTAATCATCCCTGTATATGAACATTACAACGTCGGCATCCTGCTCGATGGCCCCTGACTCTCTAAGGTCTGAAAGCATCGGATGTTTATCCGGTCTGCTTTCAACGGCTCGCGACAACTGTGAAAGTGCGACCACCGGAACATTAAGTTCCCTTGCGAGCGCTTTAAGGGATCTTGATATTTCGGATATCTCCTGCTGGCGCGAATCGGATGACCTTGTCCCCGATGCACTCATAAGCTGCAGATAGTCGATCATTATTATATCAAGACCGTGCTCGAGCTTGTACTTCCTGCACTTTGACCTAAGCTCGCTCACACTTATGCTCGGAGTATCATCGATTATAAGATTTGATTCACCTATATTTCCCGCGCTTTCGATAAGTGCTTTCCAATCCGAATCGGATAATGCTCCGGTCCTTATCTTCTGGGAATCGACATGAGACTCTAAGGAGAACAATCTGTTAACCAGCTGTTCCTTACTCATTTCAAGAGAAAAGATCGCAACATTCTTTTTGTTCTTGAAGGCCATGTGCTGTGCCATATTAAGAACGAGAGCGGTTTTTCCCATCGAGGGACGGGCTGCCACCAAGATAAGATCCGAAGGCTGAAGCCCTGCCGTCTTGTAATCTAGTTCATAAAATCCCGTAGCTATTCCCGTCACGTTGCCCTTTGTGTTGTACACAGCCTCGATCCTGTCCATGGCATTCATGACGATCTTTTTTATCGGTGTATAGTCTTCGACGTTTCTTCTTTGAACGATCTTAAAGACATTCTTTTCGGTATTTTCAAGTATGGCATCCAACGGCTCTTTGCCCGCATAGCATTCATTTGAGATCTCATCGTTAAGTCTTATGAGCTTTCTTGCGATCGACTTTTCCGATACAATCCTTGCATAATGTTTAACGTTTGCCGCGGTTGGAACGGTATCAAGGATCTCCTTGAGATATTCGAGCGAGCTTATCTCGGGAGATACTTCCTTTTCCTTGAGCTTTGACTGGAGCGTTACGATGTCAACTGGTTTGTTCGCATCATTGAGCTCAACCATTGCATCAAAAATAATGCCATACTGTTTTGAATAAAAATCCTCTCCGGTTATCATCTCCGAAGCAACAGTTATGGCCTCTTTGTCCATGATCATCGAGCCGATCACGGACTGCTCCGCCTCAGTGCTGTGGGGCAGTATTCTTTTTAATACCGCTTCTTCTCCTGCCATTTATTTTTGCTCTACCACTTTTACTCTTAATGTTCCAGTAACTTTGGGATGAAGTTTTACGGGCACCTCAAACGTTCCGAAAGACTTTAACGCCTCCGGAAGCTGGATCTTCTTTTTATCTATTTCCTTATTGAACTGGTCTTTATAAGCTGTAGCTATTTCCTTGCTCGAAACCGATCCGAAGGTCTTTCCGCCTTCGCCGGCCTTTATCGAAACGGTAACGATGTCCTTTTCCATTTCGGCTGCAAATGCCTTAGCCTCTTCAAGTATCTCCTTAGCGACTTTTTCATCGTTTGCCTTTTTTAATTTAAGGTCGTTAAGGTTTTTATTGTTTGCTTCCATAGCAAGCTTTTTGGGAAGGAGCGCGTTTCTGGCATATCCGTCGGATACTTCGACAAGGTCGTCTTTCTTTCCTAAAGCTTTTACATCCTGCAGTAATATAACTTTCATATTTAACCTCCGGGATCAGATCTTTAATTCTTTTTCTTCTATCATCTTATCGAGGGTTTCCTTTAACGCGCCGATACCGGCCTCGAGCGAAACACCCTCAAGCTGTGCGCCCGCCACGTTAAGGTGACCGCCGCCGCCCATTCTTTCCATGATGATCTGGACATTGATCTCATCTATTGAGCGGGCCGAAATATATACCTGGTTCTGGAACTGCGTAAGCACAAAGCTGGCCATGACACCCTTGATGTTAAGAAGCTCGTTTGCTGCCTGAGCTCCAACGACCGTAGGTGACTCGACATCCTCTCCGGGGCATGTCGAGATCGCAAATGCGTTCCTGTATATCTCTGCCTGCGAAACCGCATCCGCTCTTGCCTTGTATTCGCTCGCGTCTTCTCTGAAAAGCTTCCTTACTCTCGTAACATCCGCGCCGCTTCGCCTTAGGAATGCTGCTGCCTCGAACGTCCTGACACCCGTCTTTGTAAGGAAGTTGTTTGTGTCTATCATTATTCCGGAGTACATGCAGTCGGCCTCTTCGGCACTTATCCTGACACCTCCGTCAATATACTGGATTATCTCCGAGATCATTTCACATGCGGATGAAGCATAGGCCTCAACATATGAAAGGGTTGCATTATCGATGCTCTCCGTACTCTGTCTGTGGTGATCAAGAACAACTATCGACTTGCACGCCTTAAGAAGCTCCGGACATTCGGTGATGCTGGGTTTATTAACATCAACGACAACAAGGACAGTACCGTTATCAGCCAGTTCCATCGCTTCCTGGTTCCTTATGATCGCATCATCATAATCTTCTTTGTCGGCAAAAAGTTCAACCATCGGTTTGATCGCCGGGGTCACATCGTTAAGAACGATATGTGCCTCCTTATCGAGCGCCTTGGCGATCCTGTAAATTCCAACCGATGCACCAAAGCTGTCAACGTCGGGATTACGATGTCCCATGACAAGCACCTGCTCTTTGGCGGAGATGATCTCCTGAAGAGCCTGGGCTTTAACTCTTGCCTTAACCTTGGTGTTCTTTTCTGCCTGCTGGGACTTTCCGCCGTAGTAAACGACATTTTCGGGAGTCTTGACAACCGCCTGGTCTCCGCCGCGTCCAAGAGCAAGGTCTATTGCGTTTCTTGCAAACTCATAGTTCTGGGCATAGGTTAGTCCCGAAAGACCGATACCTATACTTATCGTTATGGCCATCTCGTTTCCGATGTTGACCGTCTTTACATCATCGAGGATGTCGAATCTGTTCTCGCGAAGTATATCGAGAGCCTTTTTCCTTAAGACGATAAGGTACTTATCCTTTTCAAGCTTTTTACATATTCCGTCGATCGCGGAAATATACTTGTTGACCTTTCTGTCTATAAGAGCGATAAGGAGTGATCTTCTGACTTCTTCAACCGACTCAAGAGCTTCCTCATAGTTATCAAGGTAGATCATACCGACAACAAGCGACTGGTCTTCGATCTCCTGCAGAGCAAGCTTAACGGCCGTATTGTCAAACAGATAAAACGCCACGAGATATCCTTCGTAGTTTCCGTTAGCCTCGACCATTGAGCTGTTATTGATCATATCCTTAACGGGGATCTTTCGCATCTTTACAAGATAGCTGCTGTCCTCGTAGTCAAGTTCGCTCTCTACATATTCTTCATCACCCGGAAGTTTTTCCCTTGTGACCGAAGGGAATATCGAAGTGATCGATCTGCGGTAATTGTGCTCCTTATGAGTGATCCTTTCAAACCATCCGTTCATCCAGATGATATGACCTTCATCATCCAAAACCGCATAAGGGATCTCAAGTTCCTGCAGAAGGGCTTTCTGAACCTGTCCGTAATGCGTCGCAAAACTGACCAGTTCCTTGGCTATGGCATTTTTGTTGTATCCGTAGAGGGTAAATGCAAGAACGAAATAAAGCACAACATATCCGCTCAACACCAGACCTGATCTGGTATCAAACAGATAGATGAGCACATTCACTGCAAGAAGCAGTATCCCAAGATATATAAAAGCCAGAACATAACTCCTGAGCTTTCCTTTTAATCTAACCTGTGTTCTTTTTCTTTTCATATCATACTGTCCGGTGCACTTGCCCGTCCGCAATTACACCCACAATATTATAGCACTTTAGTTATTGCTAAGGCAAACAACCCCCGCGCTTTCGGCGCAGGGGTCATACTAACTGAATTATTCTGCGATATAAGGCATGAGTGCAACGTGACGTGCTCTCTTTATTGCAGAGGTCAGAGCTCTTTGATGCTCCGCGCAAGTACCTGTTACTCTGCGGGGAAGGATCTTTCCTCTCTCGGAAACGAATCTCTTTAACTTTGCTGTATCCTTATAATCTATTGAGCTGTCTTTTCCGCAAAAAACACAAACCTTTTTTCTTTTACGGATTCCGGTCCTTTTTCTCATCGGAGAATCAGACCTGTCGGCTTTATTGAATGCCATATCGATATCCTCCTAAAACTTATGTCTAGTTAAAAGGCAATTCCTCTTCTATCCCTTCGGGGATGTTCATGAAGCCATCGCCTGCTCCCGAAGGCTCGGGAACTGAATCACTTCCTGAAGAAAAACTATCGGATGAACCCTGAGAGCCTTTGCTCTCGGCAAATTCCTGATTCTCAACAACTACTTCCGTGGTATAAACCTTCTGACCGTCTTTGTTGGTGTAGGAACCGGTCTGGATACGACCTTCGGCACAGATCTTTGTGCCCTTCCTTAAATACTTCTCGGCGAACTCACCGTTTCTTCCGAATGCAACACAGTTGATGAAATCCGCTGTCTGCTCGTCGTTGTTACGGTTGAATCTTCTGTCTACCGCCAATGTATATCTGGCAATCGCCATTGAGTTATCACCCTGTGAATATCTGACTTCAGGATCTCTGGTCAAACGACCTAACAATATTACCTTATTCATTTAAGCCTCTACTTTCCGGCATAAATAATCAGGTTACTTATGCCTCGTCTGTTCTAACGCATAAAAATCTGATTACGTTGTCCATAATGCGAACGCGGTTCTCGATCTCTGCAGGTGCCTTGGCATCGGCATCAAACTGGATGAAGTAGTAGAAAGCCTCTTTCTGATGGCCGATCTCATAAGCAAGCTTTTTCTTGCCCCAGTCATCAACGTTGGTCACAGTGCCGCCGAATCTTTCGATGTAGTGCTTGCACTTGTCAACTACGGCTGTTCTTTCCTCTTCTTCGAGTTTCGCATTAACAACAACACATAATTCGTATTTGTTCATGCTTGTTACCTCCTTTTGGTCTCTGGCCCCTACTTAAAGTAAGAGCAAGGATGTACGCAACTAAAAAGTCGCCACGGAAGTTCATAATATCACTATTGCGGCGACTTTTCAAGCATTTTTTATTCTGTTTACAGCTCTATATTCTGTATTGCAGCCAGATCCGTAAAGACCTTTCCGATCTTTTCCTTTATGACCAGCGTATTATCGGTCTTTCTGACGGACAGTTCGCTTTGATTGATGATCACGAGGTATCTTCCTTTAAAGTAATTGATAAAAGAAGCAGCCGGATATACGGTGAGCGAAGTTCCGCCTATGATAAGCATATCTGCTCTTGCGATCGCATCTACCGCACCGCTTACCTGATCATCCGGAAGACCTTCTTCATATAATGTAATGTCAGGTCTTATCGTTCCTCCGCAATCACATTTGGGAATGGGTTCATTCGATTCGAATATGTAATCCGAAGGATATTTTTTCCCGCATCTCATACAATAATTGCGAAGCGCGCTACCGTGTATCTCAAAAACCTTTTTGCTGCCGGCCTTTTGGTGGAGGCCGTCAATGTTCTGCGTTACGACTCCGAGTAGCTTTCCGCCCTCTTCAAGCTTTGCAAGATACTTGTGGGCATTATTCGGCTCGATATTCCTTGTGTCCATCTTCTGTCTGTGGAACTCGTAGTAAACTTTGGGTTCTCCGACCAGACAGCTGTGGCTTAACAGGTATTCGGGCTGATATTTATCAAATCTCACATCATGCTGGTTATACAATCCGTCTTTGCTTCTAAAATCAGGTATGCCGCTTTCGGTTGAAACGCCGGCGCCTCCGAAGAAAGTGATGCTGTTTGATTCTTTGATATATTTATCCAGTAATCTGATCTCATCATCCATCTGCATATACCCCCATATTGCAAACAAAGATTAATCCTGCACGTCCTTATGTTTACGGTTCGTAAGGAAGTAATATATAAAGAATCCCGCTATGCTAAGCGCTGCCGTAATTGAAAACGCTATAATGGCCATGGCAAAGTTCTCACGCCCAAGAGCATATCCCGATACCGCAGAGCCGACTACCGCAGGCAGTCTTCCAAACGAACAGATAAACAAAAATACCGGAAAGCGCATCCTTGTCAGTCCCGCCACGTAGCAAAGCAGATCTTTCGGTGCACCGGGCAAAAGGAAAAGCAAAAAGAAAAGAGGATCCCTTTTGTTTTCTTCATTAAGGAAATCAAGTTTCTTAACCCTGTGTTCCGAAAAATAAATCTCAACAATGTGTCGTCCGAATCTGCGGACAAGCAGGAATACCAATACGCTCCCTATCGTTGCTCCAATGATAAAAAGAACTATTCCTCCAACGGCTCCGAAGGCATATCCTCCGGCAACCTCTATGGGTCCCCCGGGGATCACGGCGACCATGATCTGCACCGTCACCATGAGAACATATAATACTCTCCCCTGCACTGCATGTGTGTCGACCCAGGATTTAAAAGCTTCTTTGTCGGTTACAACATTGTAAGTCGTAAAAAGCAATATCCCTATAACGGCTATAAACATAAGTGCCGACAATATTCTTATTATCTTTTTTGCAACAGGACTCATTTTTCTAGATCAGACCGGCTATATCAATATTCTCACCTGTAAGTCCTACGTAAGCACCGTCTTTTGCTTCGGAAGCTTCAGCGTGAGCAAGGAGCCATTTATTGCAGGCTGTCATCCACTTATCTTCTTCGTTGTGCGCTTTAAGTGCAGGCACAGCTCCGTTTGTTCCCTTAGGCAGAACTATCGCTACCTTAAATCCGTCACCCTTCTTTGCAGAGCAGGGAGCATAGTGAAGGCTGGTCTCATATACTTCTACAACCTGTCCCTTCTTTGCAAGGAAAGCTTTCACCTTGGAAGTGTCCAGCTTACCATCCACTATATCGTCAGCCTTGGCGAGCAACAGGATGAAATCGGTAGATCCGATGTTCAGCTCACTGTCACGATGATACTCAAGGCAGTTGAGCTTTGTATTGTGTCCGTTGCAGTATCCGATCTGAATGGGCATTCCGCCGTAAGCATTATTCTGAAGTACGCCAAAATCGCAAGTGTACTCTAAAGGTGCACAACTCATCACGTATTCCACCCCATCGGGAAGCGGAGTTGATTCATCAAGTGCCTTGACAAGGCATTCGGTATTATAACCAAGTACCTTACCATAGGGCTTAAATTCGGGATCGTTTACTGAATAGATCTTCATAGTTTTTCTCCTTCTCTTTTAAAATATCAGGATGTGCATCCTGTAGTTTCCTTATAATAAGTCAACAAGTTCCGGCAATGTCTTAATCGTATGATCGGGCTTTATCCCGTGACCGAAACCGTATGAAGCAAACACGAAAGGAACACCCGCCTTCCTGCATGCTTCTTCATCCATATGGGTGTCTCCGATGTAGACGGGGTGATGAAGTCCGTACTTTTCTTTGATGAGTTTGATGTTATCGGCCTTTAAAAGTCCCGTATCTCCCGGACAGACATGATCTTTAAAATACTTTTCAAAGCCGGTCTTCCTGTAGAACAATTCAATGTATCCGGCCTGACAGTTGCTCACTACAAAAAGCGGGATCTTTTCGGAAAGTGCCTTAAGAGTCTTTTCCAGATCGGGGTAAAGTGTTCCCGGTTCCCTTTCAAGAAACTCATGCTCATATGAAAAACATAAAGGTTTAAATTCTTTCCTTGTTTCTTCGGATTCATCCGGCATGATCCTGTAGATGATATCATCCATCGGCAATCCGAACAGTCCCTTAAGGTCGTCCGCGCTTATGCTTATACCTTTTATGTTGCTGTCCTTTACGGCCTTATTCCATGCTTTTTCAACTATTCCCGTGGAATCCCATAGGGTTCCGTCCACGTCGAATATCATTCCGTCTATCTTATTTTCAGCCATATTCTCCGTTTTCCAATCTTTTAAAGAACAGGAAGATTATACCACTTTGACGTTTATTCTTCTATAGTGATAGAAATCGCTTCATGTGATATAGTATTACTGTATGGTTATGTGTAATATGGGGGTGGTCACGACCATGACATCTAATTCTAACAAGGCCAGATCAGCGACCGTGAGCGGAGAAAAAAATATCCATCTTGTTAAAGGTATTTTTTTCACGTTACTTTTTGCGGCTGTTCTGGGCTTTTTCATTTTTAGTGCTCATGATGACCAGATCCCGATAGAACCCGACGAACCCGTTTATATAGATACCTGGAAAATGACCGACCCCAATGGAAACGTGTCAACCCAGGGCCGGACCTACCGGAGCACCGTTGGCTTAAAGGGTACTTATACAATAGAGTCCCGTCTTCCCGACAAGACCAGCGACAATTCATATTTTTGTTTTATCGTCGGCGGAAACTACTCCGTATATATAAACGGTGAGCTTCGAAAAGACTTTGACCAGGAAAGGGATTTTCCCCTTCCCGGCGGCATCGTAAAAAGATTTTATACCCTTATCCCACTTAAAGATTCGGATTCCGGAGCAGAAATAAAGATAGTCCGTTCAGGTGCAACGCGTCGCGGATTCGTATATCAGGAAACCATGGTTGCATCGCACAGTGCGTTGTATTTCTTCTTCATGGCCAAATACGGAATTTCACTTTTATTTGGAGGAGTTTTATTCCTCTTTGCCATAGTGATATCGATAATCAGCCTGGTCATGCGTATTTTATACAAGCGCAGAATGGAAATGCTCTACGGCGCGATGTCGATCGCAGTCATTTCCGGATGGATAATCACCAATTCCTATCTTTTCCCGTTCATATCAGGACATTACCACTTTGACGGATTGATCAATTATATCCTATGCATGATGCTACCTTTTAATCTGCTGTTCTACCTTGACGGATTGTCACATGGAAGATACCGAAAGATCGTTATCGCCATACTCTGGCTTTCGGTTGCAAGTTTACTTACTTGGACCACACTTCACTTTACGAAGATTTTTTCTTTATCAAGCGCTCTTCCTTATATGAATTTCATACTTGCGATCCAGGTACTTGTTGTTTTTGCAATCTTTATCGCCGAGATCGTGCGGGGATGCATTCACGAATACAAATACACGGCTGTCGGTTTTATCGGATTTCTCATTTGCGGGCTGGCAGAGATCGTGATGCTGAACTTCATTCCTTCATTACATGATGATATACCCATGCTCATAGGACTTGCCTTTATGCTTGTCCTTTCCGTTATCCAGCAGATAAACGACCTTAAGAAGATGAGGGACGAAGGTCAGGAAGCGGTTAATCTTTCAAAAGCAAAAACAAAATTCCTTGCAAGCATGTCGCACGAGATAAGGACTCCCATCAATGCCGTTTTGGGTATGAATGAAATGATCCTTCGCGAGAACAACGATCCGGTCATAGATGATTATGCCCAGAGCGTCAAAAGTTCCGGCCAGATGCTTCTTATGCTCGTTAATGACGTACTTGACTTTTCAAAGATCGAAGCAGGCAAGATGGAGATCTCATGTGCTTCCTTCCATATATCCAATCTTTTAAGGAATATAATGTCCATTCTTACTGAACGTGCCGACGAAAAGCATCTTGTTCTTAAAACCGAGATCGTCAGCGATATTCCTGACGGACTTGTTTCCGATGAATTCCGCATTAAGCAGATCCTGATAAATCTTATAAGCAATGCGATCAAGTACACAGATTCCGGTTCGGTAACATTGATCGTCGACGGAACTTATACAACAGATGACATGTTTAATCTTAAGATGACCATCAAAGATACCGGCCGCGGAATAACCGAAGAAGACCAGAAGCATCTTTTTGAAGCCTTTACACGTGCCGACATCACAAAGAACAGAAATATAGAAGGAACCGGCCTCGGCCTTGCAATAGTTAAGAGTATCGTCGATTCCATGAACGGACAGATCCTTGTCAACAGTACCTACGGAAAAGGATCTGAATTCATAATCGAGCTTCCGGTCGGAGTATTCGACCGCGAACCCGTTAAGAAAGACTTCCAGAACAGAACTTTGCCCGTCCAGAAATTTGAAAGCACCAGCGCATTCACTGCTCCCGATGCCCGGATCCTTGCCGTTGATGATAATGCACTCAACTTAAAGATCGTAAGATCTTTCCTCAAACGTACAGGTATCATTCCTGACATATGCAGTAAAGGTTCGGATGCAATCGAAATGTGTAAAAAGAAGCACTATGACCTTCTGCTTCTTGACCATATGATGCCCGATCCCGATGGAATAGAAACTCTCCGCCTTATCAGAAACGATGCCGATTCTCTGAACAAAGAAACGACGGCTATCGTCCTTACCGCCAATGCGTTTACGGACAGCCGTCAGATATATACGGAAGCGGGGTTTGCCGATTACCTCACCAAACCCCTGGATTCAACTTTGCTTGAAGAGACAATAAAGAAATATCTGCCCGAGGATAAGATAATTCCCGTTTAGGTCATTTTATGTTCTTTACTTATGAAACAGATCTTCCGGAAGGTTCCGGCTATAATCTTTTCGACCATAAGCACATCCTTCTTATCGGGTTGTGCTTTCTTTTCATATTGATCTGCGTTTTGATCTACAAAAAGGCCTCTCCCGAACTCCGCTCCGTTTTGAAGAAGTCAGTGGGGACAGTCCCCTTTGTCCTCATCATCTCGCGAATGGCCTATGTAGTCTATTGTAACGAAAGCATCATCTGCGAGATGCCCTTGCACCTTTGTTCCATGGCAGGGATCATTTGCCTGGTTCACTCTTTGACCAAAGGTTTTCTTTCGCAGGTCCTTTTTTCTCTTTGCATGCCGGGTGCGATATTGGCGATCATCTTTCCCGACGGGACCATGTATCCCCTTTTACACTTCATTACGATCGAAAGCTACCTTTTTCACTCATTGATCATCGCTTATGTCTGCTTTATCCTTATTGAAGATAAGACCGTTCCATCGATCAAAGATTCATACAAGAGTGTTCTTTTCCTGATCTTCACTGTCCCTTTTGTTTATCTTTATAACTTACATTTCCATACGAACTTCATGTTCCTCATGGGACCTTCCTTAGGTTCTCCCCTTAAAGGCATCTACGATTCGTACGGGTATCCCGGCTATCTTGCCGGTTTTGGCATTCTTGCTTTAGCCGAGATCTTTATCATCAACCTGCTATTTCAGATGCTGATTTTACGATCTTTGCATCGACCGAAGCAACCCCTTTAAGAGAAGGAGAAAGTTTTTCTGCCGTCTTTCCTATTCCGCTTCCACCTGATGTTGCAAACAGATGCACTGTCTTTTCTGTCCAGTCATAATCCTTTGCAAATGTATGGATCACTCTTGGTGCCTGTCCGTACCAGATCGGGAATCCGAGATATACGGTATCGTATTTGTCAAAACCTTCAACTTTGCCTGATACGGGAACATCCTTGCCACCCATCTGTTCACGGTTGCACCTTGAAATGGGATTCAGGTAGTTTATATCTGATTTCGTATAAGGCGCCACGGGAGTCACCTCGTAAAGATCTGCTCCGATACTCTTTGCAAATTCCTTAGCCAGTCCGGCTGTCGTTCCTTCGGCACTGAAGTATGCTACTAATGTACTCATGTTAATATTCCTCCTTTTACGCCGGTCTTTTATTTATGATCTGTTCTACGAGTTCACGCTTTTCATACAATACACATCCGCCTTCGTGATCATCAAGCAGAATGCCTCCGCTTTGCAATGCCATAAACAAAGGCGAGTGCATGGCTTCTTTTAATGATGTGTTTTTTATATTTACATCCGAATAAGGTGAGAACGGACACGGCTCAGCTCCTCCATGTGAATTTATATGGAAAAATCCTCTGCCGGCTGCCACACATCCCCCCGAACTCTTCTCATCGCCGGGGAATAAAATATATACCATTTCGGGCGCCTGCTCCCTGAGTCTTGCTATCTCGTTTTTCAGATATTCTCTTTCTTCATCTCCCGGAGTAAGTTCACGGCTTTCCTCCGTAACAGGAACAAACTCCACGAATATTACTGCTTTACAGCCCCTTTGTGAAAGCTCTCCAAGAAAGCTTTCCGATGTGACCTCCCGGATGTTTTCTTTTGTGACCGTAACGGATGCTCCGAAAATGAGTCCGCGTCTTTGAAGCTCATCCATATTACGTATCAGCCGGTCATATACTCCCGGCCCCCTTCTTGAATCCGTATGATCCTTTTTACCTTCAATACTCATTATAGGGATAAGGTTTCTGCTTGATTCAAAAAGGTCAAAGTATCTTTCATCCATGAATGTCCCATTCGTAAAAACAGGGAACAGGATATTCTTCTTTTTTCCGGCAGCTTCTATGACACCTCTTCGAAGCATCGGCTCACCGCCTGCAAGCAGGATAAAGCTTATCCCGAGATCATCTGCTTCATCAAAGATCCTTAACCAGTCTTCATCCGACAACTGACTTACGGGTTCTTCATCAACCGTTGCGTGATTGCATCTTGAATAACAGCCCGCACAATGAAGATTGCATTTACTGGTTATGCTTGCAATGAGGAACGGAGGTATATGTTCTCCGCTCTCTTTTGCTTTTTTACGCTTCATCGAAGCCTTTGCGCTTGCTACCGAGAATCTAAGCATGAACGCACTTTCCTTCGGGTCTTTATGTGTTGCCTTAATGGCATCCGATACAACACGTTCCACGCCCTTTGTCATATATTCCTGAATATCAAATTCTTTTTTCATGATCCTGCTTATCCTTCCAAGAACAGATACAGAAGTCTGTACAGTTCTTTTGCGTCCTTTTCGCTAAGAGCAGATACGGTTTTGGCAAGCTTGCCCGGAATGTCCTTGCATTTTACCTTAAGTGCATCACCTTCAGGCGTGATGTGTATGATCGTGACACGCTCATCTTCCTTTGATCTTTCCCTGGTGACATATCCTGCCTTTTCAAGTCTTTTAAGCAATGGTGTCAAGGTTCCCGCATCAAGATGAAGTATGTTCCCAAGCTGCCCTACATTTACTGTTTCATTTTCCCACAACACCATCAGCACCACATACTGTGTGTATGTAAGTCCAAGAGGACTTAAGTAAGGTGTGTAGCTTCCGACGATCTTTCTGCTGCATGCATACATCGGAAAGCATAACTGGTTTTTCAATAAAAGTTGTTCGTATTTTTGTGCCATAAGATCTCCCTTCCCGATTTTTATCTTTTTTCATATTATATTGCGCGCAATGTTTATTGTCAACAATAAAATTAAAAAAGGATAAGACCTCGTCTTATCCTGGTAAACATGACGTGAGAAATCGCATTATTCGCTGTTTTACACGTAGTATTCATCCCCCACGGAACGGACTCCTACGTGAATTTTGGGGTTTTCGCCTGTTTTACACGTAGTATTCTTCCTCTCCGGAACGGACTCCTACGTGAATTTTGGTGTTTTCGCCTGTTTTACACGTAATATCAATATGAAGGGAACATCAAATAATCGTATGCCCAAAGATCTTGGCAAGATTCAGAAATCCACAGAATCCCTACGTAATAAAGAGTAGCGTCTCCTCACTCCCCGGAGGTCCCTGCTCCCTGTATAAGCACGTTTCCCCAGTCTTTAAGCCACTTCTTCGGTTCCCGGTATCCTGGCAGAACTTTTTCCACTTCATTCCAAAATTGTGGAGAATGGTTCATTTCCTTCCGGTGACACAGCTCATGGACCACCACATAATCCAAAACTTCCGGAGGTGCTTTCATCAGCAGACAGTTAAAGCTTAAATTTCCCTTGCTGCTACAACTGCCCCATCGGGTCTTCTGCGCCCGTATCGTGATCCTTCCGTAGTTCACCCCGAGGATCTTTGCAAAATACGCCACCTTCTCCGGGATGACTAAATAAGCCCGATCCTTCAGTTCCCGGATCTCTTCCGGTCCCGGGAACTGCTCTCTCTGCTCCCGAAAAAAGCATCGCTCATCTTCCATCCTGCAGATGTTTTTTCGGATCCATGCTTCCTTTTTCCGAAGGAACTCTTCGATCTCCCGTCTGCTCATCCTAAGGGGTGCCCGGACCGTAACGGAAAGGTCCACATTCACCCGGATCTCAACCGTTTTCCTTCTTGATCGTATGATTTCAATCCTTAATTCCGATTCTGGCTGATCAATTCCGTGCTGCCCGTCGTTTTTTCTGTCACATGATAAGTTCATACTGCATCATTTCGTATTTAAGGTGGCTGCCCTCAACTATCTCAGGCGGAAGAAGTGCTCTTGCCACCAGTTTAAGATCATCCGACTCTATATCGGTCCTTTTAAGATTAGCGTAGTCCCCGTCTATACTTACCACTTCATAAAACCATGTTTCCATCTTAATCCCTCACTTTTTCAGCCTGTCCATTTATACAGCTGCGCGTACACGCCATTTTTTGCAAGAAGTTCATCATGCGTACCGCTTTCTTCTATTCCGTTTTCTGTAAGGACGATTATCCTTTGAGCATTTCTGATCGTTGAAAGCCTGTGTGCGATAACAAAGGTCGTTCTGTTCTTTGCGAGCTTTTCAAGCGATTCCTTGACTATGTTCTCGCTTTCATTATCAAGCGCACTCGTAGCCTCATCAAAAATAAGAATCGGAGGATTTTTAAGGAATACCCTTGCGATCGAAAGTCTTTGCTTCTGACCTCCCGAAAGCTTTATACCGCGTTGTCCTATGTCAGTATCATATCCGTTCGGAAGTTCCATGATAAAGTCATGTGCGTTGGCAAGTTTTGCCGCCTCGATCACTTCCTCTTTCGTAGATCCGGGTTTTCCGTAGCTTATATTTTCAAAGACCGTTCCGGCAAAAAGATAAACATCCTGCTGAACGATACCTATGTTATCTCTTAAGCTTTTTAACGTGACGGATCTTATGTCTTTTCCATCGATCGTTATCACTCCGCCTGTCACGTCATAAAACCTCGGGATCAGGCTGCAAAGTGTAGTCTTTCCACCACCGGAAGATCCGACGAGCGCGATATACTCTCCTGCGGACACATCAAGGTTAATATGCCTTAATACCCTGTGTGCCGCATCATTATACCTGAAGGAAACATCACGGAAACTTATATCTCCTTTAACATCGGTAAGCATGGTGGCATCGGGTGAGTCGGCTATATCGGGATTTATCTCCAATATTTCCACGAATCTTTCAAATCCCGTATATCCGTTTTGGAACTGCTCCGTAAAATCAATTAGAGTCTGAACCGGTTCGGTAAAGACATTGATATACAAAAGAAATGCAATAAAGTCAGGCACGCTGACCATATCCTTAACAAGCATCACTCCGCCCGACATGATCACTGCAACGTTTATCAGCATCGTAAATGCCGTCATGCCTGAATGGAAAAAGCCCATGTAAAAGTAACTGTTCTTTTTTGCTTTTAAGAAGCCGTCGTTCCCGTGTTTGAATTTTTCTTTTTCGATCTCTTCGTTCGCAAAAGATTTAACTACCCTTATACCTGATAAGTTATCTTCTATCTGTGAATTTATCTCTGCGATCTTTACCCTGTTTTCTTTAAATGCCCGGCGCATCCTTTTGTTAATAAAATACGCATATACAAACATGATCGGAACAAGCACGAACGCCGCGATGCACAGATATTTACTTATGCTTGAAAGGATGATAAAAGCACCGATGAGCTTTACAGCCGATATGGCAAGATTTTCAGGCCCGTGATGAAGAAGCTCCGAAATGTCAAAAAGATCATTGGTGATCCTGCTCATCAGTTTTCCGACTTTTTGTTCATCATAAAACGAAAAAGACAGCTTTTGATAATGTGCAAATATCTCGGCACGCATGTCATATTCCATTTTGGAGCCCATAACATGCCCGATATATGATATGTAGAATTTCGACACAAAGTGGACAAGTACCAGTCCGATTAGGATGGCACCTATTATCAGTATTTTGTTTATGTCTCCGCCGGCTTTTATCTCATCGATATTCGACGTGATATACCTAACCATCAGCGGAATGATGAGCGCGACCGCAGAAGCCAGAAATGCAAAGAACATGTCTGTCCAGAACACTTTCATATATGGCTTGTAGTACGAGATCATCCTCTTAAGATTCTTTTTCATTTATTTCTTTACCACTGCATCCATGATCACGTTGCCGCAGTACCTGCAGACATAATCCTTATGAACGGCTCCGGTTATTGCTCCGTCGCAGAAAGGACAACGGTCCTTAACTATCTTTTTGGCGAGAGCGACTTCAAGGATACCTTTATGTTTTTCTATCGTACAGTTTCGAAGATAACCCTTTTTGAGAGTCTGTCTTATAAGACTAGTATTTTTCTTTGTCCCGACCGGCCTGTACGAAGGAAGGTCTCCTATCTTTATGAAGGGTGTTTTGCACCTTGAATAATAATGAGCATTTACATCAGCCGTTCCGACATAGTTCATCCTTTTTATCCTGTTGATAAGAACGGGAACAAGTCCTCCTGCCACAAAGAAGCAGGTTATAACGGTTTCTATAAGATCATATGTTATAAGTTCTCTGCTTTGAAGATGCTTGTCGGGATTAAGGATCAGATCATGATAATATTGCTCATTGCCGAAATTTCCGATGGCCTCAAACCCCATGAGCAGCATGATCGCTATCACAAATAATGAAAGTCCCATCAAAATAGGGAAAAGGACTTTTCTCACTCCCAGTTTTTTGTCCGTATAATAATCATACCCTTTGGGCTGACCTTTTAACTCATTTGAAATACTGTAAAATCTGTTGTCTGTAAGAACCTTCGCCCTAAGATCCGAACTCCCGCAGTAGGGACATTCTCCCGTGAAGAACAGTTTCTTTTCGATCCTTGCTCCACAGCTTAAGCATTCACACTTAGCGGTCTTTGAAGCAAGTTCAACTCCATCCTTATTGCAGGTATAGTTTTTCATGTAGAATCTGATAAGCAATCCCAGCTCAGATCTTACCTTTTTTTCGCTGATACCCATAACATCCGCAAGTTCACCATATGTGACAAACCCGTCCAGATCTCCTTCAAAATATCCCGAGTAAAAGTAAGCATTTCCTATTCTGTTTCTTGATCTTAATACATGTGCCAATATGATGGGACCGACTATGATCCAGAAGAAAAATTCAGGAGTTGCTTTCGCATGCATGATTGTAAAGGTGTCTCCCCAGTAACGTATGACAAGATATAACTCCCACGAAACCGTAAAGATCAGGTTAATGATCGCCAGAACGGCTAGGATTACATTTTTGATCTTGATGTTTTTTATTTGTTTTTCTTTTAAGTACACGTTTTATTACTTCCTTATCCATCAGCATTATCGAAGATAAGGATATCACAATTTACGCCTTTGCAATCATTATTTTTTGAAAATCAGTCAAGTCAAGAACCCTCGGTATACAGCTGTTCAAGAACCTATCTTGATGCCTGAGACTTCTTTTGACAGTTACCGCTCCAATGCATCGAAGAATGCCAGTAGATCTCTCCTTATATCGGTAAGGTAAATTATAACACCAAAGCGGCGGGTATCATCCCGCCGCTTTTGATAAATAGGGTTGTCATTCTTTAAGTCATGAAAGGTTTTGGAGCAAAGAAACAATCGGTGTCATCACGCATACAAACATGCTTATTGATATACCAACGATCATTGCCCCCGTTACCTTGTACTGTGAAGTATCCATATTTTCTCCGTTTACTTGAACTTAACTGCTGTTCCGAATGCAACGATCTCGGCTGCAGACTGCATTACTGCTGAAGAGCCGTATCTGACACCGACAATTGCATCGGCTCCGAGGGCTTCTGCCTCATCAACCATTCTCTTTGTGGCGATCTGTCTGGCTTCGTTGAGCATATCGGTGTATCCCACTATCTCTCCACCGACAATGGTCTTAAGACCTGCCATTAAATCTCTTCCCAAATTCTTAGAATTGACGATAGTTCCTTTTACCAGTCCCAAAACCTCAAAATCCTGTCCGGGAATTGTTTCAATACTTACGAGCTTCATATGCTTCTCCTTTCTTTATCTCATTAATTCTCTGGATCAACGCTGTTACTGTTGCTATTATCATTAATACCGGAATGATGATCATTAATAAAAATACAGGTACCGGTATCGGATCAGAGACCATTCCAATTACCATTGCTATAACCACCAGCAACATAAATGCTATAAAGCATGTTGCGGCAAGAACAGCTCCGGTCATGGTCTTCCTTTTTACATCGCTTTTTTCAAGATCCATAAATACTGCGCCTCCTTTTTCGAGTTGCTTAAGTTCATCGAGGTATGTCGAAGCATCAATCTTAGTATAATCGGAAACTTCATTGCTCATCTTTTCGCAAAGACCCATCATCAGCTCTACGTTATCGCGCTCGTTGGCAAGAGTTTTTGTCTGTTTTTCCATACATTCATTAAATGTAATGGAACCGTTTTCAAGTTTCCTGATCTCATCGATCGGAACATCGATCTTTCTTAACAGTTTGATCTTTAAAAGACTCTCGACATCGGTCAGTGAATAGTCCCTGTATCCGTTCTCCGGATTTCTTTCGGGATTCAGCAAACCCTGCTCCTCATAAAATCTGATGTTCTTTTTGGTGATTCCCACCAGTTCCTCAACCTGATTGATCTTCATAAGCACCTCTTTTTGCATCGATTGGCCACTCGATACGTAAAATATAGACCTTCCACAAGGTGGAAGGTCAAGGGTTTTTTGAAAAAATTATTTAAATTTTATATTACTCGTTATATCCGGCTTTTCCGGCATCTTTCTTTACCTCTTCCACATGTCTGTCCCAAGACTCCCAGCGTCTGTTTCCGCGCCGATCAGGTATTTCGTACAAACTTTTCAGTTCCTCCCCCAAATAATCGCTGAACTTGCAACTTCCTCTGTAATTCAAATGTGATTCATCGTTGAAGTCTTCTTCAAAATTCAATTCCATCTTGTTATAAAAATAATTTGTACTGTTAAAATTTATTCCCTCCATATCAGCAATCTCATGAACCCTGTTATATACAAGTTCATCTTCGTCAGTTGTAATATATGGAGAAACCATCAAAAATATTTCTATCTCATTTTCTTTACAAAAATCAATGATCTTGTACAGGTATATCTCAGATTTAAGTGTGATACCTCCGCTTTGCGGCTGTTCCAGCAAGGGTTCCTCCTGCGGTTCAACTACGTAATATGGAGAATATCCTTTAAATGCCTCTCTTTCCGATCTTGACAACTTAATATCCTCAAAATCACTTTCTCCCAAGGACGTATATCTTGAATTATACAGGGCTATTGACGGAAAATAGTCAAAATATCTTTCCGGTTCACACGAAGCATATATCATTTCGAGTTTATTTATCGAAAACCTGAACCCATAAAGATTCTCTGACAGATACGGGTACTGATAGTCGTACTTATATCTGGCCGGTGAATACAGATCGACCACAACCACTTTCGGATCTTGATATTTGCATATCTCACGCAGATAGTGGTATGTTATCCAAAGCGGTTGTTCCGCCGCACTGTAATCATATGAAGCTATACCATATTTCTCCCACAACAGCGCCGTATTGACGTCACAGTGAATATGGCTTGATCCCAAAAAGACCACATCGATCGTGTTTATCGGTTGTGCGTACATCTCCCTTGCCTGTCTTATACCATGTTCGCTCTTGATGCTCAAAAGCCTGTTAAAAAAACAGTAACTTAATACAAGAAAGACAAGCAGAATGCCAAACGAGATATGTTGAATTATCTTTTTCTTCAAGTTTTTTTCAGCTTTCATATCAAAATTGCATGTATATCATATGAACAACACTTTCCGGGCCATACATTCCGAATACCATTATCATCGTTAACGCTATAAATGCATATAAATACCTGATTGGATATGTTTTTCGTATAATTACTTCCGGTACATCCTCCAATCTTTTATACGCACAACACTCAAAATACAGCACCGCCATGATCGATAAAACTATGATCAGAATATCGGCCAACCAGAAACCCAGTTCCTGTCTTTGGGCCAAAAACGAATCAAATATCCTTCCCGGAACCATCATGCATTTTATATATCCAAGCGCTTCAGTAATATTGGCTGATCTAAAAAACAGCCAGGCAAATGCTACCAGAAGGAATGTTATTATCCGTCCAACAGTTCCTTTCCTTAGTCGGTCATAACCTTTATCTGACAGAACGGTATCAACCGAGGCATATGCACCGTGAAGCAGTCCCCAGATCACGAAGCTTATATCTCCTCCGTGCCAGACTCCGCATACTGCAAATACCATGATGGTATTAATGATCTTTCTTAGTTTTCCTTTTCTGTTTCCTCCAAGAGGAATATATACATAGTCCCTTAACCAGGAGCTTAAAGTTATATGCCATCTGCGCCAGAATTCCGTTATGTTTTCACTCAGATAAGGCATTTTGAAATTCGTTGATACTTTTATTCCAAATGCTTCGGATATACCGATGGCGGCATAAGAGTAGCCCGCAAAATCAAAATAAATCTGGAAGGTATACATTATTACACCCAAAATCAACCATGCGCCGTCATAGTTTTGATAATCGGAAAAAAGTTTATCTACATATTTGCATAATCTGTCGGCTATGACCAGCTTATAGAAAAAACCGATAATGACATAGTGAGCTATCCTGACCCACCTTTGGGGATCACGGAATCTTACTATCCTTATGTTATTAAGCTGCTCATCAAACTTATCTTTACGTTCTATAGGTCCGCTTACAAACTTCGGGAACCATGCAAGATAAAGGAATAATCTTGCAGGCTTTTTCTCCGCTGCTGTTTTTCCCCGATAGATATCAACAAGATAACTGATGGTTTGGAATATATAAAAAGAAAATCCAATAGGGATAAATAACCCGGATCGACCCGAAAATTTCAAGAAACAAAGTGAGATTACGCAAACGAATACCGAAAATGCCAAGCAGATTACGGCCACACGTGAGGAACGCGGTTTTACCGCGCCGATCAAAAGGCCCGCAAGATATGCGAAAACAAAAGTGGCAAGAAGAGCTGTCCCGGCCGTCTTATCCAGAATAAATACGTATGCCAGTGAGGAGATAACAAGAAAAACAAATCTGGAACTATACCTCAGACAATAAAAGATCACTATGGAAGTTAATACATATATGACCGAGAAAATCGATACGTCCATGACTAGTAATATACTATATCATCTCATGAATCATCAAGTATGTGTAATATGTTCTATTGACTTATGGTTGAGTATATTACTATTATAGTTTCACTAGAGTTATTTATGGTTATATGGATGCGAGAAAGGAATCTTGTTATCATACAATCTGAGAGTGAGTTAATAAATGATATTAAAAAGATCACAGATAAAAACTCGACTGTGGATGGAGAATTAATAAAAACGAGACTTCCTATCTTGGAAGCCTGTCAGGGTAATGAGCCTGTCGCACGTTCACAGGCCAGAAGAATCTGTATACGTTTGGACAATTTTAAAGAAGCCATATTGGATTTTGACGGTGTTGAAATGATGGGACAGGGTTTTGCGGACGAGATCTTCCGTGTATTTCATAATGCACACCCCGAAGTTGTCCTTACTCCCATCAATATGAATGATTTCGTCAACAACATGTACCTATATACGATACACAATAAAGTGATGACATACCCGGAAGCATAAATATAGCGGCAGCTCCTATGGAACTGCCGCTATGAATAAACTATCCATAAACCGTTTGGATGTCGTAAATTCACTTGGAATTCTATTTCAACGTGCGTTTAACGCAGGACTTCAATCCTCAAAACTTTTTTCCTGCTTGCGAGGTTTCCCACATTGTTGACATATTCTGTATATAGAAGAATTTTCTGCCCCGCAAGAACATTTCCAGTCTTCCAACTCAGCACTCATAGAATGACTAACAAACTTGCTACTATTATCAGATCTACTTGCTAACATTATGATTGATATAATCGCAATGGAGATGCATGCAAGCAATGCAAAATAGAAAAACAATTGTTTTTCCATCCAGTCATCCGCTATGTTTCCTACTTTCATCCATAAATATAGATTTATTATCGACAAAACCAAGCTTGATACCCCGTTTCCCACAACGCTAGATACTTTATAATTTATGATTATGACTACTAACGGGGCTGCGATCATAAAGAACATCATAAATCCTATGCTTGAACTCTTACTGCTATGACCGAAATATTTAATCAGGTCATTAACCCCTGTAAGAAGTTTAAACGCAGAATATGATTCGTAGGAGCCAAAACCGCCAATTTTAAAACATGGTATGAAAAACATAATAATCAAACCAATAGCTGCTAGTATATTAATTACTCTTTTATTATCCATATATTCATCTCCTACCAAAATTGTTTGAAATGAGCATCAGTTTATTCTAATTAATCATTCCAGATTCCTTTCCACTATTATGATTACTTATTAAGATCACTATAGACACTATAACAGTGGTAATACACGCGATTAAAGCGAGATAGTATAAATTCATCTTTTCTATCATCACCAAATCATCCAATATTTTATCTATTTTCACCCATATTAAAAGATTAATACATGACAAAATTAGGGTCGCCACCCCCCCTATACGATTGTTAATTTTCGAGTTGATAATGGCAATTCCCAGCGGAGCCCCAATAATTAAGAATATTATTAACTTGATACCTAAACTATTTGCTCCGAAATACTCCAGCATATTATTACTCTCTATAAGAAGCTGTATAACTGAGCGCGACTCATTATAACCCAAAACTCCTACTTCAAAACTCGGAATAAAGATCATAATTATCAAAGCAATTGCTACTTCAATGATAATTATTCTTTTATTATCCATTTCTTTACAATTTAATGAATACTCGTTATCTGCTTTGTCAGATACACCTGATATCATACGAGTTGATACTACTATCATAGCAATACATACTAATAGATTTGTCCAATAAAGAATATTTAGTTTATTCGGGCTAAGACTATCCGCAATTGAAATCCAAGCAATAATATAAGCAAATACAAACCCAATAGTTGAAATTTTCACTGTACAAACATCTTCTGAACGCGTTGAAAAATGATTTATCATAAAGATAAGAAATGGACAGAAAAATAGTATACTCACATACATCACAATCTCAGATGAAATAAATAGTTCATCTAACGAGTATAACAGTTTAAAAGCTGAATATAATTCGTTAGATCCATAACCGCCTATTTTAAAACAAGGAATAAATAAATATATAGCCAAAGTAATTGCCGCTATAATGTTTATTTTTCTTTTACTGTCCATATATTATCTCCTCTTAAATTTTTAATAATCATCAGTTTAGGTTAATGGATGCCTTTGTTTCTTCATTCGGTATTATTCGTTTTGCAACTATTGCTGCGATCGAAAACACAATTGATACACTGCTTAAGAGCAAAAAAATCGCATAAGGAAATTCGAAACCTATAAATTTGTCTGCTTCTTTTCCTAAGGCCCCCCAAATTAATAGATATGTCCCAGAACATATTATACTTAGCGCTTCACTCATTCTTCCTAGTTTTATTATGTTAAAAAGCACTACTAGCATGCATAACATGACAAGTAAAATAATAGTTGTTGTATTTATTTCTCCCCACATCACCATTTCAAAGATTGAAGTATCTGCTCCAAAGCAAGGAACAAAAACTCCAAGACACAGTATTATTCCAACAACTGAATTAACACTTATTAATTGGTTATGAAGCATTTTCTCTTTAATCAATTTTTCGCTATCTGAATATCCTTTAAGCAAGGTAAGAATTGATGTAATTATTACTACTACATATGCCGCTAATGTAATGTAATGAAAAAACGATTTTCTAAACAAGATGCCATCCAAACTACCTATCCTAATCCATATGAACAAATTGATAGCCGCCAAGACAAGAGCAGTGACTCCATTGCCGATGTGACTTTTAACAAGGTAATTTATCATCACAATGATAATAGGAGAAATAATCAAAATGATTCCTAATAATATAATCCACTTGTTTAAGCCAAGAAACTCTGCTATATCTTCAAAACCAAGTAATAGCTTAAATGCTGAATAAGATTCCTCGTAACCAAATAAACCAATTTTATAACTTGGAACAAAAAACAAAAACATGATAGCTATCGATGCAATTATATTAATTTTTCGTTTATTATCCATCTCTTCTTTTCCTCACAAAAAATTTACCCAACTCTATGACAATTATAAAAATACTTATCCACTGTGATAAAGAAAGCTTATAAATATACCCCCTATATATATCACCTCTTGCAAACTCCGCCAAAAAACGAAACGATGCATATGACACAAGGTAGTAATCAACTATCTTCTTTGATTGATTTCTTATTTCCAGTGAGTACAGCACTATAAACAAGCAAAAATCAAAAATGCCTTCAACCAACTGTATCGGAAAAAGACTGACGTGATTAGGCGCATACAACGAGTTGGTATAATGTATGGAAAAAGGCCCATTATATTCTCTTCCATAGCAACATCCTGTCAAATAACAACCGATTCTTCCGAAACCATGATCAAGCGGAAGAATCGGTATTAATGAGTTAAACTTTTCCTGTACAGATACTCTGAAAAATCGAGATGCTATAGCTGCACCTAATATTGCTCCAAAAAGGCCACCATAAAACACAAAACCGCCGGTTGCAATATTTTTTGCTTTTTCATACAGTTTAGCCGGATCGTTGACCAAATATCTTACAATAGGTCTGATATTCTGAAAGATATATAGAACTTTTGCTCCTGCAAGGGCCCCCAAGCACGACCATGTATATATAAATGCAGTATCATCATAAGAAAATTTATTTTTTCTGCAACTGAATAATAAGAAAAGATAACCTAAAACTATTCCTATTATCCCCATAATCCCATATATTGGAACAGTAGATAAAACTTTTAAAAATCTTGTCATCTAATAGTTCATCAAGCTTTTTCCAACGGAACCTAATGATCCAATACAGGCAACACATGCTATAAGGACTATTCCACCGCCTATTAAACCAATCAGCGAAAGAACAAAACCTGCTGTTCTCAATCCACTTGTATCGTTGGCCTTTTTTGCGCTAGACGCCAACACTAGTCCAATTATTCCCAGTATCACACTGACTATTGAACTATAGCCAAAAAACCAACATACTACAGCTAAAAGCCCACATACCAAACTTCCTACAGCTGCACCAGAACTTCCTTGATTATCCACAACAATAACCCTCCTTAGATTTTTTATTATATGTAATTATAACCTAATAGGTTGTTGTTTTCAACACCTGCTACTTTGTTTTCTTACCAGTTTGGTAATACTAAACTAAACAGCAGAGGTGCTTTATATGAGTGAATTACATAAAGAAATGGGTCTTCGGATGAAAGAATCCAGGAAAAATATGAAATATACACAAGAACAAATGTCTGAAATGCTAAATATTTCTGTAAAGCACTATGGCGAAGTTGAGCGAGGATTGGCAGGTGTTTCTTTGGAAAAGCTTATAGAAATATGCAATATTTTAAATATTAGTCTAGATTATCTCGTAAGAGGTTATGAAAACTCTCCCTCTTTTATACCTCAACGGCTAAGTGACATTTATCTGAAGTACCAGAATGAAGACCGAAATGTATTACTCGAAATAATAGAAAAGATAGATTTCATCAGGCAGTCACGTAAATAATAAACATAAAAAAGAAGCGAGTACGCCACTTTAGTCCAAGGACCGTACGGTAAAAAACCGCTTCTCTTTAGAATGGAGTATACGGATGGTTAAAAGATTTGTCAAACAATATTCCCCATAACAATTTCCATCAAATAACAAAGTAAAAACCTCTATGACCTAATGATCATAGAGGCTTTTTTAGAGGTGCCAGTCGGATTTGAACCAACGATCAGGGAGTTGCAGTCCCACGCCTTACCACTTGGCTATGGCACCATATTTATTTTTGATAAGCTCCCCGAGTAGGGCTCGAACCTACAACCCTTCGGTTAACAGCCGAATGCTCTACCATTGAGCTATCGAGGACTATATGAGCATTGCGATTTGAGAACACATGAGTCTTTGGGGTGCTTGCACACCAAAAGACGAGTGTGGATCAAATCATAAGGCGAAAACGAACTCACGAGGTGATCTCTGATCACCGAGGGAGGAATGTTTTCGGCGCAATGCGGACTTTCTGTATCTTTCTTTCAAGGATCCCAAGTACCCTCAAAACCGAATACATGTGATCAGACATTGCCTGGATAAGCTTTCGGTCTATTAGTTTCCATCAGCTGAACATGTTACCATGCTTACACCTTGGACCTATCTACCTTGTAGTCTTCAAGGGACCTTCCTATTT
>JAILCX010000091.1 GCA_024690205.1 Lachnospiraceae bacterium | reverse complement strand
CTTCTGAAAAGCGCTTTTATCTCCGAGGGCTCTGCTGACGTTGTGATATCATAATCCTCCGGGACTCTTCCCAGGATCGAATCACGAATACAGCCGCCTACTGCATACGCTTCGTAGCCGGCCTTTGTGATCACATCTATTAATTCTTTTACTGTATCCGGGAGTATGATCTTTATCATTTCTTCTCCGCGAGCTTAATAAGTTCCTTCTTCAATCCATCTATATCCATTCTGTTCATCAAAGCTTCCAGACGGTCAAAGATGGCTTTTGTCTCGGGACCTTTTTCTATCTTTGTGATGTTTTCAAGTATATCAAATATATCTCCGAATCTGAATTCGTCGATAAGAGAAAGCAGCTTGTTGGCGATCTGTGAAAGCTCTTCGTCAGTCCACTCTTCACCCTTGCCGGATGCCTTTGCTTTCTGCTCGGAAACATCGATATCAAGAACGACTTCCTTGACTTTGGCCATAAATTCAAGGTAATCGTTTACAAGGCTTTCCATCTTTTCATCGATGAGCTCAAAGCGGCCTTCTTTTCCGGCCATTTCCTGCTCTTTGGCCCTGGCAGATAATTCCGTTGCACCTAAAGATGCAAACGTACTCTTTAAGGCATGTACTTCTATGGTATACCTGTCGTAATCGCCTGAATTCTTTGCATCCCTTAATTTCTTTGCCTTTGCCTCGGCATGTTTGCATGCGATCTCACATACAACCCTGTAATCTTCAAGTGTTCCGCCGCTTCCTTTTATCCTCTTTTCCAAAGTTTCGGCATCTATTCCAAGGCCTTTGGCAATGGTATCTATCCGGTTATCCGGTTTTTCTTTTTCGGTCTTTGATGTGTCTTTTGTACCTTCGGATTCTTCGATAATGATCTCTTCGTTGTTCAGATTATCGATATCAACGATCTTATCTTCAGGCACGAACTTAAGAAGCATAGCCTCCAGTCTGTGCATCTCAAGAGGCTTGCTCAAGTATTCGTCAAATCCCTCGGACATAAGCTTGTCCCTTGCACCTGCCATGGCATCAGCGGTAAGGACTATGATCGTACAGCTTTCATTGTAGTATGCGTTAATCTTACGGATCTCTTTCATGGCCTGGATACCGTCCATCTCAGGCATCATCTGGTCCATAAATACGATATCATACTGGTTGGTAAGACAAAGAGCAACCGCTTCTTTTCCACCCGATGCTTTGTCAACAATGAGTCCGTAGGTCTTCATCAATCCGTCTGCAACTGTAAGATTGACGGGATTATCATCAACTACAAGGGCCTTCATTCCCTTTATCGCAAAGCCCTCGCCCTTTTTCTTCTTGCGGGCGTTAACGATATCCATATCGATGGGCGAATCATCAACTATCTTTTGATCAACGATCACTCGGAAGATCGATCCGACACCGTATTCGCTGTCAACCTCTATCCTTCCGCCCATAAGGTCCATATAACCTTTGGCTATCGAAAGTCCGAGTCCTCTTCCCTCTACCGAGTAGTTGTTCTGGATATCAAATCTGGAGAAGGAATCAAATACCTTATCAAGGTCCTCTTTTCTGATTCCGATACCTGTATCTTTGACTTCAAAGCATAACGTTGCGATACCGTCTTTCTTTTCAAGGACTTTTACATAAAAGTCTATATGTCCTTCCCTGGTGTACTTAACGGCATTGTTAAGTATGTTAAGAAGCGTTCCTCTTAACCTTATCTTGTCACCGTAGAGATTACTGGGGATATTATCATCAAGATGCATCTTAAATCCGAGTCCCTTACGTGAAGCAAGGAGGGAATAAGTCGCCTCAATATCTCTTATTATGTAAGAGATATAGTAGTTTGAATTGACAAGCTCCATCTTTCCGGATTCGATCTTTGAAAGATCGAGCACGTCATTTATTATCGCCAGCAGAGAATAGGAAGAGTCCTTTATCATCTCTATCTGGGTCTTTACCTTTTCATCAACGGGCTCCTTCATGATGATCTCGGCAAATCCGATTATCGCATGAATGGGAGTACGGATCTCATGCGACATATTGGCAAGAAAGGCGGCCTTAAAGCCTGATGCTTTTTGAAGTTTTTCCTTGATCTCGGAAAGCTCCTTGGCCTGTTCCTTTAATCCCATGGTATCTATGAGAGTCGTAACCGTTCCCGTCACTCCCACGCCCTCGGGGATACCGTCGTAGATCGCCTTGTATTCGCGGGCATTGAAAATAAAAGTCTTCGGGTTTTTGGACACAATATCAATAGGTCCGAAAAGACCTTCATCCATGATCGCCTGTCCGAGGGAATTTGAATACAGGATATCCCCGCTTTCATCGGCTACGATGAGTCCCTCGACCACATTATCAAGAAGAACCTTTTTGATAACGTCTTCAAGCTTTCCGTTTTCAGTTGTCTTTGACTTAAACGGACTTAACATTTACTCTTATATTTTTCCCTTGGCGTTTATTGCGGAAATGATCGCTTTCATAAGGTCAAGCTTGCTGACCGGTTTAAGAAGATATTTATCGGGCTTGGGTCCTTCTTCGGACTGAACCTGATTTCTGCCCGAAAGACCCGTGAGCATGATCACCGGAATATCCTTTAATTCAGGCTTTTCCTTTATTTGTTCGAACAAAGTCCCCTCAGGATCTTTTGGAAGTGCATTCGACATAAGGATCACATCGGGAACATGGTCTTTAAGATATTCCTTTGCAAGCTTTGTCGTGTTCAGCATTATGACATTGAATCGTTCCTTTAGGGAATCATTCATGATCTTAAGATACGTGATATCATCATCAACCGTAAGAACGGTCTTTTTGCCGGAAAAACCGCTTTGAAAAGCTAGCAGGTTCTTAACCTTTTCAAGAAGGGCATCCTTTGAAACAGGCTTGATCATATATCCGTCGATACCAACGTTTATGGACTGGAGGACAATGTTTCTCGTGCTTTTTCCGGTAATAAAAATAACGGGAATACTGTTACCTTCCTTTACCGAGCGTATCGCGCGCAGAGTCGCAAAGCCATCCATATCCGGCATAACGATATCCATCAGTATAAGGTCGGTGTTGTATTCCCTGATATAATCCAGCACAAATTCTCCGTGACTTACCGTGCCCACTATATAAGTGGGCTCCAGAAAGTTTCGAAGGATCTCGAGCTGGTCAGTGTCATCATCGACTACCAGTATTCTTTTTTTTGCGTTCTCTGATAATCCCTGCAAATCCGTCTCCTATCATTAAGATCCAACAGGCATCTCAAGTGCTTAATAAGCGCGACCCCAATAAACCATCTTTTGAGCCTTCTTGCCGCAGTATACACAGGTATCCGAGAGATTTTCCTGTTCAAAAGGCATACAACGGCTGGTAACTGAAAGCTTTTCTTTTATTGCATCTTCGCATTCGCGGTTTCCGCACCACATAGCCTTTACGAATCCGGATTTTTCTTCAAAGATCTTTTCAAATTCATCTTTGGTCTTTGCAACGTAAGTATGCTCATCCCTGTGAGCTCTGGCCTTTTCAAGCATATCTTTCTGGATGATGCTTACAAGAGAGCTTGTCTTTTCGGCCAACTGATCTATTGAACACTCTGTCTTTTCGCCGTTGTCCCTGCGAACGATTATCGCTTTGTTTTCTTCGATATCTCTGGGGCCTATCTCGATACGCATCGGGATTCCCCTCATCTCGCACTCTGAGAACTTCCAGCCCGGGCTCTTATCCGAATCATCGACTTTAACACGGAGTCCTGCCTTCTTAAGCTCGTCCCTTATTTCATAAGCCTTGTCAAGAACGCCTTCTTTCTTTTGCTGGATGGGTACTATCATGACCTGGGTAGGTGCAACAAGGGGAGGAAGCTTTAATCCTGAATCATCTCCATGAACCATGATTATCGCACCGATAAGTCTCGTTGTTGTACCCCATGAGGTCTGGAATCCGTATTTTAATGTGTTATCCTTGTCCGTATACTGGATATCAAAAGCTCTTGCAAAACCGTCTCCGAAGTTATGGCTTGTTCCGGACTGAAGGGCCTTTCCGTCATGCATAAGTGCCTCTATCGTATAGGTTGCTTCGGCACCGGCAAATTTTTCCTTGTCGGTCTTTTTACCTTTGACTACTGGAATGGCCAGAACTTCTTCACAGAATTTCGCATAAAGATCGAGCATCTGTATCGTACGCTCCTCGGCCTCCTTTGCAGTAGCATGGATCGTATGTCCTTCCTGCCAGAGGAACTCTCTTGATCTTAAGAAAGGTCTTGTTTCCTTTTCCCATCTGACAACCGAACACCACTGGTTATATACCTTGGGGAGATCCCTGTATGAATGCACTTCGTTTTTATAAAAATCGCAGAAAAGTGTCTCCGAGGTGGGACGTACGCACATCTTTTCCTGAAGGGGTGCAAGTCCTCCCTGCGTTACCCATGCCACTTCGGGAGCAAATCCCTCAACATGATCCTTTTCTTTTTCAAGCAGGCTCTCGGGAATGAACATCGGAAGATAAACATTCTCAACACCTGTTTCCTTAAATCTTTCATCCATCTGTTTTTGTATGAGTTCCCAGATCGCATATCCTGCGGGCTTAAACACCATACATCCCTTTACGCTCGTATAATCGCAAAGGTCAGCCTTTTTACAGATATCGGTATACCATTGAGCGAAATCCTCGTTCATGGAAGTGATAGATTCAACCAGCTTTTTGTCAGCCATTTTTACTGTTCTCCTTAATTATGCATTACTTTAAATTGTATAAGTATTCGGCTCAAATGTCAAAGATTCCTGCAACTACAAAAACGCCTTAAAGATATCATCTTCAGAGTTCCTTAAAAAAGTCAGCTCTTTTTTTGTGACAGGGTGGATGAAGCTTAATCTGTGTGCACAAAGCGCAATATTTCTGCATGATGATTCACGGCTGAATTCCTTCGACTCAATACTGCCGTATTTCGTATCGCCGAGTATAGGCATGCCGGCATTCGACAGCTGAGCCCTTATCTGGTGGTGACGTCCTGTTATAAGCTTTATCTCAAGAAGCGAGGCTTCGACATTGTCTTCAAGTGCAAACAGCGTCTTTATGCACTGATATTCAAGTCTGGCTTCTTTGGAATCCGGAAAACCTTCTTTTACGATCAAAGACATATTGCTCTTTGGATCCTTGTAAAGGTAATCTTTAAGCTCACCGTTTTCTTTTTCGGGACGTCCGTATACTATCGCATAATAGTATTTTTCAAGCGTCCCTTCTCTTACTTCTTCGGATAGAAAAGAAGCTGCTTCAGGTGTTTTTCCGAAAACCAAAAGACCGCATACAGGCTGATCCAGTCTGTGGATCAACCCGACATACGGTTCTTTTTTCCCGCCTTTTCCGGCAGAGGTTTTATTCAGGTAGTTTTTAATCTCCGAAACCATATCCTGCTGCCCGACCCTTTTTGTCTGGGTTGCGATCCCGGCAGGCTTATATGCAACAAGGATATGTTCGTCTTCAAATACTATGTTTTTCATCAAATACGGAAGCGATAGCCAACTCCCCATATGGTCTCGATATATTGGGGATTTGCACTGTCGTACTCAACTTTCTCACGGATCTTTTTGATATGAACGGTAACCGTAGCTATGTCTCCGATTGAATCCATATCCCAGATTTCTCTGAAAAGCTCATCTTTTGAATAGACACGGTTAGGATGCTCAGCAAGGAATGTCAAAAGATCGAATTCCTTTCCGGTAAATGCCTTTTCCTCTCCGTCGACCCAGACACGCCTTGCGGTCTTGTCTATCTTTATGCCTCTTATTTCTATGATATCATTTTCACTCATCGCTGCCGAGGTCAGTCTTTCATATCTTGCAAGATGTGCTTTTACCCTGGCAACAAGTTCACTTGGTGAAAACGGCTTTGTCATGTAATCATCGGCTCCGAGTCCCAGCCCTCTTATCTTATCGATATCTTCCTTTTTGGCAGATACCATTATTATCGGGATGTTCTTTTTTTCACGGATCTCCTTGCACACATCGAATCCGTCGATGCCGGGCAGCATCAGATCGAGAACCACCAGATTATAGTTTTCTTCAAGTGCCTCTTTTAATCCGTCCTCACCGTTTGCTTTGATCGTTACTTCAAAATCGCTTAGTTCAAGATAATCCTTTTCAAGTTCGGCTATCGCCTCTTCATCCTCTATTATCAAAATCCTGTTGCTCATATACTTCCTCCCCGGAATTTTCCGCTATCTCGTATTTTCTGAATACTATATGCATGCAGGTTCCTTCGTTTTCCTTGGAAGTCGCCCA
>JAILCX010000090.1 GCA_024690205.1 Lachnospiraceae bacterium | reverse complement strand
ATCATCATACCTGCCATACTCGGCTACGTTTTCAATATTCTTCCTTACTGTCTCTTGCTCATTTTGAGCCAGATATCCAAGGATGGTCTTAAAGGCTCTTCTTTCACCCAAACCACCTCTGATATCTCTTGCATAGAAAAGAATCTTAGTTGCTATATCAGAGTTCTCGGCGTAAGCCTTTATGAATCTTCCGATGATGTCTTCCTCCCTTGCATTTCTAAATGCTCCAATTGTCGCAAAAAGGTCAATACAATCAGACATAGTTGTTCCATATGTAACTGCGCCGTTCTCAGTATAGGTTTTGTTTGCTTCTCTCTTCAAAAATTCCAACATATTCTTTTCCTCCTTATAACAACCACAAGATGCATTTCTCATATGATGAGAGGGCTTTCTCCTCCCTGCAGCTTGGTTATCAGCCAAGTGGTGATTAAGTTCACCTAATCATAAGTGTAGAGTTTTGCTGTTAGCATCTATACGATTGCCATTATTACAAGACACATTTTGTTAGGAACAGGATTCGAACCTGCATCTCCCCGGCTTTTTACGTCCGATGCTCTTCCATTAAGCGATCCCAAAGATGATTGCTGTCTGTGTCTTTATCTACAAAGCACTCTCCCGATGCAGCTTTTGCTGCCACCCTGCGCCGGCAGGGGTCCTTACGGACGACCTTCGGTATTGCTGCATGTGCTTTTATGCTTCCATCGTATAATGTCATTGGGGATATTAAAAGAACTAAATCTGATTTGTTTTGCAACCCCAGATGATTGCAATATTTTCCTATATTTCGTATAATTATCTTAAAATTACAACCCCACTGTGGAGGCGGACATGACAGAAAAATATAAGATTTATATACCGGAAGATATAAAATCAAGACTGGCAAATGATGCGGAACTGTTTGAATTTACCAAATCAGACGGTTCTGTGAATCTGAATGCTTTTTTAAAAGAACTGCTTATAAACTACTTCGAACCATACAGAGAACGTAAAGAAAAGCTGCTTAACACGATATTATCTGACCTTAGTGAACTATCTTCCATTTCTAAGACGGATGCTGATGTGCTTGCTGACAGGATAATCAACACATACCTGCGTGATGATAACAGCTTTTCCAAAAGCAACGCTGTTATCACCCTGACTGTTAGCGGAAGATCCCTGGAGATCATAAATACCATTGAGAACAACCTGCTTACGGATATATCTCTTTCGCAATATTTGAAAGATATGTTCATCTCCTATCTTTCTATCTCAAGAGGAAACCGAGAGCGCATTATCTTTAAGGAAACATACGAGGAGCTTACAGAAGCTATCAGCAAGAGGCGAACTATCACTTTTTCCTCAACATCGTCAAGTGGTAATGGTGTGTTTACCATGAACCCATACCTTATCGCCACCTCTAAAGAAGAACAGTATAATTATCTTCTTTGCTATGACCCTGCGGCCAAACACGCCCGGACATTCCGTATGTCCAGATTAACCAGCCTCTATTCAACTTCAAATCATTTTGAAATTGATGAAAAAGTCATGGAAGAGCTTAAAGAAGTTGCACTTAGAAATCCCCAGTCTGCTTCAATGAACGAAATGGCCAAAATCCGCTTTACCGAAAAAGGAAAGCAGAAATTTAAAGTGATCGTTAAAAACAGACCGGATGTATATAAGAAAGACGGAGATGTTTACTATTTTAACTGGCCGATCCGCCAGTTGGAGGAATATTTTAAACGCTTCGGGAAGGATGCTGTGGTCCTTGAACCTGCGAAGTTAAGGGAATCCATGAAGATCTTCTACAGGAAAGCTTTGGATGTATATAAGAAGCCTGTGGAATGAGCTAAATAAAATTCTTTCTTTCCCTGGCTTTTTGGATCAGTTCTTCAGCTTCGGTCATGGCTTCTTTAAGATAATCACTCTGCCACTCTCTTCCTGCTTTTTCTTGGGCCTTAATGGCCTCCCATGCTGCATGGCGCTCTTCATCGCTCTCATACTCGACACCGCTAAATACATGCGGATGACGACGTATCATTTTGTCTGATACCGTTTTTACAACATCATCAAACGTGAAAAGTCCTTCTTCCTCAGCTATAACTGAATGGAACATCACCTGCAAAAGCAGATCTCCGAGTTCTTCCTTCAGATTCTCGGCATCACCCGTTTTTTCAAGAATATTTATACCACATATCACTTCTGCAGCTTCTTCGATACATTCCGGCTTAAGACTTTCGTGAGTCTGTGCACGGTCCCACGGGCAGCCGTTTTCACTTCTTAGCTTTTCTACAATTTCTTTGAGATTGGTTATTTCGGACATATTACATTTTTCCTATAATATTAAAATTTTCTGCTCTTTGCATCCCTGCCAAAAAGATGAGCCTTCTTGTTTCATATTATCCTTAGCAGCGAATCATACGCAAGTGTAAATGCTTCAGGTCCGCTCAAAGGCTTGGCGTCTTTTACAGTATTATCGCCCTTTTCAAGTTCGGCAAAGCCGGTAAAATCGGAAAGATGCGGCTCCAATGAAAGGAATCCGTCATAGCCTGATGCAAAGAGCCTTTTAAATATCTCCTTCACATGACCGTCGCCGTATCCCACCGGCACGACTTTGCCGCTTCCTGCGATCGCATCTTTTACATGGATATATACAACATAGTCTTTAAGCATTTCATAAGCTTCTAAAGTGTCCTGACCGGCCTGTACGAAGTTGGCAAAATCAAAGATCGCTTTGAAGTGATCCCCGTAAAACTCATCCATCAGTTCTTTGCATTGAGCCGCCATTTCCCCGTAAATGTCCTTTTCGTTCTCGTGCAAAAGCACAACATCCTCTGCTTTAGCATAGTCCGCAAATTTATTAAGGCGGGCAAACACTTCATCTTTTACCCGAGGATCATTTCCTGCACTGTTTTGGGGCACATAGAAGCTGAACATGCGCATATTCCTGACATCCATCATATGTGCGATCTCTACCGCTCTTTTGAAATCTTCAAAGTGTTTTTCAAAAGGCTCCGTGATCCCTATCTTGCCAAGCGGGGTTCCCATAGCCGACAACTTCACTCCGGCATCGTCGAGCCTTGATCTTATTTCACGCACCTTTTCATCGGTATGAAAGATAAGGTTTTCACCGTCTACGCCTCTCATCTCCACAAAATGTATGTCCAGTTTTTTAAGAAGTTCAAGCTGCCCCGTAAGATCTGATGTGATCTCATCCGCAAATCCCGAGATCTTTTCATATTTTCCCATTTATTGATCCTCCCCTTTAATATGTGCCCTTTGTGTCAAAAACTATCCCCTTGTCCTCTTTTTTCCCTGACACGGCTCTTCTTTTATTAAGTTCCTTTAAAAACAGATCTTCATCGACCGGAAGCTCCACCTTCCTATCAAGCCAGGAAGACAGGTACATCGCGTTTGAAAGCATAAGACCGTTTATCCCCTCTCTTCCGTCCGCCACAAGAGCGCCTCCGCGCAAAATATGATCTGCAAACGCCTTAAACACTCCGATGTGCTGTTCGTTTTTACCGTCTGTTTCGACTTCTATCCGCTCCATTGGAGGCTTTGCAAAGCCCTCCTTTGAAGTCATGCAAAACTCCCTCTCGCTGACTTTCAGCCTGTCGTATATAAGTTTGTCGCCCTCGCAGACAATGCGCGCCTTATCAAATGTAAGTTCAAGTCTGTTGGTCCCCGGCGCATCTCCCGTTGTTGTGACAAAGACTCCCGTCGCCCCGTTTTCATATTCAAGGTATGCCGTCACGTCATCTTCTACTTCGATATCGTGCCATTTGCCCTCGTGGCAGAACGCCCTGACACTTACCGGCATCCCGCAAAGCCATTGCAGCAGATCAAGCTGGTGCGGGCACTGGTTAAGCAAAACTCCTCCGCCCTCGCCGTCCCATGTTGCTTTCCATCCGGCTGCATCATAGTAACTCTGCGTGCGATACCAGTCGGTGATGATCCAGTTCACTCTCTTAAGCTCACCGAGTTCTTTGCTCTCTATCATCTCGTGAAGCTTTCGGTATACGCAGTTTGTGCGCTGGTTGAGCATGATGGCAAACACCTTCCCGCTTTTGTCGGCCTCTTCGTTCATCTCCCTGACCTGTTTAGTGTATACACCCGCAGGTTTTTCGATCATAGTATGAAGTCCATGCCTAAGCGTGCGTATGGCAAACTCAGGATGCTGATAGTGCGGTGTTGCTATAAGGACCGCATCACACGATCCGGATTCTATCAATGCATTTCCGTCGGAAAAAACTTCTACGTCTTCCGGAAGATTTTCCCTCGCCCAGTCAAGCCTTATTAGCCTGTCATCTGCCACGGCCGCCAGTTTTATGTCCGGCACGAGTCCTTTTGCGAGGTTTTGCGCATGTCCTCCTCCCATTCCGCCGATACCTATGATTCCGAGTTTTATTTGTTGCATGAGTGGGTCCTTTCTGTGATTGATATTATTGGTTGTGTACACGTTGTGTGATTTCCTTTGTCCGTGTGGAGTGATCAGCGTCTTCGTGCGTGTGGAGTGATCAGTGTCTCCGTGCGTGTGGAGTGATCAGTGTCTCCATCCGTGTGGAGTGATCAGCGTCTCCGTCCGTGGCGCGGGAACTTCATGATCTTTTAATTCCATGGTTCATGATTGTATTGTATCTTTCCGACGAACGGATTAATATGTATATAAAATACTTGTTTTATGTATTATTCCGACATGGGCGGTTTTTATCTGATTTCGTGTTTTTTGCAAAGGCGGTTTGTGACCGGTTTTACGTTTTTTTGCGAGGGCGGTTTATGAAAAGATCACGCGGTTCAAATTCATCACTTTATACGATAGCTCCTCCATACGATCTTGCTTTCAGAAGCGGCGAGGTCATGACACCGGCAGTCCCCCACTCACATGACGGGGCTGAAGTGTATTTTACCCTGACGGATCTTCCGGATGTCCTTCTCGGAGATACAGTTTCCGCCGTCAGTGCAGGAACCCTGATAATCATTCCGGCATTCTGCGTTCATCAGCTCTACCATGAAGCAGGCAGGAAATACGACAGATACGTTCTGATGATAAACACCGGATGGCTTGGCGACGCCCTGTGCGGAACCGCATCTGATTTCTCCTATCTTAAAAGCACAGACACGCCTCTTTTCATCCATCCCGAAAGCACTAAAAAAAGAGAGCTTCTGCGCCGCTTTCGCGAACTGCTCTCCTTTGACGATCCGTCTTCACCCGAAGCGTTATCTGTATTTTTCTAATTGCTTAGCGAACTGCAAAAACAAGTCTCTTCCCTGCCGCACCACGGGAAGCAAAAGTTTACGATTTCTCCTTCCCAGAAAAAAGTCAATGAAATGATCGCTTTTATCCGCGACCACATCAGAGAAAACCCGAGTGTCGGCGATTTGGCCGATCATTTCCACCTTCATCCCGATTATCTGTCGCGCCTTTTCAAACAACACGCGCACACTTCCGTCGGCAACTACATAACTCTTCAGAGAATAAACGTTGCCCAGCAGCTTTTGCGTGAAGGCCACACCGTCACACAGGTGCAGGAGGAACTCGGATACTCCTCATACTCCTACTTCTTCAAAACCTTCAAAAAGATCACCGGCATCAGCCCCGCTCATTTTGGGTGATCATTCACCAGCTATTCTTTCAATTATCGAGGCACGGTATTCAACAGGTATGTTCAAAGCATCCATTGCCTCGTTAGCTGTTAAATGAAAATTAGTAATAAGCGCTTTTGTGCTATCTACTCTGTTAATGAATATGCCTTCTTCCATGCCTTCTTCCATGCCTTTTTCCATGCCTTTTTCCATGCCTTCTTCCATGCCTTCGGCTCTACCTTCGGCGATCAGTTCCCTTATTGCTGTACACATATCCGCTTCCTCCTCCTCTTTTTCGTTTTTGTATATGTATTTATCCACGTTTTTCACATTCATCACACTCCCCAGCAGCATATCCCTGACCCAAGATCATTCACCGGCTATTCTTTCAATTATTGAGGCACGGTATTCAACAGGTATGTTCAAGGCATCCATTGCCTCGTTTATTGTGAAATGGACATTTGTCATAAGCGCTTTTGTTGCATTAAACCAGGTGTTTGATTCTCCTTTTTCCATGCCTTCTTCCATGCCTTCGGCTCTACCATCGGCGATCAGCTCCCTTATTGCTGTACACATATCCGCTTCCTCCTCCTCTTTTTCGTTTTTGTATATGTATTTATCTACGTTTTTCACATTCATCACACTCCCCAGCAGCCTGGCGGCGTTCCCTGATAGTCTTTTCCCTTCTAAATAATTAATTAATCTGTCTTTATCGTGCTGAACGCTTAAGGCCTCAAACAGTGTGCGTGTTTCCCCATGAAACATTTCATAGTCTTCCGGATCATGATAATCAAATAAGACCATTTCATAATTCAGAAGATATTTTTCATATTCCTTAGGAACGCCTTTAAGGTTTAGCAGCTCAAATAAGCTCTTTTTCCCTTTCCACTTTTCTTCGTTATAGTTGATCACTATAACTATTACCGGTGTAAACAGTTCATCCTTAAGCATCCCCGAAAGAAGCTCTTCCTTTTCAATCCGAGTCCTGGAATCAGCTTTCAGATCTGCATTTTTAGCCAGCATTTCCTCAAGCCGGTCACTTTTTTCCTTAAGCTGGCTCATGTAATGCGAAGCGATCATATTTACGTTACGGATCACCATCGCATAATCAGTCTGAGACTGGTTTTCTACTTCGATGACGGATATAACTGTGTTATTCCGCTTCCATCTTTTTGCAACGTCTGAATAGATTGATGATTTATCCTTTATAGTTTCGGTCGGACTATCATCCAGCTCCTCCGGCTTTACAATCTGTTCTCCCCGGAAAAGAACTCCGTTACACAGATCCGCAAAGTTTTCAGGTATCTGCATAAACCTCTTTTCTTCCACGTCCTTTTTACCCAATACAATACCTCCTGTCTGCAGGAGCGTAACGTTTGAATTAAGACTCCCGCTTTATTTTCCAATCTGGGTTTTAAAGCAAGAATCTCGTTTGAATAAACATAAAGAATGTTTGAAGAAATAATAGAAAGCTTGCTTTATATGAGTGGCTGTAAACGCCTTTGTATGTTAGCGAAATTATAAAATAATAGAGTTCGGAAAATCTATTAGCATATTTACCAAAGAAAAACTTTGTGAAAAGTGCAATAAAAAACGCCCTTTTCAGGGCGTAAAAAACGTTTTCTTGTAAAAGATCATTATGTCTGACAAGTATCTACCCATTCGATCAGTTCCCTGGACATCTTTTTACGCTCAAGGTCGCATGCTTTTGGATTCCGACGTTCGGTTTTAAAGCAAAGTCTGCTTTCCCACTCTCCCATCTGTACGTGAGAAATTACAAAATTTGCTTTTTTACACGTAGTATTCTTTGGTATTCAAGGCTCCGACTACGTGAAAACTCAGCGATTTCCTTGTTTCTCACGTAGTATGCAACCACACCATGAGCAAAACCCTACGTGAGTTTGGCGGTTTTCACTTGTCTTTCACGTAATCCGCACCCTCTCCCACGCTTGGGCGCCCGCATGTGGTGCTGAACCCCCGGGATGTACTCAAACTATATCAGCCAACCTGCACCCCGTGACGAGTATAAGGTCATCAGGCGATAACCCGATCTGGTATCCGACCTTTCCCGCGCTGACAAAAATCTTTTCATAAGAAGATGCCGTCTCGTGAACAAACGTTGGAAACGGCTTTTTCATTCCTATAGGTGAACATCCGCCATGAACATATCCGGTTAACGGTAGTAAGTCCTTTTGTTTGATCATACTGACTGCTTTTTCACCTGAAGCTTTTGCGGCTTTTTTAAGGTCAAGCTCCGCCTCTACAGGAACGACAAACACATAGTAAGCTCCGCTTTTGCCCTGGGTTACCAGTGTCTTAAAAACCTTTGCCGGATCTTCATTTAAAATGCCGGCAATCTGCACGCCGGTCATTGTCGCATCAGGTTCATATGAGTGGCTCTCATAACTTATCTTTTTGCTCTCGAGAACCCGCATTACATTCGTTTTATCTTCTTTTTTCATGATAAGGTATATGGTTCCCTCTTCCCGGCTTATAAGACAGGATCATTGGTATCTATCTCTTTGAAGCAAGCCTGTCCCGATCCCAAAGTTCTACATCATTTGCTTCGGCAAGTTTTATGGCAGGATTGGTAAAATAACTGTTCGTAACAACCATGGCCTTAACCGCACCGTAGTAGGCCTGCGCGGCAACTATCTCCTGTACTGCTTTGTTTCCGACATTGGCCTGATACCTTTTGGCCTGCACTACGGTTATTTCACCGTTCTTAGTTAATATAAGATCCGCGCCGTAATCGTTGGATCCGGGTGTGAGCTCGACCTTGTATCCCTGTCTTTCAAAGCGGGCCTTTAAATATTCTTCAAACTCTTCACCCGTCATGTTATCGATCTTTGATAAGGGCGAATTAAGATAACTTCTCCTTTTAAGATATTGGATGAACAAGTGGAATAATATGAAGAAGCATATGAAGCCAAGTGCCCCGTATTCGGCAAGCCTCCTGTTTTCCATGATCCACTGCCGCTTATATATTGCAAAAAATCCCAACGCCACGATCAGGTAATAAACGAGGCTGTCGATAAATCTTCTTTTCCTTTTGATCTTTTTGCTCATATATAAATATATTAAACGTTTTCAATGCACCAGGCAAAAGCTTTTGCCATTCTAAGGTCGGGTTCCTTAAAGTGATTTCCCTCGTTCCACTCCAGTATAGTCTTTATTCCATCCGTGTCTTTATACTGAGCATAAAGAGATCTTATCGCTTCACCGACCGTTCTCATCATGGGATTTTTGGTCTTTTCTTCTTTATCGCCAAGGCTTAAATATACCGCATTGGTTTTTATTTCATTCTCACGGGTAAAGGCCAAAAAATCAGGATACCAGACTGAAGGCGAAGCAGCCGCAATACCGTCAAACATATCGGACTTATACGATGCCCACAACGCAAAAAGACCTGCAAGTGAATAGCCTCCAAGTATCATATTCTGCCCGGGTCTTTTATCTCCAAGCAGCTTAATAAGTTCATCAAGCGTTTCGCTTCCCCCTCCTCCAAAAGGCTCATCGCCGAAAACTGCAGACGATCCCCACGGAGAAAGGTCCCTGTTCCAGTTATCCGCCATGCATACGACAAAACCGAATTTTCTTTGAGTCATCTCCTTTATAAGGGATAATTCTTTTTCGATCATGCCTTCTTCATGTATGTCGCTCATCTGTATAAGTATAAGGTCTTCATTTGTATCTGAGTGTTTAATTATCTTCATGATCCATCAAACCGGTGCGTGTTTTATTAACTCCAGCTTGTCCTTACGCGTCATCTTATGTTTGATATGCCACTCACGACTAAGGGCTGAACTTTTATCTGCAAATTGTTCCGAATATACTAGTTTTACCGGTAGTCTGCCTTTGGTATACTTGGCTCCTTTTCCGCTGTTATGGGTTTTAACTCGTTCCTCAATATTAGTCGTATAGCCTGTATACAGGCTTCCATCAGCGCATTCAAGTATATATACAAAATATCCGGTTTTCATTGATTTTCAGGCCTGTTCTTGTTATTGTGCTTAATAGAGTTAAAAGTAAAGGAAGTTTTTTATGTTTTACGTACCTGACGGAACCGACAAATGCGGTTTTTATGAATGCATCTCCTGCAACACCAGATTCCTTGACATCCGTATCGCACCTTCACTCGTATGTCCTTATTGCGGAGAAGATGTCAATATGGAGATAGGCCCCGACGAAGAAATGCCCAAGGTCCGGGAAGATGCAAAGCTCATCGAAATGCTTGAAGGCGAGGATGTCGAAAAATACGATACTCTGCTTAGTCTGGCCTTAACCGGCGGAGACTATTCCTGGA
>JAILCX010000061.1 GCA_024690205.1 Lachnospiraceae bacterium | reverse complement strand
AACGGCTCCGGAAGTTGAATCAAATACATCACCTGAGGATCTTACTTCGTTTATTGTTATATCTTTTACAACGGATTCAGCTTTCTTTTCAAGATAATAATCGTAGTCACCCAGATAATTATTTATATGATCATCTTCAAGTTCTATTATCCTTGTAGCTGTTCTGTTTATAAAGTATCTGTCATGTGAGACATAAAGAACCGTCCCCTCGTATGCATTCAATGCATCTTCAAGTATTTCCTTGCTTGTGATATCAAGATGGTTCGTCGGCTCATCAAGAATTAGGAAATTTCCTTTTGAGAGCATAAGCTTGGCAAGTGATACTCTTCCCTTTTCTCCGCCCGAAAGATTTTTTATCTGCTTAAATACATCATCACCCGTAAACAAAAAAGCTGCAAGTGTATTTCTTATCTCGGTATTATTAAGCTTCGGATATTCATCCTGAAGCTCATCAAATAATGTTTTTTCCTCATGAAGAACATGATGTTCCTGATCATAGTATCCGATCCTGACATTTGTCCCAAGAGTAAACAATCCGTCATCAGGATCAACAAGGCCGTTTATGATCTTAAGGAGCGTGGTTTTTCCGGTACCGTTATTTCCGATAAGGGCAACAACCTCTCCTTTTACAAGATCAAAAGATATATCCTTAAACAAGCTGACACCGGGATATGCCTTGGAAAGGCCTTCAACCTTAAGTACATCATTTCCCGATGAAACTTCAGGCATAAAGGTAAGGTTCATCGCATCATTGAGTTCAGCGGGTTTTTCGATCCTCTTTATCTTAGATAAGGATTTCTTTCTGGATTCGGCTCTTTTTATTGATTTTTCCCTGTTGAACTGCTGAAGCTTTTTAATGACCTTTTCCTGATGTTCGATCATCAGCTGTTGTTTAAAGTAGGCATTCATCCTCTCGTTTCGGATGGATTCCTTTTTAACTGCATAATCCGAGTAATTGCCTTTAAATACCGTTGATAGGTTGTTTTCTATCTCAACAACCTTTGAAACGATCTTATCAAGAAAATATCTGTCATGTGAAACGATAAGAACGGCTCCCTTATAGTTTAAAAGGAAATTTTCCAGGAATGCGATAGCATTAAGATCAAGATGGTTTGTAGGCTCATCAAGAATGATCAAAGAAGGCTTTTGTAAAAGGATACGCGAAAGTGCTACTCTCGTCTTTTGCCCGCCCGAAAGCTGGTTTATTGGCTTATTTAGATCATCACCCGCAAATCCAAGGCCGTTAACTATTCCGTTTATTTCACTTCGAAACGTTAAACCGCCGAGATTTTTAAACTCATCCGATAACCTGTCATAAGAATTCATCAATGACTCAAGTTCTTGTCCATTGACTTCGGACATTTGGCTTTCCATGTTTCTTAAGCGCTCTTCCATATCGATAAGATCTTTTTGGGAAAGCAGAAGTTCGGCTCTTATGTCGTTTTCGGAATCAACTGTTTCTTCCTGTGAAAGATAACCTACTGTTGCATCTTTTGAAAAAGAAACAGTCCCCAGATCAGCTTCCATCTGACCAGTGATTATCTTAAGAAGCGTAGTTTTACCGGCTCCGTTTATACCGATAAGCGCAGCCTTTTCGTTGTCTTCGATATTAAAAGATATATTCTTTAATACATCATTATCCTCAAAGGACTTTGATATATTGTTTACGGAAAGTATCATCTTAAACTCTCAAATGTCTCGGCGATAGCTTTGATAAAATCTTCGCTGTTTAAGATAACGGGGTCTTTGCATGTTGAAATAAGGGAAAGCGATTTTGTCATCTTTCCGTCTTCAACGGTCTTAATGCAGGCCTTTTCAAGTTTGTCGGCAAATTCGCAAAGTTCATTTATACCGTCAAGCTCAGCTCTTTTTCTTAAAGCACCTGTCCATGCAAAAATGGTTGCGATCGAATTGGTTGAAGTCTCTTCACCCTTAAGATGCTTATAATAATGGCGCTGTACAGTTCCATGAGCTGCTTCATACTCATATACACCGGAAGGTGAAACAAGTACCGAAGTCATCATTGAAAGATCTCCGTAAGCCGTAGCGACCATGTCGGACATAACATCTCCGTCATAGTTTTTACATGCCCATATAAATCCGCCCTTTGAACGTATGACTCTTGCTACGGCATCATCAATGAGAGTATAGAAATACTCGATACCGAGTTCTTCAAACTTCGTTTTATATTCGTTATTATAGATCTCTTCAAAGATATCCTTGAACCTGTGATCATACTTTTTAGAAATTGTATCCTTTGAAGAAAACCAAAGATCCTGCTTTGTATCTATGGCATAGTTAAAGCATGCCCTTGCAAATGAAGATATGGACTTGTCTGTGTTGTGTATACCCTGAATGATACCTTCGCCATCAAATTCGTGGATGGTTTCCTTTATGGTATTTCCGTCTTCACCTTCAAATACAAGATAAGCCTTTCCTTTTCCGGGAACCCTGATCTCAACATTCTTATATACATCGCCGTACGCATGACGTGCTATCGTAATGGGTTTTGTCCAGTTGGAAACATAAGGAATGATACCCTTAACAAGGATAGGCGCACGGAAAACAGTTCCGTCAAGGATAGATCTTATTGTTCCGTTGGGGCTCTTCCACATCTGCTTAAGATCATATTCGCTCATCCTTGCCTGATTTGGTGTAATGGTAGCGCATTTTACGGCTACACCGTATTTTAATGTGGCATTAGCTGAATCAACTGTAACCTTATCATCCGTTTTATTTCTGTTCTCAAGCCCCAAGTCATAATACTCAGTCTTTAGATCTATATAAGGCAGGATCAGATGATCCTTAATCATCTGCCAAAGAATCCTTGTCATTTCATCCCCGTCCATCTCGACGAGGGGTGTTGTCATCCTAATCCTATCCATTTTCCATTTCTCCTATGTGTTTCTTTATATTCTCGTAAGCATTAATGATATGCTTATTTGCCAGCTTTTCAGCCTTTACTTCATCTTTTGATTTTATTGCTTCCATTATGGCTTTATGTTCCTCATTAGAAGCCACGCCACGCTCTTTTGTGGAAAGTGTCTTTTTCCTTATTCTTATGACATACTGATGGAAATCCTGAAGAAGATTTTCAAGCATCTTTGAACCGCATGCTTCATAAAGAAGATGATGAAATCTGTTATCAAGTTCGGTCATCTGTTCCATATGTCCTTTTGAAGCATGGAAAGATGCAAGATATACATTCTCTTCCATTTCTTCAAGCTGTTCATCGGTAATATGCTGTACGGCAAGCTTTGCTGCCATTCCTTCCAATGAAGAACGTATCATGTAGATATCATGTATGTCTTTGGGCGTTATACCGGTAACATAGGCGCCCTTATTAGGAACGATCTGAATAAGGCCTTCAAGTTCAAGCTGTCTGAAAGCCTCTCTTACCGGGGTCCTTGAAACCCCAAGTTCCTTACCGATCGCGATCTCCTTTAATTCCTCGCCTTCAGCATAAACACCGTTTAATATATTCTCACGAAGCTTGTTAAATACTCTGCCGCGTAATGAATATCCGTCCGATGCCTCATTGTTAACATCATAGTTTTTCATCTAGTTTACTCCTCTGATATGAACACCGAGTTTATCAGCAGATTTTTTTATCTGCGTAAGTAATTCTTCATCTGTCAAAACGGTAACTCTTCCGTCATCATATTGCGCATCGACCCATTCTTTGATATCCTCAACGATCTTGGAATTCTTTTGAACCCACTCTTCCTTGGGAAGCTTAAGATACGTGTTCATCCAATGAGCGATCCCTGCAAGACCGGATGTATTCGAAACGGCGCAAAGCGCAGGACGACCCAGGAATTTTTCGGTATCAAATATATTGTAGATCTCTTCGTTCTTTAAAAGACCGTCCGCATGAACTCCGGCTCTTGTTACATTAAAGTTCTTTCCGACAAAAGGAGTTCTGGGAGGGATCTTGTAACCTATTTCTTTTTCGTAGTATTCGGCAAGTTCGGTAATGACTCTGGTATCCATTCCGTTAAGATCACCGCGAAGCTGGGCATATTCAAATACCATAGCTTCCAATGGTGTATTACCGGTTCTTTCTCCGATACCGAATAACGAAGCATTTACACCACAGCAACCGTATAACCATGCAGTCGTTGAATTTACGACAGCCTTATAAAAATCATTATGTCCGTGCCATTCGATATTTTCACAGGGTACTCCGGCATGTGTACGAAGAGCATAAATGATACCCGGAACGGAACGGGGAATAACGGCACCGGGATAGTTGACTCCGTATCCCATGGTATCGCAAGCCCTTACTTTAATGGGTATCTTATACTCGTCCATAAGCTTCATAAGTTCAAGACAGAAAGGAACAACATATCCGTAAATATCGGCTCTGGTAATATCCTCGAGGTGACATCTTACGGCGATGCCTTCATCAAGGCAGTCTCTTACGACCGAAAGATAATGTTCCATTGCTTCTCTTCGTGTCATTCGAAGCTTCATAAAAATATGATAATCGGAACACGAAACAAGGATACCCGTTTCCTTCATTCCGAGTTCTTTAACCAATTTAAAATCTTCCTTTGAGGCTCTGATCCAGGATGTAACTTCAGGGAACTCATAGCCCCTTTCCATACATTTAACAACGGCATCACGGTCCTTTTTTGAATAAAGGAAAAATTCTGAAGCCTTGATCATACCGTTAGGTCCGCCGAGTCTGTGAAGATAATCGTATATCTTTACTATCTGTTCGGTACTGTAAGGAGCTCTTGATTGCTGGCCGTCACGGAAAGTTGTATCCGTTATCCATATATCCTTGGGCATATGGTGAGGAACTATCCTGTCGTTGAAAGGGATCTTGGGAACCTCTTCATAGGGAAACATATTACGGAAAGCATTAGGTTTCTTGACATCGTCAAGAATATACATATGCTCTTCGATCTCCAGAAGATTGTTACTTTCGTTCATTGAGACCGGACGGTCTGCAAAATAATCACTTATTTCGGGCATTTTTCCTTCCTCCAAAATTGTATAACAAAATGCATTTTATTGTGTCAGTTATAAAATGCTGTAAAATCAGCGCCTTTACAATTGTATACAATTATACAATTAAAGTCAATATTTTAGCAATAAAAAACCCGCCGCATAGCGACGGGTGATCAACTGATTAACCGCTCTTAATTATATGACTGTTTTTTCTTAAAGCTTATAAGTATAAGCGCTATCGCACCGGCAAAACATCCGATCACAAGGAACCACCTGGGCGATATCGAATAATCACCGGTATCGGGTGTGTCATCCTTGATCCTTGTTCCTTCTTTATCAACATTTCCGTTTGTTCCGCCGTAATTATACAGGCCATAAGGAGAAAAATGACGGCATTCAAAACTTATGTACTTATTATCTTCCTCTCCGGTAATGCTGTATTCTACGGCTTCAAGCTGTCCGTCTTCATCAAGGCTCACCATATGAAGGTTAGACGTTATTATATTCTTCGGAAGAGGCAGTGTTACCGTAACCTTTTGTTTTCCGAGTTTAGATATGGCGATCGTATTACTGTCATCTCTTAATGAAAGATCAAAACCGATAAGGTTTTCGGGAGTCCTTCCTCCGTAAAGATCAGCATAGGCGATGGCAATGTTCTCTTTTGCATTTTGAGAATCGTTAAGATGAAGAACATAGTTCCCTTCATCTCCTGCTATAAATGCAGATGAGGAAGCATCTGCTGAAAATACCGAGCTGTTGATATCCAAAAGGATACCGTTATTACTGTACGCGGTTACTCCCTGGGTATTATCAGAAACAGTGTTTCCGTATGCATCAACAACCTGTCCCTTAAATCCGTATGAGCCCGGTTCAAGAACAGTACCCTGCAGGTTTTTGATATTCGGATTTATTATGGCCTTTTTAAGGTTACCGAATACATAAGTCCTGTCGGATGAGTTGGCAAGTCTTGAAGCAGATTTTCCCGAAACGAGTGCGGGCAGTTCCTCACCAAGCAAAGTAACCGTGTCTGTTCCACCGTTTAAGTCAAATGCACCGACTCCGATGGATTTAACTGCAGGATTAATGGTGATACTGTTAAGAGCGGTTCCTTTAAATGCATTGGCACCGATCGTGGTAACATTTTCACCGCGGTTTAAGGTCCTTAAATTTCCGCATCCGCTGAATGCATCTTCTCCGATTATCAATAATGAATCAGGAAGATTGACAGCCGTGATCCCGGGATGATCACGGAAAGTACCGTCAGCGATAAGCTTAACTCCTTCGGGAATGGTAACAACGGAATCAGATCCGTTATAGCCTATCAAAACGCCGTCACCGATAACAACAAATGTATCGTTATTGTTCTTTAGAAATGCTGTCTCGTCAAAAGCATAAGCACCGACGCTTGATACCGTTGAAGGTATATCTACTTCATTAAGATCATCGCAATGATAAAAAGCTCCGTATCCTATCGAAGTAACTCCTTCGGGTATTTTTACCGAATCAAGACCTGATCTTGCGAATGAAAAATCTCCGATTGAGGTTATGCCTTCAGGAAATTCATATTCATCAAGGGCAGTGTCCATATAATAAGCCTGTGAAGCTATCCTGTTATTTACAACCGTATATTTGGGGAATTCTTTTCCTTTTTGGGCGTTATCAGCCATTATGGAACCGACATCTCCGGAACCTGACTGATCCTGTTGAACTTCGGTATTAACCTCAGAAATACTGCCGTTTTCAGGAAGCGCATTTATCACGGGGATGGAACCGTCATCCGATACATTGCCGTTCCCTTCGGACTGTGCAAGATCCACGCCCGTTTCTCCATTTGTAAGGACATTAACGTTTATCGAAGAATTCTTGACTTTTGCATTATTATCTATAAATACCAAAGCTCTTCCGCCAACGATCGATGACTGACCCAATAAAGAGCCGGAAGGTTCAGTTTCCGTATCATAATAGGTGTAAGTAACAACGTCTTTTCCGTCAATAACTCCGCCTTTATACTTGGGATCAACCGATGAGGACTGACCGGAGCCTGTTGAAGACTGACCTGAGCCTGATGAAGTATTATCACCGTTAGTATTATCAGGAGCGCCGACAACCACTTCATATTCGTTTCCTTCTATCGTCTTTGGAACGAAATTAACTACAGTCTGACTGGTAACGATCTTTGAAGCATCAACGTCCTCGTGTTCTACTTCGCTTACTTCATCTTTTTTACGTTCATTGGCAAAATTGGATGCATAAGTACCCGGAGTGGACTTAAAGGTCACATTCGGGCAGCCGTCAAATGCCGATTCATGTATATTGTTGATGGAATCGGGAAGTTCGACAAGCGAAAGGTTTACGCAATCCTCAAAAGCCTTGGCGTCAATGGAATGCACGGGAAGCGGAACTTCAACCTGTCTTAAGTTCACACAGTTACTGAAAGTATATTCGGGAATTGAATACAGATTTGAACTTAAGGTGACGTTTTTAATACTAGTATTGCCCCAGAAAGCATAGCCTGCGATCTCATCGACAGAATTGGGCATGTTATATATTCCGTCACCATATGAAGGAAGCATACAGTATAACCTTGACTTATCTTTGTTATAAAGAATGCTGCCGTCTATCATGATATAAGGGTTATTTTCGGAAACGGTTATGTTGGTCAGCGAATTATCGCCTGCAAAAACTGCGCTTCCGAGATTCTTTACACCTGAACCGATAGAAAGATTCTTAAGATTCGGGCACTTGGAAAAAGCCGCCTGACCTATCTCTTCAGTTCTGTCGGATATATTAACCGTATGAAGCGCTTTACAGTTTGAAAAAGCTCCATATTCGATGGTCTTTACCCTGTCACCGGTATTTACCTTAACAATATAATTATTGTCGGCAAAAGCTTCTTCACCGATGATCTTTACTTCATCGGGAACAGACACGATCTCAGCCGTGCCGTTATATTTCACAAGTCTGTCTCCCGATATTTGAAAATCAGATGCGGAG
>JAILCX010000088.1 GCA_024690205.1 Lachnospiraceae bacterium | reverse complement strand
AAAGCGGACTGTGACAAGATAAAGCAGGTTCTTTATAACCTTGTTGACAATGCGATAAAGTTTTCACATCCGGATTCCGTCATAAAGATAGAGACCTCGGAAAAGCATAACAAGGTATTCGTATCCGTTAAAGACAGCGGAATAGGTATCCCCAAAGACCAGTTAAATCAGGTCTTTGACAGATTCTACAAATCGGATCTTTCAAGAGGAAAAGATAAAAAGGGTACGGGGCTTGGTCTTTCGATCACAAGAGAGATAATAAGAGCTCACGGTGAGAACATAAACGTTATAAGTACGGAGGGAGTCGGATCGGAGTTTATCTTCAGCGTACCCGTTGTCGATGATCCGGATGATGATGAGATATGAACATAGTACTGCATCAGCCTGAGATACCTGCAAATACCGGAAACATCGGAAGAACCTGTGTTGCGACGGGTTCTTCTTTGCACCTTATTGAGCCGCTCGGGTTTGTTCTTAACGAAAAATCGGTAAAGCGGGCCGGAATGGATTACTGGGAAAAGTTAAATGTTCAAAGGTACATGAACTACGAAGAGTTTCGTAAAAAGAATCCGGGAATAAAACTCTGGATGGCAACGACCAAAGCAAAAAGATCTTATGCTGACGTACGTTTCGGGAAAGATGATTTTATCATGTTCGGTAAAGAAAGTGCCGGGATACCTGAAGAGATCCTGGTTGAAAACGAAGAAAACTGTATAAGGATCCCGATGAATGAGGATATAAGATCCCTTAACCTTTCAAATTCCGTAGCCATTGTTCTTTATGAGGCATTAAGACAGAATGATTTTGAAGGCATGGAACTTAGGGGAGAACTACACAGACTCACCTGGAAATGATCACATCTGTTTAAGAATATAATCTTTTACCTTATCAAGACGGCTTTCCTTCCAGGCTCCCTCGTCTGCTTTTTTTGCAAGAGGGCAGATAATGTGGAAGTCAAGGCCTTCTCCGACAACGCGGCCGCTTCTTTTGGGATTCATGAGATTTTCTTCCCAATCCTTATCGGTTGCGTTTTTATATTGCTCGGGATATAAGAATATCTGCTGACGCTTTGTGGCTTCGATGAACATCTTTGCCGAAAGCGGAACGAGCTTTTCGTATTCGTCTTTGGGAACATCCGTGAAAATATCGGGAAGTGCTCCTTCTTTTATGCGTTCATCCGCGCGGTCTATAACTATCCCCTGGGCTTCAAAGGCAAAACCTTCCTCCGTAAGCTTAAGAGAAAGAACTATACCTTCTTCGGTATGATACTGTGCTCTTTGATAATCCGTATCAAAGATGAAATTTCCAAGAGAATAAAAGATCATCTTTTTGCCTACGGTCTCATAATTCATCGGAACGTGGGGATGATGCGAAACTACGATATCCGCACCCATATTGAGGTATTCAAGATATCTGTCCCTGGTATAGGGATTGGGGAGGGCGGTAAATTCTTCTCCGCCGTGAGCGACCACTATACACCAGCGGCATTTTTTCTTGATATTTTCAATGACCTCCCTTATGGAGTCCATATCATTCCAGGCAAAACAACCGGGAGTCGTTTCATCCGCTTTTTTGCAGCCTCTTTGGTATCCTACCGCAAACATGCCTATTCCGCCTGCTTCCTGCAAAAAGACGGGACGTTTTGCTTCGCTTATGTTCATTCCGGCACCGAGAGTCGAAACACCGTATCTTCCCGCAACCCTCAGAGTTTCTTCCATACCGAAGGGACCGGCATCCATGATATGGTTGTTTGACAGGTTCCAGATGTCGGCATTTATGTTTTTAAAAAATGATGCGGCATCGGGGTCTATCGTGTGCATGAGCCTCATCTCGGCTGCTTTGACACGCTCGGCATTTTCATCAACAAGAGGGCCTTCGACATTTATAACAACATGATCAGAATCAGAAAGGATCTTTTTTATCCTTGAAGAAACAAGGGTGGGATCTTTCCATCTGTCCTTCATGTAATGGTCAAATCCGATGTCACCCGTAAATGTAAGGGTGGTTTCATTTTTGAGCATCCTGCAAAAAACGTCTCCGCGCTCTTCAAAGTTTTTAAAATATCCGTATGATGCGGCAGCAGGAGACATGATGCATGCCTTGCCCTTTTCGGTGATCTTTTGCGCAAGATCAACAGCGCTCTTTAAGTCTTCAACATAATGGCAGTAGGGATGAGATGAGACGCTTTCAAAAACTCTCTTTCCCGAAGCATACATCATGATGTAATCATATTCGGGATGTTCGTTAATAAAATCTATAAGAACGGTATAATCAATACCCCTGTCCATTCCTCCGATAAGAAGAGTCCCCGTGTTGGGGATGCTTCCCGATGCGGCGATCGCTGCTTCGGGGATGGTTGAGATCGAATCGTTGTAGTAATCTACTCCGTCTTTGCACGTAACAAATTCCATGCGGTGACGAAGGCTTCTGAAACGGGATATGGATTCCCGTATATCCTTATCGGAACAACCGAAAAGCTCACTGCTTATCTGATAGACGAACCTTGCGTTAAACTGGTTGTGTGATCCCTTAAGGAGCATGTCAAAAGTCATCGGATCATCATAGGATATCCGGTGAACGGTTGCTTTTGTATCTATTTCGGGAACGTTGTTTCCGGCAAAGAAATGATCACCGGTCTTTTGGTGGGCTGTGATATTGGACTTTGCCTTGAAGTAATTTTCGACGGTTCCGTAATAATCAAGATGATCTTCGTAAAGATTAAGAAAAACGGCTATATGGGGAGATACCTTGGCATGAAGGAGCTGATGACATGACATTTCAAAAACGATGATCGTATCATCGTCTATCCTGTCATATGCATCAAGGCAGGGGATACCGATGTTTCCGACGAGAATGACATTTTTATCCGTGCAGTCAGAAAGAACCGATTTCATAAGGGAAGAGGTGGTGCTTTTTCCCTTGGTTCCGGTTATTCCTATGATCTTGTCTGAGAATTCCTCCAGGAAAAGATCGGTTGAGGAGGTATATTTTTCGTTATACCTTGATGCCTTGATACCGGGGCTTTTGATTATATAGTCGTAGGATTCGTCGTTTATCCCGTCCTGAGGGCCTTCATATATCTCCGTCAAGGTGTTCTTACAGTGCTTTTTAATGAATCCTTCGGCGGATTTGCCCTCGAGGCCGTAACCCCATATCAATATCTTCTTGTCTTCGAGTTTTTCAGTGATCTTCAAGTTTGGTACCTGCATCCCAAAAGTATTGTCTGACCGCTAAATTTTAGCACAAACACCGGTGATTAACAAATTACGGTTAAGTGCTTGTTTTTATTGCATGAGTCCTTTAAAAGGGTGTAAAATATTATGGTCTATGAGTATATATAATTGAAAGGATAAACAGATATATGTACAAGAAAGTTTCGACAGACCTGAATTTTGTTGACCGCGAAAAAGAGATTGAAAAATTCTGGTCGGAAAATGACATCTTCAACAAGAGTATGGAAAACCGCAAGGATGCTCCTACCTATACTTTCTATGACGGACCCCCGACAGCAAACGGAAAACCTCATATAGGACACGTTCTTACCCGTTGTATTAAGGATATGATCCCTCGTTACAGAACCATGAAAGGATACATGGTTCCCCGTAAGGCAGGTTGGGATACACATGGTCTTCCCGTTGAACTTGAGGTTGAAAAGCTCCTCGGTATCGACGGAAAGGATCAGATAGAGGCGTATGGACTTGATCCTTTCATAAATAAATGTAAGGAATCGGTTTGGAAATATAAGGGAATGTGGGAGGACTTCTCTGCAACGGTCGGATTCTGGGCTGATATGGATAACCCCTACGTTACTTATGATGATAATTTTATCGAGTCTGAATGGTGGGCTCTTAAAAAGATCTGGGAGAAAGGATTACTCTACAAGGGCTTTAAGATCGTTCCCTACTGTCCCCGTTGCGGAACCCCTCTTTCTTCTCACGAAGTAGCCCAGGGTTACAAGCTCGTTAAAGAGCGTTCGGCAGTTGTAAGATTCAAGATCAAGGGAGCAGATGAATACTTCCTTGCATGGACGACGACACCCTGGACCCTTCCTTCAAACCTTGCTCTTTGCGTAAATCCCGATGAAACCTACCTTAAGGTCAAGGCGGCAGACGGATACACATATATACTTGCAGAGGCTTTGGCCGATACGGTCCTTGGTTCTTTGGAAAGACCCGAAGGAACGCCTGCTTATGAGGTGCTTGAAAAGTATAAAGGTACGGATCTTGAGTACAAAGAGTATGAGCCGTTGTTTGAATGTGCAGGAGTTTCGGCTGCTAAGCAGGGAAAGAAAGCACACTTTGTCACATGCGATTCTTACGTAACGATGACCGACGGTACCGGAATCGTTCATATCGCTCCGGCATTCGGTGAAGACGATGCCCAGGTCGGCAGAAAATACGATCTTCCTTTTGTTCAGTTCGTTGATGCAAAAGGAAACATGACTGAGGAAACACCCTACGCAGGAAAGTGGGTAAAAGATGCCGACAAGGATATACTTGTTGACCTTGATAAGGAAGGAAAGCTTTTTGCGGCTCCCAAATTCGAGCATGATTACCCGCACTGCTGGAGATGCGACACACCGCTTCTTTACTATGCGCGTGAATCATGGTTTATCAAGATGACTGCGGTGAGGGATGACCTTGTTAAGAACAATCAGACAGTTAACTGGATCCCGCCTTCAATAGGAGAAGGAAGATTCGGCAACTGGCTTGAGAATATCCAGGACTGGGGTATCTCACGTAACAGATACTGGGGTACGCCTCTTAACATCTGGGAATGTGAAGAATGTCATCATCAGGAATCAATAGGATCAAGGCAGGAGCTTAAAGACCTTTCAAAGAATCCCGATGCGGACAAGGTTGAACTTCACAGACCTTATATCGATGAGATAACGATCGAATGTCCCAAGTGTAAGGGAACAATGAAGAGAGTCAGCGAAGTTATAGACTGCTGGTTTGATTCGGGTGCCATGCCTTTTGCACAGCATCACTATCCTTTTGAAAACAAGGAGCTCTTTGAACAGCAGTTCCCCGCACAGTTCATTTCAGAGGCCGTAGACCAGACCAGAGGATGGTTCTATTCACTCATGGCCGAATCGACACTTCTGTTTAACAAGTCTCCTTATGAAAATGTTATAGTTCTCGGGCTTGTCCAGGATGAGAACGGACAGAAGATGTCAAAGTCCAAGGGCAATGCGGTAGATCCTTTTAACGCACTTGCCGAGTACGGTGCCGACGCGATAAGGTGGTATTTCTACACCAACTCGGCTCCCTGGCTTCCCAACAGATTCTACGGAAAAGCTGTTCAGGAAGGCCAGAGAAAGTTCCTCGGCACGCTGTGGAACACATATGCGTTCTTCATTCTTTACGCAAACATAGATAATTTTGACGCTACCAAGTATTCCATAGATTACGATAAGCTGCCTGCGATGGATAAGTGGCTTCTTTCAAAGCTCAATACTGCCATCGCCGAAACGGACAAGAACCTTGATAATTACAGGATCCCCGAGGCAGGAAAAGTACTTGATAACTTTGTTGATGAGATGTCTAACTGGTATGTCCGCCGTTGTCGCGAAAGATTCTGGGCGAAGGGAATGGAGCAGGACAAGATAAACGCGTATATGACGCTTTACACCGCACTTGTAGAGATCTGTAAGTGTGTAGCTCCTCTTATCCCGTTCATGACGGAAGAGATATATCAGAATCTTGTACGTACAAACGATAAGAATGCTCCCGAGAGTATCCACCTTTGCGACTATCCCGTTTCAAACGAAAAGATGATAGACAAGGAACTCGAGGAGAACATGGAAGAGGTTCTTTCGATAGTCGTTCAGGGAAGAGCGGCAAGAAATGCAGCCAACATAAAGACACGTCAGCCGATAAAGACCATGCTTGTTAAGGCAAAGAAGGAACTCCCTGCATTCTTTACGGACATCATCAAAGACGAACTCAATGTTAAGGAGATCGAATTTAAGGATGATGTTTCGGAGTATGCCGGATATACCTTTAAGCCTCAGCTTCGTACTGTAGGACCCAAGTACGGAAAGGTTCTCGGAGGGATCCAGAAGTATCTTGCATCCGTAAACGGTTCGGAGGCCATGAACACTCTTAAGTCTGAAGGAGCCCTTAATTTCGAGGTTGACGGAACCGCGGTTTCACTTGCCGAAGAAGATCTTCTCATTGATGTGACCACCAAGGAAGGATTCGTGACCGAAGGTGATAACAACGCAACCGTAGTTATCGACACCAACCTTACGGATGAACTCATAGAGGAAGGATTTGTGCTAGAGGTCATCTCAAAGATCCAGACGATGCGTAAGGATTCCGGTTTCGAGGTTATGGACAGGATCCTTGTAGGCATAAACAATAACGATCATCTTGCTGATATCGTCATAAAGAACAAAACGGCGATCGCCACGAAGGTTCTTGCGGATGAAATAAGCAAAAATAAGGAATATGCCGTTTCGAAGGAATGGAACATCAACGGACAGAAGGCACAGATTTCATTACAGCGTGTTGATTAATAGATCTTAAACTTGGTTTCAAGCGATACAGGAGGAAAGATATGGCAGTTAAAAAGACACCTGAAACAGTAACCACAGGATTCGTTTTTGACAAGGAGATGTTTAAAAACAGCGTTCTTTACAACGTAAAGACACTCCACAGAAAGACTATCCGGGAAGCAACTCCGGAGCAGATATTCCAGGCGGTTGCTTATGCGGTAAAAGATACCGTTGTAGACAACTGGATGGATACGCAAAAGCAGTTTGAAAAGCAGGATCCCAAGACGGTTTATTACATGTCCATGGAATTCCTCATGGGAAGAGCTCTTGGAAATAACATCATTAACCTTAAGGCATACAAACCCGTCAAGGAAGCTCTTGAGGAGTTGGGTGTTGATCTGAATATCATAGAGGATCAGGAGCCCGATGCAGCATTGGGTAATGGAGGTCTCGGAAGACTTGCGGCATGTTTCCTTGATTCCCTTGCTACTTTGGGTTATGCGGCATACGGCTGCGGAATAAGATACAGATATGGAATGTTCAAACAGGTCATAAAAGACGGTTATCAGGTTGAAGCTCCCGATAACTGGCTTGAGAACGGCAATCCGTTTGAACTTCGACGTCCCGAATATTCCAAGATAGTAAAGTTCGGCGGATGGGTTGAATCGACTCCCGATGAAAAAGGAAGAAATCATTTCCATCAGGAAGGATACCAGTCAGTAAAAGCCATCCCTTATGATCTTCCCGTTGTAGGTTATGGAAACGGTGTGGTAGATACCTTAAGGATCTGGGATGCGGAACCCGTGGAGTGTTTCCAGCTTGATTCTTTTGATAAGGGTGATTATCAGAAGGCGGTTGAGCAGGATAACCTTGCAAGAAACCTCGTTGAGGTCCTTTATCCCAACGACAACCACTATGCCGGAAAAGAACTGAGATTAAAGCAGCAGTACTTCTTTATCTCCGCATCCGTTCAGGAAGCGGTTGAAAAGTATATGCGTAAGCATGATGACATACATAAGCTTCCTGAAAAAGTTACGTTCCAGCTTAACGATACCCATCCCACGGTTGCTACAGCCGAGCTTATGAGAATACTTCTTGATGATTACAAGCTGGAGTGGATGGAAGCATGGGATATCATGTCAAAGACATGTGCGTACACAAACCACACGATCATGTCTGAGGCTCTTGAAAAATGGCCGATCGAGCTCTTCTCAAGGCTCCTTCCCCGTATTTACCAGATAATCGAAGAGATCAACCGCCGTTTCGTTGCGGATATTGAAAAGCTTTATCCCAACAGACCCGAAAAGGTAAGAAACATGGCCATCATTTATGACGGTCAGGTCAGAATGGCATACCTTGCCATTGCCTGCAGCTATTCGGTAAACGGTGTTGCAAAGCTTCATACGGAGATACTTAAGCATCAGGAACTTAAGGACTTCTATGAGATGATGCCCGAGAAATTCAACAACAAGACAAACGGTATCACACAAAGAAGATTCCTCCTTCACGGAAATCCCGCGCTTGCAAGCTGGGTTACTGCTCATGTCGGAGATGACTGGATCACCAATCTTCCCAAGATCAGCAAGCTTAAGGTTTATGCTTCCGATGAAAAGGCTCAGCAGGAATTCATGAACATCAAGTATAAGAATAAGGTAAGGCTTGCACAGTACATACTTGAGCATAACGGTGTTGAAGTGGATCCCAGATCCATCTTCGATGTACAGGTTAAGAGACTTCATGAATACAAGAGACAGCTTCTTAACATCCTTCATGTTATGCATCTTTATAATCAGTTAAAGGATAATCCGAACATGGATTTCTATCCCAGAACATTCATATTCGGAGCAAAGGCAGCAGCCGGATATTATAACGCAAAGATGACGATCAAACTCATCAATTCGGTTGCCGATGTTATAAACAACGATGATACGATAAAAGGAAAACTCAAGGTCGTATTCATCGAGAACTACCGTGTTTCAAACGCCGAAATGATCTTTGCCGCTGCAGATGTTTCAGAGCAGATCTCAACCGCGTCAAAAGAAGCATCCGGAACCGGTAACATGAAGTTCATGTTAAACGGTGCGATCACGATAGGAACCATGGACGGAGCTAACGTTGAGATGTACGAAGAGGTCGGAAAGGACAACATGTTCATTTTCGGTCTGAGTTCAGATGAAGTAATAAACTACGAGAATAACGGCGGATATGATCCCAATGAGATATTTAACAACGATCCCGATATCCGCAGGGTTCTTATGCAGCTTATAAACGGAACATATGCACCCAACGACCCCGACAGGTTCAGGACTTTATACAATTCACTTCTTAATACGATAAGTACTTCTAAGGCAGATACATACTTTATCCTTAAGGACTTCAGATCTTATGCGGAAACGCAAAAGAGAGTTGAAGAGGCCTACAGGGATGAATCAAGATGGGCAAAGATGGCCATTACAAACGTCGCAAGCTCCGGAAAGTTCACCTCAGATCGAACCATCCAGCAGTATGTCGACGAGATATGGCATCTTGATAAAGTTAAGATGCCCAAGAAAAAAACCGTTAAATAAGAGGATCTATGAAAACAGGATTTGATAACGACAAGTATATTAAAACCCAGTCGGAGCACATAAGGGAAAGGATCAGCAAATTCGGAGATAAGCTCTACCTTGAATTCGGAGGAAAGCTTTTTGACGACTACCACGCATCAAGAGTTCTCCCCGGGTTTGAGCCCGACAGTAAGCTTAGGATGCTCATGGAACTTTCCGACCGTGCGGAGATCATAATAGTCATCAACGCGATGGATATCGAAAAGAACAAAGTAAGAGACGATCTTGGCATCACATATGACGAAGATGTTTTAAGACTTAAGAGGGTTTTTGAAGAAAGAGGTTTATTTGTCGGAAGCGTAGTCCTTACTCACTGCAGAGGCCAGGAAGTGGCATCCGCATTTAAGAGCCGGCTTGAAAAACACGGCATCAAAGTATATCAGCACTACATCATAGAAGGGTATCCTTCGAACGTTTCACATATCATTTCCGAGGAAGGTTTCGGAAAGAATGATTATATCGAAACCTCAAGACCTCTTGTTGTCGTAACGGCCCCCGGTCCGGGATCCGGAAAAATGGCAACATGTTTAAGCCAGCTCTATCATGAAAACAAGCGCGGAATAAAGGCAGGATACGCCAAATTCGAGACATTCCCCATATGGAACATACCGCTCAAGCATCCTATTAACCTTGCATATGAGGCTGCTACTGCGGATCTTGACGATGTCAACATGATAGATCCGTTCCATCTTGAAGCATACGGTGAGACCACGGTCAACTATAACCGCGATATCGAGATCTTCCCCGTGCTCAATGCGATGTTTGAAGCTATCTATGGACAAAGCCCTTACAAATCCCCCACGGATATGGGTGTCAATATGGCAGGGAACTGCATCACGGATGATGAGATCTGCGTAAACGCTTCAAATATGGAGATAATCCGCAGATACTATAACACACTTGTACGGATCAAAGAGGATAAGGCATCAGAGAACGAAGCCTACAAGATAGAGCTTTTGATGAAGCAGGCCAAGATAACGACTGCAGACAGAAAGGTGACTACGGCTGCAAACGAAAGAGCTGAAAAGCTGGGCTGTCCGGCAGCGGCCATAGAGCTTGAAGACGGGACCATTATTACATCAAAAACAACAGATCTTCTCGGTGCTTCGGCTGCATTATTATTAAAGGCGCTTAAACATCTTGCGGGAATAGATCATGATACGCATGTGATCTCTCCGGAGGCGATTGAGCCCATTCAGAGATTAAAAACGGAATATTTGGGAGGCAAGAACCCCAGACTTCATACGGATGAGGTTCTGATCGCTCTTTCAACGTCAGCAAGCACGGATAGAAACGCCATGAAGGCTCTTGAGCAGATTCCGAGACTTAAGGGATGCCAGGTGCATACTTCTGTAATGCTCTCTAATGTTGATATCAAGACATTCAAGCGTCTGGGAGTTGATCTTACCAGTGAACCTAAGACAAAATAATTATATAAAGGGACCTCTAACAGGGTCCCTTTATATTCTTTTTAGAAAAAATACATAAACAGATAATTGTATTTCCACTGACTGATATTTATATTATAAGAAAATCAAAAATATTACCCGGAGAATCAAATGGATAATAACATTAACGAATACGATAACGACAACAGAATGAACCCGAACGGCGGTTCAAACAACCAGGGCGGTAATAACAACGGCACAGGGGGCGATAAAGACCCCAAAAGACAGAATATCATCATGCTCATAATTGTGACGCTGTTGTCGCTGTTTTTGGTTTCCGCACTTGTGAATCTCTTTACCGGAAAAAGTACTGAGGAGATCTCATACACGGAGTTCATCGATATGCTTGAATCCGGAAAAGTCGAATCGGCCGAGATAGATTCGGACAGAGTATATATCACCTTAAAAGATACCGTACAATCAGGCAGGGAAGATTACCTCATGTTCTATCCTGCCTTAATGAGCCGTACTTCATACTACACCGGAAAAGTCGAAGAAGACGATACTCTTACAGCCAGACTTCTTGATGCCGGAGTAGAGGTTAAAGGTAAGGTTACCGATACAAGTTCAATAATCTTAAACATCTTCTTATCTTACGTATTCCCCATCGTCTTAATGTGGGTGCTTTTAAGCTTCCTTTTCAGGAAGATGAGCAAGGGCGGCGGACCGTTGGGTGTCGGAAGATCAAATGCCAAGGTCTATGTCCAAAAAGAGACAGGTGTCACATTTAAGGATGTTGCCGGAGAAGATGAAGCAAAGGAATCATTACAGGAAGTTGTGGATTTCCTTCATAACCCCGATAAATATTCCGGGATAGGAGCAAAACTTCCCAAGGGAGCTCTTCTTGTGGGCCCTCCTGGAACGGGTAAGACACTCCTTGCAAAAGCAGTTGCGGGAGAAGCTCATGTTCCGTTCTTTTCTCTTTCGGGATCGGATTTTATAGAGCTTTATGTCGGTGTAGGAGCATCGAGAGTCAGAGATCTGTTTAAAGAAGCAACAAAGAATGCACCCTGTATCATCTTTATCGATGAGATAGATGCGATAGGCCGGAGCCGTGATTCCAAGTACGGCGGAGGAAATGAAGAAAGAGAGCAGACTTTAAATCAGTTGCTTTCAGAGATGGACGGATTTGATACTTCAAAAGGTATCCTTGTTCTGGGTGCAACTAACAGGCCTGAGATCCTCGATAAGGCCCTGCTCCGTCCGGGACGTTTTGACAGACGTATCATAGTGGACAAGCCCGATCTTAAGGGAAGAGTCGAGATCTTAAAGGTTCATGCAAAAGACGTTCACATGGATGAGACGGTTGATCTTAACGAGATAGCACTTGCAACCTCGGGAGCTGTCGGAGCTGACCTTGCGAATATGATAAACGAAGCAGCCATCATGGCAGTTCAAAACGGTAGAAAGACCGTAAGCCAGAAAGATCTTTTTGCTGCCGTTGAACAGGTTCTTGTCGGAAAAGAAAAGAAGGACAGGATAATGTCCCAGAAGGAAAGAAAGATAGTCTCTTACCACGAGGTGGGACATGCGATAATCTCTGCGCTTCAGAAAAACTCCGAGCCCATACAAAAGATCACGATCGTTCCAAGGACAATGGGTGCTCTGGGCTATGTCATGAACGTGCCTGAAGAGGAAAAATACCTGGAGTCCAAGCAGGAACTTTACAACAATATCGTCGGACTGCTTGGTGGACGTGCGGCAGAGGAGATATTCTTTGAGGACGTAACGACAGGTGCATCAAACGATATAGAAAAGGCAACATCGATCGCCCAGAATATGATAACAAGGTTCGGTATGTCGGAGCGCTTTGGACTTATGGGGCTTGCTACCGTAGAAAGCCAGTATCTTGAAGGAAACAACAGATATACCTGTTCAGACAGGACCATAGCCGATATCGATACCGAAGTCATGAAGCTTTTAAAGGAATGTTATGAAGAAGCTAAAAAGATGATCTCGGAAAACAGGGATATAATAGATGTTCTTGCCGCACATCTTCTTGAAAAAGAGACAATTACCGGTAAGGAATTCATGAAGATCTTCCGTGAGATGAAAGGACTTCCCGAACCCGAAGAAAACAATGAGGAAACAAAAGAAGTAAGCGCGGAAAAGAGCGAAACTTTAAACATCGAAGATAAAAAAGAAAAAGAAGATGCTCCGGCACTTCCCGAAAACGACAGCGAAACAAAATGGATGCCCCCGAGTCCGGGACCCGATCGCGACAAAGAAGGAGTTCCCGTCGGAAGATTCTCAAACCGTCCAATGGTTTAGGAATGATCTATGTTCGATATAAGCGAAGAACTTAAAAAACTCCCCCATGAACCCGGGGTTTATATCATGCATGATAAGGATGATACCGTTATCTATGTCGGAAAAGCAAAAGACCTGCACAATCGTGTCAGGTCTTATTTTAGAAAGATCACGGGGCGCGGTCCGCAGATCGACAAAATGGTCTCGCTAATAGATCACTTTGAATATATGATCACGGATTCGGAGCTTGAGGCGCTCGTTCTTGAGAACAATCTCATCAAGGAATATTCCCCCAAATACAATACGATGCTTAAGGATGACAAGACTTATCCTTATATCAAAGTGACTCTGGGTGAGGATTTCCCCAAGGTGATGTCTGTACGTCAGATGAAAAAAGACAGATCCCGGTATTTCGGACCTTATTCATCGGCGTATGCGGTAAACAATACGATAGAACTTGTAAACAGGATATACAAACTAAGAACCTGCAACCGGTCTCTTCCAAAGGATATAGGAAACGGTAGACCGTGTCTGAACAGCCATATTGACAGATGCTGTGCCCCATGTACGGGTCAAATATCCAAAGAGGATTACAGAAAAAGGGTCGAAGCTGCCATAAGATTCCTTGACGGAGATCACAAGGACGCTCTTGAAGAACTCAAAGAAAAAATGACAAAACTGTCAGAAAACCTCGAGTTTGAGGAGGCATCGAAAGTAAGGGATCTTTATAACAGCGTAAAAATGATCGCCGAAAAGCAAAAGATCACATCTTACGATGCGGATGACCGGGATATCATCGCGGTTGCTTCAAATGAAAGCGATACGGTTGTCCAGGTATTCTTTGTGCGTGACGGAAAGCTTATCGGGCGTGATCACTTCTATATGAAAAACGCTAACGGTATCGAAAAAAGCGCGATCATCCAGGATTTCATCAAACAGTTTTATTCGGGGACACCATATATCCCGGGTGATCTCATGATAGAAGAACAGATTGAGGACCTTAGGATCCTTGAAAACTATCTCAGTGAAAAAAGAGGACGCAAAGTAACTATAAGTGTTCCGAAGATCGGAAAAAAAGAAAAGCTTGTTGAGCTTGCCTCAAAGAATGCTTACCTCATTCTTGAAAAGAACATGGAAGAGATAAAGCGTAAAGAGGCAAAGACGACGGGAGCCGTAAATCAGATTGAAGAGCTTCTTCACATGCCTTCTCTTGACAGGATGGAAGCATATGATATCTCAAACATCTCCGGCTTTATGAATGTCGGATCCATGGTCGTTTTCGAAAAAGGAAAACCCAGGAAATCCGATTACAGAAAGTTTAAGATAAAGACCGTCTCAGGACCCGATGATTATGCCTGCATGAAGGAGGTTCTTGAAAGGCGCTTTAAGCACGGCCTTAACGAAAAAGACGAGCTAAAAAAACGGGAGATCGACGAAAGCTACGGATCCTTTACGAGATTTCCGGATATCATCATGATGGACGGAGGAAGAGGACAGGTTAATATCGCTCTTGAAGTGCTTGATGAGCTTGGCATAAACATACCCGTGTGCGGAATGGTAAAGGATGATAACCATAATACCAGAGGCCTTTACTTTAATAACGAACTCGTTCCCATAGATAAACACAGTGAAGGCTTTAAACTCATAACCAGGATACAGGATGAGGCACACAGATTTGCGATCGAATTCCACAGGTCATTAAGAAGAGGAGCCCAGACAAAGTCGGTGCTTGATGATATTCCGGGAGTAGGTCCTCAAAGAAGAAAGGCACTTATGAAAGCCTTTGATTCGATTGATGAGATAAAGAATGCATCGGTCGAGGAACTTGCCGCGGTTGACGGGATATTGCAACCGACAGCAGAGGGTATATATGACTTTTTCCACAGGGGTTAAGGTTTATTTAGTCATTGATAAGTGGTATCATATTGAGAAAAAGGAGGGCTTTCCATGTCAAGTGTCAAATTGGAAAAAATAATCGATAAAATGAAACTCGTCAATTTTACTCCCGAGCTTGATATTACCAAGGTCAGAGTTAAAGTTCCCGATATCAACAGACCAGCATTGCAGATGGCCGGATACTTTGAGCACTTTGAGGCAACAAGACTTCAGGTTATCGGTTTTGTCGAGTATTCATATATGGAAGGACTTCCTGAGGCCAGACAAAAGGAAATATATTCAAAGCTTCTGGGAAGCGATATTCCCGCAATAGTTTTTTGCCGTGAGCTTGCACCCAATGAGCTTTTCCTTAAATCGGCGATAGAAAATAATGTTCCGATATTGGGAACAAAAAAAGCAACCTCCGCCTTTTCGGCAGAGATAATAAGATGGCTGAACGTCCAGCTTGCGCCCTGTATTTCGATCCACGGAGTGCTTGTTGATGTATTCGGCGAGGGCGTTTTGATAACCGGTGAATCGGGTATCGGTAAATCGGAAGCTGCGCTTGAGCTTGTAAAAAGAGGACACCGTCTTGTTACCGATGATGCGGTTGAGATAAGGAAGGTTTCTGATGAAACCCTTGTCGGATCGGCACCCGATGTAACAAGGCACTTTATTGAGTTAAGGGGTATAGGAATCATCGATGTTAAGACCCTTTACGGTGTATCTTCGGTAAAGGATACCCAGAACATAGACCTTGTCATTCATCTTGAAGACTGGAACAAGGAAAAAGAGTATGACAGGCTCGGACTTGAAGAAGAATATATAGAGTATCTCGGAAATAAAGTCGTATGTCACAACATACCGATAAGACCGGGACGTAATCTGGCTGTCATATGTGAATCTGCAGCGATCAATCACAGACAGAAAAAGATGGGTTACAATGCGGCACAGGAATTGTACCGCCGTGTTCAGGAATCACTTATAAACGGAAGGGATGAAGAGGAGGACGATTGAGAATGAGTCGTTTTGTATTTGGAGTTGATATCGGAGGAACAACCGTAAAACTCGGACTGTTTGATATTGAAGGAGAGCTTATCGACAAGTGGGAGATCCCCACGCGTACGGAAGAAAACGGAAAGAACATCCTTCCCGATATAGCAAAGAGCATAGAAGAAAAAATATCCGAAAAGAGCCTTGAAAAGGCAGATATCGCTGGTATCGGAATAGGAGCTCCGGGTCCTGTTGACGATAACGGTTTTATACATAAAGCAGCAAATCTCGGATGGGGAGAATTCTCGATCAAGGAAACACTTGAAAAGATCACGGGACTTAAGGTCATGGCCGGAAACGATGCCAATGTTGCCGCATTGGGAGAGATGTGGAAAGGCGGTGCCAAGGGATACAAGGATGTCGTAATGGTAACGTTGGGAACAGGTGTCGGCGGAGGCATCATAGTTAACGGAAAGATGCTTAACGGATATTCGGGTGCCGGCGGAGAGATAGGACACATTCACGTAAACGATGATGAGGATGAGAGCTGCGGATGCGGAAACAAAGGGTGTCTGGAGCAGTATTCATCAGCTACGGGCATAACAAGAATGGGTAAGAAGGTCCTTGCCTCATGCGATACACCTTCTCCTTTAAGAAACGAAGAAGTTAATGCAAAGACCATATTCGATGCCGTTAAGGCAGGAGATGAGGTGGCATCAAAGATAGCCGAAATATACGGAAGATACCTGGGAGGAGCTCTTGCATCGATCGCCTGCGTTGTAAATCCGGAGGTCATTCTCCTTGGCGGCGGAGTATCAAAAGCCGGAACGGTAGTCATCGACTATGTCAGACCTTACTATGAAAAGAATGTTTTCCATGGCAGCAGGAACACTCATTTCTGTCTTGCAACGCTTGGAAATGATGCCGGGATCTACGGAGCTGCAAAGCTTGTTCTGGAATAGATCAGAAGATGGAAACGATAAATTCCGGAATATTTGAATACCTTTCTACCATCGTTCCCAAAGAGAACATCCTAAAGGATGAACCCATGAGCGAACATACGACCTTCAGGGTGGGCGGTAACGCATCCGCTTTGATAAAGATCTCTTCGCCTGAGGAACTTCATAAACTCATCACCTTTTTTAAGAGGGAGGATATCCCGTATTTTGTTAAGGGAAACGGAAGCAACCTTTTGGTCGGTGATAAGGGATTTGACGGTGTGATCCTTGAAATGGGTCCCCTCATGGGAGAGATAAGTGTAGAAGGAAATATCCTTAAGGCAGGAGCAGGTGCCCTGATGAGTACGATAGCAAAGACCGCTCTTTCTCATGAACTTGGCGGATTTGAGTTTGCTGCCGGCATTCCGGGGACTATAGGCGGCGGTGTTGTTATGAATGCCGGAGCTTATGACGGCGAACTTAAGGACATAGTAACATCCGTGGAAGTCATGACTTCAGACGGAGAGATACTTACTGTCGATAATGCGGGAATGCAGTTCGGATACCGGACGAGCGTCATTAAAAAAAGACCTCTTACGGTAATAAGCGTTACAATGAAACTTGATCCTTCGGACAAGGACACCATTCTTGGCAAAATGAACGAGCTTTCCGAAAAAAGAAGAGAAAAGCAGCCGCTTGAATATCCGAGTGCGGGAAGCACATTCAAAAGACCTGAAGGATATTTTGCGGGAAAACTTATAATGGATGCGGGACTAAGGGGCTTTTCGATAGGAGGAGCTGCCGTGTCTGAAAAGCATTGCGGATTTGTGATCAACAAAGGAAACGCAACTGCAGCGGATATATACGAGGTTATCACGGAAGTAAGGGACAGGGTCAAAGAAAAGTTCGGAGTCACACTTGAACCTGAAGTCATCTTCCTTGGCAGCTTCTGATGGGAGAATAAATGAGATTTGTGGTCGTGACCGGAATGTCCGGCGGAGGAAAAAAGACAGCGCTTCGAATGCTTGAGGATATCGGCTTTTATTGTGTCGATAATCTTCCGGTCGATCTTATCGAAAAATTCGTGGAACTCCTTGCTTCACCGGGAGGGGAAATCACAAAAGTCGCCCTTGGAGTGGATGTCCGCGCCAATGTGGGATTTGAGAGGGTTCCCTCGATCTTTTCGGGATTAAAAAAAGCCGGATACCCTATAGAGATCCTTTATATGGAAGCATCCGATGAAACGCTTCTTAAAAGATACAAAGAAACAAGGAGAATGCATCCTCTTTCTCCGGAGGGCCGTCTTGAAGAAGGTATCAACAAGGAAAGGACCATCCTTAAACCCATAAAAGAACAGGCCGATTATATTATGGATTCTTCAAAGCTCCTGACCCGCGATCTTAAGGAGGAGCTCGACCGGATATTTGTAAGGGACGAAGGCTACAAGAGCCTTATGGTCACGATAATGTCATTCGGATTCAAGCACGGGATGCCGCAGGATGCGGATCTTGTCTTTGACGTCAGATTCTTACCGAACCCTTATTACATAGATGAACTCAAGCATTTTTCGGGAAACGATGCCTGTGTCAGGGATTATGTCATGAGTTTTGATGAAGCCAACATTTTCCTTGATAAGCTTGTTGATATGGTTGAATTCCTTATGCCAAACTATGTTAAGGAAGGAAAATACCAGCTGGTGATCGCCATCGGATGTACCGGAGGCAAACACAGAAGCGTTACTTTGGCAAATGCACTTCATGAACGCCTTAAGTCCAACAAGGGTTACGGACTTAAGTGTTATCACAGGGATATAGACCTTGGGATACACGGTCAGAACTAGGATCTGACCGGAAGATCGATCCGTATTTTTGACGGGAGGCCGTATGTCATTTTCATCCGGAGTAAAGGAAGAACTTGAAAACATATATCCGAACGCCAGGCACTGTCAGCTCTCCGAGCTTTCTGCTTTGGGAAAATTCATTCCCGAAAGATCATCCGCAGAATCAGCGGCGTCACGGAAATTATTGTCTTTACAAAAGAAAACCAATATGATAGAAAAGTATGTGGACGCCGATAACAGACGTTCGTGCTGTTTAAGGGCGTATTTACGAGGAGTTTTTCTCTGCCTCGGATCCGTGAACGATCCCGAGAGGAGTTACAATCTCGAATTCGTATTGGGTAATAAAGACGATGCCGAAAGCATCAGGGATCTCATAGCATCCTTTGATATCGAGGCAGGCATGGTCCAAAGAAAAAAGTCCTTTGTCGTATACATCAAGGAAGCGGAAGGGATCGTTGATCTTTTAAATGTAATGGGAGCTCACCGGTCGCTGATGTATATGGAATCATTGAGGGTTGAAAAGGATGTCCGGAACAACATAAACCGTAAGGTCAATTGTGAAACCGCAAACATCGTAAAGACCGTCAATGCATCCCAAAGACAGATAGAGGACATAAAAAAGATAGACAGGGTATTGGGTATAGATAAGCTTGAAGAGCCGTTAAGACAGATGGCAAAGATCAGGCTGCAGTATAGTTCGGCTTCACTTGCCGAATTGGGAGGTTACCTTGATCCGCCGGTCGGAAAATCCGGCGTGAACCACAGACTGAGGAAACTTTCGGAAATAGCCGAAGGTATCACGGAAGATTAAGGTAAACGGAGGAGTAATAATGGAAAAGGACGTAACGATCCTCATTTCGAACGAGCCGGAGGCACATCCTGCGGCTATGCTTGTTCAGACTGCCAGCAGATATGACAGTTCCGTATATCTGGTAACACCCGGCAAAAAGGTCAATGCAAAATCCATCATGGGAATGATGAGCCTTAACATGCAAAAGGGCGATGTCGTCAAAGTCATCGTTGAAGGAGCTGATGAGGCTGAAGCATTACAGGGTATAGAGGCTTTCCTTTCGGGGAAATAAGGGATGCATTAAGTTGCATTCATCCTGTTTTGTGGTCTATAATTGTTCATGTCGGCGCAAGCCGTCAGAATAAATAATTAATATGGAGGGAACATATATGTCATTAGTTACTACTACTGAAATGTTTAAGAAAGCTTATGACGGCGGTTACGCAGTTGGTGCTTTCAACGTTAACAACATGGAAATAGTTCAGGGAATAACAGAGGCAGCAGGTGAACTTAAGAGCCCCGTTATCCTTCAGGTTTCAAAGGGAGCACGTGCATACGCTAACCACACATATCTTGTAAAGTTGGTTGAGGCTGCAGTTGCTGAGAATCCCGATATTCCCATCGCGCTCCACCTTGATCACGGGGATACATTCGAGCTTTGTAAGTCATGTATCGACGGCGGATTTACTTCTGTCATGATCGATGCTTCTTCTAAGTCTTTTGAAGACAACATCGCACTTACAAAGCAGGTTGTTGAATATGCTCACGCTAACGGAGTAGTTGTAGAAGCAGAGCTCGGTACACTTGCAGGTATCGAGGATGAAGTAGTTGTTGAATCAGGTAAGGAAAGCTACACACGTCCCGAAGAAGTTGAAGAGTTCGTTGACAAGACAGGATGTGATTCACTTGCCATAGCTATCGGAACATCACACGGTGCTTACAAGTTTACCGCAGAACAGTGCACAAGAAACGCTGACGGTATCCTTGTTCCCCCTCCGCTTCGTTTCGACGTACTTGAAGAGTGCATAAAGAGACTTCCCGGATTCCCCATCGTTCTTCACGGTTCATCTTCAGTTCCTCAGGAATTCGTTAAGATGGTTAACCAGTATGGCGGAAACATGCCCGATGCAGTTGGTATCCCTGAGGAACAGCTTCGTCAGGCAGCTAAGCTTGCCGTATGTAAGATCAATATCGACTCTGATATCCGTCTTGCAATGACAGGTAACATCCGTAAGTACTTCGCTGAGCATCCCGATCACTTCGATCCCCGTCAGTACTTAAAACCCGCTCGTCAGGCAGTTAAGGACATGGTTGCTCACAAGATCGTTCACGTTCTTGGTTCAGACGGAAAAGCTTAAGTCGAATATCATTATGATAATGCATAAAAGGATGTGTCTTTACGACACATCCTTTTCTTGTACAGAGTATGTATTTTTGATAGAATAACTTTATAGGCGCTTTTATGAGGTAAAGGAATGAATCTCGTATATAATGTGCATTATGACATAGCAGGAGCGGTCCTTCTGATGATCCTCCTCATTTATATGTCTATAATGTATCCGACGAAATCATATACCCGTACCCGATACTGCAGAGTTGTCATGCTTTTGATAATCTCTCAGGTTCTTGATGTGATCTCGGCGATTGGGATAACGTATAATCAAACGACTCCCGACGCTGTTAATCTTCTCTTGAGCACGGCTTATTTCGCGGCCGTATTTATCCTTGAATATTTTTACTTTGACTATATAGTTTCGTTCGTAAAGGACAAGGTGGACCGTAAGATAAGACTTGCCACCAATACTGTTCTTTGTGTTTATCTTTTGCTGCTTGTGGTAAACTTCTTTACCGGTATCGTCTTCTACTTCAATGAAGCACATGAATACAGCCGCGGTCCTTTATATTATCTTTTAAATCTGAGTCTTGCGTTCTATGTTCTTATAGGATTCGGAGTGCTTCACAAGAATAAAAAAGTCGTTAACAGGAGGCAGTATAATTCATTCCTCTTCTTTACGATAATGGAGTTTTCGGCTGCGATGGTGCAGACACTTGTGATCCCCAATACCCTGATCGTTCTTTTTGCTTCTTCGCTTACGATGCTCATCATCATGTTTGCGATCGAGACTCCGGATTATAATAAACTCCTTACAACGCTTGATGACCTCAAAAAGAGCAGGGATGAGCTTGAGATTGCATCTCAGGTTGCCATAGAAGCAAAGAAAGAAGCAGATGAGGCAAACTCTGCAAAGAGTGATTTCCTTGCAAACATGTCCCATGAGATAAGGACACCGATAAACGGAATCCTTGGAATGAATTCCGTCATCCTTAAGGAAACCAAAGATCCCAGGATACTTGAATATGCAAGAAGCATAGACAATGCCGGAAACGGACTGCTCTCGCTCATTAACGATATCCTTGATCTTTCAAAGATAGAATCCGGAAAGATGGAACTTGTTCCGATAACGTACGAGCTTTCCAATGTTCTTTCGGCATGTTATAACCTTCAGTTCATGAAGGCCTATGAAAAGGGACTGGACCTTTTCTTTGAAAACAACAAGACGATCCCCGGACATCTTTACGGTGACGAGGTAAGGATACGTCAGATCATAGTAAATCTCCTTTCCAACGCGATCAAGTATACGAACGACGGTGCCGTTGTTCTTACTGCCGACTGGGAAAAGGTTGATGAAGAGAATATGATACTTGTTATTTCCGTTAAGGATACGGGAATCGGTATCGCCAAAGAAAACATCGAAAAACTCTTCGAAGCTTTCAGAAGGGTCGATCTTGAAAAGAACAGGAATATCGAAGGTGTAGGCCTCGGTCTTCGTATCACGAAACAGTTCCTTGATATGATGGGTGGAGAGATCAACGTAGAAAGTGAGTATGGAGTAGGATCCGAATTTACCGTAAGGATACCGCAAAAGATCGTCGGAAAGGATGTTCTCGGAGACTTTGCAAATTACGTTCATATAAGTACCGATGGAGACGAGGAAAGTACTTTTAAGCGCTTTATCTGCCCTAAAGGAAGGATCCTTGTTGTGGATGATATAGAACTTAACATCAAGGTTATAAGAGGCCTTTTGGGCGAGACACAGTTAACGATCGATTCGGCTTTCTCGGGCAAGGAGTGTCTTGATAAGATAAGCAACAACAAATACGACCTTATATTCCTTGATCATATGATGCCAGAAATGGACGGCGTGGAAACGCTTAAGAAGATGAGGATGATGGGAAATGTATTTGATATAAATACTCCGGTCATCATGCTTACGGCAAATGCGATCCTCGGAGCAAGGGAAGAATACCTTAGCGAAGGATTTACCGATTATATCAGCAAGCCTGTAAGAGAACAGGAACTTAACGAATTAATGATAAAGTACCTTCCTCCGGAGATAGTTCATGTTAAGGAAGCGTCCATAGGACTTGGAAACAATACCGCAACGGAAAAGGACGGTTCTTCTTCGGGAAAAGCCGATACTTACCATTCTTACGAAGAAACATCCGCTGCTGACAGTTATGATAAAAAGATCTTAAGCGATTTTGCAAAGAGATTCAGCTTCCTTGATGTTGCTACGGGAATGACATATTGCTTAAACAGCGAGGAATTCTACGAAAGCATTATCAAAGAATACCGAACGTCGAACAAATATGAAGAGATCCAGGAAAAATACGATGATGCGGAGCTTGAAGAATATGCGGTTTTGGTACACGGAGTAAAGAGCACTTCACTTACGATAGGAGCGCTTAAGGTGTCCGAGATGGCAAAAGGCCTCGAGTTTGCGGCAAAAGCCGAAGATATCGAATACCTGAAAGCCAATCATTATGCGTTCATGAGAGCGTACGGAGAGCTATTAGATAATCTTGATGAAGTTTACGGGTGATCGTAAACCCAAGATTTTCAAGAAGATGAATTGATATATCATTTTGAGGTTTTACAAGGGCCCGGATCGTTGAAGATCCGAGCTCTTTTTGCGCGTAGTCAAGGATAGCTTCGCAGACTTCGTAAGCGTATCCCATCCGGCGGTATTCGCTCGCTATGACAAAGCCGATCTCCGGAGCATCAAACCCGTCACGGTCGGTTATACCTGCCTTTCCTATTATTTTGCCGTCGGCTTTGTTGATAACGGTCCAGATCCCGTATCCGAAAAAGCCGTAAACCTTTTCGATATAATTCTTTGTATATTCAATCTCTTCATTTCTGTTTTCAAAGAGCGGTTCGATGTAATGTGTGGTTGAAGGGTCATCGTATATCTCGTAGAACCTGTCAACATCATCAACCGTTGTCTCCCTTACAATGAGTCTTTCGGTTTCAAGTATCTTCCAGGGTATATTGTTAAAACGCTGGTGTATCTTAAGAAGGTAATCGGGTATAAAGTCAACTCCTTCCGTTATCTCATCCTTAAGATAGCTGCCTTCCAGTATCGACGGAAGGTCACTTAACGCATAAGGTGTAAAAGGAAAATCACCCGTATCGTATTTTCCATCTAAAACCGGGACGGCTTCACATCCGGAATCCAAAAGATCACGCAGTACCATTGGTTCATCTGTCATATACAGTTTTTTGTTGTCTTTGAACATGATTGTTTTTGTCATCAGGATTTATTATAATCTCAATGAGACGCTGATACCAAATTTATCGTAAGAAAGGACAAGATATGGCACAAAACCCGATAGTTACATTTACTATGTCAAACGGAGATGTTATCAAAGCAGAGCTTTATCCCGATATAGCTCCGGTTTCGGTAAATAACTTTATTTCACTTGTAAGTAAAGGTTTTTATGACGGATTGATCTTTCACCGTGTCATAAAAGGCTTTATGATTCAGGGTGGAGACCCGGAAGGAACCGGAATGGGTGGTCCGGGCTATTCCATAAAAGGAGAATTTTCCCAAAACGGATTCAAAAATGATCTTAAGCATACGGAAGGCGTTCTTTCAATGGCCCGTTCCATGATGCCCGATTCTGCAGGTTCACAGTTCTTTATCATGCACAAGACATCACCTCATCTTGACGGATCATATGCTGCATTCGGAAAGGTGACTGAAGGGATGGATAACGTTAACAAAATCGCTGAATGTCAGACAGACTGGTCCGACAGACCGGTTGAACCTCAGGTTATAAAGAGTGTTACCGTGGAAACATTCGGAGTTGATTATCCCGAACCTGAAAAGATATAAAAAAGCCCTATAAAAGGGAGGATGCCGGATAACTTGGTTATCCGGCATTTATTATGAAAAAGTTTATTAACAACAACTTGTGACTGTCATTCATTCATCTTATACGTATAATATAAACCGCAAAAATTAATAAATAATATTATGTAAATTAATAAACGGCAAATATAATATGAACAAATTGTTAACGACTAGTCACGCATAGGCGGCCGCAGCCCTTGCCCTGCGGGCAAAGTCAAGCTGCTGGACCGTACCTGATCCTCCGTTTTCATAAAGAAATACACCCGTTGATCTGACCCTGGCGTTTTGGGTATTATCTTCAAGTGAATTAAGATAAAAGCCCGTTGGAGCGTTACTTAAGCAGATCGCGCCTATTCCCTTTTCGGAAAGTGAATAAAGCTGCATCTTTCCGTTCCCGTCATCGGCCCAGATCTTCAGTTTGTCAAAGATCTGATCATCTTCGTCTATCCATCCGTCATGATCGGTGTCATATGCGGAAAGATCCTTAAACCCGTCTCCCGATGCGGATCCGAAAAGCTCGGCACCGTCATTTATGATACCGTCTTCGTTAAGATCAAGGGCAAGAAAGCCTGATCCTTCGATAAGTCTGCTTATCTCATCCTCCACTCCGTCACTGTCGATATCAAAATAAAAAGTCTGGTCGGAAACGGCTGCCGGGTCTCCTCCGAAATTGATCACGAGGGGATCCGTGAACGAACTTTCAACAAAAGAGATCTCTTCAGCATAAAACTGTGAAAAACTCCGCGACATCGTAAGATCGATATTGATGTCGATCGAACGTCCGTCGGCACAATTGACTATTCCTTTGGCGCTAAAGGAAGTTGTTTCATTTTCCTCATAGTAATACTGGCGCTGATAACTTAAGGAAGTCACATTAACGGGAGTAACCACATCGGATAAAGCATATGATGTGCTGCCAAGGGTGCCCATCGTCTCTCCCTTTTGAAAGTGATCAACAATGTCCGGGAAAAGTAACCTCAGTAAAAGATTGATACACTCTTCCTTGAGATGGCGCATCTGTTCACGATAATCATCGCTCTTTGCGATGGTACGGGGAGCTTTTTGTGTGATCTTTTCTTTCAGTTCATCCAAGGATGCAACCGGAGCTTCCTCTTCCGAATCTTCGCAGTTCTCTCCGGCGTTCAAAAGATCCGAAAATACACTGTCCCCCAAAGTACCTTTTGTCTTCGTGACAGAAAACCTGTTAACCATGAATTCAGTTGATTCATAATTTCTGGCGGAATCCATTCCTATACTACCGGAATCAATTCGCATTTAAAATTTTCCTCCTTCCGCCCTTTTGTCAGCACCTAAAATCCGTTTTTCGGGTAACAAAAAAGACGATACATTGAAAGTATCCTTACTCAGAATGTACCGTCCCTGGCATTTGAAATTATTACGCATCGGCCAAATGCGTTCAAATAATATATCGGCAATATGGGGCGAAAGTTTATAGCCCCCAAATGCACAGAAAACCCCATTTCTGTGGTATAATAAACTTTGTATGTGTAAAAAAACGTCAGCATTGATAATAACCGCAGCACTGGTACTTACAGGATGTTCCGGAACGGGGGTTTACAAAGTATCTCCCGATGCCGATTCAACGTTTGTTTCCATGGAAAACGAGGCAGTTATTTCATACGATGTTCCCATGAGCAGACCGCATATCTTAACGGATCAGTTAGGATATGAGCCCGGTTCAAGAAAGCTCTCTTTCATGTACGGAAAGGATCTTCCGGAAGAATTTGAATTGGTGGATGCATCTACGCTCAAGACTGTTTTTACGGGTAAAGTCGAAAGCAAGGGATATTACGACGATTATTCTTCCGAGATCGGAGTTGCTGATTTTTCGGAATATGATACACCCGGAACATACTATATAGAGTCAAAGCACCTTGGCAGATCATATACTTTTGATATAGGCAGCAATCTTTATGATGATATTTTCAGAGAAGCCTGCAGGACATACTATTATAACAGGTGTGGGATAACCCTTACCGAAGATCAGGCCGGAGTTAACGCTCATAATGCCTGTCACACCCAAAATGCCGTATTAAGACAGGATATGACGGTTCAAAGAGACGTGACCGGAGGATGGCATCAGGACAGCACAGGCTCCAAAGACATTGTCTCATCATCAAAGGTAATGGGATGTCTGCTTCTTTCGTACGAATTATTCCCTGACGCTTTTACGGATGATACCGGAATTCCTGAAAGCGGGAACGGGATACCCGATATTCTTGATGAAGCAAGATATGAAACCGAATGGTTCCTTAAGATGCAGGATGATGAAACAGGAGCGGTCTTTTCGGGAATAACCGTAACTCCCGGATCGAACGGTCCCGGGATGATGATCTATGTGGAAAAACCGGACATGGAATCGGCCCGTGCATTTGCGTTTGCCGTAGCCAAATTCGGGTATTTCTACCAGACGTATGACATAGAGTTTGCAACCATGTGTTTAAAGGCTGCGGACAGGGCGTTTAAGTATTCTTTGCTTAATGAGGAAGCAGGTGAAGGAAACACTCCGTTTAAGCTTGCGGCAGCATGTGAGATATACAGAGCATCGGGATCCGAGCAGTGCCAGACGTATATAGATTCGTATTTCGGATCATCTCCGGTTCTTGATGATCCTGACGAGATTACGGTCCAGGGACTTGTAACATATATAAACACAAAAGTAAGCGTTAACAGAGATTATTGCACTACAGCCATAAACGCTATATTGAAAGAAGCAGAGGAAATATCGGAAAAATCAAGGAACAGTGCTCTGCTCGTACCGGAAGGTCCGATCGCGGCGGACTGCACCGAACTGCTTTCCGACATGCTCGTTATGACTGTTGTCGATCATATAATAACAAACAACGAATATGATAATGTCCTTGTAAACAGTCTGCATTATATTCTGGGCAGAAACGGCATGTCGGTTTCCTATATAGATAATGTCGGTGAGTTCAGTTACAGACAGCTGCATGATTCACTCGGGATAATGAAGCAGTTCGGGACCAATTCCGAATTGATCTTCATGCTGAGCAGGATGATGAGCAGGGACGGATTTGTGGAGGAATAGAATTGATAAGAACAATTATTGTAGCGATCGAGATACTGATCACGGCTGTGGTTACATTGCCGTATATGCTGCTTTGCCTTTTGGTCGGAGTTTTCAGTATGAAGTTAAGGGACAGGATGTCGATCGGAGCCATGAGGGTTGAATTTAAGATATTAAGATTCTTATCGGGGGCAAAGGTCCATTTAAGCGGACTCGAAAATATCCCCAAAGATGAAGCAGTCCTGTATATTGCGAATCACAGAAGCTTTTATGACATCATTGTTACGTATTGTATCTTCCCGGGTTTTACTTCGATGATCTCCAAAAAAGAATGGGAAAAGATTCCTTTTCTTGCCTGGTGGATGAAGGTTCTTCATAACCTTTTCCTTGATAGGGATGATATCAAGCAGGGACTCAAAGTGATACTTGCAGCGATAGATCTTGTTAAGGGAGGCTATTCGATCTGTATCTATCCGGAGGGTACAAGGAACAGGACGGAAGATGACATGCTGCCATTCCATGAAGGCAGCTTTAAGATCGCGACCAAGTCAGGCTGTCCGATCATACCCGTTACCATGTATAACATGTCGAGCCTCCTTGAAGATCACCTCCCCTTCATTAAGTCATCGGACGTTTATATTGATTTCGGGAAACCGATAATAGTCGGGGAACTTGATGCGGAAGATAAAAAACACATCGGTGCCTATACAAGGGATATCATGATCGGGACATATCAAAAACTTAAAGAGGAAGCACAAAACCGATGAAAGGCCTGACATTAAAAAGTATCGCCAAAGCATGCGGCGGTATCCTAAAAAACGACAACGGCAATGATGCTGAAGCATCCTGCGTTGTAATAGATTCAAGACTTATAACCGAGGGTGGCATCTTTATCGCAACGGTCGGTGAGCGTGTCGACGGACACTCTTTCATACCCGATGTTGCATCAAAAGGGGCTTTGGGTGTGATCTGTGAAAAGGAACCCTCTGATTGCAGCGTTCCCTATATTCTTGTCAATGACAGCTTTAAAGCACTTACCGATGTCGCTGCATATTATCGCAGCATCCTTGATATCCCCGTTATCGGGATAACCGGTTCCGTCGGAAAGACAAGTACAAAGGAATTTATAGCAGCAACCCTTTCGGCCAGATATAACGTATTAAAGACTCAGGGGAATTTTAACAATGCTGTCGGGATGCCTCTTACCCTTTTATCCATAAGAAAAGAGCATGAGATAGCAGTGGTAGAGATGGGTATATCCGACTTCGGAGAAATGTCGGAACTTGCATCTGTGTCAAAACCTGACACATGCGTCATAACAAATATAGGAAAATGTCACCTTGAAAAGCTTATAGACAGGGATGGTGTTCTTAAAGAAAAGACGCAGATGCTGAAGTTCATGAATCCCCAAGGCGCTGTCATATTTAACGGGGATGATGACAAACTGATAAGCTTCAAAAAGCCGTATGAACGTGAGATAACTTATTTCGGAATGCAGGAGACAAACGATGTCTACGCCGCCGATATAGTGAACAAGGGACTTCTGGGATCTGAGGCTTCCGTATTCTATAATATGAACGGAAAAAGCGGAAAGATCGATATAAAAATATCCTTGCCCGGAGATCACATGATCTATAATGTACTTAGTGCGGTAGCAGTCGGAATAGAGTACGGCCTCAGTGAGAATGAGATAAAGGAAGGTCTTTCCCGTGCTGGATCGACGTCCGGAAGATCAAATATAATTAGGACGGAAAAATATACGATCATAGATGACTGCTATAATGCCAATCCGGCTTCGATGAAAGCAGCCATAGATCTTCTTGATAAAGCGGATACCAGAAAGGTTGCGATACTCGGAGACATGTTTGAGCTTGGAGCCGACGAAGCAAAGCTTCACTCTTCGATAGGAGAATATGCCTTTTTACATGGTGTTGACATTCTCATCACGATAGGAGACCTTTCAAAAAACATGTACGAGGCTGCAAAAAACGGAGCCGACGGTAAAGACAAAGCCGTTTATTACTTTAAGACCAAAGAAGAAGCGATGGAGGAGCTTCCCGGTATTTTACGGGGAAATGATTCGATCCTAATAAAAGCATCGCATGGAATGCATTTTGAAAAGATAGTTGAAAGCCTCACGGCTTAATGATAAAGAAAGGCGGCAAAAGACCGATGAGTAGGATTGTTGTACTTGCAGGAGGGACCAGCACCGAAAGAGATGTTTCCCTTATCACGGGAAAGCAGATCTATAAAGCACTTGAGAGGAACGGCCATGAAGTCATCCTCATCGATGCGTTTTTGGGATATGAGCTTTCGGAAGAAGAAAAGAAAGTGGGTATCAAGGCCCTTTTCAAAGATGAAAGAGACTGGACCAGGGATATTGCGGATATAAAAGAGATCGATCCGGATATCGAAAAGATAAAAGCGATGCGATCTGACGGAGGCAGGAGTTACTTTGGCCCCAACGTAATTGCCATCTGCCAGGAAGCGGATGTTGTTTTCATGGCGCTTCACGGAGAAAACGGAGAAAACGGAAAGATACAGGCATATTTTGACCTCATGGGCATCACATATACCGGAAACGATTACGTAAGCAGTGCCCTTTGCATGGATAAGGGACTGACAAAGGATATGTTCAGAGCTTATAACATCCCGACGCCCAAAGGTATCCGTATCAAAAAGGAAGATTACAAAAAGCAGGTTGAGAACGGAAGCTTTGTTAACGAGGTCGGTTATCCCTGTATTGTAAAAGCAACCTGCGGAGGATCCAGCGTCGGAGTATCGATAGCCAATTCCGAAGATGATTTTGAAAATGCCATGAATGAGGCATATAAGTACGATAATGAGGCGGTCATCGAGCAGTATATCAAGGGAAGAGAGTTTTCTATCTGCGTTATGGACGGAAAAGCACTTCCCATAATAGAGATAGCTCCCAAGGTAGGTTTCTACGATTATAAGAACAAGTACCAGGCAGGAGCGACCGTTGAAACATGTCCCGCCGATCTTCCGGCGAAAGTTACCGAAGATATGCAGCGCTGTGCGGAAAAAGTATTCAAGGCGATGAGACTTAATTCATATGCCAGAATGGACTTCATGATGGATGATGAGACTAAAGAATTCTATTGCCTTGAAGCAAATACTCTTCCCGGCATGACACCCACATCCCTTGTTCCCCAGGAGGCAGCAGCTGTAGGGATATCATTTGATGAGCTTTGCGAAAAGATCATAAAACTTGCCGTAAAATAAACTAAGGAAAGGAAACAACATGGATAAAATAGCTGTTCTTATCCCTTGTTACAACGAATCCAAAACGATCAAAAAAGTCATAGAGGATACAAAAAAGGCTCTTCCGGGTGCCGTGATCTATGTCTATGACAACAACTCGACCGACGGAACCGACAGGATCGCAAAAGAAGCCGGAGCCGTAGTACGGTACGAGTTTATGCAGGGAAAGGGAAACGTTATAAGAAGGATGTTCAGGGAAATCGATGCCGAATGCTATATCATGGTGGACGGAGACGATACTTACCCCATGGAATATGCAACCGAGATGTCAAAGCTCGTGCTTGAGCATAACTCCGATATGGTCGTCGGGGACAGGCTTTCTTCAACATATTTTACGGAAAACAAAAGACCGTTCCATAACTTCGGAAACAGCATGGTCCGTGCAACGATAAATAACCTTTTTGATTGTAAGATAAAGGATATCATGACGGGATTCAGGGCATTCAGTTACGGATTCGTAAAAACGTTCCCCGTTTTATCAAAAGGATTTGAGATAGAGACCGAGATGACGATATTCGCGGTTCAGAACAATATGCAGATAGATAATGTTGTGGTTGAATACCGAGACAGACCCGAGGGCTCGGAGTCAAAGCTTAATACGTATTCAGACGGATTTAAAGTATTAAGCACGATAGTAAGGCTCTATCGGGACTATAAACCAATGGCTTTCTTTAGCATAGTTGCCGTGATACTTGCACTTTTCGGAATAGGATTCTTTGTACCGGTGCTTGTTGATTACCTTGAAACGGGACTTGTAGCTAAATTCCCTACATTGATCGTGTGCGGATTTGTTATGATAGCCGCACTCCAGACTTTCTTTACGGGACTTACTCTTTCGCAGGTCAACAACCAAAACCGCAGGGATTTTGAGTACAGATTTATGACAGTATGCCGCAAGGAGCGGGAGAAACTTGAAGAAAATTAAAGATAAGCTCTATCTTATACCGATAATCGGATTTATCATTTTTGCCGGCCTTGTTTTTATCCTTACCGGCAGGAACAGTGTTATATCCGTGCATGATAATCTGGATCTTTTTATTCCCCAGTACAAGATGATGAAAGACAGCGGAACATTCTTTTCGCATGGTGAGATCACATCGTTTCTTGCGGGAATAAGCAGGGATGTTCTGCCCTCGGAATTTAATCTTTATACGATGGTCTTTTTCCTGTTGCCGGATTACGCAGCTTACATCACATGCTGGTTCTTAAAGATCTTTATCGCCATGTTTGGAGCATGGATCCTCGGGCGTGATATCTTCAGGGATGATTACAAAAAGTATTCTCATCTTGTTGTCCTTATGGGATTTGCATATGGTATCCTCAATCTTTTCCCTAACTTCGGAATAGCCTTTGCTTCTATCCCCATTTTGGTATTTATAATGCGAAAGATAGTCAATAAGCCGAACATTATCTGGTTTATCTGTCTTTTGCTCTACCCTCTTTTGAGTTATTTTTCGTATCTTGGAATATTCTTTATCGGATATATCTTCATCTATTTTATTTATCGATGGATCGCTAAAAAGAAATTTCCATGGCAGGTTCTTTTGTCGGTCTTTGTTCTTTCGGCAGGTTATATCCTGTGTGAGTACAGACTCTTTTATATGATGCTGATCGAAGGTCATGATACGATAAGAGTTTCCATGGTACAGCCAAGCCTTGGTCTTTCTGGTATCCTTTCCGGAATAGGAGAGAGCATAATATACGGTGATATGCATACGGACAGCGTTCACAGATTTTTTGTGATGCCTGTATGTCTTTTGTTCTTTGTATATCAGACCGTTGTTTATATCAAAGAAAAACAGGTAAAAAAGATATTTACCGACTGCTTCAACGGAGTTTTACTCTTTATCCTGTTTAATTCCCTGATCTACGGACTTTACTATTGGGAACCAATGAGGAACCTCTTTGAGCTTATTCTGCCTCCGTTAAAAGGTTTTGAATTCCAAAGGACAGAGTTTTCAAATCCTTTCCTTTGGTATGTTGCATTTTTCATAGTCCTTAAAAGACTGTATGACCGTATTCCCAAGCATAAATGGATATGTGAAATCCTTGCACTTATATCGATCCTTATAATAGTTTTTTCAAATACACGTTATAACGATCTTTTCCATACCTGCTATGACAGGTATCTGAGGATAGTCCACAACAAACCGTCTAATGAACTTACTTATGACGAGTTCTTTTCCGAGGACCTTTTTGAAAAGGCCAAAAAAGACATCAATTATTCGGGACAATGGTCGGTCGCATATGGCTTTTATCCTGCGGTGCTTGAATATAACGGCATAAAGACTCTTGACGGATATCTTGGCTATTATCCCCAGTATTACAAGACCGAGTTCAGGAAGATCATAGCTCCCGCACTTGATAGGATCCCCGAGTCCAAAGACTATTTCGATAACTGGGGTGCCAGATGCTATTTGTATTCGGGTACCTATGTTTCAAATACGAATGCGTACAGAGATTATGAATATACCAATGAAGATATCTACATAGATCTTGATGCATTTAAGGACTGGAGTGGAAGATATATCTTCTCCAGAGTATGTATAGACAATGCCAAAGAGGCAGGTATAGAGCTCGTTAATACATATACTGATGAAAAATCTCCTTACACACTTTATTTATACAAGACCATATCAAGATATCAGACAAATGTTCATTCGGATGTTCCTTATGAAAAAAGGGCAGAGCTGAGTTATGACACAGACAGGTTTGATGAGATCATCTCCGAGATGGAAGATCTTGCCAAAGAAGCAGAAGGAAAAGAGATATCCGATGAAGAGGCCGATCATCTCATCAGTCTTTATGAGGAGGGTGTGGAGATCCTGAGAGTCATGAAGACCTGCTACGGGATGGCTGAGATCGAATATTACAAGGATGTTGCAAATGATGACCTTGTTGACCTTAAGGAAGGGATTCATGAGGATATTCTTGACTATGCTGATGCTTTCCTTGCCGCATTAAGAACCGTAGCAAATTCACCATATGAAGAAACGCTAGATACAGTCCTTAATTCGTCGATCGTCGATTCGTTAAAGGAATACGAGGAAATGACCGACGAGGAAAAAGACAGGTCGCTTAAGCTTGAGAGCCTTCAGAGTGAATATGAACAGGCAAGCATGGAGGAGTACTACTTCGATTATGACGACGAAGAGTGGACTCTTGATATGCTGTATGAAAGAGCTGCAACCCTTTCCTACAAGGATGTAAAAAAAATATACGCCGGACTGTATAAAGCTAAGGCTGATGTAATGGGCGAGATATTTAAGGAGATAGTTCTCCTTGAAAATGAGATAGCAAAAGAGGAAGGCTACGATAACTATGCCGAATACGCATATGATGCAGTCTATGCAAGGGATTACACGGTAGATGATGTAAAGACTCTCTGCAAGGAGATGAGAAAGACTTGTGAGGAATATTATACAAGTTCACAGAATCTTTGTAACAGGATAAGCGAATACGACCCCGGATATATCACAGAAGATGACAGGGCAACATTTGAGGCTATCTATGAGTATATCGATGAAGTTGATCCCGAGCTTCGTAAGTCACTCGGACACCTTCTTGACTGTGATCTTTTTGATCTTAAGAGTACTCCGACAAAGCCCGATAAAGGATTTACGTATGATCTTCCCTACTACGGTGATGCCTATATCTTTGATTCGCCTTATGTGACAAGCCAAGATGTGTTTACCTATGTTCATGAGTTCGGACACTACAACAACTCTTACTATACACAGGAAAATGATATGGAGAGCTTTTCAAACCTTGATACGAGCGAGATACATTCCCAGGGACTTGAGGCTTTGTTCTGCAGATATTACGAAGACATATACGGTGAAGAGACCGGTAATTATCTTAAATGCGTAGAGATAGCCAATCTTATGAGCGCTGCATACCAGGCATGCCTTGTTGCGGAATTTGAAATATATGTTCATGAGAACCCCGATGCAACGACAGAGGAACTCGGAAAGTATTATGCCGAACTGCTCGATGATTACGGCCAGTCGGTAATGGGACTTGACGAGGTGTATATATGGGTTGATATCCCTCATATTTTTGTTCAGCCCTGCTATTATATTTCATATGCAACATCGGCTCTTGCTGCCCTTGACATATATGCACTTTCGCTCGAGGATTATGAGCAGGCATGTGAAAAGTATATGGAGATAACGGCACTCAAAAGCTACTGGTACTTTAAGGAAACACTTCAATATGTCGGACTTCCCAACGTATTTGAAAAGGGAGTTCCGGAAAAGATATTCAAGAGCACATACGAATCGCTCAAAAAGAGCGTTAAAAGCATGTAGGTGAGCCTGATATGGATAATAAGGTAAACAAAAACAGATTATTGAAAGTAACACTCATCCTTATCGCATCACTTGCGCTTGCCTTTGTAACATCACTTCCCGGAGCCCAAAAAGATGTTACCTTATCCGGCGGATCATCGAAGGATCTTCTTGCGGTAAACTGTGAGGTAAACGATGCTTCTTTTGATCCCGGAAGCGGTGAGTATAAAGCGGTTCCCGGCGGAGATTCTTTCCTTTTGTATGAAGGAATAGGTCAAAGTGCAAAAGGCGTATACTTAAAGCTTAAAAAGGCTGCAGATGAAGATATAACGGTCAAGGTTTACTGGACAAAAAACGGAGACAATAATCTGTCTGAAAAACTGAGCAGAAGCTCTGTTATAAAAAAAGGACGGAACTCGGCATTTGTAAGGGTATCTTCTTATGAGCTCGGACTTTTGAGAGTCAACGTCTTTGGTGACTGCACGATAGATGAGCTTTCTCTAAGCGACGGAAGGGTAAATACCAAATATTACTTTACGGGCGGATTCTTTAAGGGGTTTGCCGTAAAGGCCGTATTGTTCTTTGCAATATTGTTCCTTTCGATGCTTTCGTTTGAAGAAGAAACGCAAAGTCAGGGCTTTATAAAGAGCGTATTTATCGGAAAGCAAAAGAATGATTCATACAGATATGAACTTGATCATGTAAGGACTGTTGCAGCCATCATGGTCATAATGATGCATTCGATATGCGATATCTTTATCCCTCATGTCGAAAGAGGAGATGCAGGATACGGGATATTAAGATTTGTTCTTGCAGCTTCACTTGCCTGCAATGCGCTTTATGTAATGCTGAGCGGTACACTCATCTTAAGACCGGGTAAAGGTTCGCTTAAGGATTTTTATCTTGGAAGGATGGTCCGCGTAGTCATTCCGACACTTTGCTACTATGTTCTTTACATGTCGACGGGATATTCCAAGGAGATGTTCGGAAACGGAATTGCTGAAGGGTTAAAGCGCTGCCTCAAAGAGCTTTTATCAGGCAAAAGCGATTACATGCCGCATATCTGGCTTGTATATACGATACTGGGGCTTTATATCCTTGCCCCGTTTTTGAGGATACTGCTTGAACACATTTCCGAAAAGGCTCTTTTCGGACTGCTCCTTGCCGGCTTTATCGTGAATGTTCTTATCATGTATCTTCCGCTTTTAAAGCTTTCGTTCGGAATAGAGACACCAATAGCATCGTGGACGGGTCTTTTTCTTCTTGGTTACTACATGAATACGGAACATGCAAAACGGTTTTATAATCTGTTCATGATCCTCGGGATCTTCGGTGCGGTATGTTCGTTTGTCATGATATACCTTGATCCCGATATTCTTTATTACACATGTAACCAGGCGCCGAACATGTGGCTTGTCGGTGCCGGCATTTTTGCTTTCTACAATAGGTTTAAAAACGTCTTTGGGAAAAAGAATATCGTGATAGAGTCGATCTCAAAATATAACTTCTCCATCATGCTGGTTCACATACTTCTTTTGATGAAATTTGTCCTTCCCGTTGGATGGAGACTTGAATACGAGTACGGACATCTAAGCTTTTTCATAATAATGATCATCATAGTCTGCCTTATCCTTTCATACATCTGCGCGGTAATATATGACAATACGGTTGTAAAAGCAGTTATGTATCTGTATAACAGGCTGTCGGATTCCATTACAAAGACAAAAAAAGCAGCCGATTGACCGGCTGCTTTAAATATTTGTTTTTAAGGGGGGAGCTTAAGAGTTAAGCTCTCCGTTTTTGTACTTAGTTACGATCTGCTGGATCCTTTCGTTGGGATTAAGAAGATCTGAAATGGAAGCATCGTGATTAAGCGTATCGATAAGGTATGCTATGTATTTACTTAGATCGCAGTCAACATACCATTCTCTTCCCAAAAGCTCGGGAGTCTGATAGATGAGGTTTGTCGTAAGAACATTAGTTATGATGCCGTCCTGATAAGCCTTGTCGAACTTTTCGATGCCGCCCGTAAAGAGTCCAAATGTTGCGCAGATGAATATGCGGTTTGCTTTTCTTTTCTTTAATTCCGAAGCAACTTCAAGTACGCTCTCACCTGATGAGATCATGTCATCAACGATAATGATATCTTTTCCTTCAACCGAAGATCCCAAAAACTCGTGAGCCACGATGGGATTTCTTCCATCGATGACCTTTGTGTAATCTCTTCTTTTATAGAACATACCCATATCAAGGCCGAGCACGTTTGCCATGTAGATGGCTCTTCTCATTCCGCCTTCATCAGGGCTCACTACCATCATGTGTGAAGCATCGATCTCAAGGCCTTTTACCCTGTTGAGCAGACCCTTGATGAACTGGTATGAAACGGGAACCGTCTCAAATCCGTTAAGAGGGATCGCATTCTGGACACGGGGATCATGAGCATCGAACGTGATGATGTTGTCTACACCCATCTTGACCATTTCCTGAAGTGCGAGTGCGCAGTCAAGGGATTCTCTTGCTGTACGCTTGTGCTGTCTTGATTCATAAAGGAAAGGCATTATGACGGTTATCCTTCTTGCTTTTCCTCCGACAGCAGCGATGATCCTTTTAAGATCCTGATAGTGATCATCGGGAGACATATGATTTTTAAAACCGCAAAGTGAATATGTTAATGAGTAGTTAGCGACATCCACCAAAAGATAAAGATCTGCACCGCGGACAGATTCAAGGATCATGCCCTTTGCTTCACCTGAACCGAAACGCGGAACTCTGGCAGGCAGAATGTATGAGTCTCTTTGATAGCCTGAAAAGGCAAGGGAATTTTTGTGTTCGCTTTCCCGCTGTGTACGCCACCTTACAAGATACTGGTCGACTTTTTCACCAAGTGATTTACATCCTTCAAGTGGGATGATCCTTAAGGAACCTACGGGTATTGTTTCCAAGTTACGTGTTTCTTCACGTTCTGACATAGATTATTCCTTTCGATTTTTTGCAAGGCCCGACCGCTTGAGCATTCGGATATCCGGACCCTGGATCCTGTACATTTCATAGCGCTCAGCGATACGTGAAAAGACTCTGTCGTCATACCTGTCACGGAGAGCGTCCAAAGAAAGATTGGTCGAGATTACCGTGGATCTGTGTGACAGATGTCTTTCGTTAATTAGTGAGAACAGTTCTGTGACCACGGCACTGTTCGTAAGTTCAGTTCCGAGATCATCAATGATCAGAAGGTCGCATTCGTAAAGATTCGAGCGTGTTTTGTATGCCTCATCAGCGTTTTTGTTATTAAACATGGCGCTTGAGAGGACCTCAAACAATTCAACTGCAGAAAAATAGATTACGCTGTGACCACGATCAAGTAATTCCCCGGCTATACAGCATGAAAGAAATGATTTCCCGGTACCTACTGTACCACAAAACAGAAGATTCTGATAGTCCTTATCAAAATTATCAACAAAAGAACGGGCCGCAGATGCTGCCGCCCTGAAACGGTTAAGATCCTCGCCCTCGTAATAGTCATAAGAGAGAGTATCAAAGTTTTCGCTCTTAAGGAGTTTGGAGATATTGGACTGTGAGTACAGTACGGAAATGATCGCCTGTTTAAGGCAGTGGCATTTTGCGCCGTTTATATAACCCGTATCCTGACAGTCGGGACAATCATATTTTACGGTAAGATAATCTTCCGGATAACCTGCTTTTACAAGAAGATCCTTTCTTTTTTGAGAAAGCTCGTCTATTTGTCTGTTTACATCCGAAAGAGAATCCATCTGCCCCGAAAGAAGAGCCCTGGCTGAAGAGACTCCAAGTGCTGCGATCTGCCGTCCGAGTTCGCTGTATCCTTCAACCCTTTCGTTTACAAGATCAAGGCGCTCCTGGTATTCGCGCTCTTTTCGGGCTCTTTTGCGATCGTATTCACTGATTATGGAATCGTACTGGCTGTTAGTCAGGGACACGGGGCTCTCCTAGTTGCTAAGAAGTTCTTTTTCAAGGTCGGAGTATGGAGATGAAGACCTGTGAGTGAACTGTCTGTATTGTGCTTTGCTGTTTCCGGAAGGAGAATTCCTTTTTTCGGCAAACTTTTCGTCGGAAAGGCCTATCTGGGACAGGGTATGTATTCCTTCGGAATTCCAGCATTTTAATATCTTGTCGGCATACTCAAAACGGTGAGAGTCGGTAGCAAGAACTGTTCTGTTGCAGGCTTCTGCTATCACCGATGTATCAAATCCGTACTCATCGGTCCATCTTTTTATATAGCCTGCTTCAGACCTTGTGGGGGATGAGTTTCTGCCGAGCATTTTCATGATATCGTATACTTCTTTGTCGTATTTATATGCGTTCTTTGAAGCTTCTTTGGGAGTATGGATATCCTGCTCATGCCATGTAAGGGCTACTTTTTCGATATAACGGATATCTTTCTTGCCTTTTCCGACACAATATTCAAAAAGATAATCTATAAGTTCGGATGAAAAACCAAGTTCATCCTTTATATAGAGCATGGTCTTTATATCAGTGGGAGTTAAGGTTCTGCCAAGATACTGCTCCACTACAAATATAAGCTCGCTGAAGCTGTCGGAATTTCTGAAAGCATAAACATCATCGGCAGAATAGTCCTTTTTAACCGCAGAAGGAGTTCTTGGAGCAGGAGCTGCCGTTACTTCCTTGGGCTCTGTTCTTAAAGGGATCTGTACGATGGGAGCGAGAGTTATGGTATCGTTCCTTGAAGATGATCCAAGGTCATCGGGATCTGAGCTTATATCAAGGAGCCTTACGCCCTTAAGATTCTTCGATCCGTCGTATTCAAGGGACAGCAAGCCGTTTTTTTCCCAGTACTTTAATGCTCTGGTAACGTCCTTTTCGGTATAGTTGAACTTGTCAGCGAGATCTGAGATACTGCAGCTTTTATGTGCGCAAAGAACACGAAGCAGATAAAGATAGATCTTGAGCTGGGCATCGTTGGCATCTTTCATATAGCTGTCAATGAAAGCATTGGACACCAAAGTAGCATCAAGACAATAATCCTGGTAAACCTTAAAATCACTCATTTACAATCACATCCGTTTTATTTTCTTAAGCATGGATATCATATCACGAACTTTATGGAAATGAAATAGGCAAATTCACGAAAAACCCAGTAAAATCAAGGGTTTCGAGATGTTGTGGATAACGTGGATAATGTGGAATTGTATCTCAAAGGGCGTTTTTTTGCAAAAAATTATCCACAGAAGATGTGCCTTCCGAAAGGGTCATCTTTTGTGGATAACGTGGACAATCTTTATCGGACAAGATCATCTGCGATGTTTACGACATCTCCGGCACCCATGGTTATCAACATATCACCGGGTGAAATATTTTTTAAAACAAATTTTTCAATTTCCTCAAAAGAAGGGAAATAATAGCTTTCGGTACCAAGCTTATCAAGCTTGTCACAGATGTCTTTGGAGCTTACACCGAGGGTATCCGTTTCCCTTGCGGCATATATATCTGCCAGGATAACGGCATCTGCAAGTGTAAGAGCATCTGCAAAATCATCAAGGAAAGCCTTTGTTCTTGAATAAGTATGAGGCTGGAATACACACCAGAGCTTTTTATGGGGATAGTTTTTAGCGGCATTTAAAGTAGCCCTTATCTCGGAAGGATGGTGCGCATAATCGTCAATAACGGCAAAACCGTTGACGGATCCTCTGTATTCAAAACGTCTTTTTGTTCCACCGAAAGCTTTAAGAGCGGCTTTGGTGTCACTTCTTTCTATATTGAGATGATCGGCAAATGCTATCGCACAAAGCGCGTTTATAACATTGTGATATCCGGGAACGGAAAGAGAGAATTCTTCTTTTTTGCCATCGGGAGAAACCGCGGTAAATCGTCCGTTTCCGCTTTCATCGTAAGTGATGTTCTCGGGGTAATAGTCAGACCTGTTATCCGAGCCGAAAGTCAGGACTTTTGAAGGAACATCCTTAAGGATCTGCTCTTTGTTTTCTATATCCCCTCCTATTATAACCACTCCATCCGCTGGGGTAAGGAGAGCGAATCTGTGGAAAGAGTTCCTTATATCATCAAGGTCCTTAAAGAAATCAAGGTGATCTTCTTCTATATTAAGGATGATCGATACTTTTGGGAAGAAATCAAGAAATGAATTCGTGTATTCGCATGCTTCGGTAACGAAAATATCCGAATGACCGATCCTTATGTTGCCTCCTATGGAATCAAGGATACCGCCCACCGACAAAGTGGGATCCTTTTGGGCTTTAAGAAGGATCTCGGAGATCATTGATGTTACGGTGGTCTTTCCGTGAGTACCTGAAACTGCAACGGGAAGAGGGTAGTTCTTCATCATCTGTCCGAGCAATTCGGCACGCGTCATCATGGGGATCCCAAGATCAAGGGCCTTTATGAATTCAGGGTGATCCCTGTGAATAGCGGCGGTATATACAAATACGTCGATATCGGGAGTTATGTTCGTATCCGCCTGGCCTATATGGATCTTTGCACCGAGCTTTGTAAGCTCATCAGTCAGCTCGTTTGAGGAACGGTCTGAACCCGATACGTTAAAACCGGCATCCAGAAGTACATGTGCAAGTCCGCTCATGCTTATTCCGCCGATGCCGCAAAAGAATATGTTTACTGGTTTTTTGAAGTCTAATTTATACATGCATTCATTATAGTATTTATTATTGAAAAATCAAATTTGAGATTTTTTGTGCAATTTGTGTAAAATTAACAGAAAATTTAGGGAAAATAGCAAAATGTTTGTAAAAATCATTCACTTTGAAAAAAATATATGATATAATGTATCCAGTGTATCTGTCTTTATCGATACGCTTCCGGGAGCGATTTTAGCCGTGGATCACGGTATCGTTCCTTAAAAATGTACAGAGGTGGTTGCTATGATCAAAAAAGAGATGATTGCCATGTTACTTGCAGGCGGTCAGGGCAGCAGATTAGGGGTATTGACTTCGAAAATGGCAAAACCTGCCGTTTCTTTCGGAGGAAAGTACAGGATCATTGATTTCCCTTTAAGTAACTGCATTAATTCGGGTGTTGATACCGTGGGAGTTCTTACCCAGTATCAGCCTCTTCGCCTTAATTCCCATATCGGGATAGGTATTCCGTGGGATCTTGACAGAAATATAGGTGGAGTTTCAGTTCTTCCTCCTTATGAAAAGATCGCAAAGACCGACTGGTACACGGGTACAGCCAATGCCATTTTCCAGAACATAGATTATATGGAAAGCTTTAATCCCGAGTACGTTCTTATCCTTTCAGGCGACCATATTTATAAGATGGACTATGAAGTAATGCTCGATTTCCATAAGGAAAAGGGCGCAGACGTGACTATCGCCGTTATGCCCGTTCCGATGGAAGAAGCAAAGAGATTTGGTATCATGATAACCGATGAGGACCGCAGGATCACCGACTTTGAAGAAAAGCCCGAAAATCCACGTTCTAACCTTGCTTCAATGGGTATTTACATATTTAACTGGAGCACTTTAAAAGAAGCTCTTTTGACAAATCAGGACCAGTCCGGACTTGATTTTGGAAAACACATCATTCCTTACTGCCATGATAAGGGATGTCCTTTGTATGCATATGAATTCAACGGTTACTGGAAAGATGTCGGAACGCTTCAGTCATTCTGGGAAGCCAACATGGAGCTTATCGACATTGTTCCCGAGTTTAACCTCTACGAAGAATACTGGAAGATATATACGAAAGCAGAGATCCTGCCTCCGCAGTATATCGCAGATACCGGATTTGTAGAAAAATCCATAATCGGTGAAGGATCGAACATTTACGGTCAGGTATTCAATTCCGTTATAGGATGCGGTGTTACCATAGGAAAAGACACCGTTATACGTGATTCGATCATAATGAACCAGACAGAGATCGGTTTGGGATGTGAGATCAACAAGGCTGTTGTCGCCGAAGCGACCATCATCGGCGATGCCGTAAAGATAGGTATGGGCGACGAAGTTGAGAACGAAACGGATCCCCACATCTACAATCACGGGCTTGTTTGTATAGGAGAAAAGACGACCATTCCTTCCGGAGTGACGATAGGAAAGAACGTCTGCATATTCGGTGATACGGTTGAAGCCGATTATCCGGGTAATGAGCTTTCAAGCGGCAGAACACTCAATAAGAATAAGGCAGGTGACGAATAATGAGAGCTATAGGAATAATCTTAGCGGGCGGAAACAGTTACCGCATGAAAGAATTGTCATCGAAAAGAGCGGTTTGCGCCATGCCTATCGCGGGTAGTTACCGCAGTATCGACTTTGCCCTGAGTAACCTTACGAACTCAAGCATACAAAAGGTTGCCGTTCTGACACAGTACAATGCCGGTTCCCTGAACGAACACTTAAGTTCTTCAAAATGGTGGAACTTCGGTCGTAAGCAGGGAGGTTTGTTTGTATCTACTCCCGCCGTTACTGCAGAGAATAATTCCTGGTACAGGGGAACGGCTGATGCGATCGCCCAGAACCTTTCTTTTTTAAAGAACTCGCATGAGCCTTATGTAGTCATCACATCAGGTGACTGCGTATACAAGATAGATTACAACAAGGTTCTTGAATACCATATCGAAAAGAAAGCTGACATCACGGTTGTCTGCAAGGATATGCCCGCCGATGTAAACGTTGACAGATTCGGTATCATTAAGATGAACGAAGAGTGCAGGATCGAGGAATTCGAAGAAAAGCCCGTTGTTGCTCGTTCCAACACCATCTCCTGCGGTATCTACGTTATCCGCCGCCGTCAGCTCATCGAGATGATCGAAAAGAGCAAGGAAGAGGACAGATATGATTTTGTTAAGGATATCCTCATCCGCTACAGGAACCTCAAGAGGATCTACGGTTATAAGATAGACAGCTACTGGAGAAACATAGCTACTGTTGAAGACTATTTTGAGACCAACATGGACTTCCTTAAGAAGGAAAACCGGGATTATTTCTTCAAAGAATATCCTGATATCTATTCAAAGGTTGACGATCTTCCTCCTGCAAAGTACAATTACGGTTCACAGGTAAGGAACTCGCTTATTTCTTCGGGATGTATCATAAACGGTGTGGTTGAGAATTCGGTCATCTTCAAAAAGGCCTATGTCGGAAACAACTGTACGATCAAGAACTCGATAATCCTCAATGATGTTTATATCGGAGATAACACCTATATCGAGAACTGTATCGTAGAAAGCCATGGCACGATAAGAGCCAACTCAAACCATGTGGGAGAGGACGGAATACGTATAGTTGTCGAGCGTAGTGACCGCTATATAATTTAAAATATCAACAAAGAGTATTATGAGAGGCTGCGGATATTCTGCAGCCTCATTTATTTTTCAAGAAACACCGGATGCTTTCAAGAAACACTGTAAAATGGTATAATTTCTAATGTATGCACGCAAAAAAGGGATAAGAAGATGTATATTATCGCAGGCTTGGGAAACCCCACAAAAGAATATGACGGAACAAGACATAATATCGGTTTTTTGCTGATAGACGAACTGGCTGATGAATTCGGGATAGGTGTCACTACCATCCAGCATAAAGCGCTTGTCGGAAAAGGAATGATAGAAGGCCAAAAAGTCCTTCTTGTAAAGCCTCTAACGTTTATGAACCTTTCGGGTGAAAGCATAAGAGAGCTGACGGATTATTACAAGATCAATCCTTCCGAAGAACTCATCGTGATCTCGGATGATATAGAACTTCCTCCGGGATACATAAGAGTGCGCCCGAAGGGATCCGCCGGCGGACATAACGGACTTAAGAACATCATAAAGAATATCGGAACCGAGGAATTCAAACGTGTCCGCATCGGAGTGGGTCAGAAACCTTCGAGGATGGATCTTGCAGACTATGTGCTCGGACATTTCAAAAGCGAAGAAAAAGACGCAATGAAAGACGGATTAAGGCAGGCATCCGAGGCGATAAGGCTCATACTAAAAGACGATGTCGAAGGAGCAATGAACACGTATAACAGGAAGGTTCCCAAAAAGGCTCCGGACAGTGAAAAAGTAAGTTCCGAAGAATAAGATGAACACATTAAAAGAAGTATTAAATGAGATAGGTGAATTTGATACCCTATCATCAAAACTTCATAAAGACGGCGGAGTAGTTCTGCTTTCGGGATGCATGGAGTCTTCAAAGCTCCATGCCGTTTTCGGTCTGTCCGAAAATTTCAAATACAAGCTCATAGTTACTCATAACGATATACGCTTAAAGGAGATAGTCGAAGATTACAAGATTTATGACAGAGATGTCATATCATTTCCCGCAAAGGACCTTATCTTTTATCAGGCTGATATAAGGGGCAACCGGCTGACTGCCGAAAGGATGAAATGTCTTAAAAAGATCATTAACAACGAATCGGTTACAATCGTAACGACATTTGATGCCCTGATGGCGCCCCAGATCCCGTCCGATGTGTTTAAGAACAACACGCTTTCGATATTTAAGGGTCAGACCATATCGGAAGAAGCAATAGCAAAAAAACTGGTCATGATGGGATATGTAAAGTCCTATCAGGTTGAAAATCCCGGAGACTTCAGCATAAGAGGCGGTATCGTAGACATCTTTGACCTTACGGAAGAAAACCCCTTCCGTATAGAACTGTGGGGAGATGATGTCGATTCCATAAGGAGTTTTGATATCGGATCACAAAGATCCGTTGAACAGCTTGATGAGATAAAGATCTATCCCGCAACCGAGATCCTGCTTACGGATAAGGAGATAAGAGAAGGACTTGAAAAGATCCTCAGCGAAGCAAAGAAGTGCGAAGAGCAGTTCAGAAGTGAGTTTAAAACTGAGGAAGCCCACAGGATCGATTCGGATGTAAGGGCGCTTAAAGAAGAGATAACCGAGTTCAGGAATCTTATAAACCTTGATTCTTATATCGGATATTTTTACAAGGAAACGGATTCGCTCACGGGACTTTTTGATCCTAAGGAAACAGTGATATTCCTTGATGAACCTGCAAGGATCGAGGAGCATGCAAAGGCGATCGAGCTTGAGTTTACCGACAGCATGAAAAGCAGGGTCGAAAAGGGTTACTCTCTTCCGGGACAGGCAGGAATCCTTCTTACGCTTCCCGTCGTGATGGCAAAGATATCCAAATTCCACACGGCATATCTTACTTCGCTTGATATGAAGAATTCCCTGTCAGGATCGCTGCTTAAACCATCGTTTAAACTTAACGTTACCGTTAAGGGGATCCCGGGATACAACAACAGCTTTGAAGCTCTGGTAAAAGATCTTAAAAAGTATAAAGACCAGGGATACAGGGTTCTTTTGCTTTCGGGGTCAAGGACTAGAGCCCAAAGACTTGCCAACGACCTTAGGGACAACGAACTTAACGCATTTTACTCGGAGGACTCCGAAAGAGAGCTCCTTCCAAGAGAGATTGAGACCTACTACGGGCATATAAGCCGCGGGTTTGAATATCCGCTCTTAAAGTTTGCCGTTATCTCGGAGACGGATATCTTCGGTGCGGAAAAAAAGAAAAAGAGAAAGAAAAGAAGGTACGAAGGCCAGCAAATACGTGACTTTAACGAACTCAACATCGGAGATTACGTGGTTCATGAGACGCACGGACTCGGCATATACCGCGGTATAGAAAAGATTGAGGTAGACCATATAAGAAAGGACTACATCAAGATCGAATACAGGGACGGAGGGAATCTTTATGTCCTAGCAACGGGACTTGATGTCCTTCAAAAGTATGCTTCTTCGGATGCTAAGAAGCCAAAGATAAACAAGCTCGGTTCAAAAGAATGGACCAACACCAAAGCAAAGGTTAAGGCAGCGACCGAAGAGATAGCAAAGGATCTGGTGGAGCTTTATGCACTAAGGCAGAACACAAAGGGCTATCAGTTCGGCAAGGATACCGTATGGCAAAAGGAATTTGAAGAGATGTTCCCGTTTGAGGAAACGGATGACCAGCTCACTGCTATAGAGGATACCAAGCGCGACATGGAATCTCCCGGAATAATGGACCGTCTCATATGCGGAGATGTCGGGTACGGAAAGACGGAGATCGCGATAAGGGCTGCTTTTAAAGCCGTACAGGACGGGAAGCAGGTCGTTTTGCTGGTACCCACAACGATCCTCGCGCAGCAGCATTACAATACGTTTATCCAGAGAATGAAAAACTTCCCCGTAAGGATAGATCTTCTTTCAAGGTTCAGGACCGCATCGGAGGTAAGGACGACCATATCCGATTTAAAAAAGGGTATGGTAGATATAGTCATCGGAACCCACAGGGTGTTATCGGACGACGTTTCATTTAAGGACCTGGGGCTTCTTATCATAGATGAGGAGCAGCGTTTCGGCGTTTCCCACAAGGAAAAGATTAAGAAGTTAAAGCAGACGGTCGATGTTCTTGCTCTGAGTGCAACGCCCATCCCTAGAACCCTCCATATGAGTCTTGTCGGGATAAGGGATATGTCTGTGCTTGATGAGGCTCCGGCAGACAGGCTTCCGATCCAGACCTATGTCCTTGAGTATAACGAAGAGATGGTTAGGGAAGCCATAGTCAGGGAACTTGCGCGTAACGGCCAGGTATACTATGTATATAACCGGGTCAATAACATAGCCGATGTTGCCTCGTCCATCCAAAAGCTTGTTCCGGAAGCCAGAGTTGAATATGCTCACGGGCAGATGAAGGAAAAAGATCTTGAGAACATAATGTATGATTTTATAAATCATGACATCGATGTCCTTGTATCGACGACGATCATCGAAACGGGCATGGACATTTCAAACGTTAATACGATGATCATCCACGATTCCGACAGGATGGGACTTTCGCAACTTTACCAGTTAAGGGGAAGGATAGGAAGAAGCAACAGAACCGCATATGCTTTCCTTATGTACAGAAAGGATCAGCTGCTTAAGGAGGTGGCTGAAAAGAGACTAGAGGTCATCAGGGAATTTACGGATCTCGGATCGGGATTCAAGATCGCGATGAAGGACCTTGAGATAAGAGGGGCCGGAAATATCCTCGGAAAGACCCAGCACGGGCATATGAGTGCCGTTGGTTATGATCTGTATTGCAAAATGCTGAACGAGGCTGTAAAACATCTTAAGGGTGAAGAAGTAACCACGGACTTTGATACGACCGTGGATATAGATGTCGATGCTTATATCCCGCCCGAATATATAGTCAATGAAGTTCAGAAGCTTGATATATATAAAAGGATAGCGGGGATAGAGACCGCAGAAGAAGCGGATGATATGAGGGATGAGCTTTTGGACAGGTTCGGAACCGTTCCTGAAAGTGCCGATAACCTCATAAGGATCTCACTTATAAGGGTAAATGCCCACAGGTTATATATTACCGATGTCAAGGGAAGAGGCGGAACGATAGAATTTGCGATAAGACCGGATGCGCCAATAAACCCGGAGGGCATAAGCAATGTCATCATGGAACACAAGGGCCTTTCGTTCAATCCCAAACTATTGAGGTTTACATACAGATACAAAGTATCGGGAATGCTTGAAAAGGACACCAGGACAATACTTAATTCGACAGGTGAAATACTGGACACTATGATAAGCAACTTACTATAATGGTATAGGTATGGATTTATTTAGCATTTTTAACTTTATAGGCGGACTGGCTCTTTTCCTTTACGGAATAAACGTGATGGGAGACGGGCTTAAAAAGACATCCGGAGGAAAACTCGAGGGAATACTCGGAAAGATAACCTCCAATAGGTTTATGGCAATTGCAATGGGTGCCATGGTCACAGCGCTTATGCAGTCATCGTCTGCGACAACGGTAATGATAGTCGGTTTCGTCAACTCCGGCATCATGGAACTTGCCAAAGCGGTCTACGTTATCATAGGTGCAAACATCGGTGCCACGGTAACGCCCTGGGTAATGTCACTTTCATCCGTAGGCTCTGATGCTTCGCTGTTTTTGCAGTTCTTAAAGCCGACAAGCTTCGCACCGATCCTGGCGATCATCGGTGTATTTATCATACTCATTTCAAAAAATACCAAAAGGAAGAATCTCGCACTTATATTCGTGGGATTTGCCGTGCTGATCTTCGGTATGAAGACGATGTCTGAAAGCATTGCTCCTTTGTCCGAATCACAGGGATTTTCACACCTGATGATGATATTCTCTAATCCGTTTATAGGAGTGCTTATCGGTGTGCTGCTGACTGCAATGATACAGTCTTCATCCGCTACCATCGGTATGCTGCAGGTACTTTCAACGGCAGGACTCATTACCTACGGAACAGCGATCCCTCTTATGATAGGAGCCAATATAGGAACCTGTGCAACATCACTATTATCCAGCATTGGAACGACGCGTAATGCCAGAAGATCCTCACTCATACACCTTTATTACAACATAATAAGGGGCGTTCTGTTCTTTGTGATCTTCTATTCACTTAATGTAATATTCAGGTTCGGCTTCCTTGAAAAGAATTCAACTGCGGTCGGTATCGCGGTCTTTGACACCTGTTTGAGTATAGCTTCAGCAGTTGTGCTATTCCCCTTTGGCAAACTTCTTTTAAAGCCGGTTTATCTGTCGATCCCCGTAACTGAGGAAGAAAAGGAATTAAAGGGTATTGAGGCCAAGAGAAACATAAAGCTTTTGGATGAAAGGTTCTTGGCATCACCCGGACTTGCGATCTCACAGTCAAAGCAGGTTGCGGTCGATATGGCTAAGCATACAAGAGATGCGCTTTTTACGGCTATAGATCTTTTGATGGATTATAAGGAAAAAAAGGCAAAGAAGGTAGTTGATCTTGAGGATGTGGTAGATCACTATGAGGACGAACTTGGAAGTTATCTTGTTAAGCTTGGATCACATCCAATGAGCAGGGAAGATTCGACCCAGCTTACCATCATACTTCACAGCATAGGTGACTTTGAGAGGATCTCCGATCATGCCGTAAACATCATGGAGACCGCCAGGGAAAAAGCCGAAAAGGGCCTTAAATTCTCCAAAAAAGCCGAAGAAGAACTGGCGGTATATACCAATGCCGTAAAGGATATAGTTACAATGTCTTTTGATGCGTTTGAGCGTACGGACAGATCGCTTGCTACCAATGTCGAGCCCATAGAGGAAGTCATCGACATGCTGAACCAGGAGATAAAGACTCACCATATAAAAAGACTTCGCAAGGGCAAATGCTCAATTGAAATGGGATTTATCCTGTCAGATCTTTTGAACAACTACGAGAGAGTTTCGGATCACTGCTCGAACATTGCAATATCCATTCTGCAGGAGAATGAAATGATCGGAGCTCACGAACTTGAAGAAGAGATAGTAAATAAGAATAACAATGAATTCACAAAGCTTGTAAAACAATACAGCAAAAAGTATGAACTGCCCGGACGTTCATCAGATGGTGAAGACTGAAAAAGCGCTCACAAAAGAAAGGAAGCCATGATGGAAAAACCTGCTATAGAAGGCGGCACTCCGATAAGAAAAACTCCGATATATTACGGACATCAGTACATTGATGAAGACGACGTTTCATCGGTTGTTGATGTATTAAGATCCGATTATCTGACCTGCGGTCCCAAGATAGGAGAACTTGAAAAGAAGCTTTGTGCCATAACGGGAGCAAAGTATGCAGTTGTATGTTCAAACGGAACCGCAGCGCTTCATATAGCATGTATGGCAGCAGGTGTCAGCGAAGGTGATGAAGTTATCACAACTCCGATAACCTTTGCAGCATCAGCAAACTGTGCTCTGTATTGCGGAGCAACTCCGGTTTTTGCTGATATTGATTCCGAGACATACAATATTGATCCCGAAAACGTCAGAAAGCTTACCACGCCCAAGACAAAGGCTGTAGTTGCTGTAGATTATACCGGACAGTCGGTATGTCTTGATGAGCTTTTGGAGCACTGTCACAAGAATAACATCACACTTATTGAAGACGGTGCCCATGTAATAGGAACAAAGTATAAAGGAAAGCCCAACGGATCGATCGCCGATATGACTACCTTTTCGTTCCATCCCGTAAAGACGGTAACAGCAGGCGAGGGCGGAGCCGTTCTTACAAACGATGAAGGCCTTTATAAAAAACTTCTCTTATACAGATCTCACGGTATTACAAGGGATGCTTCTTTAATGGAACATGAGATAGATGGTCCCTGGTATTATGAAATGGTCGATATGGGTTATAACTACAGGATGACCGATATTCAGGCGGCCCTTTTGATAAGCCAGCTTGATAAGCTGCCCATGTTCTCAAAGAAAAGAAAAGAAATAGTAGCCAGATATGATGAGGCTTTTTCAAAGCTTGATAATATATTCGTTCAGAAAGAGATACCGGAATCGGATACGACAAGACATCTTTATATCCTTCGTATAATTCCCGAAAAGATCAGCATAAACAGAAGGCAGTTTTTTGATGCTCTTGCTAAAGAGAACGTGTTCTGCAACGTGCATTACATTCCCGTATACTACTTCCCCGAGTATGAAAGAAGAGGATACAAAAAGGGATTATGTCCCAATGCCGAGAAACTGTATGATGAGATGCTTTCACTTCCGCTTTACTATGCGATGAGCGATGAGGATGTTGAATCCGTCATAAAAGCGGTGACAAGGATTGCCGGGTACTACGCTAAGTAAGGAAAAGATCAGGAGACCTTAAGGATGAAGTGGCTGAGGTTCAGAGTAAAGACAACGGTTGAGGCCGAAGATATAGTGATAAGCACGCTTTACGACATAGGACTTGAGGGTGCCCAGATAGAGGATAAGGTTCCTCTTACCGCACTTGAAAAGGAGCAGATGTTTGTGGATATTCTTCCGGAGACAGAGGAAGATGACGGTGTTGCTTATCTTAGCTTTTTTGTCGAGGACTTAAGTAAAAAAGAAGAGCTTTTAAAAGATATTAAAAATGAGCTTGATGATCTTCGGAGCTTTAACATCGATATCGGGGAAGGAACCGTTACCGTAACCGAAACGGAAGATATCGACTGGATAAATAACTGGAAAAAGTATTTCCATCAGTTCACGATAGAGGATGTCCTTGTCATTCCTTCATGGGAAGAAGTAAAGGAAGAAGACAAGGGTAAATTCATTCTGCATATAGATCCCGGAACCGCATTCGGAACCGGAGCCCACGAAACAACCCAGCTTTGCATAAGGGAACTTCGAAAGTATGTAACACCGCAAACCCGTCTTTTGGATGTCGGAACAGGAAGCGGGATACTTGCCGTTTTGTCGTTAATGTTCGGTGCGGAAAAAGCAGTCGGAACGGACCTTGATCCCTGCGCAGTCGATGCGGTAAGGGATAATATGGAACAAAACGGGATTCCCGATGAAAAGTTCAAACTGCTTATAGGAAACATCATTACCGAAAAGCAGGTTCAGGATGAAGTTGGATATGAATGCTATGATATCGTGGTGGCTAATATCCTTGCGGATGTGCTTGTTCCTTTAACACCGGTCATAGTAAACCAGCTTAAACACGGCGGTGTATATATAACTTCGGGAATAATAGAAGGAAAAGAAAAGATCGTCATTGAGGCAATGGAAAAGGCCGGATTGACGGTAAAGGAAGTTAATTCACAAGGTGAATGGAGATCCGTAACGGCGGTCAGGGAATAAGATGTATCAGTTCTTTGCAGATGATGAGAATATAAACAAAGATAATAAGACCGTTATCATAAGCGGAAGTGACGTTAACCACATAAAAAACGTTCTGAGGATGAAGCCGGGCGAGGAGCTTAATGTTTCAAACGGCTTTAATGGTAAAGAATACAGGTGTGCCGTCAGGGAATTTGAAGATGATCAGGTTATCTGTGAACTGCTCTTCATAAATGAAGATTCACACGAACTTGAAACGAAGGTCTTTCTTTTTCAGGGTCTTCCGAAATCAGATAAGTTCGAGACAGTCATTCAAAAGAATGTGGAACTAGGAGTGTTCAGGATCATACCCGTCTGCATGAAAAGATGCGTTGTTAAGCTTGATGAAAAGAAAGCAAAAACAAAGACGGCAAGATGGAACGAGATATCGCAAAGTGCGGCCAAGCAATCAAAACGTGGGATAATCCCCGAGGTTGCAGAGCCCATGGAATATAAAAACGCCCTTAAATATGCAGCCGAAAACTGTGATGTTCTGTTGCTTCCTTATGAGATGGCAGAAGATATGGAACATACAAGAAAACTCCTTGAAGGAATAAAAAAGGGTTCAAAGGTTGCAATATTTATAGGACCCGAGGGAGGCTTTGAGGATACGGAGATAGATGAAGCCTTAAACGCGGGCTTTGAAACCATAACCCTTGGTAAGAGGATACTGAGAACGGAAACGGCAGGAATGTATCTTATGTCTGTCCTTTCTTATCTCGGAGAATGATAAATGAAAGAGATATATCTTGATAACAGCGCAACTACGAAGGTTTTTCCCGAGATCGCCGCGCTGATGACAAAAATATATACGGATGATTACGGAAACCCGAGCAGCATGCACAACAAAGGTGTTGATGCTGAAAAGTACATAAGGACTGCAAAAGAGCAGATCGCAAAGACGCTTAAGGTTTCCGAAAAGGAGATAATCTTTACTTCCTGCGGAACGGAATCCGACAACATGGCTCTTTTGGGTGCAGCACATGCCTTAAGGAGAAAAGGAAACCATATCATAACCACAAAGGTTGAACATCCTGCCGTGTTACGGACCATGGAAGCCCTTGAAAAAGAAGGCTTTGACATCACTTATCTTGGAACCGACAGGTACGGTGTCATCTCATTGGATGAGCTTAAGGATTCGGTAAGAGATGATACGATCCTTGTTTCGATCATGCATGTGAACAATGAGATCGGTTCGATCATGCCTGTAAAAGAAGCGGGAGAACTGATAAAGAGCATCAATAAGGATATAGTTTTTCATGTCGATGCTGTTCAGTCTTACGGCAAATTCGTGATCAATCCCAAAAAGATGAACGTTGACATGTTAAGCGTGAGCGGTCACAAGATACACGGACCCAAAGGGATCGGTTTTTTATATCTTAACGAAAAATTGAGGATCGAACCTCTTATCCTCGGGGGCGGGCAGCAAAACAATATGCGTTCCGGAACTGAAAATGTTGCAGGGATCGCTGCCATGGGGCTTGCCGCAAAGATGATGTATGAAAACCTCGATGATGATGTTAAGAGGATGTACGATCATAAAAAACATCTTATCGACGGTATTACTGATATTGAAGATGTGAGCATAAATGGGGTATCGGATGACGGGATCATGGGAGCTCCCCATGTCATAAGTGTTTCGGTAAAGGATGTAAGGGCGGAAGTTCTGCTTCATGCTCTTGAAGATAAAGGGATTTATGTTTCTGCAGGATCAGCCTGCTCTACCCACAAAAAGAGCGTATCTTCAACGCTCAGTGCGATAGGCCTTGAAAAGAACCTGCTTGATTCAACGGTAAGGTTCAGCCTTTCGGTACTTACAACGAAGGATGAGATCGATGATGCGATTAAGGCAATGCATGAGCTTATCCCGGTCCTTCGCAAATACAAACCTCACTGATAAACCAGAACGATAACGGAGAATAGATATGTTTTCGGCTTTTTTGATCAAATACGCGGAAATCGGCGTTAAAGGAAAAAACAGATATGTCTTTGAAAATGCGCTTGTATCCCGCATTAAGGCGGTGCTTGCAAAGTGCGAAGGAGAATTTGACGTCCCCAAAAGCGACGGACGTATCTTTGTCTATGCAAAGACTGCATTTGATTACGATGAAGTGACTGATGCGCTAAAGACAGTATTTGGAATAAGTGGCATATGTCCTATGGAAGGGTGTGACCTTATCCCGATAGATGAGCTCGGACAGAAGGTCTGCGATTATATTAATGAGAATATTCCTGACAGAAATGTCACATTCAAGATCGTCACAAGACGGGCCAACAAGGCCTATCCTCTTGATTCGATGGAAACAAGCGCCAATATAGGCGGAGCGGTCCTTGACAGATTCCCCGAGATGAAGGTCGATGTTCATGAACCCGAGCTTGTGATACACGTGGAGATAAGGGAAAAGATATTCATCTATTCCGAAGAAATTCCGGGGCCCGGAGGAATGCCTCTTGGAACGAACGGAAAAGCCATGCTGCTTTTATCGGGAGGTATCGATTCACCTGTTGCGGGCTATATGATCGCAAAGCGCGGAGTAAGGATAGATGCCGTATATTTCCATGCTCCTCCCTACACATCTGAAAGAGCAAAGCAGAAGGTCGTGGATCTTGCAAAGGAAATATCAAAGTATACAGGGCCAATAGATCTTCACGTAATAAACTTTACGGATATCCAGCTTCATATATACGAAAAATGTCCGCATGATGAGCTAACGATAATCATGCGAAGATATATGATGATGATCGCGGAAGAACTGGCAAAACAAAATGAATGTTTGGGACTTATAACGGGAGAAAGCCTGGGTCAGGTTGCCTCACAGACGATCCATTCCCTTGCGGTCACCAACGAAGTCTGCACGTTACCGGTGTTCAGGCCGCTTATAGGAATGGATAAAAACGAGATCGTAGCCATCTCTGAAAAGATAGGCACATATGAAACTTCGATATTGCCGTTTGAGGACTGCTGTACGATATTCGTGGCAAAGCATCCCGTCACCAAGCCCAATCTCAATGTCATAAAAAGACATGAAAAGAACCTTGAGGACCGTATTAAAGAGCTCTTTGACAGGGCGATCGATACGGATGAAGTGATACATATAGACTAAAATGACAAAAAAAGGACGTATCCGTCGGATACGTCCGTAATTTTCGGCCTCGGCCCTTATTAGATCTGATAGGGCTTCAATGTCTCAAGTACCTCATCAACATTTTCTTCAGCATGAATGTTAAGATCGATGGGCTTTGAAAGATCAAGGCTGAAGATACCCATGATAGACTTTGCATCTATAACGTATCTGCCTGATACCAGATCGAAGTCATAATCGAACTTTGTGATATCATTTACAAAAGATTTAACTTTGTCGATTGAGTTTAATGAAATCTGTACTGTCTTCATTTTAATTCCTCCTTCAATTTCATACCTTCTGACTATATACTAAAGGTTGAAATATTAAAAGTCAATCCGAAAAAAGGACAAAAATTCGTGCAAACAAACGGAAAAAAGGTAGCATTTAGGAACCTCGGATGCAAAGTAAACGAGTATGAAATGGAATATATGCAACAAATAATGGCCGAAAACGGCTATATGATTGTGCCATTTGACACAAAATCAGACATATATGTCATAAATACATGTACAGTTACCAACATAGCCGACAGAAAAAGCCGCCAGATGATACACAAAGCAAAAAAACAAAACCCCGATGCACTCATAGTCGCAGCGGGTTGTTATGCTCAAACGGACACGCAGGGTGCAGTAGATGACGGCTTTGCGGATATCATAATCGGCAATAACAACAAGGCTAAACTTCCGGAGATCATAAAGGAATATTTTGACAACAAAGAAAAGGCGGTCGAAGTTCACGATATCAGCACAGATCCCGAATATGAGGACATGTGCCTTAAGGAATCCGCCGTAAGGACAAGATGTTTTGTAAAGATCCAGGACGGATGCAACCAGTTCTGTTCCTATTGTGCGATACCTCTTGCAAGGGGAAGAATAAGGTCGAGGAAACCCGAAGAGGTCATAAAAGAAGTCAAGAACATCGTCGCAAACGGATGTAAGGAGATCGTGCTTACCGGAATTCACGTAAGCTCTTACGGAATAGATTTTCATCCCGATGAGAACGGAAAGATAAAAAGCTATAACGAACTTACCAAGGACGGAGGCTTCTTTAACGAAGACCTCATAAACGTGATAAAGGAATGTGCCGCAATAGAAGGTCTTTTGAGGATAAGGTTAAGTTCCCTGGAGCCCGGGCTTTTAACGGACAGGTTTTTATCGGAACTTTCGGGAGTTGACAAGATATGTCCGCATTTTCACATATCGCTTCAAAGCGGATGTGATGAGACCTTAAAGAGGATGAACCGCAGATATACGGCAAAAGAATACGAAGAAGCCATAGGAAGATTAAGGAGTCACTTTGATGATCCTGCAGTTACGACGGATGTCATCGCGGGATTCCCTGGAGAGACGAACGAGGAATTTGAGGCCACAAAAGAGTTTGTCCGCAAAATAGGCTTTTTTGAGCTTCATGTCTTTAAATATTCAAAACGTAAAAACACCGTTGCAGCGACCATGAAGGGGCAGGTAAGCGAACCCGTCAAAGCCACACGTTCGGCAAAGCTTATTGAACTCGGAGAGGAACTCAGCAGGGAATTTTGTAAAAGGTATAAAGGACGGGAAGTCGAGGTGCTTTTTGAGGAAGAAAAAGACGGCTTTTATCAGGGCCATACAAGGGAGTACCTTGTGGTAAAAAAAGCCTCGTCGGAAGACCTCTCGGGAAAGGTCGAAACATTGTCTTTTGATGGGAATTATTGTAAAATATAATGATGGGTTGAAATAGAAAGAAAGGTATTATTTATGGAAGAATTAGGCAATACACAATTTTTTACCGTTGAGGCTGATTCGGCATCTGTTAAGGAGATCCTTCATGAGGTATGCGAGGCGATGAACGATAAGGGATACAATCCCGTAAACCAGATCGTCGGATACATCATGTCAGGTGATCCCACTTATATAACTTCTCATATGGGCGCCAGATCAAAGATCATGAAGATAGAGCGCGATGAGATAGTTGAAGAGATGCTCAAGGAATACATTAAAGCCAACCACTGGGATGAACAATAATGAGGATAATGGGACTTGATTACGGTTCGAAAACGGTAGGAGTTGCCGTATCGGATCCTTTGTTCATAACGGCTAATGGTGTTGAGATCATAAGACGCAAGGACGAAAACAAGTTACGGCAGACCCTTGCAAGGATCGAGGAACTGATCAGGGAATACGAAGTAGGGGAGATAGTCCTGGGATTTCCAAAGAATATGAACAACACTGTCGGTGAAAGAGGAGAACTATCACTGGAGTTTAAGGAAACACTTGAAAGAAGGACCGGACTTCCCGTTCATATGTGGGATGAAAGATTAAGCACCGTTGAAGCCGACAAGGTAATGATGGAAGTCGGTGTCCGCAGGGAAAACCGTAAGGAGTATGTCGACAAGATCGCGGCAACGATAATACTCCAGGGATATCTGAATCTTAGAGGAAGCAAAGCCGCAAACTGATAAAACATGGAAAAGATAGCATTTGAAACCGAAGACGGACAGCAGGAATGGTTTTATGTTCTTGAACAGGCCAAACTGTCCGGAAATACATATATTCTGGTGACCGATACCGAGGAAGGAGACGGAGAAGCTCTTATCTTAAAAGAGGTTTCTTTGGGATCCAAAAAGGAGGTCACATATGAGGAGGTAACGGACGAAGGAGAGCTTGGGGCGCTTTCATCTTTGTTCGGTAATCTTTTGGAGGATTGCGTAATTGAGTAAAAACGATATGATGAGGACGTCGGCGCTTGCGATAATACCGCTCGGCGGCCTGGAGCAGATCGGCATGAACATCACTGCCTTTGAGTATGAAGACAGTATCATCATAGTCGACTGCGGACTTGCGTTTCCCGAGGATGACATGCTGGGAATAGACCTGGTCATCCCCGATGTAACATACTTAAAAGACAATATAAAAAAGGTAAAGGGCTTTATTATAACCCACGGGCATGAGGATCATATAGGATCATTGCCTTATGTTCTTAAGGATATAAATGTTCCGATCTACGCCACAAGGCTTACGATGGGAATAATCGAGAACAAGTTAAAGGAACACGATCTTTTGGATTCAACGAGAAGAAAGGTCGTTACATTCGGACAGTCCATTAATCTCGGACAGTTCAGGATCGAGTTTATAAAGACCAACCACAGCATAGTCGATGCGGCAGCACTTGCGATATACTCTCCTGCGGGAATAGTTGTCCACACAGGAGACTTTAAGGTTGATTACACACCCGTTTTCGGAGACAGCATAGATCTTCAAAGATTTGCAGAAATCGGTAAAAAAGGCGTGCTCGCTCTTATGTGCGATTCGACAAACGCCGAAAGGGAAGGCTTTACCCCTTCCGAAAAGACTGTCGGAAGAAACCTGGATGCTCTGTTTGAAGATCACGACAACACGAGGATAATCATCGCCACCTTTGCATCGAACGTTGACAGGGTTCAGCAGATCATCAATTCGGCCCACAAGTTCGGACGCAAGGTTGTGATCGAAGGCCGCAGCATGGTGAACATCATTGAGACAGCAAGAAACTTAAAGTGCCTTGATGTTCCAGAGAATACTCTTATAGACCTTGACAGGCTTAAGGATTATCCGGATGAAAAAACCGTTATCATAACCACCGGTTCACAGGGTGAAAGCATGGCCGCTTTATCAAGAATGGCCGGCGGCAATCACAAGAAGATAAGGATCGGCGCAAACGATACGGTGATCTTTTCTTCACACCCCATACCGGGTAACGAAAAGGCCGTAACAAACGTAATTAACGAGCTCCTCATAAAGGGAGCCGATGTGATATTCCAGGATGTTCACGTATCCGGACATGCCTGCCAGGAAGAGATAAAACTTATCTATTCGCTGGTAAAGCCCAAATATGCGATACCCGTACACGGTGAGTTCAAGCACCTTAAGGCTCAGGCAAAACTTGCGATGCAGCTTGGGATACCCAAGGAAAACATCTTTATCCTCCGTTCCGGAGATGTGCTCGAGATAGATGAGCACAAAGCCGAAGTGACTGGATCCGTTCATGCCGGAGACATCCTGGTTGACGGACTCGGTGTCGGAGATGTCGGAAACGTGGTGCTCCGCGACAGGCAACGACTCTCGGAGGATGGAATAATAATCGTAACAATCGGCATAAACAAGCCCGAACGCGTGATCCTTTGCGGACCCGAGATAGTTTCAAGAGGATTCGTGTATGTTAAGGAATCCGATGAACTTATGGATGAAGCAAGAGAGATCGTTCTTGAAGCCATGGAAGACTGTCTTGACCGCGGAGTCAAAGATATAGTTAAGATGCGTAATGCCATCAGGGATTCCCTGGGCGGATATGTATGGAAAAAGACCCAGCGCCGCCCCATGATAATGCCGATAATAATGGAGGTGTGAGCAACTTGTTAAGTAAAGAGATCGAAGGATACACTCAGAGTTTTCTGGAAAAGATCAAGACCACCGATATTTACCTTAATTATCTTGAGCAGGTCAAAAAGATAAAGAATTATCCCGACCTGTTACAGCAGATCAATGAATATCGTGACGAGAGCTTCATGATCCAGAACAAGTATGAGGGTGAAGAACTTTACGACAAGACCGAGGAATTAAGCGCAAAGTACGAAAAGTTTTTGGAAATTCCCGTAGTCGATGACTTTATGAATTCGGAACTTGCGCTGGTCCGCACAATGCAGGACATAAATATGTATATAGTAGAGGGACTGGATTTTCAATAATGAACATTAAAGCACTGATCGCTTCGGCAGCGGAAACGATAATAAAAGTTGTTTTGCTCGCTTTTGCGGTATCGATAATATTAAAGGGAATAACTCAGGCATACGAATTCGGATACAAGGTATTTGCGGACGAACCCATGTCGGTGAATAACCCAAGGACCATTTCCGTGGGTATCGCCGAGAACGAGTCGGTATCGGATGTTGCCAAGATGCTTGAAGAAAAAGGCCTTATCGCGGATGCAAAACTCTTCCGCGTACAGGAACTTCTATCAGCTTATCATGACCAGATAAAGCCCGGTTATTATGACTTGAGCACCGGGATGACGGCAGCGGAAATGCTCCGTGTCATGTCAGGAGAACAGACAGATGAAGAAGGCGCGGAATCTGCTGTGAGCACTCCCGTTACACCGGCGGGTGAAGAGTATGATCCGGGTGAAGCCGAAGAGTATAACAGCGGATTTATAGATGAGATAGAAGCCGGTGTTGCCGAAGAAGGCCTGCCGGAAGAAGCTCCGGAAGGTGAGGGCGAATGATGGACGAGGAAAGGCTCCGCACGTTCATTGATTCGTTTAATACCGGGAATACACCTTTCTTAAACGAACTGGAAATATATGCCAAGGAAACCAATGTACCGATAATCAGACCTCAGATGCAGAGTTTTTTAAAAGTGCTTTTGGCTCTTAAAAAACCGGCTAAGATACTGGAGGTCGGAACCGCCATTGGTTTTTCTGCTTTACTGATGGCAGAATATAATCCGGTCCCTTGCAGGATAACAACGATAGAAAAATACGAAAAAAGGATTCCGCTTGCAAAAGAAAATTTCAAAAAAGCAGGACGCTCGGAAGACATAGAACTCCTTGAGGGAGATGCCGCGCAAATTCTAAAGGAACTTGATGATGAATATGATCTTATATTCATGGATGCGGCAAAAGGTCAGTATATCAATTTTCTTCCCGATGTAAAAAGACTTCTTAAGGAAGAGGGAGTTTTATTATCCGACAATGTCCTTCAGGACGGAAACGTTCTTGAATCAAGGTTTGCCGTGGTAAGGCGAGACCGTACGATACATTCAAGAATGCGGGATTATCTTTTTGAACTCACTCACGATCCCGAATTGCAGACGGATATATTGCCTGTCGGAGACGGGATAACATTAAGCATAAAGAAAGTGATAAATGGATAAAAAGATAAAGAAGCCCGAATTGCTCGTTCCGGCTGGAAGCCTTGAGGTATTAAAAGAGGCGGTATATTTTGGAGCGGATGCTGTCTACATAGGCGGTGAAGCTTTCGGATTAAGGGCAAAGGCAAAAAACTTCTCAACTGAAGACATGAAGCTCGGGATAGAGTTTGCGCATGAACACGGAGTCAGGGTTCATGTCACGGCGAACATCCTTGCGCACAATGATGATATACGCGAAGCCGAAGGTTTCTTTTCGGAATTTAAGGAATTAAAACCGGATGCTTTTATCATCTCCGATCCGGGACTTTTTGCGATCGCAAAAAGGATCTGCCCCGAAGTGGACATTCATGTATCCACCCAGGCGAACAACACGAACTACGCAACTTTCCTTTTCTGGAGAGAGCTTGGTGCCAAAAGAGTTGTTACCGCGAGGGAGCTAAGCCTTAAGGAGATAAAAGAGATAAGACAGAACGTTCCCGATGATATGGAGATAGAGTCCTTTATCCACGGGGCAATGTGTATCTCATATTCGGGAAGATGTCTTTTGAGCAGTTTCCTTGCGGGAAGGGATGCCAACCGTGGAGAGTGCACACATCCCTGCAGATGGAAATATTCGGTCATGGAAGAAGAAAGACCGGGAGAATATTTCCCCGTATTTGAAAACGAACGCGGAACATACATCTTTAACTCAAAAGATCTTTGCATGATAGAGCATATTTCCGAACTTATCGATGCCGGGATAGACAGCTTTAAAATAGAAGGCAGGATGAAGACGGCTCTTTATGTTGCTGACGTTGCAAGGACGTACCGGAAAGCGATAGATGATTTCTTTGAGGATCCGGAGCTTTACAAAAAGAACATGGACTGGTACCGCGAAGAAATATCAAAATGTACATACAGAAGGTTTACCACGGGATTCTATTTCGGAAAGCCGAACGAAGAGACCCAGGTTTATGATACAAACACATATGTAAATGAATACATCTATCTGGGTATAGCAGAGGAAGTTCCCGAGAGTATAAACTTATCTGACGGAAGCATTAAAAAAGGAAAGTATGCAAAGATAACTCAAAGAAACAAATTCTGCGTGGGCGATACGATAGAGATAATGAAAAAGGACGGAAGGAATGTAAAGACCAAAGTCCTTTCCATGACAACTGAGGACGGTAACGAAGTTTCGTCGGCACCTCATCCCCAACAGGTACTTTACGTTGAACTGGATGAAAAGGCCGAAAAATACGATCTTTTAAGAGTGAAGGGATAAAACATGAGTGAGACGGTAAACATTGAAAAGATCTTCGGTTCGAAAGTTTTCACACCCGAAAAGATGAAAGAGCGGCTGCCCGGTAACGTATATGAAGAGATCATACGCGTTAATAATGAAGGTGGCGAACTTTCTTTTGAATCTGCGGACATCATAGCAAATGCCATGAAGGAATGGGCCATTGAAAACGGCGCAACCCACTATACGCACTGGTTCCAGCCGTTAACCGGAATAACCGCGGAAAAGCATGATTCATTTCTTGCCCATCCCAAGGATGACGGAACGACGATCTTTAAGTTCTCAGCAAAGGAGCTTATAAAGGGTGAACCCGATGCATCATCTTTCCCTTCGGGAGGATTAAGATCGACATTCGAAGCAAGAGGATATACGGTTTGGGATACGACTTCCCCTGCGTTCATTAAGGAAAGCGGAGCAGGTGCGGTCCTTTGCATTCCGACTGCTTTCTGTTCGTACACGGGTGAAGCGCTTGATAAAAAGACCCCACTTTTGCGTTCGCTTGAAGCGATAAGCGAGCAGGCGTTGAGGATAGTAAGACTCTTTGGAAACAGCGATGCCAAGAAGGTTCAGGTTTCGGTCGGAGCAGAACAGGAATATTTTCTTATAGACAGGGACAGATACCTTCAAAGAGATGATCTTATATTTACCGGAAGGACGCTTTTCGGAGCACCTGCTCCAAAAGGTCAGGAGATGGACGATCATTACTTCGGAGTTATAAGGGAAAGAGTCGGAGAGTTCATGAAAGAACTCAATGTCGAACTTTGGAAACTCGGAGTTACGGCAAAGACCCAGCATAACGAAGTGGCTCCGGCACAGCATGAGCTTGCACCCATATATGAAGAGGCAAACACCGCAACGGATCATAACCAGATAGTTATGGAGACAATGAAGAGAGTTGCCTTCAAGCATGGTATGACATGCCTCCTTCATGAAAAGCCCTTTGCAGGGATAAACGGTTCAGGTAAACACAATAACTGGTCGCTCGTTACGGATAACGGAGTTAACCTCCTCGATCCGGGAAAGACACCGAATGATAACATACAGTTCCTTCTTGTTATTGCATGTATCATAAAGGCTGTTGATACACATGCGGATCTATTAAGACAGAGCGCATCGGTTGTCGGAAACGATCTTCGTCTGGGAGCACAGGAAGCTCCTCCCGCTATTATGTCGGTATTTTTGGGAGAACAGCTTGACGATGTTGTTAAGCAGCTTATAGAAACGGGTGTTGCATCACGCTCGATTGACGGAGGAACACTTCAGACCGGAGTTTCAACTCTCATCGATATCGAAAAAGACGGTACGGACAGAAACAGAACATCACCCTTTGCCTTTACCGGAAACAAGTTCGAGTTCAGATCCGTCGGTTCTTCCGATTCGATCGCAAGTCCTAACACGATACTTAATGCGATCGTTGCCGAAGCTTTCTGTGAAGCAGCGGACAGACTTGAAAAAGCTCCGAACTTTGATGATGAGGTTCATGATCTTATAAAGGAATTCCTTGAAAAGCACCACAGAGTCCTTTTCGGAGGAGACGGGTATTCCGAGGAATGGGTAAAGGAAGCCGAAAGAAGAGGACTTCCGAATCTTAAGACCATGGTAGATGCGGTTGATACACTGACTACCGAAAAAGCAGTAAAGCTCTTTGAAAAGTTCGGTATCTTCACAAAGGCAGAGCTTGAGTCAAGAGAAGAGATCCTTTATGAATCTTATTCAAAGACCATTAACATAGAAGCGCTTACCATGATAGACATGGTTTCAAGGAAATATCTGCCTGCGATAATAAGGTATTCAAAGCAGATCGCAGACACGGTAAACGCCATTGAGTCTGCAGGAGCGGATGCTCCCGTCCAAATGGAGTTACTCCAAAACGTTCAGGAAGGTCTTTTAAGGATCAAGAACGCTTTGGAAGATTTAAAGAACATAGAAGGTAAGGCCTCGCTCATAGACGATCCCAAGCAGAAAGCACTCTTCTATAAGGATAACGTCGTAAAGGCCATGGCGGAACTTCGAAAGCCTGTCGATGAACTTGAGCTTATATGTGACAGATCGATATGGCCGGTTCCGACATACGGGGACCTTTTGTTTGAAGTGTAACAAGGAGGATAAGGTGAGATATTATTTCAGTGCAAAGATAGAAAAACAAAACGATATTTATGTGATCAAGCTTCCTTTTAATGTATGGGAAGTCTGCCGCAAGATGGACCAGATCCAGGCAGAGCTTTATCTTGATAACAGGGAGATAAAGTGTGAGCTCATTCCCGAGAGTGTTCCCGAGGAAAAAGGAAACTACATGATCCACCTTACGGAGGATGATGTTAAGGGTGTAAATCTTGATATAGAGCACAAGCTCCTTTTACATGTCGGAAAGACCCTCATAAAGGTGGACCAGAACAGTCCTTATTCACCCGAAAAACCCATAAGGGATATAGACGGGATAGATATAATCATCCAGTCGGTCGACGGAACCTGCGGACAGGCCTGCGTTGCAATGCTTGCGGGAGTAACGATCCCCGAGGTCTGCACGGTAATGGGATGCCGTGAGTGGCAGGCTACGATGGGAATGGTCATCTCCGGTATCAATTACTACGGGATCCCTCATAACGACATAATCGTTTATACGCAGGGTGCCGATGTTACGCTTCCCAAGTGTGCGGTCCTTATGGAAAAGATGGGAAGGTTCTGTCATTACCTCGTTTACTATGATGGAAAATATTATGACCCGAACGACGGTGTGATGACAGAATACGACAAGAGTAAATTACTCGGATATCTCGAGATATATGTAAATAATTCTGACGAAGAATAATACGGTATAAAAAGATGATAAATGAAACTTACAAGCAGATGCTTCAGAAAAAATCCGTTATAAGGCAGTTAAGTGAATTTGCCACGGAGCGCGGAAAGGAAATAGGATACGAAAATGTATTTGATTACAGCTTGGGAAATCCGTCCGTACCCGTTCCTAAGGAGTTTAACGATAACCTTAAGGACATGCTCGATAACATGAGCTCGATGGAACTTCACGGTTACAGTCCTTCGGTAGGATTGCCTTCAGTTAAGGAAAGCATCGCAAACGACCTTAACAAAAGATTCGGAATGAACTACAAAAAGGAACATATCTTTCCGACATCGGGTGCTGCAGGTGCAGTTGCCCACGCAGTTAGATGTGTTACATCTCCCGGTGATGAGGTTCTTACGTTTGCGCCTTATTTCCCTGAGTATGATCCGTACATCAACACATCGGGCGCTGTTTTAAAAGTCGTTAAAGCAGATACGAAGACTTTCCAGATAAACTTTGATGAACTTGATAAGATGATGAACGAAAAGGTTGCCGCGGTTCTGATAAATACGCCAAATAACCCTTCCGGGATCGTCTACAACACAAAGACGATCGAAAGACTTTCTTCTTATTTAAAAGATAAGCAAAAAGAATACGGTCACGATATCTTTATCCTTTCGGATGAACCGTACAGGGAGATAGTATTCGAGGGAGTGGATGCCCCTTACGTTTCAAAGTATTACGATAATACGCTTTCATGCTATTCATATTCAAAATCACTTTCGGTTCCCGGAGAAAGAATAGGATATGTTGCAGCTAATCCTGCGTGCACTGATGCAGATCTTATATCTGCCATATGCGCGCAGATCTCAAGAGGCATAGGTCATAACTGTCCTTCATCTCTCATGCAGTACGGAGTAGCAAGTGTTCATGATCTTACATCAGACATGAGTGTTTATGAGACCAACATGAACATATTATATAACGAGCTTACATCTTTGGGATTTGAAGTCATTAAACCCGGCGGAACATTTTATATTTTCCCCAAGGCACTTGAAGATGATGCCGTTGCATTTTGCAATAAAGCTTTGGATTACGATCTTGTGCTTGTTCCTTCCGACAGCTTCGGAGTAAAGGGATATTTCAGAATGGCATATTGTATCGATACGGAAAAAGTTGAACGCTCTTTGGTTGCGTTAAGGAAGTTTGTAAAGGAGTGTTATGGAAGATAATAAAAAAAGAAATCTGATGTGGACACTGGTCTTATTCGGTGCGTTTGTGATCTATACGGTCTGCGTTAAATTTGTTGATGTTGCACCTATCGGACCCGAAGGATCGAGCGTAGGCTTTTCGGGATTGAACAAAGCTATACATGATCTTTTGGGATACAATGAATTCTTTTATCTTATATCAAAGATACTCGGATTGTTTGCGATCATGTTCATGGGTATGGTAGCGCTTATCGCGTTATGGCAGGTGATACAAAGAAAGAGTCTATTTAAAGCGGACAGATGCTATTACGTTATCGGAGTTTTTTATGTGATAGTTTTGATAGTGTATCTTTTCTTTGAAGTATGCATTGTTAATTTTCGACCGGTGATCCTTGATGAAGGATTGGAAGCATCATACCCTTCTTCACACACTGTGTTGGCGATCAGCGTTTTCCTTTCGGGTGCGATATGGTTTAAGAGAATAATAAGCCGCGAGATGAAGACGTTTGTACCGACGATATTATATGCATTTACATTTCTGATGGTAGTGTCAAGACTTATTTCTGGTGTGCACTGGTTTACAGACATCATCGGAGGGGTTGTCGGCGGAGCATTTTTGACATCGTTATATATGACGATGGTGTCATATTTCGAAAACGCTGATAAACAAAAGAAAGATTGACATACATTGTTGACAAAACCGCACTAATGCGATAAAGTACAAGCAGACAATTTAAAAATCTATGTGTTTTTCTGTTTTTATTCGATACTGAAAGGAGAATTATAATGGCAGAAGAAAAGAAAGCTACAGCCAAGGTTATCATACCTGTTAAGGCTGAAGTTAAAGAAGAAGTTAAAGCACCTGTTGTTGCTAAGGCACCTGAAGTTAAAGCTCCCGTAGCAAAAGCACCTGCTAAGAAGGCTCCTGCAAAGAAAGCACCTGCTAAGAAGGCAGCAGTTAAGAAGGCAGCTCCCGCAGCAGCAAAAGCTACAGCTAAGAAGGCAGTTGCAGCTAAGGCACCTGCCAAGAAAGCAGCTCCCGCTAAGAAGGCAGCTCCTGCAAAGAAGGCAGCTCCCGCTAAGAAGGCAGTTGCAGCTAAAAAGCCCGTTGCAGCTAAGAAGGTCGTTGCAGCTAAGAAGGCCGTTGCAGCTAAGAAGCCTGTAGCAGCTAAGAAGCCCGTTGCTAAGAAGGCAACTACAACAGCTAAGGTTGCTCTTGCAAGCAAAGTTAATTTCGAGTTTGGCGGAAAGTCATACACTCCCGAAGATCTTGTAAGCATCGCAAAGGATGTTTGGAAGTACGATCTCAAGGGTAAGTCAGCTGACTTCAAGTCAGTTGAGCTTTACGTTAAGCCTGAAGAGAACACAACATACTACGTGATCAACGGAGATGTTACAGGTTCATTCTTCATCTAAGATATAATTTTCAGATCATTGAGACCGGTTCAATGCGAACCGGTCTTTTTTCTTTATTTCCGTTTTTATTTTTTTTTAATATTTCCTTATACACAGATTTATTGACAATCACTTAACTCAAGTGTATATTATGAAATGTGCAAGGTGTTAGCACTCCACCAATACGAGTGCTAACAAATGAGGAAACCTATGACACTGGATGACAGAAAGCTGAAAATTTTACATGCCATTATCCGGAACTACCTTGAGACCGGAGAGCCGGTAGGAAGCAGAACCATCTCTAAGTATACGGATCTTAACTTAAGTTCGGCCACCATCAGAAATGAGATGTCTGACCTTGAAGAGATGGGCTTTATACTGCAGCCTCATACGTCGGCCGGAAGGATTCCTTCCGATAAAGGATACAGACTCTACGTTGATTCCATGATGGAGAGCAGGGAAAAGGAGATCGAAGAACTCAAAGAAGTCATACTTCAAAAAGAGGAAAAGATCGACAGGATGCTTAAGGGTGTTGCAAAACTCCTTGCGGTTAATACCAACTATGCAACCATGATATCCGCACCTGCCATTCAGGGAAACAGAGTTAAGTTCCTCCAGCTTTCAAGAATGGATGACAACCAGATCCTTGCGGTAGTAGTCGCTGAAGGCAATGTGATAAAGAACAACATAATTCCCGTTTCGGAAAAGCTGAGCGATGAAACACTTTTAAAGCTCAATCTTCTTTTGAACACACACCTTTGCGGAAAGACGATAGAAGAGATAAACCTTTCACTCATAACTTCGATGAAGCAGCAGGCGGGAATACATCAGGATGTTGTATCCGATGTTATAGATGCTCTTGCAGAGTCGATAAAAGTGGATGAGGATCTTCAGATATATACATCAGGTGCGACCAATATATTTAAGTATCCCGAACTTGCGGATAATCAGAAGGCATCTGATATAATCCATACGCTCGAAGAAAAGCAGCAGCTTACGGAGATCGTAAACGAGGCTCTTTCGGATGAATCCGATATGGGCATTCAGGTTTATATCGGAGATGAAACACCGATCCAGTCCATGAAGGATTGCAGTATAGTAACGGCAACCTACGACCTCGGAGACGGAATGAGGGGGACGATCGGGATCGTCGGTCCGAAAAGAATGGATTATGACAAGGTTGTCAGTACGTTAAAAAACATCACGCACCAGCTTGATGATATGTATAAAAAACCAAAACAGTAGTGGAGGAATATAAATGGAAGAACAGGAATCTAAGCTTGAAAAAGAGCTTAAGGAAGAGGATGTAAAAGAGGAATCCAAGGCAGAGGAAACTGCCACGGAAAACGAAACATCCGCGGAAAAAGAAGAGACCAAGCCGGATGAAGAAGCTTCTCACGAAGATAAAAAATCCGAAAAAAAGAAAAACAAATCCGACAAAAAGCAGGATGCTTTAAAGGAAAAGGTCGACGAGCTTGAAGACAAGGTCAAAAGACAGCTTGCGGAATTTGAAAACTTCCGTAACAGGACCGAAAAAGAAAAGACCCAGATGTTCGAAACGGGAGCAAGATCAGTTATAGAAAAGATACTTCCTATCGTCGATAACTTTGAAAGAGGACTGGCTACCGTTCCTGAAGATGAAAAAGGAAAACCTTTCGCCGAAGGAATGGATAAGATATACAAGCAGCTGATGACAGAGCTTGAAAAGATGGAAGTAAAACCCATTGAGGCAGTCGGAAAGGAATTCAATCCGGAACTTCACAACGCGGTCATGCAGGTTGAATCCGATGAATATGAATCGGGTATCGTGGCACAGGAGTTACAAAAAGGCTATACATATCGCGATCAGGTCGTAAGACATTCAATGGTTGCGGTGGTTCAGTGATAAAACGAAAGAACGGAGGACAAATAAATGAGCAAGATCATAGGTATTGATTTAGGTACAACAAACAGCTGCGTAGCAGTTATGGAAGGTGGTAAGCCCACGGTAATAGCAAATGCGGAAGGCGCAAGAACAACACCTTCGGTTGTTGCTTTTACAAAGACCGGTGAAAGACTCATCGGTGAGCCCGCAAAGAGACAGGCAGTAACAAACGCTGAAAAGACTATTTCTTCAATAAAGAGAGATATGGGTACGGACAAAGGACGTACGATCGATGACAAGAAGTATTCACCTCAGCAGATCTCTGCAATGATACTTCAGAAGTTAAAGGCCGATGCGGAAAGTTACCTCGGTGAAAAGGTAACGGAAGCAGTCATCACGGTTCCCGCATACTTTAATGATGCCCAGCGTCAGGCAACAAAGGATGCCGGAAAAATCGCAGGACTTGATGTAAAGAGGATCATCAACGAGCCTACCGCTGCAGCTTTGGCATACGGACTCGACAACGAAAAAGAACAGAAGATCATGGTTTATGACCTTGGTGGTGGTACATTCGATGTATCAATAATAGAGATCGGTGACGGCGTTATAGAAGTTCTTGCCACAAACGGTGATACACACCTCGGAGGAGATGACTTCGATAACAAGATCACACAGTACATGATCGATGAATTCAAGAAGTCAGAGGGAGTTGATCTTTCAACAGATAAGATGGCTCTTCAGAGATTAAAGGAAGCAGCAGAAAAAGCAAAGAAAGAGCTTTCTTCAGCTACAACAACAAACATCAACCTTCCTTTCATCACGGCTACGGCAGAAGGTCCCAAGCACTTTGACATGAACCTTACGAGAGCAAAGTTCGATGAACTTACTCATGACCTTGTTGAAAGAACCGCTGTTCCCGTACAGAACGCAATGAAGGATGCAGGTCTTACAAATGCCGATATAGGACAGGTTCTTCTCGTCGGCGGATCAACACGTATCCCCGCAGTACAGGATAAGGTTAAGCAGTTAACAGGTAAAGAGCCTTCCAAGTCTCTTAACCCCGATGAGTGTGTTGCACTCGGTGCTTCGATCCAGGGTGGTAAGCTTGCAGGTGATGCCGGTGCCGGTGAGATCCTGCTTCTTGATGTAACTCCTCTTTCACTTTCTATCGAAACGATGGGTGGAGTGGCAACAAGACTTATCGAAAGAAATACAACTATCCCTACAAAGAAGAGCCAGGTATTCTCTACGGCAGCCGATAACCAGAGTGCCGTTGATATAAACGTACTTCAGGGTGAAAGACAGTTCGCTAAGGATAATAAATCCCTTGGACAGTTTAGACTCGACGGAATCGCTCCCGCTCCCAGAGGAGTTCCGCAGATCGAAGTTACATTCGATATCGATGCCAACGGTATCGTTAACGTATCCGCTAAGGATCTCGGAACAGGAAAGGAACAGCATATCACCATCACAGCAGGTTCCAACATGTCCGATGAGGATATCGACAAGGCTATCAAAGAGGCTCAGGAGTTTGAGGCTCAGGATAAGAAACGTAAGGAAGCTATCGATACGCGTAATGAAGCTGATTCATTCGTATTCCAGACAGAAAAGGCTCTTAACGATGTCGGCGACAAGATAACGTCTGATGAAAAGAGCGCTGTTGAAGCAGATATCCAGGCTGTTAAGGATATACTTGAGCGTACAAAGGATCAGGAGATGTCTGATGCGGATCTTGATGAACTCAAGGCAGCAAAAGAAAAGCTTACTAACTCCGCACAGGGCGTATTTACAAAGATGTATGAATCAATGCAGCAGCAGGGCGGACAGGCAGGTCCCGACATGTCAGGTTTTGCAGGTGACATGGGTGGAGCAGCCGGTGCAGCTTCATCATCTGAGCCCGAGGGCGACGTGGTCGACGGAGATTACAGAGAGGTATAAATAAACCATGGCTGAAACTAAACGCGACTACTACGAAGTCTTAGGCGTTTCAAAAAGCGCAGACGATGCGGAATTAAAAAAAGCATACAGAGCTTTGGCCAAAAAATATCATCCGGATATGAATCCCGGCGATAAGGAGGCCGAAAAGAAATTTAAAGAGGCTTCGGAAGCGTATGCCATTCTAAGCGACCCCGAAAAGAGAAAGCAGTATGACCAGTTCGGACATGCGGCTTTCGAAGGCGGTGGCGGAGGTGCCGGATTCGGAGGATTCGATTTCAGTTCGGCTGACTTCAGTGATATTTTCGGTGATATATTCGGTGATTTCTTCGGCGGCGGAAGAAGCCGCAGGGCAAGCAACGGTCCGATGAAGGGTGCCAATATAAGAACGAGCGTAAGGATCACCTTTGAAGAGGCCGTGTTCGGTGTCGACAAGGAGATAGAACTTACACTCAAGGACGAATGCTCGAAGTGTCACGGAACCGGAGCCAAATCCGGAACCACACCTGAGACATGTCCCAAGTGTGGAGGCAAAGGCCAGGTAGTATTCACATCACAGTCTTTCTTCGGAACCGTAAGAAACGTACAGACCTGTCCCGACTGTCAGGGCACCGGCAAGATCGTAAAAGAAAAGTGTCCCGACTGTGGCGGTAACGGATATATCGCAAGCAGAAAGAAGATCCAGGTATCGATCCCCGCAGGTATCGATAACGGACAAAGCGTTCGTATCCGTGAAAAGGGTGAACCCGGTGTAAACGGCGGACCAAGAGGAGATCTTCTTGTCGAGGTTATTGTTTCAAGACATCCTATCTTCCAAAGAGAGGATTACAATATCTACTCTACCGTTCCGGTTTCATATGCTATCGCTGCTCTTGGCGGAGAAATAGTCGTTGATACCGTTGACGGAAAAGTAATATATGAGGTCAAGGCAGGAACCCAGACGGATACCAGAGTAAGACTTAAAGGAAAAGGTGTTCCCACACTCCGTAACAAGGATGTCCGTGGAGATCACTATGTCAATCTGGTCGTTCAGACTCCGGAAAAGCTTTCGCAGGAAGCAAAGGAACTGCTCCGCAGGTTTGATGAGCTGACGGGCGACAGTCTGCATGCGGCTGAACATGTTGAGAACGGAACTGCGGATTCAAAGGATAAGAAGAAAAAGTTTTGGAAAACCTGAAGACCAGAATAAACAAAATACTTGAACTCCTTGACAGGGAGTACGGAAGTGAATACAGATGTTTTTTGCATTATAAGGAGCCTTATCAGCTCCTTTTTGCAACGATATTAAGTGCCCAGTGTACCGATGAGAGAGTGAACATCGTAACAAAGGATCTTTTTGTCAAATATGATTCACTTAAGGCTTTTGCGGATGCGGACATAAAAGAGCTTGAGCAGGATATAAGATCAACCGGCTTTTATCATAATAAGGCAAAGAACCTTAAAGCCTGTGCCGAAGCGCTTATCCGTGATCATGGAGGATCGGTGCCATCTGATATTGATGAGCTTACCGCATTACCGGGTGTCGGCAGAAAGACCGCAAATGTCATTAGAGGGAACATCTATCATGAGCCGAGCATAGTTGTTGATACTCATGTCATGAGGATATCAAGAAAACTCGGAATAACAAAAAAAGAAGATCCCGTAACCATAGAGTTTGATCTTATGAAGAAACTCCCTAAGGATCACTGGATCTTGTGGAATATAGATATCATCACGCTCGGAAGAACGATATGTAAAGCGCAAAGACCTGATTGTGACAACTGCTTTTTAAAAGACGTCTGTCCTTCGGCCGGGAAAAAGAAGTAAGCTTAAAGGCCTAAGCTTTTTCGAGGTGGTCTTCGAGATTTTTGATTATCGATTTTTTCATAAGAGAGTTCAATCCTTCCGCTTTGGGAATGAGCTCTTTTATTTTTTCATTTTCATGATCCGAAAGATAGATGTCTGCTAAAAGGTCATAGGTAGAGCTTACATCAGATCCCGTTTCCACAGAAAACTCAAGGATCGTCTTTGCTTCCTTTACCTTTCCTTCCTTATACAGAAGATGGGCCCATTTATCTAAAGTCCTGACCAAAAGAGTGTAGGACTGGTCATAGTTGGAAAGGGTATCTATGTTCGGAGCACCGTAGCGAAGCTTAAGTTCGGTATTTGTTAGCCCCGTGAAATTGACTATGGGAGCTTCCGAAAGGGTATGAAGCATCTCAAGACATGATGCGATCTCTTCCCTGTCGCTTAATACATCAACGGGAAGCTTATCAAAAGGGATCGTTATATAGTTAAGATCATCGAGCGGTTTTCTGCGGGTTGCGTTGGCTTTTGCCTCCTCATCCCAAAAGGCCTGATACTCCTCCGCTTCCTTTTCCCTCTTTCTGTGTATTGCGAACATCAGCCACAAACTGAACGCAACAACACTTGCAAATATAGGGTATTTCATATATAATTCCTTTCAGTAGAATAACCAAAAAAAGGTTGGAAAATATGTTAAATTTTCACAATAAAAAGACAAAAAGAGTGGTTTCTATAGTCATAGTTGCAATATTGGTACTTGCTATGATCATTCCTCTCCTTGTTTCTTCTTTGTAAAATACAGAATTATTTTATCACACTTATGAAAAAACGTCTTATTAAGACAATTCTATCTATCACTGCAGGCATGCTGTTTATGGGCATTATGCCTGTTTTTTCGCATTCCGAGGACCTTATTCTTGACGGAGTTTATGCAGAGAACATTCCTCTTGGCGGAAAAAATGAGCAGGAGGCAAACGAAGCAATAAATGTTTACCTGCAGGAGCTTTCCACAAGATCGATCACTCTGTATACGGTAAATGATAACGAAGTTACCATTACTCCCGCAGAACTTGGCTTTAAATGGGCCAATCCTGAGATAATAGACGAGGCCATGAGCATCGGACGTACCGGAAATATCGTAAAGCGATACAAGACCAAAAAGGACTTAAACTATGCGGGACGGATCCTTGATATCAAGTTCAGCATTGATGATGAGATGGTAAGAAGGATCCTTTCTGAGCAGTGCGCCACATATAATGTTGCCGCACAAGACGGAACAATCTCACTTGAAGACGGAACGTTCGATATCACCGAAGGACAGATGGGAATGGTGGTTGATGTGGATGCTTCCGCAAAGGGACTTGAAGATTTCTTCCTTACACAGTGGAGCGGACAAAACACTACGTACCAGCTTGTCATCACCATGGATACCCCAAACGGAACCTATGAGGATCTTGCTTTAGTAAAGGATTGCCTCGGAACCTATCATACAAGCTTTAAGACATCATCATCGTCAAGAAGCAATAACGTTAGAAACGGAGCTTCCCTGATAAACGGAAGCATCATATATCCCGGTGAAGAATATTCGTTTTATAACCATGTAATGCCGTTCAGCTACGATAACGGATACCAGCTTGCGGCGGCATATTCATCGGGACAGGTCGTAGACAGTGTCGGAGGCGGTATCTGCCAGGTTTCATCAACATTGTACAATGCGGTTTTGCTTTCGGAGCTTGAGATCACCGAAAGAAGAAATCACGGAATGATCGTTACCTATGTGGATCCTGCAAGAGATGCCACGATCGCAGAAAGTGCGGGAACGGATTTCAGATTCGTTAATAATACCGATGCACCCATCTACATAGATGCATATACAACAGAAGACAAACAGCTTTATATTTCAATCTTCGGTCATGAGACAAGGCCCGCAGACAGAGTACTTGAATACGAAAGCGAAGTTACATCGCGTACCCAGCCGGGACCCGATGTCTATATAGAAGATCCTTCACATCCGATAGGATATATTAGTACCCAGTCCGCGCATGTCGGTATCAAAGCCAACCTTTGGAAGGTGGTTACCGAAAACGGTGAGACTACAAGGGAACTTGTTAATACCAGTGTTTATAACGCCGCACCCAAATATATTACCGTCGGAACGGCTACGGAAGATCCTGCCGCGGCGGCGGCTTTATCCGCGGCGATGGCATCCGGTGATACAGACAATGTAAAAGCAACAGCCTCTTCATTAAAGAGTGCTGCTGATGCAGGCATATCGGCGGATGCCCAATTGCTTTCACAGTATGAAGCTGCACTTGCGGCCATGAACAGTGCTCCGGAACAACCGGTTGACGAGCCCGTGGACTGATCTTAAGATGGATATTCTTGTAACCCGGTACATAGGGATAAAGGGAACAGCGATCCTTTCAAGGGAATATGAAGAGGACCTGAAAAAAAGATATCCGGCATGGCTTGTTGAGGAAGCAAAGTCATTTGATGAAGGAATAGATGAGATCGAAAAAAATGACGAATCCGTCATAAAGGAACTCTCATCATTAAGGATCGGGTATTACGCTTCGTATACGGAATTCGGTGTGTTTGAAGCGCTTTTCCAAATGGCACGCTCATTAAAATGCGGTATGGATATAAGGATAAAGGATATCCCGATAAAGCAGGAGACGGTTGAAGTCTGCGAGCATACCGGAGCAGATCCCTATCTTTTATACTCGGGCGGATCATTCGTGATCGCCTGTGAAGATTCAAAAAAGCTTATTGAAGAACTTGAAACGAGAAACATCCCGGCTTTTTTGATCGGAAATACGACATCTACCAATGACAAGGTTATTATAAATGAGGATGAAAGAGGCTTTCTGCCTCATGTCCGAAAGGATGAACTTAAAAGGATCCTCGGAAGGAAGGTTTATTATGAGAGAACAGATATTATCCGTGATTGAAAAAAACAGCAGAATAGAGATAAAGGACCTCGCCGTAAGACTGGGGCTTGATGAGCTTGCGGTTGCTAACGAGATAAAAGCGATGGAAGAAGAAGGTGTTATCTGCGGTTATCTTACGATGATCGACTGGGAAAAGACTTCCATAGAACAGGTAACGGCCCTTATTGAAGTTAGGATCACACCCACAAGAGGTCAGGGTTTTGATAACCTTGCAGAGAGAATATACAAATATCCTGAGGTTACGAGCGTATATCTTATTTCAGGAGGATATGACCTGCTTGTTACCCTCGAAGGAAAATCCCTTAAGGAAGTATCAAGCTTTATCTCACACAAGCTTTCAACACTTGAAGGAGTATTGAGTACTGCAACTCACTTTATCCTCCACAAGTATAAGGATCACGGAACCATCCTTGATAAGAAAGCTAAGGACAACAGGGAGATCATGTCATTATGAGAAATCCTTTGGCTGAAAAGATCGTCGGCATAAAGCCGTCCGGAATAAGGAAGTTTTTTGATATCGCCGCTGAAATGGACGATGTGGTTTCGCTCGGTGTCGGAGAACCCGATTTTGACACGCCCTGGCATATCAGAGATGAGGGTATCTACTCTCTTGAAAAAGGCAAGACTTTCTATACTTCAAATTCCGGTCTTATCGAATTGAGAAACGAGATAAGAAATTACATAAACAGAACGCAGGGAATCACCTATGATCCCAAAAAGGAGATCATAATAACCGTCGGTGGTTCGGAAGCCATCGACCTTGCACTTCGTGCCATGGTAAATCCCGGGGATGAGGTCATAATACCCGAACCCAGCTATGTATCTTATGAACCCTGCGCTATCCTTGCGGATGCCGTTCCTGTCATCATACCGCTTAAAGCGGAAAATGAGTTCAGGCTGACGGCCAAGGAACTTGAGGATGCCATAACCGAAAAGACCAAGATAGTCGTTCTTCCTTTCCCCAACAACCCCACAGGTGCGATCATGGAAAAGGAAGACCTTGAGGCCGTTGCCGAAGTTATTATAAAGCATGATCTTTTTGTTATCTCCGATGAGATATATGCAGAGCTTACCTACAAAGGAAAGCATGTGTCGATAGCATCGCTTCCCGGAATGAAGGAGAGGACGATCCTTATAAACGGATTTTCAAAGGCATATGCGATGACCGGATGGAGACTCGGTTATTGTTGCGGACCGGAGCTTATAATGACGCAGATGGTAAAGATACATCAGTTTGCCATCATGTGTGCTCCCACAACATCCCAGTATGCAGCTGTTGAAGCATTAAAGAACGGTGATGAGGATGTTGCGATGATGCGCGATTCCTATAACCAGAGAAGAAGATTCCTTCTTAATGCTTTTAAAGAGATGGGACTTGACTGTTTCGAACCCTTCGGAGCATTCTATGTTTTCCCCTGCATCAAAGAGTTCGGTATGACGAGTGATGACTTTGCCATGAAGCTTCTTCAGGAGCAAAAGATCGCAGTCGTTCCCGGAACCGCATTCGGATCGAGCGGAGAAGGATTCATCAGGATCTCTTATGCTTACTCGATCGAAAAACTCAAGTTTGCGATGGATAAATTATCAGGGTTTGTTACAAAACTTAGGAATGAATGATTAAAGACCAAAATATATGATAAAATCAGGATGTGCACTTAGCACATCCTTTTTTTCGTAAGACGGTGTCACGAAAGTACAGACACATATATGGCAGGGGGTAAATATGGCAGAAGCAGTAAGGTTTGTTATAGACAAAAACACAAAGATCATCTGTGATGAAAACGATCATGAAGGCATAAATATAGTTGCCGGATGGGTAAGGGATGATCTTAACAAGGTTTTCGGTAAGCCGGATTCCGATCCTTCGGGGATCATCATGGCAGGGTCCCCGGAAAGCAGGACCATAAAGCAGCTTGCCGATGAAGGTCTTATTAACAGGGACGGCCTTTATGATGAAAACGGCAAAGCAAAATGGGAAGTATACAAAACAGACATCATAAACAAGGATGGCATCAAAACGATCGTCATACAGGGCTCCGATAAAAGAGGAACAATATACGGACTTCTTTCGGTATCTGAAAAATGTGGAGTGAGTCCATTTATCAACTGGTCCGATGCAACGCCATCAAAACTTGAAAAGGTGACAGTCGATGATAGTTTCTTTGGAGTATCACGTGAACCGTCGGTAAGATACAGGGGTATTTTTATAAACGATGAATGGCCTGCTTTCGGAAACTGGTCGTTAAAGCGTTTTGGCGGAATGAACGCCAAATGTTATGCAACGATATTTGAACTACTTGTAAGATTAAGGGCCAATTATATGTGGCCTGCGATGTGGACGGGCAACTTTTCCGTTGACGGACCGGGAACCAAAAGTGCAGAGCTTGCAGACAAACTCGGTATCGTCATGAGTACCTCGCATCATGAACCGTGCATGCGAACAGGTGAAGAATACAGGATGCTGCGTGGACCTGAATCGATCTACGGTGATGCATGGGATTTTATTTCAAACAGGGAAGGCATCACGAGATTCTGGGAGGATGGTCTTAAGAGAAACGCTCCTTTTGAAAACGTTATTACGATGGGAATGAGGGGCGAGCGTGACACGGCGATCATGGGAAATGCCAC
>JAILCX010000086.1 GCA_024690205.1 Lachnospiraceae bacterium | reverse complement strand
AAAGAACACAGGGTTCTTTATATTTCAAAGGGGCATTCTTAGGAAGCATTACTTCGCTATGCACAAGGTCTTCAGCGTACTTAGGATAATATGTCCGACCGTCATATTCGGAGTAAAGAGTCGTTCTGCCTATATATGACGATTGTTCTATGGCTGAATGGCCACCATGACAGGAAGCACCCCTGCCACAGATCTGCATTCGGGTACTTAAGTTTTTGACTGGCATGTTATCACCGTCCTTTCTGTCGTTGCGTAAGCACACGAAACCGCCCCCGAAAGGGCGGCTGCTCCATGCAATGGTCCCCGAAGGGCGCACATACCACCTCTGGTGGTATATCTGTGCGCACCGAGAAAATCTCGGTGAAGGACTTTAAAGATCCACGTCCTCCGGTTCTTCATCTTCCTCATAATCAATTTCATCACTTTCATCAAACTCTTCCAGGACTTCGGACTCATCCTTTGTATCGCTTTTATCCGCTGGCGCCTGCCTTTCTTTAAGGACGAGGTTGATCATGTTATGAACATCCTTAGACTTAAAAGCACAGGCAATGATCCTGTTCATTTCAAGCTCGGAAAAGTCATACGCATCAGGGAAATATTTCACAACAATCCCGCCCATGATAAACTTCTGATGATTTATTTCCTTTCGCTGTTTTGCTTTCTCTTCCTGGACAGCTCTTTTAAGCTGCGCCTGCGCCTGTCTTAATCGCTCCTCGGCCTGTAAAACCTTTCTTGATTTTTCCTTTTGTGTCATATAAAGCTCCTTTCTTTTTTTGCTCTGATTTTGGAAATTTGGGTAAAAAAATGACAGCCTGTTAAGCTGTCATAAAACATCATTTTTTTGGTACCAATTTGGTACCAAAAATTTTGACAACGCTCAAAGCGCCTTTCTATCGCGTTTTTTTGAACCCGGAGCCCTTCGAATCCCACCCCCTGCGGTATACAAAAAGAGGAATCAAATTTGATTCCTCTTTTTCGTTTGATGCACCGGATTTTTATGCTTTGAGAGTAAGTGCATTTGATTTGGGAGTAAGTGCATTTGCTTTGGGAGTTAATCAAAGTTGCTTGTACATGATAGAATAGTATGGATCAAATGAATATTCTTTTTTAGTTGTGCTCCGCAGCATTACCGAATGTAATACATTAAATACGTGTAAAACACATAAAAATCCCAAAACTCACGTAGTAATCTGGCGGGGGGATTATGTATACTACGTGTAAAACAAAGAAATTGTTGAGTTTACACGTAGTCTGAGCCAGGGATACCGAAGAGTACTACGTGTAAAATGCCTTTTTTTGTGATTTCTCACGTAAAGTAGCAAAAGCGCATAATGCGATTTGTCATGTGTACCAAAGGGGACGGTTCTCTTTGACTTCCTATTTTTGACTTCAAGAGTCAACGGAGACGGTTCTTTTTGACTTCTGATATAATGTATGTGAAAAGAGTGAGAGTAAACAAAATCCGTACTGAAAAGAGATGACGGAACTTGATTATTGTATGAGTAATAAGGTTTATTTTGGAAATGCATATTTCATCATAGGCAACGCATATGCCGGAAAATCCACTATGGTAAAGGAACTGGCAAAAAGGCATGATGGTATAGTCTGTGAAGAAAACTATCACGATAATTATCCGGAAGAGCTTGATGCATATGAATTCCCATGCCTGACTTATACCAGAGACCTTGCAGATTGGCATGATTTCATTAGGAGATCTCCGCAGGAATACAAAGCCTGGATCGATGGAGTGAAAAAGGAATGCGAAGTATTGGAGCTGCGCATGCTTCCGGAAATCTGCTGTAAGGGGAAGCCGGTATTTGTTGATACAAATATCAGTATTGAAACCTTACGGAAGATAGCACCTGTAGATCACACGCTGGTTATGTTGGCAGATCCGATGATCTCTGTTCGAAGATTTTTCGAACGACCAGATCCTGAGAAACAGTTTCTCTATAGGCTGATCATGGAAGAGCCGGATCCAGAATATGCGATGGAAAACTATCGAAAAGGTCTTGAACTGATCAATTCAAAAGAGACATACGATGCCTTTTTGAATTCCGGGTTTAACGCAATTATACGGGACGAAAAAAGGACAATAGAACAAACGCTTACATTAGTTGAAAAAGCATTTGGATTAGAAAAAGGGTTATGAAAATCTATCTTTACTTCTTTAACTCACTGGCGGCGGAGGCGGCTATTATGAGCACGGCTCCGATCCATCCGTAGATGTCCAGATTCTGATGCAATATAAAGACGGAACCTATGACGGAAACGACCGGCTCAAGATATCCAAACAGTGCAATGGACTGAACAGACAGTACGCCAAGGGCACTGAAGTAGAGGCAGTATGCGGTTCCGGTATGTATGATCCCCAGCATTGCAGTCAGTATCAATGACCTGGGATCGGGGCTTAGACCACTGCCAAGGTTTGAAATGATCGCGTAGGGCAAAACAGTAAGGGCTGAAACGGCCAGCTGGATCACCGCTTTATTGTATGAATCGATAGACTTTAGTTTTTTGTTGCAGATGACGATCCCAACGAACGCAAAGGCAGACAGTACGGGCAGTGTAATGCCGACCAGATCGATCCTGCCAATACCGGCACTCACTACTCCCGAGGTCAGAACTACTCCGATAAAAGCGACTGCGATGCACAGCGCTTTAAACGGGCTGATCTTTTCTTTATAAAGAAAAGGAGCTATGATCACCACCATTATGGGTGCGGTGTAGTTAAGGAGACTGGCTACGGCAACAGAGATCCTGACGTAGGCAGCAAAAAGAAATACCCAGTTTAATCCGAGGAATATTCCCGACAGTATCAAAGGGACGAGATTGGCTCTTATCGCCTGGCCGTCAAGTTTTCGTCCGGTTACTTTCATGAACAAAAGTATGGACAGTGATCCGATCACTCCCCTGGAGCAGACAACTATCTCCGGAGGAAGGTTGATATACCGGAGGATCGGACCGATCGTGCCGTAGATCACTACAGCCAGTATGTATTTAAATGTGTTTACGCGGACATTTCCTGTGTTCATTTTTCTGTTACATTGTTTATGACTCAATGTTTTTGACTCAATTGCCATATTATAATCTGTGGCGTTATTAATCAAGTTTTTTGCTTCAATATGGTGGCTGCTCATGATAGAATAATGGCAGCCAAGGGGACTAAAGAAAAATGATCACAAGAGACGAAGCGTTTTCACTTTTGAAGAAATACAACAAGGATCCTTTTCATATACAGCATTCACTCACGGTTGAGGCTGTGATGAAATGGTATGCTAAAGAACTGGGATATGGAGACGATGAAGAATATTGGGGCATTGTTGGCCTTCTTCATGATATCGACTTTGAACTGTATCCCGAAGAACATTGCCTTAAGGCACCGGAACTTCTTAAAGAAGGCGGGGTCAGCGATGATATCATCCATGCTGTATGCTCGCATGGCTATGGGATAACTGTCGGTTGTGGAGCCACGATCGATGTGGAGCCTGTACATGAAATGGAAAAGGTCCTGTTTGCTGCGGATGAACTTACCGGTCTGATCGGGGCTGCGGCGCTTATGAGACCGTCAAAGAGCACTAAAGACATGGAACTGAAATCTCTTAAGAAGAAGTATAAGAGTAAAGGCTTTGCTGCAGGTTGCAGCAGGGAAGTCATCGAACGCGGTGCTGAACAGTTAGGTTGGGAACTTGACAAGCTTCTCGAGATGACGCTCCGGGCTATGGCTGCGACCGAAGATATCATTAATGAAGAGATGTCTGCTGAAAAGTAAGGAGAAGGCGTTCAAGTTATCAGAAAGCTAAATGAGAGGGTACGTCGATTTAGATGTTGCTGGATAAGGATATAAGAGAGCCGCTCTTTGAATTTCTGGAATCGAAATTCGGCAGAATACGTATACTTGAAGAAGTAGTCATGGGCAGATCAAGGTCCGATGTCATCATGGTCGCGCCTGAAATGATATACGGGATCGAGATAAAAAGCGATGCTGATACTTATGTAAGACTGTCAAGACAGGTAAAGGATTATGACAGGTATTTTGACCGCAATATAATAGTTGCCGGCTCTTCGCATGGAGTGCATATAAAGGAGCATGTTCCTGATCATTGGGGGATAATCACCGTTGAAGAAAACGGAAACGATCCCGACTTTTACATACTCAGATATCCTTCGGACAACAAAAAGGTTAACCTTAAAAAGAAACTTGAGTTTTTGTGGCGCCCGGAGCTTTATGAACTTCAGAAGAAAATGGGCATGTATAAGTACAAAGATAAAAGCAAGGCGTTTGTTATTGAAAAGATGATAAGCCTTATCCCGGAACGTATATCACGAAAAGAGTTTGATATTGCTGTAAGCGATCTTCTCATAGAGAGGGATTATACAAGGGTAGAAGAAACCCTTGCGCAATTCCGCAAGGGTTAATAGTTAAATATCTGTATCAAAATCCGTGGCTTCCGCCACCACCCGAATGGCCGCCTCCGCCACCACCTCCGGAACCGGAGCTTCTTGGTGAATATTCCTTGGTCTTATGAGTAAATACGATATCGATATTATTGAAAGAGTAACTGTTTTCTATACCGGAGAGCAGTTCGCTAGCGTTTGCCTTAAATGTGGCAGAAGCAAGTATCGCGATCAGATAAGACAGGATCAGGGAAAGTACAACGGCCATCGAAATGTTACTTAAGACTTTCATGGGAGAGGCGATCCTGCCTCCGCTAAGCTTTATATATGATTGCTCCATCGCCTTATAGGCTGCGGTATAATAGTCACCGTCTGATGCATATCTGTAAACATTGTCAGTTATTGTTGTCCCGGCGCTCTGTATCGACCTTTGAATGTCTCCGTCTGACCAAAGAGTCAGAGTACGGGTGTCCATATCGATAAAGAATACGACGCTGTTATCATCACCGAACATCATATCTATATATGCATCCGCATAATCTTCGGTATCGTCATAAGGATCATAGTCGACCGTAACGATACCTGCATTGCCGTATTCATCGGCTAAGGGTTTAAGCACATCCTTAAGATCTCTTTCTTCACCTTTATCAAACAACTCGGCTTCATCATCGATAAAATAGAAGTAACCTGTTTCATCGGAATACTCACCATATACATATTGGAGATCTTCTTCAGCAAGAGGCCTTATAACAAAAAGCGAAAAAACGAAAAGGCCAAGAAGGGATGAAATTAAAGACAAAAACGTCTTACGCACGGTCATCACCTCCTTTTTTATCAAATTGTGGAAGCCTTCTGGTGATCAAAAGATTGTAATCCTTGATAAGTGACACAAGTGTCACCCCAACAAGAACGGCTATAACAAGATTGCAGAAATAATAGTATTCGTCATGGATGCTTCTTGTGACAAACATTAATACGGCTATTATAACACCGAGTGTTGATGTTATAAGAGGAAGCGGACGTGTTTTATAAAGGTCCGGTTCATGGGTATTTTCCGTACCCGGAATACCGTTCCCGTTTTTACTTTGATAGCCTTTGTCGTTTGTTTTGTTTTCTTTAGATTTGATAGCAAGTGATCCTATAAGATACAGGATAAGAGCAATCACACTAAAGACACCGTTTATTATGGTCGACGTTGAAGGCTTCACAGTAAAAACAGAGTTAAGCAGCAAGAACAAAAGGACGGCAAGCACTGCGGCAAACGCAAAAAATTTCCTGAGATCTATGGGGAAGTCTGCAACAACGCGTCCTGTTTGTCCGTTTACCGTGGCATAGGCAACACGGTCGTTTTTTCTGTATGACATGAACCATACCGGGAAGAGAGTTCTGCCGGTACTTTTGATCTTTGAGTTTATCTTGTTCTTGGAAACCTCTATGGAATAGCCCGATAATGAGGGTTCGTCTTTTATACGCTTGATCGTCTGTTCATTAGAAAATGTTTTGGCATCCGACTTGTAGAGACTTTTATTGACATCAGCCCTGTCAGAATAAAATCCGCTTAAAAAGCCTGCAGTAAATGGCTTTTTCTTTTTGACATCAAACGGAGCCAGCTTTTCGGAAATATCGTCTGCAAAAGAACTTGATGCATCATATGACAATCCGTTATATTCACAGTCGAGGTCGCCGGAAATATCATAATGTTCATGGATGATGTAGTCTCCGGAACGGTGTGTTTTTTCGCCTTTTATAGTTACATGTCCGTTCTGACCTATGTCATATGCCCAGTAAGGCATGTATATACCGCGAAAGCCGTCTATGTATTTTTCGTCCTTGTATTCCTTTGGAAGGAAGAAAGCTCTTTTTGCAGCCTTCATATAAGCTTTTTTGCAATCGTCCTTTGTCTTTGCAAAGGGGATTATAAAGTCAGGCTTTTCTTCTTTGGCAAGACGTGAATAAAAGATCGTTGATCCTCCGCAGAAAGGACAGAAACCGGTGGTTTCATTATCGGTGCTTTCTATCTCACCACCGCATTCCGGACAAGTAAATATGGTAGTTTCGTATTCCTTACTTTCGATGCCGTCTTTATCCTTGGAATCAAATTCATAGGGATCGAAATCGGAGTTGCAAAAACTGCAATTCATTTTCTGCAGGGCAATGTTAAATTTCAGGTTGCCGCCGCAATTAGGACATTCTATCATTCGGGTTCCTTCCATATAATTATGATGTAATAGTCTGCGTGATTTATTTTATCACAGCATAAAGACCTTACGGTTGCTTTTTTTTATTATACATGAGAAAATGCGAATGTTATGAGTATAAAACTTCTTTTATTCCTGTTTTTTATATTCTGTCTTATCGGCTGGGTATGGGAAAGCACATATGAGTCCATAAGAAACAAAAAGATCCTCAACAGAGGTTTCCTTAACGGACCTTATATTCCCATATACGGATGCGGGGGAATCCTTATATTCCTTGTGATGCAGAGATTTCAAGCGCCGTTTTTTTCTTTAACAACATTGGCTGCCTATTTCATCGGAGCGATCGGACTTACGGTGATCGAGTATGTAACTTCCTATGTTCTTGAAAAGATACTCAAGGCAAGATGGTGGGACTACAGTGATTATCCTCTAAACATAAACGGAAGAGTATGCCTTATAGCATCTGTTTTCTGGGGACTCGTAACCCTTTTTGGAATAGATCTGCTTAATCCTTTCTTATTAAACCTTTATGAAAAGATACCTTCGGATGTTTCGCTTGTTTATGTTTCCGTGATGAGCACTTTGTTCATATTGGATATATTCGTAACCTTCGATTCAATCATAGATCTTAAGAACCGCATGCAGATCCTTCTTGCGATGGAAAAAGACAAGGTTCTCGATGCTGTTTCGGGAAGCGCTGATTTTATTAAGGAACAGGGAAAGAGACTTGCAAAGATCGGGAATCCTTTTACCAAGCGAATAATCACGTCTTTTCCCAATCTGAGATTTAACTCTGAAAAGGTTCAGAAGGTCTTTTTAAAGATAAAAGGCATCATGAGCCGCAAGGATGATGAGGAATAAGAAAACATTATATTTTACGGGTTTGGCGAGGGCTGGTTTACGGCCCTCGTATTTATTTATAGGAGCATATTGCAACTTGTACATGTCAAAATGCAACTTGTGCAGATTTGGCAACAGGGCTTTTTACTGTCCGATATAGTTACCTCATCAGACAGATAAAGGAGATATTCAAAATGAAAAAGAACAGATTAGTCAAAGCACTTATCATCACACTGGTTGTAATCGTATTTATCGCACTTGCCGGATCGTTTGCTCTTGGCGGAGTGATAGCTGATCAGATACTCCATCAGAATAAGAGCAAGGATACACATGATAACAGCCTTAAGCAGAATGAAGTATGGGGATATGATACGCAGGCTTTTGAAGATTCACATGAAGGAACTGAAGTAAGCGCCATAGCCGAAGATGGAAATACTGTTCCCGCTACATATTATGATAATGGAAGTGATAAATGTGTCATCCTCGTACATGGAGCAGGCGGAGACCGCGTCAACACATATCCTCTAGCAGAAGAATACATTAAAAGAGGATACGATGTTATAGCTATAGACCAGAGAGGTTCCGGCAAAAACGGAGATGACAGAGTTACATTTGGAATAAATGAATCAAAAGATGTAAAGGCAATGGTAAAGTTTGCCCGTGAAGAACTTGGCAAGGAAACAGTGTTTGTACATGGACAGTCCATGGGAGCACAGACCACAGCGATCTATGCTTCGAACGTAGAGCCTGGTGCAGTTGATGCGGCAAATGCAGTTATATGTGACAGCCCTGTTCCCGGAATGGAGCTTATATTAAAGGAAGTGTTCGGAGACGGAGATGTTGATTCTTTTACGGCTAAATATCTTACAGGAACCAGCAAGTTTTATATGGGCCTTATAAACTGTATAGACTATGATGACGGTGATACTATCAAAGTAGTTGCCAATGACAATATTCCGACACTCGTTATCGTCTCAGAAAAAGATGAAGTATGTCTTCCTCACCAGGTTGAAGAGATTTATGCTAATATAGCATGTAAGGATAAAGCGATCATGCATGTCGACAGTGCTCATATTGAAGGCATAATAGATGATCCTGAAGGATATATGAACGGCGTGGAAGATTTCCTTTCTTCTGTCGGTTACTAAGAGGATATATGAAACTTAATCTGTTCGAAGATAAGAATAACACTGATGAACATGTGGACGTATATTATAACAATATGCGTCCTTTTATAAGACAACTTGTTGATACCTTTAACTCCGAGCGGCCGTCTTTGAGCGGACGACCTGCGGATGAGGATCTGGATGACGGCGAGGAGATAATGCTCGATCCAAAAGAGATATATTATCTTGATCATATAGACAGGAAGCTTTTTGCCTATACCAAAGATGGAGTGTTCCGCCTCATGAACACGCTAACCGCATGTGAGGAGATGCTCTGGAATTACGGCTTTGTAAGGGTGTCAAAATCAAATCTCATAAATATATATAAGATAAAACAGCTTAAGCCAGATGTGAATATGAAAGTATATGCTTCATTTGATAATGGTGAGAGGATCTGCATAAACAGAAGTTACAAGAAGAGTTTTAACGAATACCTTCAGAAAATGAGGAGGATGAGTTGATGCGTGAAAAGATAAAGGAATTTTTGATAGAACTTGGCTGTGTATATACGGTAGTATCTGTACTGGGTGCGATAGTTAATATGATAGCAGGGACTCAGACCAGTAATATAAATGTACTGGTGATGTTCTTTACATGCTTCATAGCGACCTTTGTTCTTTTCCTGCACAAGCTGTTTGATAATGTAAGCCCGCTTCTTATGATCATTATTCAGTATTTAGTGGCGTGCGGACTCTGTGCGGTCATGCTTATTATAATAAGTAAGATCTATGAGCCGATATCACCTAGAGGGTGGTTTGAGTATTACAGATCGTTTACTATCCCCTATATATTCCTTGCGGGATTCTACTATTACAGAGTATTTTCGGATGCCAAAAAGCAGGACAGACTCATCCGTGAGATTCAGGAGCTTGGTGAGCCCGGAGACAGGTCAGGTGTATAAAAAGAAAAATGATAAAAATTTTCCCGATTTTATGCACATTTCATCGTTGACAATCAAAAATTCGCAATGCTATAATGAAATTCCACCGCGTTTTCGGTGGAATTTTTTACGGGATTTATCATAAATCCGGCTTGTATTCGATTTGATACAAGAAAAAGTAAAAAACTATCTTGACTGCCACTAAAGTACGTGATAGTATAACAGAGTTGCGTCTGAGACAGACAAGACAGAGAACCTTGAAAAATAAACAGCAATGCAACCCTGAAATTCCAAAAAGATCTGTGGTCATCTGAAGCCGCAGATTGAATTGAAAATTCAGAAGAACAATCCTTAAGAC
>JAILCX010000085.1 GCA_024690205.1 Lachnospiraceae bacterium | reverse complement strand
AAAATATCAGTTATTGAAAAAGAATTAAAAGATGGAAAAAATAAGGATCGAAGGCGAGAGGGTTTACCTTCGCTCAATTACATATGAAGATACCGATATGATAGTTGCCTGGAGAAATCAGGAAAATGTCATTCGCTACTTCTTCTACAGAGGCGAGTTCACCAAAGAAGGACATCTTAAGTGGATGAAAGAACGCGTGGAAACAGGTGAAGTCGTTCAGTTCATCGTATGCATGAAAGAAGATGACAGACCGGTCGGTTGTACTTATATAAGAGATGTGGACCGGGTGAACAACAAGGCAGAGTACGGTGTTTTTCTCGGAGAAGAAGATGTACGCGGTCACGGCATAGGAAAAGAGATACTTAATCTGACCGTTGATTATGCATTTAATGTTCTGAAACTTCATAGAATATACGCACGTGTTTATGAAAGCAACAAGCCCTCATTATACAGCTTCCTTCACTGTGGCTTTAAACAGGAAGCCCTTCTTAAAGACGATATTTTCGCCGACGGAGAATATCACGATGTTGTGATACTCGGAAGACTTAACACGGATTGATCCTGTTTTGTAAATACTGAGAAAAACTTGACAGGTATAAATGCTGGAATTCATGGTAGGAGGTTACAAAATGAAAAGAACAAAAAAACTCATCGCACTTATTGCAGCAGCAGTAATGGTATTATCATGCAGCGTTTCATCATTTGCGGCAGTGGTACCGGGGACATCAAAAGAAGGAAAGAAGACAGCGGAGGTCTTTATACAAAATGAAAGTTTTACCGACGTGTTCTTCCTTACTAAGAATTGTCTTTTTGCTACGTGGAACCAGTCAGGCAAAAATGTAAAGATGTACGTTGACGGTGAATACTGGAATACTTTGGCTGCAAAAGATGCTGAAATACCCAATGTATGCGGTTATAACGTGGATGTATATATTCAGGTTACATATGTAAAGGGTTCTGGAAGAATTGACTATATTTCCATGACACCTGACGAGTTTGTGGCAGTACAGGCAGCGGCTCAGGCTGCACAGAGTGTAGCCCAGGCAGCATTACAGGGTAACAGCGCTCCTTTGAACAATCAGGCAGCAGCTCCTAATCTTTCCGATGCGCAGATCAAGGCACTTTGGGATCAGGCTGTAGCCATAAAGCAGGCATATGACTCTGAGACCAACCAGAAGAAGAAAAAGGAGTTGGAGAAGCAATTCACCGAGATCATGAATCAGATTCCGATGAAATAATCCTTAGAAAAACAGTTAAAGTTTTGCTCTGAGGGGGCTAAGAGGGAGACTAATTCAGTCTCCCTTTTTAAGTATGTAATCACTTCTATAACTTTCTTTACCGTAAGTCCGGGTTTTCCATTTTTCAAAAACAAAAAATTGAAGAAGGAGGTATTTGACCAAAGTAATACTTTGGGTTTTACTTATTTGTGAGAAAAAAATTAATGAAATCGTTGTTGAGTGGGACGACTATACCATGAGGAATGAAGCTGTGCGTCTCATTTCTGCTCGAGTAGCTACATCCAGAGAGAGGGAGATATACTATGGAGAATGAAAAGATAATTCGTAAAGTGATTCGATCAGGGCAACAACCTACTGAAGACCAAATAAAAGAGATTGAAATTGCTTCTGCTATGCCCCGGGCTTACGATGAAGATGCTTTGGAACTTACTATGGAGCAATATGCGGAGATGGCAGCGATAGCAAAGAAACGTCGCGCTCAAAAAGTAAAACCGGTTATAGCACTGCGCATATCTCCGGATACGTTGGATAAGGCTAAAGCTACCGGCAAGGGATATACAGGGTTTTTAAGCAGACTGCTTGATAATGCGATCAATGATCCTGCTATGGTAGCAAAGAGTTTATGACCAAAGCGGATCATATTGTTTTATATCCGTTAATATACTCCGTTTGACAAACCAAAAGGTCTTGAATATAATAAATCTTGCGTCTGCGCTAAGTAATAAACAGCGTCGGACATCATATTGTTAATGTAATTCAGAATTTGGAGAAATACTCAAGAGGCTGAAGAGGCGCCCCTGCTAAGGGTGTAGGTCGTTCACGCGGCGCGAGGGTTCAAATCCCTCTTTCTCCGCTAACCTGTTTTCTTTGCTAAGTTATAGGCAAGGAAAGCAGGTTTTTTTTCGTTTTTGACAGAGGATATGTTATAAATTATATATGGGAACTCTGTAAACTTGTGCAGAAAAAAAGGGGGAAAAGTATATGTCGGATTATTTTGGAAAAGAAGTACCAAAACTTGGTTTCGGTATGATGCGTTTGCCGCATAAAGGGCTCGGAATGGATATAGAGCAGATAAAGACTATGGTGGATCTTTTTATGGAAGCCGGATTCACATATTTTGACACTGCATTTGTTTATCCCGGTTCCGAGGCAGCCACCAAAAAGGCGTTGGTTGATCGCTATCCCAGAGAAAGTTACACACTTTGCACCAAGATCAACGCAACCGTTTCACCTACCGAAAAGATAGCAAAGAGCCAGTTTGAAACCAGTTTAGAGCGTACCGGAGCCGGGTATTTTGATTATTATCTGCTCCATGCGTTCATGAATAACAATTATAAAAAATATGACAAATTTCATCTGTGGGATTTTGTAAAGGAGCAGAAAGAAAAGGGTCTTATCAAGCATTTCGGATTTTCATATCATGCCGGCCCGAAACTGCTCGATGAAATACTGACAGATCACCCTGAAGTTGATTTTATACAGCTGCAGATAAACTATGCCGACTGGGAGAATCCTTCGGTGGCATCAAGAGCCAATTATGAAGTTGCAAGAAAGCACGGCAAGTCGATCACGGTCATGGAACCGGTTAAGGGCGGATCACTTGCGGATCCTCCGAAAGAAGTCAAAAAGCTCTTCAAGGACTACGCTCCGGATATGTCTTATGCTTCATGGGCGATACGTTTCGTGGCATCCCTTGATGGGATCATTACAGTTTTGTCGGGAATGTCCAATATAGAGCAGATGAAGGATAATCTCTCTTATATGAAGGATTTCAAACCCCTTAATGAGGAGGAGCAGCAGATTATTCGTAAAGCGCAGCGTATTATGGGCCATTCAGCGACTATTCCCTGTACTGCCTGCCATTACTGCATAGAGGGATGTCCGAAAAAGATCAATATTCCGGATATTTTCTCTGCCATGAACAAGCAGCTTGGCAATGGCCAGACCGCAGAAGCATGTGATGCATATGCCAAAGCAATAGAAGGAGGCGGCAGGGCATCCGACTGTATTTCATGCAGACAGTGCGAAAATGCCTGTCCTCAGCATTTGCAGATCACCGAAGATCTAAAGCGTGCGGTAGCCATGTTCGACGATAGTAAACGATTTAGTTCTATGATATAATTCCATAAATATTTTGGAACAAACGGAGAGATCATATGCCGATCCTTTATGATGTACCAGATCACAAAAAAATAAGAGTTCTTATAGATACGGATGCAGCCTGCGAGGCGGATGATCCGTTTGCCATAGTGCATGCTCTCCTTAGCCCCAAGCTCATAGTCAGGGGTATTTTGGCAGAGCACTTTAATGCTGAAGGCTCGGTTAAGAAAAGCTACGATGAGATCGTAAATATCCTTAAAGCGATGGACAGGGATGTTCCGATATATATGGGCGAAGAGGGACCGATGCAGGATGAGCCCGATAAGATCTCGCCTGCAGCAGATAAGATCATTAAAGAAGCATTGTCAGAAGATAATCATCCGCTTTATGTTCTTTGTCAGGGAGCGATAACAAATGTAGCTTTAGCTATAAAGAAGTGCCCCGATATCATAAGCAGGATGACGATCGTCTGGATCGGCACGCATGGAGCAGGCAATATAAAGGCACCATTCAGGGAATTTAATTCGGGAAACGATATAGATGCCGCAAATTTTGTTTTACGAAGCGGAGCGGATATCTGGCTTGTTCCTTCAAGCGTATATATAACGATCCATATAGGTATAGCGGAGATACAGGATCTCATTTACCCATGTGGAAAGATCGGAAAGCACCTTTTTGAAAACCTGGTGAATTATAATATGTCAGAAGAAGCGGGATGGACAAAAGGAGAAAGCTGGTCGCTCGGTGATTCTCCGGCTGTGGCCGTTACTCTTAATCCGGACTGCGGACATTATGAAATGCTTCATGCCCCGTTTGTAGCTGAAGACACTTCAAGCGTGTATGATGAGAGCCTTCCGGTGATACGTGTATATAAAGACATTGACTCCAGATATGTTTTGGGAGATTTTATAAGCAAACTGAGATTACAGCAATGAGAAACGCACGAACTAAAAAAGAAGAAGCTATCAGGGAAAAGCTTATTCCTGAACTTTATGCAAACAAGCTGAATGATTTTATAGGATTTGAGATACTTGAACTCAGCTCTACATACAGTAAGACACGTGTTAAGTATAAAGAGCAGATCGTTAATCCGTATGGCAGCATCCACGGCGGAGCATTACTGACATTGGCAGATGCAATGGCAGGAGCAACGGCATGTATGAGCGGGTATTATGTGACTACTGTGTCAGCAAATCTTAATTTTCTGCTTCCGGCCGTTAACACGGAATATATATACTGTGAATGCATGAAACTTAAGACGGGAAAACATATCCTGGTTTTTGATATCAGGATAACGGATGATTCCGGAAATATCCTGGACAGCGGAGAGTTTTCGTTCTTTTCGAGCAAGGTACCCGTTCTTGAGGATAATCTTAGATTTTCCTGACAGAATACTATTCTGTCAGAGATCATAATTGTGTAAAAAGGAGAATTAATAATGAAGATCATTACAGATTCGTGCAGTGACCTTACAAAGGAGTACGTGTCGGCACATGATATTACCGTGCTTCCCATGACGATCACTTTCGGGGAAGAACAGCTTAAAGACGGTATAGATATTGATTATGACGGATTCTACACCAGACTTGAAAAAGAACTGCCAAAAACCAGTCAGGTCGGGCCCTATGATTTTAAGGAGGCTTTCAAAAACGCAAATGATGATGTGCTCTGTATTACCGTCAGCGGAAATCTGTCTGGAACATATCAAAGCGCATGCATTGCCGCAAAAGATTTTGATAACGTATGCGTGATAGACAGCACTCAGGTGTGTATAGCTGAAGGTATTATCGTCGAGTATGCAGTCATGCTTAAAGAACAGGGACTTGATTATAACACTGTTTGCAATAAGACAAGAGAAAAAGTTTCTGACGCATGTGTCATAGCTGCGGTCGACACATTGGAATACCTCCAAAAAGGCGGACGGTTATCAAAGACCGCTGCAGCAGCCGGAATACTTCTTTCCATAAAGCCGGTTATAACCGTTGAATCCGGAGAAATTAAAATACTTGGTAAGGCCAGAGGATATAACAAAGCCAACAATATGTTGAAGGAATACGTAAATGCACACGGGATCGACTTTGACTTACCGTTTGAACTGGCATACTCGGGCAACGACAGAGGTTTGCTCGATCAGTACATACAGAATTCCAAGGACCTTTATTCAACATATGATAAAGAACTGCCAATCGCGAGAATAGGATCCACCATAGGAACGCATGCAGGCCCGGGAACGGTTGGGCTTGCTTTCTTCAAAAAAGCATAAGTCCGTGATCATATGAGAAATACCACTTTGATCTATATAATTAAAGATGGAAAATACCTGATGTTGAATCGTGCAGGAAAAAAGCACGACCTTAACGAAGGAAAATGGATCGGTGTCGGAGGCAAGGTTGAAGAAAAAGAAACTCCGGAAAGATGTGCGATACGTGAGGCATATGAAGAAACGGGACTTAAACTTACAGATATAAGATTCCGGGGTATCGTCTATTTTATCTCCGATGAATATGAATCCGAATTCATGTTTCTATATACTTCGGACAGGTTTTCGGGGGAACCCAAAACCGAATCCGATGAAGGCATCCTTGAATGGATAGATATTGATAAGGTTGCTTCATTAAAAATATGGGAGGGAGATAAACTCTTTCTTGAACTCCTCAGAAAGGATGCACCTTTGTTTGAAATGGAACTAAGATATGAAGGAGATAAGCTCGTTCATTCCGAATGGAGATATATCTAAGTTAGCTTTAAGATAAAAACATACAAGATATTGTGGTCTTGAAATCAAGTCACCACTATTTTAAAAATCCTTGTAAAATCAACGAAAAACAGCGTTGACAAGCAAAAATTTTCAATGCTATAATGAAACTCCACCGCGTAAATGTGGTGGGGTTTTTATGTGCGGAAAAATTTGTACTAAAAACTGAAATTTTTATCTTGACTGCCACTAAAGTGCGTGATAATATAACAGAGTTGCGTCTGAGACAGACAAGACAGAGAACCTTGAAAAATAAACAGCAATGCAACCCTGAAATTCCAAAAAGATCTGTGGTCATCTGAAGCCGCAGATTGAATTGAAAATTCAGAAGAACAATCCTTAAGAC
>JAILCX010000047.1 GCA_024690205.1 Lachnospiraceae bacterium | reverse complement strand
GGTTCATCGGCTCTTATCTCAACATTCTTTTCTTTAAGAGCTTTAGCAAGAACAGGCATGAATTCGTTAACTATATCCTTGTGAACGACAAGGGATTCCATCGCGTTACAAACACCTATCCTCTGTGTCTTTGCATTAAGTATGACATCAACTGCTTTATTAAGATCCGCACTCTTATCAACAAAGATGTGACAGTTTCCCGTTCCTGTTTCTATTACGGGAATAAGGGAATTTTCCACGACAGACTTTATAAGTCCGGCTCCTCCGCGAGGAATCAAAAGATCTACATACTGCTTCATCTTCATGAATTCTTTTGTTACTTCGCGGTCAGTTGATTCTATGAGCAAAATAGCATCAGGGGATATACCAAGTTCACTTAATGCATCCCTAATGACTGCGGTTATCATCTTATTTGAATTTAAGGCATCGGATCCGCCTTTTAATATAACCGCGTTTCCCGATTTAAAGCAGAGCGAAAAAGCATCGGCGGTCACATTGGGACGTGACTCATAGATGATACCTATAACGCCCATGGGCACACGGATCTTTCTTATCTTAAGGCCGCTTTTAACGCTTGTTTCATCAAGGATCTCGCCGATAGGATCGGGCAATGCAGCAACAAGTCTAACGCCTTCAGCTATGCCGTCTATCCTTTCCTTTGTGAGCTTAAGACGATCTAACAATCCCTCATTCATTCCTTTTTCGATACCGTTTTTGATGTCGATATCATTTGCGGAAATTATCTCATCGGCACGTTTGATCAACTTATCCGCTACAAGCATAAGGGCTTCGTTTTTCTTTTCGGTAGTAAGCTTTTCAATTTCGTACTTTACATCATAAGATCTTTTGCATAACTCGATCAGTTTTTCATCCATTTATTCTTATAACCTGCCTTTCGGTGACGATCATATCCATTTTGATATCATTTTTGTTTCCCGGCAATGTGCCGTCATATATCTGAAGATCAAAGCCTACTGCGATCTTAGTAAGGTTCGGGTGCTTTGCAAAGAACCTGTCGTAGAAACCTTTACCATATCCAAGCCGGTTACCTTCGCTATCAAATACCGAGCCGGGTACGATAACAACAGTTTTACCATCATGAACACCGGGAACGAATCTGTTTAGTGCAATATCCTCCGGCTCAAGTATCTCCTGATAACCGCTTTTAAGTTCGTCAAACGAAGATATCCTGTAAAACACTATATCAAGCCCTTCAACCTTTGGACAATATACGGTCTTTTTTTGCTTTAACATCTCTTTTATCACGGGAGTGGTTATTACTTCACTTCTGTAATCCACATAAAAAAGGTAAGCATCAGCGTTTTTGTATTCGTCGATGCTGTTTAAGTGCGCAAAGATATCCCTGCTCATGCTTTCGCGATCGGAGAGTTTCAATTTATCTCTTTTTCGAAGATGTCTTAACCTTATGCTGTTTTTGTCGCTTATCGTTTCCATCATTTAAAGAATATCTGCAGCGCATGATAAAGGTGCAGCTGCCATGCCTTCATATCGTGTACTCCGCCCGGGATTATATAAAAGTCGTAATTAACATCTTTTTTAAGTTCGGGACAAACAGGCAATGTCCTTTCCATGATATCTTTGTGTTCCTCAAATGCTATGTCCTTATCTCCGTTTGCGCAGAACATGTATTTAAGATAAAGACCTTTTTCAGCGCCTTCCTTAAGCGTACGGCATATCCTTTCTATCTCGATATCACGGTCACCCTTAGGTCCGCAGCATCCCGAAAAAGGCCCGTACCAGGCAAAAAGATCAAAGTTATTATATAATGCAGCGCGGTATGTTGTCATCGAACCTAAAGATAATCCCGCAAAGGCTCTGTGGTCCCTTGTTTTAACAAGGTTGCTTTCAGATACATCTTTTCCCGCATATGTAAGATAATGCTTTTCAACGGCCGGGATAAGGTCTTTTCTTAATTCGATATGGAAGTGTTCAGTGACATACTCGGCATTTTCCTCGGTATTTCCGCGGTAATATGTCGGTGTCACTATGATACACGGATCGCATATTCCTTTATCCATCATATTATCAAGGATGGTCACTGTGTCGGGAAAGGTCTTAAACCACCAGTCCTCGGTAACCCCTCCGCCATGAAGAAGATAAAGTATGTCATACTTTTTTTCGGGATCATATCCATAAGGAAGATAGACCCATGCTCCTTTTCTTAAAGGTCTGCTATCATTTTTATCATATGTTTCGGTATCATAATCAAATCTTTCGACTGTCCCGCCGTTTTTACATTCCTTTAGCATCTCCGATGGCATTTCATATACATACTTCATATTGTCACCCTCCAAAGCAATGAAATTTTACATGTCAAGGCTCTCCTCATTAAGAAGAAAATCGTACAGATTCATAACAAGGATTCCCTGATCATTTCTCCATACCGGTGTATTTGAATTAACCACTATAATTTTCTTAAACGAATCTGATATCCTTATAAGCGAGGCTTGCTCGTGATCCATCTTTTCCTGATCAGGAATCGCAAAAGCTGATTGGATATAATATCTCTTACTTCCCTGATTTGCCACGAAATCAACTTCCAGTTGTTTTCTGCCGCCATCCTCCGAACGGGCTTCTACTACTCCTACATCAACATTGTAGCCTCTATAAATCAGTTCATTATATATGACATTTTCCATTATATGTGTTTCTTCATACTGTCTGAAATTCAGGAACGCGTTCCGAAGTCCCATATCAGAATAATAATACTTGGCAGGGGTTCTAATATATTTACGTCCTTTCAGATCATATCTTTCTGCCTTCTGTACAATAAAACTCTCCTGAAGGTATGCAAGGTAATTCGATATCGTAGGCATCGTAATCCCTTTGATCCCACTGCTGCTAAAGGTATCCGATATCTTTTGCGCGTTTGTGAGCGACCCGATTGCCGAGGCAAGGATCTTCATCAGTTCCTCCATACCCTCGCCATTACGAATCTCATACCTTTCCATAATGTCTCTGACATAGATCTCTTTGTTCAATCTGTCCAGATAAGCACTTTTCGCCTGATCATCTTTTTCCAACAGGATTCGAGGCATTCCACCATAATTGGTATAATTTTTCCACGCCTCCATCTTATCTCCGCCAAAAGCCGGTAAAAATTCAGAGAATGATAACGGAGCAATATGAACCTCATCACCGCGCCCTCTGAACTCAGTCATTATGTCACTAGAAAGAAATTTGGAATTACTGCCTGTCACATAGACGTCCACATTTTCTTTTCTAAGCAGACCGTTCAGGACACCATACAGCCGGATCGGTACATCCGGATTCTTCATCTCTTCCCTGGTGATCGCATATTGAGCCTCGTCTATGAACACATAGTATTCCTGCTCCGGATCCTTTATCCTGCTCTTAATATATTCATACAGCTTCTCAGGATCAGTGTATTTTGCAAAATCATCATCATCCAGAGGAACAGTTATTATATTTTCTTCAGGCACACCGGAACTGACAAGATGATCGTAAAACAGATGAAACAATAGATACGTCTTTCCGCATCTTCTGATCCCCGTGACCACCTTGATCATACCATTATTCATTCGGCTTATCAGCCGCTCAAGGTACCTGTTTCTTTTTATTTCCATGGTAATCTCCAATTACGCCATGTTCTATTTTAGATTTTTGCCTCTTTTGGCATTTTTCTAAAATAGATATATCATAATTCTAATACATATGTCAATCTTCTATTTTAGATTTTTGCCAGTTTTGGCATTTTCCTAAAAAAAGAAAATACACCCCAATTTGGTGAGAATAAATAATATAATTATTCTGTATCATAATAAAAAAATGATTATGGAGCTATTATGAAAACGACCAAAGAACTTGAAGGAATCCTTGAAAACACTAAGCTTAAGGATGCCGGGGAATATCTCATTGACCATGATTCAGATCTATTTAAAGAAAGTAATTCATTCACAACATATATGCGTGAACACATAAAACTGCACGGTAAGACTCAGCAGCGTATATTTATAGAGTCAAATATTTCCGAAAAAATGGGATATAAACTGATCTCAGGCGAAAAACACACAAGAGAAAGAGACACCATATTAAAACTATGTTATGCGGCAGATTTCTCACTTAAGGAAACACAAACTGCTTTAAAACTATATGGTTTATCAGAATTATATGCAAAAATACCAAGAGATGCATTGATCATGATTGCTTTTAACGAACGAAAAGGTAGCTTGATAGATGTAAATGAATACCTTGAAAACAACGGGGTTTCACCGTTAAAAGATGTAAGCATCCTGTGAAACAAAGTTTTTCGCTACGCATTCAGCTGTTTTAATTCCATCCATGGCGGCGCTCATTATGCCGCCTGCATAGCCAGCTCCTTCTCCGCTGACATAAAGGCCTTCGATGCTTGATACGTGTTCTTCGTTCCTTGTGATACGAACAGGTGAAGATGTCCTGCTTTCAACTCCGTAAACAAAAACCTCACGACCGGAAAAACCATCTATCCTCCGTCCGAATGCTTCTATTCCTTCAACAAGATCATCCTTTATAAACCCGGGAAAGACCTCATGTACGGGGCCATGATGAAAACTTCCCTTCACACAATCACCAAGATCCTCATCAGTTTCAGTTAAATGTCCTTCGTTTAAGTGTCCTTCTTTAAACTCTATATAGCTTTCCGCAACGATGCTTCCGCATCCAAGCTCAAATGCCTTTTTTTCGAGCTTTCTTTGAAATTCTATTCCGCTTAAAGGATCATCGTCTGACACAAAATCCTTGGGATCGACCGTTACGATGATCGCTGAATTAGACCTTTGGGAGCTTCTTCCCGAGTAGCTCATTCCGTTAACGGCAATCATCCCGTCTTCCGATGAAGCATTAACAACATATCCACCCGGGCACATACAAAAAGAATAGACTCCTCTTCCGTCATTACAGGTATGTGTCAGCTTATATGATGCATTTCCAAGCTTCGGCACATTTTCTTTTCCGTAAACGTATTTGTTGATACAAGACACAGGGTGCGAAATCCTTATTCCTACCGCAAAGCTTTTGGGTTCCATGAAGATACCTTTATCAAAAAGCAGCTTAAATGTGTCTCTGGCACTGTGTCCGGGCGCAAGCACCGCACATTCTGTTTCGTACAGGTTACCGTTAACGTTAATGGCGCTTAATACCCCGTCAGTAAAAACAAAACCGTCAACACAGGATTCAAAGTGTACCTCACCGCCAAGCTTTATTATCTCGTTCCTTAAGTTCTTAACAATTTTTTTTAGAAGGTCGGTTCCGATGTGAGGCTTGCTGTCTGTTAATATCTCTTCATCCGCACCAAAGGAAACCATATCCTTAAGGACCGCTTTACCAAGACCCAATTTATCCTTTACAAGCGTGTTTAGCTTTCCGTCTGAAAATGTACCTGCTCCGCCTTCTCCGAACTGGACATTTGATGATGGGTTTAATTTCCCGCCGTTCCAGAAAGCTTCAACTTCACGGCTTCTTTTATCAACATCAGATCCTCTTTCAAAAACCACGGGTCTTAATCCCGCCCTTGCAAGATATAACGCGCAGAACATGCCGGCCGGCCCGAATCCTATGACAACAGGCCTTTTATCATCCTCCGTTCTCAGATCCGAAAAAGGAAAAGAATAAACCTTTTCCTCAACCTTAACAAGTTTTCCCTTACTCTTTTTTATGAGGTAATCTTCCTTATCGGAAAAGATATCTATCGTATAAGAAAAATAAAGATCAGGCTTTTTACGCGCATCAAGCGACCGCCTTACTATTTTGAAAGAAAAACCATCATCTGTCCCAATGATCTTTTTGATCTTTTCGGATAATGCTTTTTCACTGTGATCTATGGGTAATCTTAATTCGTTGATCCTTAACATATCAAATAAGATTCACGGCTCTTCCGATTGCAAGGACCATTCTGCCGAGTGCACTCTCCTCAAGCTCCTCTTCCTGATATCCCTTAAGTGCCAGGATTATCACAATATAAAGAAGTGTGCTTGAGATAAGAACGATAACCAAAGAGATACCTTTTCCGACAAGAGGACTAAGAACCTTGTTAAGAAGCATGCCGATAAGGGCGCTTATCAAAGCACTTATCATCGTTACAACAAAAGTCCTGAACCATTCCTGCGTATACTGGAACGCTCTTGATATGAATACAAAACTTATAAAAGCATACATTCCAAAGAATATGAGGTTTCCGAGAATGATACCTATTATCGAAAGCTTGAATGTTGAAACAAATACTATCGAAACGATAAGATGAACAACCATAGAAACAGCTGCTATGCCCAGGGCAAACACATGGTTTTGCATGCTTATCATCATTTCTGTGAACATCACGGCATATACGGCAAATAAGATGCAAAGAGCCTGAATCTGCAAATAAAGAGCTGTTGACTCACCGTTTGAAGCATAAAGCGTATCAAGGATGTTGTCTGCAAGGATGACCAGCATGGCCGCAGCATACAACGAAAGCGTAGCGCATCTGTGTATCATCGCTTTTAATTTTTCACGTGCATTTCTGTACTCTTCACGTTTTACGGCACCGATGGCTTTTCTGATATAAGCATAAGAGAATACCGAAATGAGCAGCACTATTATTCCCGTGATGGATGTAGTTTTTCCGTAATATTCACCGTATGAAAAATCCAGAGAATAATCCTTAGCGCCGGTCTTAAACAAAAGGGCGATGTTGATTATTGGAAGGAGCATAAAAACAACCCAGAGCGCAAAAGGAATAAGCGCCGTTGCAGCAAGATTGAATATGATCTGCATCGGAGAATCAACAACCTTCGAGTACTCTTTCGTTACTCCAAGTACCGTTCTTCGGCTGTAAAGGAAATATACGACAAGCATATGGAGAAGGCATGCGGAACTTGCAAGAAGCAATCCTATTGAAGCTCCCATGGCTCCGTATGAATAAGAAAACTCTTCATTCCTCAAAAGCTCGGATACACGCCGGCCGTAATTCATGCTGACAAATCCGAAGATAAGTCCCGTAACCGAATATACGACTACAAATACGATCTGTGATCTCATTATCACAGCGGTCTGGTTAACACCTTTGAAATATCCCTTTATGGCTCCCGTCAATATGAACATCGGGATTGCCGGAATTATGAAATAATACGAAAGATAAGAAAGATGGAGATTGAAAAAACCGTTAACGAGCGAATTCATCAGCGACAAAAGGATAACGCCGGCCAAAACACCGACTATAAGCGCATAGACGATTGAATAAAGCGCAACATTCTTTGCGTTTGTTATCTGCTGACGGTTCATCCTGTTTTCGATCATGGATGAGGCCGCCTCTTCTATCGCATATGAAGCAGCTCCCGCTATAAGGAAGAACAACTCATTTGAAAGGGAAAAAAAGCAAACGCCCTTTGACCCGATAAGGCGCACTAAGATAACCCTTGATATAAGGATCACAATCAATGAGATCATCAATATAATAAATGAAAAATTTCTCCTTGAGCCCTTAGCCATAGTGTCTTATCTCAAAAAATCATAAAACAGTTTTTCTTCGCAAAGCGTCTTTTTCATGATATTTATGTCGTTGAACGAAAGAAGCGAATCCGAAAAAGACGACATCTTCTTTTGGAAGATGGTATCGATAAGTTTTTCGTAGTTTATCTGAATATCCCTGTCTTTGGCAAAGAGATATCCGACAGAAGAAATAACGGTCTCCGCAATGACAAGAACTGCGCATTCTCTTGATCTTACGCCGTTATCCCGTTCAAAATATTCTTTAAGATGATCTGTTATCTCTTCGGGAATATCATATTCCCTTAACAGTCCTTCGGTGTTTTCCCAGCTGTTTTCTCCGCGTAAAAGTCCTATCCTGTGATAGAATCCCATTGCCTTAGTAAGTTGTTCATCAAGTCCCATCTTGATCGCAAGTTTTGAACACAGAACTGCTGTATAGATTGAATGATCATACTCTTCTTTTGAATGATTCTTAAGATTCGCCAAAAGTTCAAACTCAGGATCGAGGATATCCATATAGCGGTCATCTTTTTTATATACAAACGAAAAACTGAATATCTTTAGGAAGATAAGTATGAGAATGGCACAAATAAGGACATTGCCTGCAGGTATCAGGAAAAGATCAAGTTCGAAGGTTTTGTTTGCAAACAAAACTCCTGTAACACACAAACAGACAAACTGTGATAACAGACTTATTGCCATCGGGATCACTATCTTGAATTCTTCATCAATAACGGAAAATAAAAGAATGGAGATAACGGCAGGTACAAGGTAACTGATCAGATAGCCGTTACCTGATCCTTTTCCGACAAGCTCGCACAACAAAAGCAACGAGGTTCCGCCGACTAAAGCCGTGATTTCATCCGAAACCATTGTGAGGATCACGAAAACAACAAGGAACGGACGTCCGTTATCGGCAATGAGTGAAAACACAACACTTAAGTTAATACCGATGATGTATGTAAGATAAAAACGCCATGCATTATCATCGTTGTCAAAAAGCAGTTTGCCGCAAAGCTTCTGACGCTCATAACAAAATATGACACCTATGATCATCACGGTAAAGATGATGACGATCCCGGCGATCTCGGAAGCATTTTTCCCGTATAAATACGCGCTAAGAGCAGGGATCAGCATCCCCGAACAAACAAGTATGATGTTATATATAATATTAGTATTTTTTCTTTTTGTTTCTTCCATCCGAAGTACGTTCCTGTTTAGATTTAGAAGATCTCAGCTCATAGTTTTCATAAGCCTTAACGATCTTTTGAACGAGAGGGTGTCTTACTACATCCTTTGACGTAAGGTTTATAAAAGCGATACCTTCGACTTTAGAAAGTACCTTCTGCGCTACGTCAAGGCCTGAGGGAACATCCTTTGGAAGATCCTTCTGAGTCGAATCGCCGGTCACTATAACCTTTGATCCGAAACCGATCCTCGTTAAGAACATCTTCATCTGAGCCTGGGTTGTATTCTGGGCTTCATCGAGGATGATATAAGCATTATCAAGCGTACGTCCTCTCATATATGCAAGAGGCGCTACTTCAATAAGTCCTTTTTCCATATTGCGGAGGAAGGATTCAGCTCCCATGATCTGATACAGCGCATCATATAAGGGCCTTAAATAGGGATCTACCTTTGATTGCAGATCACCCGGCAAAAAGCCGAGCTTTTCACCTGCTTCTATAGCAGGACGTGTAAGTATGATCCTTTCAACCTCACCTGCCTTAAACGCTGTTATGGCCATAGCCATGGCAAGATAAGTCTTTCCGGTTCCGGCAGGTCCGATACCGAAAACGATCATATTCTTTTTGATCGCTTCGACATATTTCATCTGTCCGATAGTCTTTGGTTTTACCGATTTGCCGGATACGGTATGGCAGATGACCTGTTCGTCTATATCAAGGATCGATCCGTCCTCTTCTTCGCTTAATGTGATCGCGTAATCTATCTGCTGCTCTTCTATGTTGTTACCTCTTTCCGAAAGTTTTATAAGATCATCGATAACGGACATGGCACTGTCAACATCCGCTTCATCTCCGGTTATCTTTAATCCGCCGTCTCTTTGAACTATATCTACATTAAATTCTTTTTCGATCTTTTTTATATTGCAGTCAAACTGTCCGAAAACATTCTTAAGATCATCTGAAGTATGATCCGATAGCGAATAGATCTTTTCCATTAAAATTCCTTTTTCTCAAAAATATCTGGATATACTTCCTCGATGACCCTGTCAACATACGAACTGTCAAGATTCATATACTGATTGTTCACCATCTGTTTTAACTCTTTTATCCTGCCGAAATATCTTAACTCTTCGGTTTCATCCGTAAACCCTAATTTTTCATCCACGGAAAGCTTGTCCGTATTTGCAATGACCCATTTTTTTATGGTTTCCGTGAGATTATTTTCGGTATATGCCTCTTTCATGAAAAGCCTTGAGTTACGAAGTGCCACAAAGCCCATAATGATGAACAAAAAGAATAAAACACCCATGACGCCGCTTATCATGTAACGTCCCGAATCCGTCATATCGTTGGGGATTATCTTTAAGAAAAAGCAAACGACCGCGGCAAGACCGCCAAATCCGACTATGAGTAACGTCCATGCGCTGCTTTTGTTGTCCTCTGCCTGTTCTTCTTTATTTATGTAAGGTTCAGCCGGCTCATTATCTTCTTCCGACTCATCTTCGTCATATTCAAACTCGAAAGACTCTTCGTCAGGATTGATATATTTAGGATCGATATTCTCGTAAACAAAAGGCTCTTCTTCCTTTTTATCCAAAATTAAAGAGAGGTCCTCGACCAGTTCGCAGCCGCAATCGGCACAAACCGTGATACCCTCTCTGTATTCATACTTGCATTTCGGACACCAAGCCATATTTACACCCTCCAAAGCATAATTACACCAAATAATATTTTAGCATTGAAGAGGGTTTAATTCCACTATTATTTATACGCAGAATAGTATGATGTCACACCGATTTCCATGTTTTCGGCATCATTTATCCACATGTATTCATCGGGGTTTTCCCTGTTTGTCATAACAGGTCCCCTGCGGTTTGAATCCCTGCTTGCCGAAATGTACTCAAACTGTCCGTTTTCGGCTGTTCCTTCCCAGTCTTTATACCCGCCGTTTTTATCCGTTGTCGTGCAGTATATCTCACCGGTTATCAATCCGTCGGAAAAATCGCAGATATAATTAGTCACGTAGTTCTTGTTTTCCTTAAGCATTGAAAGATCATATTCGTAATGATCCTGACCCGGTCCGTTCGGAAGGTCACGCTTAAAGGTGCCCTGATATTCATGGTAAGTGAGCTTGTCTTTTACATCATCGCCGTCATGGATATGAAAATGCACCCACTTGCCGGCCCCGTCACGTTTTCCGTTTACCCAGTCGCCGTAATAGTACATATTATCTTCATATACAGCTATTCCCTTACCGTGAGGTTTGCCAGATGCATTAAGGTCCCCGTAATAATAGCTGTCTTCACTGGTTTTGGTCAGCGAATAAGACATCGCTATATATCTGTCAAGGTGTGCAAGGTCGCTTATCGCTTCGTTATTATTTACTTCAAAGTAACTTTCCATCTCCTGGAGGTTTCTTTTGGTGTCAAACTTAACCTTGGTGTAATCCTTGGTGCCTTTTTGCATAGTCTCGCCATGAACAGCAAAAGCATTATCATCTTCTTCATCCGAAGATTCCAAAGGAGCTTCCTCACCGGGTGTCGGAAGAGGCGTTGCATATGCTTCTTCTTCCTCAGGAGAAGGTAAAGGCTCGGGTGTACTTAAGGCATCTTCGTTTTTGGTATAATCCGTTATATTCTCCTGAAGATCAGAAGATGCTTTGTCTTTCGGCTTTTTAAAGAACATAAGGCAAAATATGACAGCAATCCCGATAAGAATGACACAGGCCACTATGATAATACGGATAACGTATACCTTTTTACCGTCTTCTTCAAAAAGATCATCTTCATAAAGATCTTTATCTTTGTTTTCGTAATCATCGGGGGAATTGTTTATCTTCATCTTTCACTCCATAATTTTATATTTATATAAATGATATATCCAAACTGTTAATTTCATTTGATGTAAAACTTAAGATTTTCTTAAAATCAGATCATGTAAGGAAAAGCATTTTCGTGGTAACGGATTTCTTCGCCAAGTATTGCTGCAACATCAAACCTGATCTGCAGGCCGTAATACTGCTTATGCAACAACATGTAATAGTCCGATGCCCTGCATATCTTTTTTATCTTATTTGAGCTTACAGCCTCCTCAGGCATTCCCATCTTTGAGTCTTTTCGGAATTTGACCTCGACAAAGCAGATATATCTATCCTTTAAAGCTATGATATCTATCTCTCCTGCTCTTCCCGAATGGAAATTGCGGTCAACGACTCTGTATCCTTTGCCGGTAATATAGTCGCAGATCATCTGCTCCTTTACGGCCCCTTTGGTTCTTTTATTCAATATCAGTTTCCTTTGGCCTTATCTATCTTGGCCTTTACCTTATCCATCGCATCAACAAAGATAAGGATCTCAGCAACAACTTCATAAAGCTCGGGAGGGATCATCTCTCCGATCTCGAGTTTTGACAAGGTATCGGCAAGCTTGTCATCCTGGTGGACGGCAACATTTGCTTCTTTAGCCTTTTCGATGATGCGCTCCGCAAGTGCACCCTTACCGGAGGCAATGACTTTGGGGGCATCTTCTTCAGGATCATATGAAAGCGCTACGGCTGTTTTGATCTTCTTTTTTTCTTCCAATACTATGCCCTCGCATCGAATGAATTTGTTGAAAGTATTGGCACATTCTTTTCATCCGAAAGCATGTTTTCAAACACGGAGCCTTGATCTACGTTATTAACAAACTCAGCACTCATATTATATCCGCGCTTATTAAGTCTCTGGTTTAGTATCTCTATGTTCTGCGCAATAAGGTCAAGTGCTGCATCATCCTTAAGCATGAACTTTGTTTTTACGTTATTTGACTCATTTAACGTAACATGGACATCTACAGGTCCAAGGTTATCCATATCAAGATGCAGCAACGCCGAAACCGTTCCGTCATTTTGGGCAAGCGACTTTTTGTTGGTATAAACGTAAAGTTCGCCCGTCTTATCTGAGTTATCAAATTTAAGCGGGATCTGTACGTAGTTGAACGTCTGATTGAGCTCATTCATGAAATTGATATTACCCGAAACATTATTGGCCGCCTGTGCGATCGGTGTATCGGGTCTTGATCCCTGGTTAAGGTTCTCGGCGAGTGTCTTTATCTGGGAATTCAGTTTATCGTAGAGTTCCCTTACGCTTCCTTCTTTTGCAACATCCTCGGGTTTTAACATCCACTGCTTTGAAATCTCGTTCTTTATGGCTTTACCAAGATCGTCGTTTTTAAGAAGATCTCTCAGCTTGTCCATATCTTCGGAACTCAGATGCTCTTTATTTGAAAGTTCCTCAACCAATGAAGCAAATTCCTTAAGGACAGTTTTTGACGCAGTGTCATTTTGCGCATTGACCGCTTCGTTATTCTGATCCATATCACGGACTGTATCCTGAGCTATATTCCGAACGTCACCCTGCGTGTTATCCGGAATAACTGCACCGTTTTGTACAACCTGAGTTCCGCCTTCATTTCCTTCTTTTCCCGAAATGATATTTTGAAGTACTTCACCTTCGGGAAGAACCTTTTCTCCCGTTACCTGCCCGGCAGCCGTATCAGCGCCTGCCATTTCACCCTGCGCTTTATTAACCTCAGCGTCAGCTTCGTTTAAAGCCTCCGGAAGGATCGTATTTAATGTGTCCTTTAAAAATGCGACCGTCTCCTCGGGTGTTTGTGTTTCCATCATGGAAACAGAGCTTTCAATAAAAGCATCGGCAATATCCGTCAGGGAATTGCTTATCGTATGTTCATAGTTTTTGTAGTTTTCAAACTGAGTAAGCATTTCTTCGTTAACGGGAATCCCCAGTCTTTGAAGAACTGCCATGTCTTTAGGATCGCTTAGCGGAAATTCATTGGCGGTCCTTACCATATCAAGAAGGGAATCCTTATTTATCGGCAATCCTTCTTCCATCATAGATCTGACTATATATTGAGTCTGTGGATTATCGGGCAGACCTGCCGCCTGTAAAGCTCCTGAGATCGTGGAGCTCGGGTTCATATTGGCAAATAAAGGTGAAAGGGTTATATTTCCCTGATTGTTTCCTTTGACTACAAAACTAAGCTGCTGCCCTATCGTCGGATCAGCCATGCCTTCAAGCCTTGCTTCTATCATGGCACCTTCGGTAAGCTGAAGGATGAGTTTTCCTTCATCAAAACCGGCTACGGTTCCGGTAAGCGCACTCCCTGCGTTCATGGAGCTTAGGATATCCATTCCTTTTTGCAAACTTAATGAAAGCTCACTTGCGGGAATGCCGGTGCCTTGCTCCATGGATACCATATTGTTTACGGCATTGTTTATCTGATTGAAAATGCTTCCAATGTTCATACAAAATTTCCGATAAAGGATCTTCGATGTATCGGTGTGGGTCCGTATTTCTTTAATGCCTCGATGTGCGAAGCGCTTCCGTATCCTTTGTTTGAAGCAAAGTCATACCCGGGATATACGGAATCATAATCGACCATCAGATGGTCTCTTGTAACTTTTGCAACGATGCTGGCCGCAGCAATGGATATGCTCTTTGCATCACCCTTGATGATCGGAACCTGCTTTATATCGATACCGGGAATGGTCACGGCATCATTAAGCAAAATATCAGGTCTGACACTGAGTTTAGATACGGATTGCCTCATGGCCTCATATGTTGCCTGAAGGATATTGATCTCATCTATGCGTTCGGGACTGTTATAACCTATACCGACGCTTACGGCCTTTTCCATGATGACATCATATAACTCTTCTCTCTTTTTTTCGGATAATTGCTTCGAATCATTTAGATACAGAATGTCACAATCCTTGGGTAATATCACAGCACACGTTACGACAGGTCCTGCCAGGGGCCCTCTTCCGACTTCATCGATACCGCAGATATACTCTGCATCCGGGTACATCTTTTCGTACTCCTTCATCTTTTCGGTGCGCGCTTTTTCTTTTTCAAGATCATCAAGCTTCTTTTGGGCTTTTTTAATAAGATCCAAAACGCCGCCCCGGTCATCACCGGAGTATTCAGATATCAAATCAGGCAGCCTATCCAAAGACGCTGCCCGAAATTTCTCTTTTACTGATGTTATGCTTTCTTTTTCCATTCTGACCTACTGATGTTTGATGACTCCCATGCTCTGAAAAGGGAACACCCTCATAAATGCTTTTCCTATGATAACGTTCTTTTTAAGGTTACCTACGTTCGGATCTCTTGAATCCATGGAATTGTTCCTGTTATCGCCAAGGACAAAGAACTCATTAAATCCAAGCGTGATAGGCTCATATGCTCTTCCCGGATTCCTTATTACTTCCTTGCCGTATCCTTCTTCAAGCAGTTCCCCGTTTATATAGATATTTCCTTCTTCGTCGATCAATACCGTCTCTCCGGGCAAACCGATAACTCTTTTTATGTAGAATGTATTCGCCTCGTATTTATAGGGAAATACGACTATATCAAATCTCTCGGGATCGTGAAACCTGTACGAAAGTTTATCTACGAGCAGATGGTCTCCGTTTGTAAGAGTCGGTTCCATTGATGATCCAATGACGGAGATCCTTTGTCCCACATATGTGACAACAAGGAAAACGGCTACAAGGACTAACAACAAATAAAAACTGGTAAGTAAAAGATCTTTAATTCCTTTTTTCATGATTACTTCTAAGGTCTTTCAAGCGAAACACGACCGATCTTTCCGCTTCTGAATTCCTCCATTATTATTGACGACATCCTGTTGATGTCAGGTTCATTCCCCTTAGTTATTACGTTTCTTTTTGATGCGATCTTTATAAGCATCGCAGGCGGATCAAGCTCAGTGTCCAGATCATCGCCGTACCTTTGTTTTAAAAGCGAAGGATTCTCGTTTTTAAAAAACTCCAGCACCTTGCAGCAAAGTTCCGATATATCAAGTATCTCATCGTTCATGGATCCGATAAGTGCAAGGTTAAGGCCTGTCTTTTCATCCTCGAATTTGGGCCATAAGATTCCCGGTGTGTCCAAAAGTTCTATGGTCTTTCCCAGGGCGATCCACTGTTTGCCCCTGGTGACACCGGGCTTATTTCCCGTTTTTGCACCCGACTTTTTTGAGACCGTATTTATGAAGGTCGATTTACCGACATTAGGTATCCCGATCACCATACATCTTACGGGACGGTTCTTTATTCCGCGTTTTCTGTCACGCTCTATCTTTTCGACGCAGGCTGTATTTACGGTTTCTTCAAAGTTCTTTAAAGTGGCGGGCTTTTTTGAATCAGCCTCTATAACGATCATCCCGTTCTGCCTGAAGTGCTCAGCCCAAAGCTTGTTTACCGAAGGATCCGAAAGATCGGATTTGTTAAGGACTATTATTCTTTTTTTGCCCGTGGATAAAGCATCGACTTCGGGATTTCTGGAGCTTTGGGGGATCCTGGCATCAACGACCTCTATCACGAGATCTATAAGCTTGATGTCCTCCTTCATGCTCCGCAGAGCCTTTGTCATATGACCCGGGAAATACTGATAAGCCATATAATATCCTTACTTAACAAAACCCATCTTATTATCGTTGCGGCGATACTTGAACCAGACTTTACCGACTATCGTATCCTTGCCTACTGCACCGATATTACCGTTTCTGCTGTCCTCAGAATTATTTCTGCTGTCTCCGAGAACGAAGTATTCATCATCTCCCAAAAGGAATAATGCCTCGGCATCTCCGGGATCAGAGATCATGTCGAATATATCATCTTCAAGATATCTGACACCGTCTATGTAAACGTATCCATCTATGATCTGTACCGTTTCTCCCGGAAGACCTATCACCCTTTTTATATAAAGATGTGAATTCTCGTTTCCCTTGGGATAAAAGCAGATCACATCTCCTCTGTCCGGTGATAAAAGCTTATAAGCAAATCTGTCGATAAGCACCGTCTGGTTATTCATAAGTGCCGGTTCCATTGAAGATCCGACAACCGTGGTTTTCATTCCGTATGCCGTAACCATAACGACCGCGATAAGTACGGCGACAAAACAATAAAATACGGTGATCAGTATATCTCTTACCAGATCACCCGATATGGTCTTTTTCTTTTCGACAAAGGTCAATCCTTTGTATCTGTTTTTCATTATGACTCCGAGTCATGGAATTACACATGACTTAGATATTTTAACATATAATAAACGCATAATCGAGTGGGTTTCCCCACTCGATCACATTAATCTTTGTTTTAAACTTTTGATTACTTAACAGCTTCTTTAACCTTAGCTGACTTTCCGATACGGTCTCTTAAGTAGAAAAGCTTAGCACGACGTACTTTACCCTTTCTGACTATTTCAACCTTTTCAACAAGGGGTGAATACATGGGCCATGTCTTCTCGACACCGACACCGTTTGAATTCTTTCTAACGGTAAATGTCTTTCTTGCTCCGGTACCCTGAATCTTTAATACTGTTCCTTCATAAACCTGAACACGTTCACGGTTACCTTCCTTGATCTTTCCGTATACCTTAACGGTATCACCTACATTGAATTCATTTACTTCTTTCAATGCTTCGTTTTCGATCTCTCTGATAATGTCACTCATTTTTCTTTCTCCTTATCTTCAAAACTTAAGATGTTCATACGTATTTAATACCAGAGGACCATCACATTTTTAGACAACATTGTTAATTTATCACAAGTCATTTGTGTTTGCAAGTTTTTTTGCTCTTTTTCTGGCTTTTTCAGCCTCTCTTTTGGCCTTTTTCTCTTTTTTTATAAAATATTCCTCGTGGGACACTGCCCATTTCTCGTATAGATCAGGCCTTAACTCCTTTGTGATCCTTATGGATTCCTCAAGTCTCCACTCATCAACCGCAGCGTGATCTCCCGATAAAAGTATGGGCGGAACATCTTTACCCATCCAGTGCTCAGGCCTTGTATATTGCGGATATTCCAAAAGGTCATCATAAAAGCTCTCATCCACAAAGGATGTTTCGTTACCGAGCACTCCGGGAACAAGTCTTGAAACAGCATCCATAACTACCAATGCTGCGGTTTCACCGCCTGTAAGGACATAATCTCCTATTGATATCCTATCGGTCACTATTTCATCTATAACTCGTTCATCTATGCCTTCATAATGCCCGCAGATAAATACGATCTCTTTTTCCTTTGAAAGGTCGATCGCGTACTTTTGATCAAATACCCTTCCGACAGGGGTTAAATAAACAACTCTTGTGTCCTTGGGCACATTAAGGCTTTTATATGCATCATACACGGGGCCCGGCATCATCAGCATACCCGCGCCTCCACCGTATGTATAGTCATCGACGCTGTTATGGGGATCGTTTGAATAATCCCTTATATTTACGGTATTAAGTTCGATGATCCCTTCTTTAAGAGCACGTCCCGTTATACTCTGTGAAAAGTATGAACTTATCTGCTCGGGAAAAAGGGTCAGAACATCAAATCTCATATTTATAATAACCCGTCCATCATGTTAAACTTAAGTATCCCGTTTTGGGGATCTACTTCCTTTATACACTCTTTGATCGCAGGAAGGAGCACTTCCCGATCATCATCGAGCTTAACGACATATACATCGTTAGCATTACCGCTAAGTACATCAACTACTTCGCCGCTGTAAATGCCATCTTCAGAAACGGCTTTTATACCTATAAGGTCAGCGATATAGAATTCATCCTCATCAAGGTTTACCGCATCGGATCTTTTAACAAAAAGCTCTGCTTTCCTGTAGCCTTCAACTTCGTTAATATCATTAAATTCCTTAAACTTTAAAATAACAAACTGCTTAAAGAACTTGACCGAAGAGACATTTACGTTTATCGATTCCTTTCCGGTCTTTAACAAAGCGCTCTTTAGTTTTTTAAAACGTGCAGGATCATCGGTCGTGGGGTAGACTTTTACTTCTCCCTTTATACCGTGTGTGGATGTGATGATCCCAACTTTCAACAAATCTTCCATGTTTTTAACAAACAGCCTCCGGAATGACCGGAGGCCGTAAAACTATACTATCTCAACATCAACTCTCTTGTTATCCTTTGAAGATGCCGCCTTAACAACGGAACGGATCGCCTTTGCTATCCTTCCCTGTTTGCCGATAACTTTACCCATATCGGATTCGGCAACATGGAGTTCAATAACAACATGCTTGCCTTCTTCTTTTTCGGTAACGGTCACTTCATCCGGATGTTCAACAAGAGCCTTAGCTATTACTTCAACTAACTCTTTCATGATCTCCTCCAGGAATGAAATGATTATTTTTCAATACCGGCAAGTTTGAAAAGCTTACCAACAACTTCTGTAGGCTGAGCACCATTAGCAAGCCACTTCTTAGCGAGCTCCTCATCTACCTTGAAAGTGCTCGGATCTGTGTTGGGATCATATGTTCCGATCTCTTCGATAAATCTTCCGTCTCTGGGAGAACGAGAATCTGCTACTACTACTCTGTAGAAAGGAGCTTTCTTCTGACCCATTCTTCTTAATCTGATCTTTACTGACATTTTTGTTTCCTCCGTATATAAATAAATTTATTATTTCACGATGTTAAAAGAAGTTTCCGAACATTCCGCCAAGTCCGCCCATGCCTTTTTTCTTTCCGAACATTCCGGGCATCTGTTTCATCATCTTCTGTGTCTGTTCGAACTGCTTTACAAAGCGGTTTACGACAGCTATATCAACGCCTGCACCCTTTGCTATCCTTCCTTTTCTCGGAAGTGACATTATCTTGGGATTGGCGCGTTCTTCTTTGGTCATGCTGAGGATTATCGCCTCAGTCTGTTTGAGCTGCTTTTCATCTATCTGGCCTTCGATATCCTTCATTTTGACCCCCATGCCGGGAAGCATTCCGAGTATCGAAGATAATCCGCCGAGATTATTCATCTGCTTCAGGCTTTCAAGGTAATCGTTGTAATCAAACTTACCTTTTTTGAGCCTGCCGACCATGTCCTTTGATGTTTCTTCATCTATGGCAATGTTTTCTTCCGCCTTTTCGATGAGGCTTAACACATCACCCATGCCAAGGATACGATTGGCCATCCTGTCGGGATAGAACTGCTCAAGATCCGTAAGCTTTTCTCCCATGCCGACAAAGAATATCGGTTTTCGAGTAACTGCCTTGACGGAAAGTGCAGCACCGCCTCTTGCATCGCCGTCCATCTTTGATAAGATGACACCGTCAATTCCGATCCTTGAGTTAAACTCATCTGCAACGGTAACGGCATCCTGACCGGTCATTGCATCGACAACGAGTATGGTCTGATGAACATCAACATTATCCTTTATAAGGATAAGTTCTTCCATCATCTCTTCATCTATATGAAGACGACCGGCCGTATCGAGGATCACGACGTTATTGTCGTTTTTGGAAGCATGTTCTATGGCTGCTTTTGCTATATTAACCGGAGAATTGTTATCGCCCATCTCAAAGACGGGAACATTTACTTTTTCTCCGTTTATCTGTAACTGCTTTATGGCTCCGGGTCTGTATATATCGCAGGCAACAAGTAAAGGCCGTTTGCCCTTTTTTACCAAAGCTCCGGCAAGCTTTGCCGTTGCGGTAGTCTTACCTGCACCCTGAAGTCCGCACATCATAAGTACGGTTATAGCCTTGCCGGGAAGGAAATCTATCTCGGCACATTCAGGTCCCATGAGCTCCACAAGCTCTTCATTAACGATCTTTATCACCATCTGGCCGGGATTAAGACCGTTCATAACATCCTGACCGACGGCTCGTTCCTGTACGGAATTAATAAACTGCTTAACTACCTTGAAGTTAACATCGGCTTCAAGCAAAGCCATTTTAACTTCTTTAAGTGCGGTCTTTACATCGTCCTCGGTAAGGAGTCCCTTGGACCTTAACTTTTTAAATGTATTTTGAAGTTTATCTGAAAGTGACTCAAAAGCCATTATCTACAATATCCCCAAAATGGAATTCTTTTCTTCCTCGGAAAGCTTATCAAGAGCATTAACGGCATCCCTTATATTATCAAAACGGCTTACCAGTCCGAGTTTTTCTTCGTACTTTGCAAGGATTGTATTTATCCTCTTAACGAGATCATGAACTCCCTGTCTTGAGATACCGTAGCTTTCGGCTATCTCGGAAAGCGAAAGGTCATTATAGACAAAATCTTCATAGACCTCTTTTTGATGATCCGTGAGCAGCTCGCCGTAAAAATCATATAGTCTTCCAAGTTTAATGATATCTTCCATAATCAAACTATCCTGAAAATGATCGAATATCGCCACCGAATTCAGATGATATACCATTGCAAAAAATATGTCAAGCATTTTTGCTTGACATATTGTATCAGTATTCTTTCATGCAGATATTTATATCGACTTTTCCTTGTATACCCGGCACCGTACCCTTGTCGGTGTACTGCCAGATCGAATATTCGTAAGGATAATAATCCGGGTAATGATAATATGCAAACCACTTTTCATATCCCTCGATCCTGTCAGTCTCAAGCATATATAAAAGGCCCATGAGATTTCCGTAGATCATGGGTGTGTAGCCCGCACCCTGTATCCTGTCAAGGAAAGCTATCGCTGCATCCGTTCTCGTCTTTGCATCGAGGTCATCCGTTCTTCCCTCAAGCGTTTCAACGTCAAGTACAACCGGATATTTAATGTTATAAGGTTCTATCGCATCAAGCACGAAATCGGCTTCTTCTATTCCTTCCTCTTCGCTTATCGCCTGGGTAAAGAAATAAACTCCGATATCTATACCGTTTTCGGTAGCCCCTTCCATATTCTTTTTAAAGAACTCATCTATAACAAGTCCGCCGGTCGTGGAACCACGATATCCGATCCTTATGATCGCATATTCGATCCCGGCTTCCTTGACCTTCTTCCAGTCGATCTCACCGTTATACTTTGATACATCGATTCCCTTTTTGGAAACCGTGTTTCCCGATGCATCAACGTATGTTATCTCGTCTGTCTCTTCGTCTTTTTTGAAGTTCTCGGATATATATGAGTTATGCTTGAATTTATCCGTTATCGGGTAAAAGACATAACTGTTATCAACATATACTACAAGGTCTGAGGGGAATATATCCCTGAAAAGCGCGTAAGCCGAATCACCCGAAGACAATCTGTCTTTCATCTCTCCCAGAAGAACATTCTTTTCCTGCTCTTTTAAGTTTTCTCTTTCTTCAAGAAGGGCATCATCCAGATCCTGCTGGGTATACGGATGGGAATTTGCGTACTCGGTAAGCCTTGCATTTGTCTCATTCATATCTTCCATATCTTCTCTTACGGAATGATTGATCAAAAGACATACGATGGCTATCGTAAGCGCAGTCAATGCTATCAGGCTGAATACTATATTTGCGTATATGTTTATTCTTCTTTTCTTCTTGGGCGCAGCCATTAAATATTTGTCCTGACTATCTTGGGTTTGTAACCTTCTTCGTTAAGTTTGTTGATGATCTGTTCCTTGTGCTCGGTTCCGAATGCCTCAAGCGTTATTCTAAGCTCAACCGCAGCACTTCTGTTTATTGATACAAACTGATTGTGTTCAAGCTTAATTACGTTTCCGTTAAGCTCTGCTATGATCTGTGAAACCTTAGAGAGCATACCCGGTTTGTCGGGAAGGAGTACGGATACGGTAAATATCCTGTCTCTTAAAATAAGTCCCTGCTGTACAACGGATGACATTGTGATGACATCCATGTTTCCTCCGCTTAGGATCGAAACTACTTTTTTGCCTTTGACATTGAGTTTCTTTAAAGCAGCAACACTCAAAAGTCCAGAGTTTTCAACTACCATCTTGTGGCTTTCGACCATATCAAGGAAGGCAACCACAAGGTCTTCATCCGCTACAGTAAGTATATCATCAAGATTTTCCTTAAGGTAAGGGAATATCTTTTCACCCGGTTTTTTAACTGCGGTACCGTCGGCGATGGTATTTACCGCAGGAAGCTCTATGACCTTTCCTGCCTTGAATGATTCCTGCATACAGTTTGCATGCTCGGGTTCAACACCGATAACTTTGATATTGGGATTAAGGAGTTTTGCTAAAGTCGAAACACCCGTTGCAAGTCCGCCTCCTCCTATTGGAACAAGGATATAATCAACGAGGGGAAGCTCCTTAAATATCTCCATCGCGATCGTTCCCTGACCGGTTGCAACAGCAAGGTCATCGAAGGGATGTATGAACGTATATCCGTTTTCTTCGGCAAGTTCAAGCGCTTTTTTGCAGGCATCGTCGTAAACATCTCCGTATAAAACGACCTCTGCCCCATAGCTCTTTGTCCTGTTTACTTTGATAAGGGGAGTTGTCGTAGGCATAACGATGACAGCCTTTGCTCCGAAAGCCTTGGCTGCATAAGCAACCCCCTGTGCATGGTTACCTGCAGATGCGGTGATAAGACCTTTTTTTCTTTCGTCATCCGTAAGGGTACTGATCTTGTAATATGCTCCCCTTAACTTGTATGCACCTGTAAGCTGCATGTTTTCCGGTTTGAAATAAACCTTATTTCCGGTAAGGTTTGAGTAAAAATCGGAGTATATGAGCTTGGTCTCGAATGTTACTTTTTTAACCTGTTCCGAAGCTTCTTCGAAAGCTTCAAGCGTGAGCATTTCTTTCATCTTGCACCTCGTCAGCTGAACAATCCTTCAACATACTCATCCGCATCAAAGCGTTTGATATCATCTATCTTTTCTCCCGTACCTATATACTTTACGGGAATACCAAGTTCCGACTGAATTGCCACGGCGATACCGCCTTTAGCCGTACCGTCCATCTTCGTCATTACAAAGCCCGTAAGCTTTGTAACCTGCGAAAACTCTCTTGCCTGGTTTAGGGCATTCTGGCCTGTAGTTCCGTCAAGCACAACCAGGTTTTCACGGTGAACGAGCGGATAGTACGAATTGATGAGCCTGTTCATCTTTTCAAGCTCATCCATAAGGTTCTTTTTGTTATGAAGCCTGCCTGCCGTATCTACCAAAAGAACATCAACTGTCTTTGCCTTTGCGGAAGCGATCGCATCAAAAAGAACACTTGAAGGATCCTGTCCTTCCTTTCCTCCGACCATCTCAACGCCCGCACGGTCAGCCCATTCCCTTAACTGCTCTGTTGCAGCCGCCCTGAATGTATCTGCCGCTGCAAGAAGGACTCTTTTTCCTTCTTTTTTGAACATTGATGCAAGCTTTCCTATAGTCGTCGTCTTTCCGACTCCGTTTACTCCTATTATAAAGATGACCGAACGTTCCTTTTCAAAGTCGAATCCTCCGTCCGGAACGAGCATCTTTTCTTTCATGTTGCGTTTAAGGAATTCCTTGCAATCGTCAGGGTTCTTTATGTGGTTTTCCTTAACCTGTTCCTTAAGCTTTTCTACGATATCATCCGCTGTCCGGGCACCGACATCGCCAAGTACCAGCATCTCAAACAGTTCTTCGTAAAAATCATCATCGATCTGTGAAAAGCCGCCGAAAAGCTTAGCAAAAAATCCTGCCATCAATCCTCCAACTCATCATCTATGAGGTTAACCGAAACAAGAGCGGATACACCCTTTTCCTGCATGGTGATACCGTAAAGTCTGTCGGCCTTTTCCATGGTGCCTCGTCTGTGCGTGATGACGATAAACTGGGTATTCTTTGTAAGCTTGTGAAGGTACGTAGCAAATCTGCTGACGTTACTTTCATCAAGCGCCGCCTCTATCTCATCAAGCAGACAGAAAGGCGAAGGCTTAAGGTTCTGTATGGCGAACAAAAGCGAGATCGCGGTAAGTGCTTTTTCTCCTCCGGATAATACGTTCATGTTCTGGAGCTTCTTTCCTGGAGGCTGTGCATCGATAAGGATGCCTGCTTCAAGTATATCCTCATCATCGGCAAGCTTGATCGATCCCGTACCGCCTCCGAAAAGCTCCTTAAATACCTTATCGAATTCCTTTCCGATATCGCCGAATTTCTCGGCAAACTGCTTTCTCATAGCTTCATCAAGCTCTTTGATGATGTTATCCAAAGTAGCGGCAGCTTCGATGAGGTCATCATGCTGGTTCTTAAGGAATGTATATCTTTCCATGAGGTTCTTGTAATCCTCAATGGCATTTACGTTTACATCGCCGAGTCCCTTGATCTCCGATTTAAGAGCGTTAGAGCGCTTCTTCATCGCATTAAGATCGGTCATGTTCTCATCGCGAAGTGTTGCGGCATCGGTAAGCGTGATCTCGTATTCTTCCCACATGTAACTGATACGTGCACTTATCGCTTCTTCGATACGCTCTTTTTGAGCGTTGAGTCTGTATACTTCCTTATCAAGACCGTTCATCTTATCGGAAAGTGCTTCACGGTCCTTAAAGAAAGTCTTCTGCTTCTGTGAAAGCTCTTCTTTCTTTTCGATATCACCTGAAAGCTTCTGCTCTGCATCAGACTGGGTGGTATAAGAAGATTTGATCGTAAGCTCTATCTCTTTAATGCTGTTTTCTTTGAACTCCACATCAGAGGTTGAAGTCGTTATGCCTTCAACGACCTCCTTTAATTCAGCATCAAGTCTTTCGATCTCTGAATCAATTCTGTCGACGTTCTGCTGATGGAATCCCTGTTGCTGGAGTATCTTAGATACTTCGACATCCCATTCGGAAACCTTTGATAAGTGCTCGGTCTCTTCCTCGCGCTTCTTTTCAAGTTCTGCCTGGAATTCGTTTATCTGTTTTTCAACACTCTTTTCAAGTTCATTGCTCTTTTCAAGCTCGACCTTTATCTCTTCTTTGCTTGTAGCAATGTCCTTTATCTGGTTTTCTATTTCTTTTTCTTCGTTCTTTAACTCTTCGGTTCCCTGTGAAGCCTCGTTCTTACGCTCCTGGGCCTTATCGACATTAAGTCTTGCGGTATTCTGCTCAAGGAATTTCTTCTGAATATCGGTCTTAACTTCTTCGATCTCAAGACGGAGCTTATTCCTTTTCTTCTTGGTATCTTCGATATCCTGAAGGATCTTGTCTATAAGAACAACATACTCCTTGACCTTTTTTTCAAGTTCATCCATTTCACGACGGCGACCAAGAAGATTTGAATTGTTCTTGAATGCACCACCTGAAATGGCACCACCCGGAACAAGGAGTTCTCCTTCAAGGGTTACCATTCTGATACCGTAGTCGTATTTCCTTGCGATCTTTAATGCATTATCCACGTTATCGACCACAACAATACGCCCTAACATAGCCTTGGCTACATTACGGTATTTTTTATCAGTATTAACAAGTTCATCGGCCATGCCGATAACACCCTTTTCACCGAGTGATTCGGGATTCTTAAACTCCTGGGGATTATTGATCGATGTAAGGGGAAGGAAAGTTGCTCTTCCGCCTCTGTGCTGCTTTAAGTAAGCGATCATCTTTTTGGCGGTATCTTCATCCTCGGTTACGATATTCTGAATGTTTCCGCCAAGAGCTGTCTCTATAGCAACTTCATATTTGGGATCTACTTTAATGATATCGGCAACAACACCGATGATCCCCTTTTCATCATCTTTTCTTTCCATTACGGCCTTAACCGAACCGCCGTAACCTTCATATCTTTCAGTGATATTACTCAATGCTTCAAGCTTTGATTTATCCTGATGGTACTTAACCTGGGTATCTCTTAACTCCTCATCCTTATGAGAGAGCTCTTCCCTGACAAGGGCAAGTTCTTCTTCCTTCTTTTCCTGCTTGTTCTGAAGGTCGTCGATACTCTTCGATATCTTATTGAACTCTTCTTCCATCTTCTTTATGGTATCGTCCTGTTTTGCTTCATCGGACTTTACTTTAAGAAGACGGCCGGTAAGTTCTGATTTTCTTATGTTTATCGATTCCGTCATGGAATCGAGTCTTGAAAGCTTTGACTTAATGGTCGCACGGGAATTAAGCGTATCGATAATGGTATTTTTGCCGCTTTCGATATCGTTGTTTAATTCCTCGATCCTTGTCTGGACTGCAGTCAGTAATTCCTTAGCCTCATCCCTGGACTTTTCGATTTTTGAAAGTTCATCGTCAACGACTTTTTTATCCTTAAGGATCTCGTCCTTTTCGGTAGTCCTTTCCTTGATCTGGGATTCAAGCGCAGTTCTTCTGTTTAAGAAATGCTCTTCGTTTGACTTTGCGGAATTAATCTGCTCTTTAAGGAGTTTGATCTGGTTTTCCAGATTGCCCCTCATGACATTTGTCTTTGATAATTCGTCTTTTTCGGTATCGATGCTTTCGGAAAGTTCTTCTATTTCCTTTTGCATCTTATCGTATTCTTCTTTTATTGATTCATACTGAAGCTTAACCGATTCAAGATCCTTAGATGCGATGTTAAGGTTTTCCCTGGACTTTTCCAAAGACTGTTCCATCGAATTATTCTCAAGAAGGAACATATTAACATCAACAGTCTTTAACTCTTCCTTTTTCTTAAGGTATTCCTTAGCCTTTTCAGACTGCTTTTCCAAAGGTCCGACCTGTTTTTCAAGTTCGGATAATATATCATTTACACGAACAAGGTTATTCTGTTCGTCTTCAAGCTTTTTAACCGCAGCGGCTTTCCTTTTTTTGAACTTAACGATACCTGCCGCTTCATCAAAGAGTTCTCTTCGCTCTTCGGGTTTACCCGAAAGGATACGGTCGATCTGACCCTGTCCGATGATCGAATAACCCTCTTTACCAATACCCGTATCGTAGAAAAGTTCGTTTACGTCCTTTAATCTGCACGGCGTTCCGTTAAGAAGATACTCACTTTCTCCCGAACGATAGATACGTCTTGCAACGGTGATCTCATCAAAGTCTGATGCAAGCTGATGGTCGGAATTATCCAAGGTTATCGCAACGTATGCATAACCCTGAGGCTTTCTCATTTCGGTACCTGCAAAAATAACATCCTGCATGGAAGCACCACGTAGCTGCTTTATCCTCTGTTCACCGAGAACCCACCTTACGGCATCGGCAACGTTTGATTTACCGGAACCGTTAGGGCCTACTATTCCCGTGATACCGTTATGGAACTTAAACACTATTTTATTGGCAAAGGATTTGAAACCGTGGATCTCTATAGATTTTAAATACATGATTACTTTACTTTCCCGTCTTTTTTAAGGTCCATCAAAACAGCATAAGCAGCCTGCTGTTCGGCGGCTTTTTTTGATTTGCCCGTTCCCCTTGAATATTCCTTATCATTGATAAAAGCGGCAACCTCAAATGTCTTGTCATGATCCGGTCCGCTTTCACTCATCAGTTCATAGCAGAGCTTTTGGTCATTCTTTTGAACATATTCCTGAAGGATGGTCTTTGCATCATAAAAAAGCTGCTTGTTCTCCATATCCGTAAGAACATGCTTTTTAACGAACTTATTAGCCTCATCAAAGCCTCCGTCAAGATAGATGGCTCCGATCACTGCTTCAAACACATCGGAAACGATAGAATCACGGTCACGGCCGCCTGTTGCTTCTTCACCTTTTCCAAGGTAGATAAAGTTTTGCAGCTCAATCAAACGCGCACAATAAGCAAGCGCCATCTCGCAGACCATGGATGATCTCATCCTTGTCAGTTCGCCTTCATTCTTTTGCGGATATTCCGTATAAAAAAACCACGATGTGGTAAGCTCTAAAACCGCATCGCCAAGGAATTCCAGTCTTTCATAATTGCCATATTTATTCAGTTTTAATTCATTGGAATAAGAACTGTGCGTAAGAGCCAGCTTTAAAAGATCTTTGTCCTTAAAGGTGTAGCCCAGCCCCTGTTCCAATTTACTAAAATCTTTATTGTTTACCATATCCGTATCGAACATAACAAAAGCCCCTAAGGGCTCTTGTCAGTTAACCGCATTCTTTATAAGATTAACAGCTTCCTCAACGGTAGTTATCTTTTCCGCATCTTCAGCAGATATCTCGATATCAAATTCTTCCTCGATCCCCATAATGATCTGAAAGACATCCAGTGAATCAGCTCCCAGATCATCAAGAAATGTAGTTTCCATTGCGATCTCTTCAGGGTCGACATTCAAAACATCGGCGATGATCTTCTTTAGTTTTTCAAATTCCATGTCCAGTTCCTTTCCGGTTATTATACCGATATCTTATCTTTGATCTTTTGATTTATATTCTGTTCAGAAAAATCAATACATTGAAGTATCGAGTTTTTGATCTCCTTGGCTTTGGAACTGCCGTGAGTCTTAACTACCAGTCCGTTCAATCCAAGCATCGGTGCTCCGCCGTATTCTTCGGTAGAGAAGGTCTTAAACATAGCTTTTAAAGAATCCTTTACAAGGAGCGCTCCTATCTTTGACTTAAACGACGACATGAAGCTTTCTTTGACCTTGGAGATAAGCATTCCTCCGACACCCTCGATAGTCTTAAGAACAACATTCCCGGTGAATGCTTCACACACTATAACGTCTGCTTCACCGTAAATGATATCTCTTGCTTCGACCGAACCGATAAAGTGTATGTCGGGACAGTTCTTTAATAAAGGAAAAGCTTCCTTTACAAGCGCATTACCTTTTTCTTCTTCGGCACCTATGTTTACGATACCTACTTTGGGACTTTTAACTCCCCTGATGGATTCCATATATACCGAACCCATTTTGGCAAATTGTAAAAGGTGATTTGCTCTTGCATCAACATTTGCGCCGCAATCGATCAATAACGAAAAGCCTTTGGCCGTCGGGATCAACGGAGCAAGGGGAGCCCTGTCAACACCGGGCAGTCTTCCTACTATGACCTGTCCGCCTACGAGCGTTGCACCCGTACTGCCGGCAGATACATATCCGTCACAGGTTCCTTCCTTTACAAGGTTAAGCGCCTTTACCAGCGAGGAATCCTTTTTCCTGCGGATTGCCATAACCGGAGGCTCGGCGGTCTCAATTACCTGAGTGGTGTGAACGACCTCGATCTGTTCCTTATTGTAGGTATACTTGTTAAGTTCACCGTTTATAACATCAGAGTCTCCGGTGATATATACCTTGATACGGTCCGATTCGTTAACTGCTTCAACGGCTCCTTTAACTATCTCAAGAGGCGCATTATCTCCTCCCATGCCGTCAAGAGCAACATTAATGAATTTATCCATATTATACCTCTGTGTACTTAGAATAATATACTAAAGACGATTGTAAAAAGCAAGAATTATTGAATCATAAGAAAAGACCTGAGGAAACCTCAGGCCTTGATAATCTGAAAATCAGTCAACTGAAATGACTTCCTTCTTGTTGTATGCTCCGCAGGCTTTGCAAACTCTGTGAGGAAGCATAAGCGCACCGCACTTACTGCACTTAACAAGATTAACAGGATTCATCTTCCAATTAGCTCTTCTCTTATCTCTTCTACCTTTAGAAGATTTATTTTTAGGACAGATCGACATATCTACACCTCCTTACTTCCTTTAAAAATATCCATTATACCCGCCATCCTGGGATCCGGAACGAATGTATCACAATCACATTCCTTAACGTTCCTGTCGCATCCGCATACCGGGCAGAGTCCCTTACAATCCTCGGAACAAAGCACCTTGGACGGCAGCGCCATCAAAATCTCTTCTTCAATAAAACTCCCTATATCAAAATCCGTTCCCTCTATGAACCTCGATTCATCGGGATCTGCGTCTTTGCTTCGGTGTTCTTCATCAACAAGTTCCTTTTGAAAACTAAGTTCAAGCGGTATGTCAACTTCCTTTAAGCACCTGTCACAGGGAGCCTTTATCACAAGACTGAACTTTCCCTCAAGAAATACCTGCCCCGGCTTAAGGTTAGCTAGATCCAGCTCTATATCCGACTTTGATGCTATCTTATAGGACTCATTTCCTACGCAGTATTCATCATAGGGATATTCGATCTTTATCGATCTTTGTTTTCCCGGCCTTGTAAATTCATCAATAAGGCTTATATTCTCAAGTTCACGCACGTTACAAATTATATAGAGCGAAAATCGCTTTGTCAAGAAGATTTTAAAGCAGTTTCAGTGTCTGTGTGGCTATTTCAAGTTCCTCATTGGTAGGAATGATATAAGCTTTGACTTTGGAATCGGAAGTTGAAATAAGTGTATCCTCTCCACGTTTTTTGTTGGCTTCCTTATCAAGGTAAAGTCCAAGATATCCAAAATGTTCAAGGATCTTTTCCCTTACAAATGCAGTGTTTTCACCGATTCCCGCCGTAAAGCAGATCGCATCAACCCCGTTCATTGCAGCAACATACGAGCCGACATACTTAACTACCCTGTAACAAAAAGCATCAACGGCACGGATCGCGTTGGGGTCCTTTTTGTTATAACCGTCCTCAAGGTCCCTGAAGTCTGAAGATAAGTCATCGGACAATCCGTAGACACCTGATTTTTTATTTAGAATATTAAGTACCTGGTGGAAGTCGATGTTTTCCTTATTACAAAGGAATTCAACTATGGCAGGATCAAGGTCGCCCGATCTTGTTCCCATGATGAGTCCCTCAAGAGGAGTAAGCCCCATCGAAGTATCGATACACTTGCCGTTCTTAACTGCACTTATAGATGCTCCGTTACCAAGATGGCATACGATGATCTTTAAGTCTTCGTAAGGCTTATTCATAAGCTTTGCGCATCTGTGTGATACGAAATCGTGGCTTGTGCCGTGGAATCCGTATCTGCGGATCTTATATTTTCTGTAGTATTCATAAGGAATACCGTAAAGATAAGCTTCCTCGGGCATCGTCTGATGGAATGCGGTATCAAATACGGCACTCATAGGAACATTGGGCATAAGCTCCATGCAGGCTCTTATACCGATAAGGTTTGCCGGATTATGCAAAGGTGCAAGGTCATTACACTCTTCTATCGCCTTGAGTACTTCTTCATTAACAAGTACCGCAGACTTAAACTTTTCTCCTCCGTGAACAACTCTGTGTCCAACGGCACCGATCTCATCAAGCGATGAGATGACTCCGCCCGTGGGATCCGTTAAAGTTTCAAGTACGAGTTTTATCGCATCGGAATGATCCTTTATGGACGCTTCCTTTTTTACTTTGTCTCCTTCACCTTTTGCAAAAGAGATAAAGCTTCCGTCTATACCGATCCTGTCACAAAGTCCTTTTCCGAGAACCTCACCGTTATCGGATTCGATAAGCTGGAATTTAAGTGATGAACTTCCGCAGTTAATAACAAGTATCTTCATATTAATCCTTTCTTACGTAAGCTGAGCCTGTACTGCCGTAAGGGCAACAACTCCGACTATATCTTCCCATGAGCATCCGCGTGAAAGGTCGTTTACCGGTTTTGCGATACCCTGGAGCATCGGACCGTATGCCTCTGCCTTTCCGAGACGCTGAACAAGCTTATATGAAATATTACCGCAGTCAAGGTTCGGAAAGATAAGAACGTTTGCATGTCCCGCAACCTCAGAACCCGGAGCCTTTGTCTTTGCAATATGAGGAACAATTGCCGCATCGGGCTGGAGTTCTCCGTCTATTGTAAGTGAAGGGTACTGCTCCCTTGCGATCCTTGTAGCTTCGACCATCTTATCAACAAGAGGATGCTTTGCGCTTCCCTTTGAAGAGTGTGAAAGCATAGCGATTATGGGCTTTGATCCTACAAGCTGCTTAAAGCTCTTAGCAGAAGTATCAGCTATAGCAGCAAGTTCTTCGGGTGTGGGATCCTGATTCAGTCCACAGTCTGCAAATATAAACGTTCCATTATCACCATATTCGCAATCGGGTATGCACATAAGGAAGAATCCGGAAACAAGCTTTACTCCGGGTGCCGTCTTAAGAACCTGAAGTGCCGGTCTTAATGTATCTGCCGTAGCATGACATGCACCTGCCACCATTCCGTCGGCATCATTTGCCTTAACCATGATGACACCGAACATCAAAGGATCCGTTAAAAGGATCTCTCTTGCCTGTTCTATGGTCATTCCTTTATTCTTTCTGGTTTCATACAATAGATTTGCGTAATCTTCAAACTTTTCGGTAGTCTGTGGATTAACGATCTTTACCCCCGTAAGATCGATCTCCAGCCAGTTGGCACCATCATTGATCTTTTCGGCATCGCCTATCATGATGATGTTTGCTATTCCCTCTTCGAGTATATGAGAAGCAGCGATAAGAGTACGTTTGTCGGTTGTTTCAGGCAAAACGATGGTCTTTTTATCAGCTCTTGCCTTCTCTTTTATGGTATCAATGTAAGACATAACCTTCTCCCTTCTTTTTATGATATGATAAATTATAATTAAAACAGAGTTTCATTTCAATAAGACACGGGCCATGCACCAAATAAAAAACATAAAAATCTGCGGCATAGTCGCTGAATATAATCCGTTCCACAAAGGACACCTCTATCAGCTTAAAATGAGTAAAAAACTAACAGGCTCAGAAGGTGTCGTTATTGTAATGAGCGGAGATTTTGTTCAAAGAGGAGCTCCTGCCATCTGCAGCAAATACCAAAGGGCCAAAATGGCTCTTTTATCGGGAGCCGATGTCGTCATAGAGCTTCCCGCTTTATATGCTCTTTCAAGTGCCGAAGACTTTGCCGGGGGTTCAGTAGGTATCCTTAATGCTACAGGCGTTGTCGATACACTTTCTTTTGGGAGCGAGTGCGGTGATACCGACCATTTGATGGATATTGCAAAGAAAGTCTGCGAGTCAGGTGATACTTTATCCGAAAAGATACGTTCCGGTATAAGGACAGGCCTTTCATATGCTTCTTCGCTTTCTTCCGTATTTGTAAACAATCCCCAAGACAGCGGTCTTTTAAAAAGCCCCAACAATATCCTCGGTATTGAATATTGCAAGGCAATCATCAGATCGGGAAGTTCGATGGTTCCATTTACTATAAAAAGAAACGGTCAGGATCATAATTCATCAGATATCGATCCTTCAAAAAAGTATGCTTCCGCATCGGCTATAAGAGGCTCGATCCTTGAAGGTAAAAACGAGCATTCATCTTTCATCCCCGGCTATGTCGAAACTCTTTTAAATGAAACACCAAAGGCACAAACCTCAACATTTAACGATATAATGTACTACAGCCTTCTAAAGAATACGGCTACGGGTTATACGGATTACCTCGGAGTTAATTTCGAGCTTTCATCAAAGATCATCAAAGACATTGATAAATACAAGGATATCGATTCCTTTATAAATCTTCTTAAATCAAAGAACATGACTTATACGGGGATCAGCAGATGTCTTTTTCATATTATGCTTGGCATAAAAAAAGAAGACGTTCAAACGTCTCCCCGTTATATCCGTATATTGGGATTTAAGAAAGATTCATCAGATATCCTTCATATGATGAAGGAGCAAAGCAGCCTTCCCATCATAACAAAGCTTGCCGATTCAAAGCAGGATCCCATGCTTTCAAAAGACATCTTCTGCTCAAGGCTTTATGACCGCTTGACCGGAAATGATTTTGATGAGTACAGATCCTATCCCGTCATCATCTGATCTTTACGGAACATCCGTATTGATGATCCGGCTCCTTCCGTGTTCCTTAGCATAATATAATCTTGCATCGGCATCGGAAATATATTTATCTATCCTTCGCTTTAAGACATCCTCGAATTCATTAGGGCTCTTTGCAGCCTTTTCAAGCGTTTCATTTTCAAGATCTTCTTTATCACACTCGATTATTCCAAGCGACATCGTTACTTTTATAGTGTGTTCTCCGCTTACCATGGTAAGGGCACGTATCTCATTAAGTAATGTATCAAGGTGCTCAGTTGCCTTATCAAGTGTGATGTCTTCAAATATCATGAGGAATTCTTCTCCGCCCCACCTGATCGCGTATCCTTTTCCGAGCATGAAATTCTTTATGGTCGAAGCCACGTCAATAAGAACAACATCACCGGCTTCATGTCCGTAGGTATCATTTACCTTTTTGAAAAAGTCGATATCACCAATTGCCACACAGAAACGCACACCCTTGTTTATATACGAAAGCATCGTATTATGAAGGTGCTTGTATGCGGAACGCCTGTTGTTCAGCGATGTAAGCTGGTCTTCTTCAACAAGCTTCTTTAATGCAGCCGCAGTCTTTACGGCACTTCGTCCCATCTTGCCGAGTTCATCGTCTCTTGCTGTTACGTCATTATCGATCTCTGCTTGAAAGTTTCCTTTTGAAAGACCCGACATATATTTTTGTATCTTGTGGATCGCGTCGATAAGCTTTGCGGAATACTTGTAAGAGAAATAGCAGCCTGCAAGCATCGTAAGGAACGCTATTATGAGTATGGGGATTATCGCATGCCAGACAAGGGAGTTTACATGATCGGAGTTTTCTGCAACACAGAGCATTCCGATAACAAGGCCCTCGGCATCATGTATCGGAGTATAATACGCGTAATAGTCTTTTTTATCAAAAGTTACGTTTGTATAAAAGCGGCTCGAATCCGCATTAATAACTTCTTCAACAACCACATCGGAATCTCCGGCACCTATCTTTCTGTTTCCGGCTGCATCTTTAAGAGTAGTGATAACGATATACTGCTGATAGCAGATCGAATAATCAAACCCGGTAGATGCCTTTAATTCATCGATATATTCATAATCGGTATTGAGCATCTTATCTCCCTTATAAAGATAGATACTCTCATCTATGGTGTCATACGAATAATCACCGGGGTAAAGCATATCCATTCCGACAAGCACGGTGTTCGAGATATCCTTAAGCTGTTCCTCGACATTTACGTTAAGGACCCTTAAGACAAAGGATGAACCCGCAAGCGTAATGATAAGTCCCATGATGAGCATGGGTATTATCGTTATCGTCAAAAATGAAAGTGTTATTCCTCCGGCTTTTTTCTTCATTATTTCCTCAAAAGATCAGTTCTTGAAACTGTGTATCGGAGCAGGTATCCTGCCTTGTCTGTTAACAAAATCCGAGCATGAGAAAGGATTGACTTTCATTATCGGAGCATGGCCCAAAAGTCCGCCGAATTCACAATTGTCTCCGACACCCTTTCCGATGACGGGGATTATTCTTACGGCCGTGGTCTTTTGGTTTATCATACCGATAGCCATCTCATCTGCGATGATACCTGAAATCGTTGTGTTCGGTGTATCACCGGGAATTGCGATCATGTCAAGTCCTACAGAGCATACGCATGTCATGGCTTCCAGTTTTTCTATAGAAAGGGAACCGCACTCGGCAGCATCTATCATGCCCTGGTCTTCGGATACGGGAATGAATGCTCCCGAAAGACCGCCGACATAGGAAGCAGCCATAACACCGCCCTTTTTAACCTGATCGTTCAGTATTGCAAGAGCAGCCGTTGTTCCGGGTGCACCGGCGCTTTCAAGACCCATCTCGCAAAGGATATCAGCAACCGAATCACCGATAGCCGGTGTGGGAGCAAGGGACAGATCCACGATCCCGAAAGGAACACCAAGTCTCTTTGATGCTTCCATCGCAACAAGCTGACCTACTCTTGTAACCTTGCAGGCAGTTGTCTTTATCGTTTCACAAAGGACTTCGAAGCTTTCACCTCTTACCTTTTCAAGAGCTGTCTTAACAACTCCGGGACCTGATACTCCGACATTTATGACTTTATCTCCCTCGGTAACGCCGTGGAAAGCACCGGCCATGAACGGATTATCATCAGGTGCGTTACACAAAACAACAAGCTTCGTGCATCCTATCGAATCATTATCCTTCGTAAGTTCCGCAGTCTGCTTTATTACATCACCCATCAGCCTTACCGCATCCATATCGATACCGGTCCTTGTTGAACCGACACATACGGAGCTCATTATCCTTTCCGTTTTGGAAAGTGCAAGGGGAATTGAACGTATCAGCATCTCATCTGCCGCAGTCATTCCTTTTGAAACAAGTGCGGAATAACCGCCGATAAAGTTAACTCCGACCTTTTTAGCCGCTTCATCAAGCGTAACTGCTATCTCTGTAAAGTCCTCGGGGGTCTTGCAGGCAGCTCCTCCTACCATGGCAATCGGAGTTACGGAGATACGCTTATTAACAATGGGAATACCGTAATACTTTGAGATACGGTCTCCTGTTGAAACAAGGTCCTTTGCTGACTCGTATATCTTATCGAATATGTTTTTCTTTAACTTTTCTTTATCGGAATCGATACAGTCAAGGAGTGATATTCCAAGTGTGATGGTCCTCACATCAAGGTTTTCCTTGGATATCATTTCATTTGTTTCCGATACTTCACGTAAATTTATCATGTCTTTTCCTCAGAATCTGTGCATCTTTTCAAATATTTCTTCTTTCTGGGCATGGATTATGACTCCGATGTCATTTCCGAGTTTTTCAAGTTCCTCGGCAACGTCGATAAAGTGCTTTTCACACTTTTCCATATCAACCACCATCATCATGTTAAAATAACCCTGAACTATAGTCTGTGAGATGTCTTCGATATTGATGGAATTGTCTGCCAAATATGTGCAGACCCTTGCGATAATACCAACGGTATCCTTACCTACTACAGTTATGATTGTCTTGCTCATAAAACTTCCTTTCTATGCGATCTCAACGATCTTTGACATTGTATCTCTTTTGGCAACATACATTGGAATATCCGATATTTTAATGCCTTTATAACCACGAAGTTCCTGGTTCATGTTAACTTCGCATCTTACTGATTCGTAGGCCAGCTCGGGAAGATTGTTTTCCTTACTTAAATGTCCAAGGAAAATGGCTTTAAGATTATCATTTAATATCCTGCTTAAGAGGTTACCCGCACTTTCATTTGAAAGATGACCTCTTTCACCAAGTATCCTCTGTTTAAGATAATATGGATACGGTCCGACCTCAAGCATATTTACATCGTGGTTGGCTTCGATAAAAAGCACATCCATATTCTTTAAGCTCTCTACCGTATAATCCGTATAAGTCCCAAGATCCGTACACACCGAAACTCTTGATGATCCGTGCTGGAATCTGTAAGCCACGGGATCTGCGGCATCGTGCGAGATCTTCATGGGATTAACGACTATATCTTTGATGGTAAGCTTGTTATCTGCTTTTACTTCGGTAAAAAGATCTTCGTCTATCTTACCTAAGTTCCTCATTCCGAGAATAGCTTCTTTGGTCTTTGATGTAGCATAAATCGGGATACCGTATTTACGGGATATGACACCAAGACCCGCTATGTGGTCAGAGTGTTCATGGGTAATAAGTATCCCGTCTATATCGTTTATTGAAAGATCAAGCTGATCTATACCTTCAAGGACTCTCTTTCCGCTGATACCGACATCGACCAGAAGATGCGTCGTATCCGAGCCGACGTATATACAGTTTCCGCTCGAGCCCGAGGCGATACTCGTTATTCTCACTTTTCCTCCCAATATATCTCTACTTCATCGTTATCCTTAAGAGCTTCCATGTACTGGGCCTGTTTGCCGTTTAGTGTTGTAACTATCCTTCTGCCTTTTGAATCGGCGAGGTTAAAGTTTATCGCATCAAAGACATCCACAAAGACGAAGTTCTGTTTTCCTCTTAATATGACGGGTGCGCCGTTTACATTTACCGTTATAACGCTGACGGGTGTAGGTCCTTTGTATTCTCCGTCATCATCGGGAAGGTTGCTGAAGCTGTCAGCATCGTCTGTCTTTTCCGTTTCAGGTGCTTCATCTTCAGGAAGCTCTTCGTAAGAGTAATCTTCTTCGGCTGCCTTTTCCTCTTCGATGATCTCTCGTTCAGACTTAACTGTTTCAAGCGTCCAGTTAACAGAGAAGTTTTCGTAGACCTTTGCCTCCAGATCTGCAAGCTTGTTATTAACATAGATGTTCATTCCCGGATCAATGATAACATCCATAAAGTCAGCGATCTGCTTTACTGTATAGTAATTAACGATCTCGATATCATCGCCGTCTTCGATCTCATAAAACTTTGACTGCAGAGTGCCGTTTACCGATGCAAACTTTGGAACCGAAACGTTCACTCCGTTAACGTCAAAGCTTATTGATTCGGAAAGTTCTTCAAGATCTTCAAGGCTTAATGTTGCTGCAGGGCCGGCTGTTGATTCCTTAACGTGAATCACGTCGTTTTCCCTGATCTTGCTCGTAATAAATGCCGGTTCATCGTTTATGGTAATGACAGCTGCTTCTCCGGGCAGACCTCTTAACATGCGTGCCTTTCCGTTAAGCGTATATTCAAGAGCAGGACCACGTTTGGGAAACAGACCGTCATTCGGGAACTGTGCCTGCATCGCAACATCACCGACGCTTAGGTTGTTATTGTCATAAAGCTTTATCCTTGATCCGTTAAACGAAACAAAGATAAAGTTATTACTCTGCTCATAATAGTTAAGACAGATACCAACAGGTGTAACAAGAAGTGAATCCTTTTTGATATCTTCTTCAAATACAACGGACTGCATGACCTCTTCACCACGAAGAGCAACTCTTTCCCTTGCGATTCCAAGTTTATCCGCAACCTTGTTTGCGTAGTGGATATTCTTTCCGCCGCCTCCGACGATGAATACAGCACTTACCGAACGTCCGCCGTTTAATTCCTTTATCTTGTCGGCTGCAAGCTGTGACATCTCTTCAAGAGTGTCATCCATTATCTTTAATACTTCTTCCTGTTTGATCTTTTGTGGAAGGAGCATGATATCCATATATTCTATCTCTTCTTTGTAGTCGGCTTCCTTCTTTATCTTTTCAGCTTCCGCAAAATCAACAAGACAAGCTTTTGCAATGCTCTCCGTCAAGGCATCACCCGCCATCGGGATCATGCCGTAAGCAAGGATGCATCCGTCATTGGTGATTGAGATATCGGATGTACCTGCACCCACGTCTATAAGTGCAATGTTCAACATCCTGAATCTTTCGGGTATCGCAAGACCGATCGCCGCAATAGGCTCCAAAGTGAGGTTGTCGACTCTTAAGCCTGCGATCTCAACGGCTTTATAAAGTCCGTCTACTACTTCATCGGGAAGGAATGTTGCGATAAGGTCAACGCCTATGTTCCTTGCCTTGTGTCCCTCAAGATTTGATATCTGGTTTCCGTTTAAGAAAAACCTGACAACGGAATGTCCTACGCAGTAGAACTTCATCTGGGAATTCTCATCCTGTTTTGAGAGGAATTCCGTATATGCATTTTCAACACCCTGTGAGATCAGGGAATAAATATCCTCTTCGGTAACTTCTCTGTTATCGATCTCAGTCTCGGCATGTGTATTTACGGTAAAAAGAACACGGCCTGCCGCAGCGATACATACACCTTCGAGTTTTTCACCGATGGCTTCTTCAAGTCTTACCTTTACTTCACGAATCGTATCTCCGACTTTCTGTATATCGTGGATCTGTCCGTCAAGCATCGCTCTTGTCTCATGCTCCTTGACCCTTTGGGCAACGACAACGAACTTGTCCTGCTTTCTGTAGCCGACGGTTCCTACAATGCTTCTTGTTCCTATATCCAAGCCGAATACAAGTTTTTCCTTCATTTTCCGATCCTTTTTGCTATCTGTAACATGCTCTCATCAACTGTATTGCTGTTATCTATGACAAAGTCCGATCCGTTTCTGAAACCCTCATCAGAAAGCTGGAAATCAAGTATGGAATCGATCCTTTCATCCGTATAACCTCTTTGCGTCTTAAGCCGCGCACGTCTTGTGGATTCATCGGCATATACATACCACATTTCATCCACGATATCATTATAACCGCATTCTATCAAAAGCGCCGCCTCAAGCAAAAAGAACTCATGCTCTTTTGATTCTTTTTCTTCTTTGATCCTTGATAAGATGTAATCTTTAACTGCAGGATGAACAATTGAGTTGACCTTACCCAAAAGCTCTTCATCATCAAGTATCAAAGCCGCCATCTTTTTGCGGTCTATATTCTTATCTTCATCAAGAACATCCTGTCCCAGAAGCTCAACAAGTTTGTGATAAGCATCACACCCTTTAGCGTATACTTTATGGGCAGCATCATCAGCCATCAATACGGCACAGGAATATTTCTTTTCCATCGCGGTGACGATCGTGCTTTTGCCGCAACCGACACCTCCCGTAATACCGATCACTTTCATATTACTTGGCCTCGAACCAGTCATTTCCCGTGTGAAGATCAACTTCCATCTTTACCGAAAGATCGGTCGCACGGATCATCTCCTGTCTTAAGATCTCTTCGGCTTTATCCTTTTCGTCAAGCGGCACTTCCAAAAGCAGTTCGTCATGAACCTGAAGGATGAGTTTTGTTTTAAGGCCCTCTTTCCTTAAACGGTCATGAACATTTATCATGGCCTTTTTTATGATGTCGGCAGCCGTTCCCTGAATCGGCGAGTTCATCGCTACTCTTTCACCGAACGACCTTACCATGAAGTTAGAGCTTTTAAGCTCGGGTATCGGACGCCTTCTTCCGTAATAGGTAAGTGCATATCCATTTGATCTGGCAAACTCAACCTTGTCATCAAGGAATTTCTTGATCGAAGGATAGGTCTCAAAATAATCTTCTATATATTTCTTTGCTTCCTTTTGGGAAATCCCGAGATCCTCTCCCAGTCCGAAAGCGGATATTCCGTATACGATACCGAAGTTAACAGCTTTTGCTCTTCTTCTCATAAGGTCCGTAACTTCATCATACGGCACATGAAAAACGAGCGATGCGGTTGAACGGTGAATGTCCGCATGTTCCGTATAGGCTTTTATGAGTTCCGGATCATTTGAAAGCGATGCAAGCACTCTTAATTCGATCTGCGAATAATCGGCATCCATGAAGATGTATCCGTCTTCGGGAACAAAGACCTTTCTTATCTGTCTTCCAAGTTCCATCCTGATCGGAATGTTCTGAAGGTTGGGATCCTGCGACGATAATCTTCCGGTTGCCGTAACGGTCTGGTTAAATGTCGAGTGGATCCTTCCATCTTCTTTAAGGTAACCCAGAAGGGCATCCGCGTAAGTGCTCTTTAACTTTGTGTAAGCCCTGTAATCAAGTATCTCTTTAACGATCGGATATTCACCGGACATTCTTTCAAGAACATCGGCTGCGGTCGAATATCCTGTCTTTGTCTTTTTGCCGCCGGGAAGTGACATCTTTTCAAATAAAACTTCACCGAGCTGTTTGGGCGAGTTGATATTAAACTCAACGCCCGCCTTTTCATAGATGCTCTTTTCAAGACGCTCTATGTTTTCGGAAAGCATTTTGGAATATGCGGTAAGCTTTTCGGGAACAGCTTTTATACCGGCTCTTTCCATATCAAAGATCACGCGGGTAAGAGGCATTTCCATCTCATTAAAAATCCCTGTCATCCCGTCATCTTCAAGTCTTTTGCTTATCAAAGGACAGGCATTAAGACAGATGTATGAAGCAAAGCAGACATATTCCGTAAATTCATCCTTCTTTTGCTCCATGGCCTGCGATAACGAAAGCTTTGATGCAAACTGGCTCTTTTCCGTAACAAGAAGGTTGAGGTATTCTGAGCCTATATCTATAAAACCGTAATCGTTTTTAAGAGGGTTTATAAGATAAGCTCCTATAACCACATCAAAGAAATCTTTCTTATTGTCATCCTTTATAAATCCGTAAAGACCTTTAACATCATCGGATACTACCAAACGGTTCTTACTTAACTCATCGACAAATGATGAAATAGCATCATCTGAAATAAGCATCCACTTTTTGATGAATACCGTCTCATCATCAGTCGATATTGAAATACCGAGCAGTTCATCCTTTTCCTTATCATCACGGATAACACAGATAGCGACAGGCGCTTTGCTTTGACAGGTCTTTTTAACAAAAGCATCCGCATCGGAAGGATCTTCGATCATCCTGAACTTGTCCGAGATATTGCCGTAATCTATCTTGGTCTCAAATTTACCAAGATAGTTCTTGAACTCCAGCTTTTTAAAAAGGACATATGCATCCTGATTAAAGAAATTTCCGACACGTGCATCATCAAACGAATAGTCAAGTTCTACATCCGTCTTTATCGTTGCAAGCACCTTTGAAAGATCGGCAAGCGCTCTGTTCTCTTCAAGGGAAGCTTTTACCGCATTCCCTTTTATCTCGGAAAGGTTCTCGTATACACCTTCCACGCTGTGATATGACTTAATAAGTTCTGTGGCAGTCTTTTGTCCGACCTTAGGGACACCGGGAATGTTATCGGCACTGTCACCCATTAAAGCCTTAAGATCTATAAACTCCGAAGGTGTAACTCCATATGCGGAAGCCACATCGGATGCGTAATAATCTTCTACTGTCGTAGATCCGCCCTTTGTCTTGGGGATCCTTATCTTTATCCTGTCAGTAGCGATCTGCAAAAGGTCACGGTCACCCGATACAAGCGAAACATCCATTCCGGCTCTTTCGCCGAGTCGTGCAATGGTTCCCAAAATATCATCGGCTTCAAATCCGGGGCACTCTACGATCTTTATTCCCATGGCTTTAAGGACGTCCTTCATAACGGGAACCTGTTCCCTCAAAGAATCGTCCATCTGCTTTCTTGTGCCCTTATAATCCTTAAACATCTCATGCCGGAATGTAGGATGGGAAACATCAAAAGCAACCGTCAGATAGTCGGGTTTTTCCTCATCTATTATCTTAAACATGATGTTAAGGAAGCCGTATATGGCATTGGTATGAAGGCCCTCCGAATTGGTAAGTTCGGGGACTCCGAAAAATGCCCTGTTTAAAATGCTGTGTCCGTCAATAAGTACGAGTTTTTCCATTTAAAGAAATACGAGTATGAGTATAAGGAATGTTATTGCAACAACTATGAGACCGATGATCAGGTAGTATACCCACTGCATTCCCTCACGTATCCTAAGCGAATGATCGGCCTTGTTAATAGTTGTATCAAGCTCTTTTTGAAGATCGAAAACACTTCCGTTTTCAAGACGTGCCACGCCTTCCTTTACAAGGAATGCAATGGTCAATTCCTCATTGCATTCTTCGCAAGTTTTTACATGATCAAGAAAATCCTGTAACTCTTCAGTTTCAAGATCATCTTCCAAAAATCTGTTTATAAGTCTGACCGTTTTTTTACAGTCCATTATACGTCTCCATGGCTAAAAACACCCAACTATCATTATAGCATACGAGCATAGATTTACAATCAATATATGGTAGTTTTAAAAGTGGTTTAACCCATATATTGTTCATCTTGCGAACATATGATAATTATGGTAGGATATCTATCTGTAAGCCGGCGTGTCGGAATTGGCAGACGAGGCAGACTCAAAATCTGTTGATGGCAACATCGTGCGGGTTCAAGTCCCGCCGCCGGCAGCATTTGATATTCTTATGAAAAGAGCACTTTCAAATGAAAGTGCTCTTTTATCTTTATCTTTGAAATAATAATTATCATATCCCAGCTCAGTGCCTGCACGGTATAACCCCGGGTAGCCGTTGCCGTCAAAAAGATAATCAAATCATTCTGCCATATTAACTGCCGACTGCTTGCTGACTTCAAGGAGCTTATTCTTCATCTCATCTTCTATGCGGGCAAGTTCAACCTCGGCATCCTTACGCTTCTGACGGCCTTCCTGCTGAATCTGAACGACTTCATCAAGCGTATCTATAAGCATCTTGTTTGTCTGTGTAAGAGTCTCTATATCCACGATACCTCTTTCCGATTCCTTTGCGGATTCCACTGTCGCGATCTTTAATGCTTCGGCATTCTTCTTCAAAAGCTCGTTGGTCATATCGGTAACTTCCTTCTGAGCCTTTGCCGCTTCACCTGCATGGTTGATTCCAATGGCGATGACCATCTGCGACTTCCAAAGCGGAATGGTATTAACCAGTGTAGACTGTATCTTTTCAGACATCGTTGTGTCGTTATTCTGGATAAGTCTTATCTGGGGAGCCATCTGAAGAGATATGTTTCTTGTAAGTTCAAGATCATAGATCTTCTTTTCAAATCTTTCCACCTTTTCAGCATAATCCTTGGCCTTCTGTGAATCCTCGGGAAGTCCGGACTGTTCTGCTTCGGCAAGTAGCCTGGGAAGTTCAACACTCTTTGCTTCCTCAAGCTTTTCCTTTCCTGCCATAATGTATAAAGTAAGATCCTTATAATACTCAAGGTTTGTATCATACATCTTGTCGAGCATTGCTATATCCTTAAGCAATGTAACCTGATGTCCTTCCATGACCTTGCAGATCTTGTCTATATTCACTTCTGCTTTATCATACTTTGCCTTTAAAGCGGTAACCTGGTTTGCGCCCTTTTTAAAGAGACCCAAGAATCCTCCCTTGGTCTCACTTACATCAAAACTCTTGAGCTCTGTAACCACATTAGAGAGCATGGATCCCACTTCACCTAGATCCTTTGTCTTAACGGTTGATAATGCAGATTCTGAAAAATCAGCGATCTTCTTTTGTGCACCTGCACCGTACTGAAGGACCATCTGTGTATCGGTTATGTCGATAGATGATACATAGTTCTGAACAGTCTTCTGGTCTTCTGCAGAAAGTTCAAACTGAGGTGCTTCGGCAAGCATAGTGTCAAGATTATCCTCTTTTACAAGATCGATAGTCTTTGTTTTTTCCATTTCGATCACATCACTCATAGTAGATTCTCCTTTTATTGTTCTATATCTTTAGCCAGGCCTTCCTGTTTAAGGACGGTCTGTAAAACCTGCGCATCGGTTGTGACATCCCATACGGAATCACGGAACAGATTGTTGAGTAATTGTACAAATGCTTCGTTTATGGTATCAAGAGTGTTTTCTATCTCTTCTTTTGCCTTTATTATATCCGTCCCGGGAGTTGAAACCTTGTCATACTCGGCATAAGCCTCAACAAGCTTTATCATCGTAGGAAGATAATAATCCATCAACTTGTTCATCCTGTTCATCTGCTCGGGATGTTCCATCAAACGTCTGAATATCTCAACAAGCGTATTTTCAAGGGCATCAAGTTTTCTTGAAATGCTTTCGCCCGGAATGTCATCGTTGAGCTCATGAAGTCTTTTCGTACAGTCTCTTCCGTAAACCACCATTTCGGTAAACTGGGTATGTGAAGAAGGATCAAGCTTACTTAAAGCTTCCTGCATGAGTTCATCATCAAGAGCAGCCTTTTTAAGATTCTCCATCTTGGCCGCATCGGCATTCTTCATCGTCTGCTCATACTGTTTAAATACATCATTACTGAGCATCAGTGTTGTCTCGCCGGCATCAAGATATCCTTCCGGGAAATAGCCCTTTCGAAGCATCTTCTTGATGTCTTTGGTAACCCGGCTTGCTTTAAGTCCAAGCGAAGAAGAAAGCATCGATATCTGCGCGTACATATTGTTGCCGGCGATCATCGCATACTTCTTTGCACGCTCATACATGCCCTTTTGAACAAGTCCGTATTTCATCAGTCCGAGACTCGATGCCAAAAGCACTCCGGGAACAATAAGCGGAAATATCGTAGCTCCGTTAAACAGCATTGCAAATAAAGCAACCAGTGATCTTAAGCCGAACAAGACGGTTCCTATAGTTCCCCCGACAACACATAAACTCCCGCTTTTTTTGCCTATGGGATTAAACTTAACCGGAAGGTTTTCTTTGGAAACCTGAAGTTCGTATTTCTGCTGTCTTTTTAGATCCTTAAATTTCTGCTTTTGTGCTAAACGTTCCTTCTCAGCCTTTAAGACTGCTTCATTATGCAAACGCCTACGCTCCTGAAGCATCTTTGCATAATCTTCAGCCTCTGAATAGTTGGAATATATCTTTCTGCCTGATGTTGTTTTGTAAACATCCTTTGAAGCAAGAGGATCATACCAGACATCGGAAACTTTGTTTGTGGCATCTTTTATAACGCTGTTTACCGAATCGGTGATGGCGTTGTTAAGTCCCGAAAAGTCACCGGTCTTAAGACCTTCAGTCAGGGATTTTTTTATCTCATTTCCAAGGTTGTTATAAAATTGATTATTCTTATTACCAGCCATATTATACGAATGAATTAAAGATATCCTCGAAGGTTTCTCTCTTTCTTATAAGACGTACCGATCCGTCAGAATTGATCATAACCTCAGCAGGTTTAAGTCTTGTGTTGTATGAATAGCACATTGCATATCCGTAAGCGCCCGCATCAAGAACACAGATAAGATCATTGTCTCTTATGATGGGCATAGGTCTGTCCTTGCAAAGAACATCGCCGGACTCACAGATATTTCCGGTGATGGTAGCTTCTTCTTTCATGCCACGGATGGATTTGCCGTTGCAGAAGATCTCGATATCATGCCATGAATCATAAAGTACGGGACGTGCAAGAACGTTCATTCCGACATCGGTTCCAACGTATTTACGATCACCGTTATACTTAACGGCATTGACACGTCCGAGGATGACCCCTCCTTCAGCCACGCAGTATCTTCCGGGCTCTGATTTAAACAAAGGTGTTGAACCATAGCTTTCAACAAAATCATCAAGCTTCTTTGTCCACTCGATGCTCAGTTTATAGATATCAAAAGGCTCCTCATCCTCAAGTTTGTGATAAGGTATTCCGAATCCTCCACCGAAATCGATGAACTCAAGGCCGGGGAAATTCTTTGCTATTCTTAAGAATTGGTCTATAGCCTGAAGGAATGGTTCAGGTGTCATGTATAGAGAACCTACATGCTGGTTTATACCGACGATCTTAAGATTGTGCTTTGCAGCTGTTTTAATAGCCTCTTCAAGGTCCTCTTCAGCTATCGCAAACTTTGTTTTCTTGCCTGCAGTAACAACCTTTTCATGATGTCCTGCGCCGACACCGGGATTTATCCTTATCGCGCATTTTCCACCCGGATTCAATGAACCGTAAAGATCGAGCTGATCGACACTGTCAAGGCTCGTCATGATGTTATTGTCGATTGCAAACTGCATCTCCTTTGCATCGATATTGTTGCAGACAAAGAATATCTGATCGTTCTTAAAGCCTGCACGCAAAAGGAGTCTTATTTCACCTTCGGACATTGCATCGCAGTTTACACCTTCTTCAAGTGCGATCTTTAATATCTCGAGGTTTGAGTTTGCCTTCATCGAATAATTAGCCTTGTAGGGATACTTGGTGATTATCCCCGCAACATCCCTCATACGGCTCCTTATGATATCTTCACTGTAAACGTAAAGCGGAGTGCCGTATTCTTCGGCTATCTTTTCAATGTCATTGCCTTTAAAGAAATCAATTTTTTCAATGTATGAATCCATTATATGTCCTCTATCTGCCAATCGATTGGCGTTAAATTATTTGAAACGAGAAATTCGTTACATTTCGAAAAGTGTTTGCATCCGAAAAAGCCTTTGTATGCCGAAAGCGGACTTGGATGCATTGCCTTTAAAACAAGATGTTTGGGATTATCAAGCATGGATGCCTTTGCACCTGCGGGTGCTCCCCAAAGCATAAAGACTATCGGCCGGTCCTCTTTGTTAAGAGCGCTTATTACCGCATCGGTGAATGTTTCCCAACCCATGTTCCTGTGCGAAAACGCTTCATGAGCACGGACTGTAAGGACCGTGTTTAAAAGAAGGACTCCCTGGTCGGCCCATTTTACAAGATATCCGTTATTCGGAATCCTGCATCCCAGATCATCATGGAGTTCCTTATAGATGTTCACCAAAGAAGGCGGGATCTTGGTCCCCGGCTGAACCGAAAAACAAAGTCCGTGTGCCTGCTTATCATCGTGGTAAGGATCCTGTCCCAGGATGACCACCTTAACATCCTTTAACGGAGTAAGATGAAAAGCGTTAAAGATATCATCCGCAGGCGGAAACACCACTTTTGTATTATACTCGTTTTTAACGAACTTATACAGTTCTTTATAATACGGCTTTGTGAACTCTCCGTTAAGCACATCAAGCCAGTCACCGGTTATCATCGACATGATGACTATCTCCTTATCGGTATGCCTTTTTCGGAAAGCTGATTTTTAAGATCATGGATATCCATTTCCCTGAAATGGAATAAAGAAGCCGCCAATGCCGCATCAGCTCCGCCTATTTCAAAAGCATCGGCAAAATCCTGTACTGATCCTGCTCCACCCGATGCTATGACAGGGATCGAAACATTTGAAGAAACGGCTTTGGTAAGTTCAAGATCATACCCGCTCTTTGTTCCGTCACAATCCATCGAAGTTAACAGAATCTCTCCGGCTCCGAGTTTTTCGGCTTTCATCGCCCACTCGATCGCATCGATCCCCATATCAACTCTTCCGCCGTTTTTATATACGGTCCACGAATCGCCGCTCCTTTTGGCATCTATCGCAACCACGACACACTGTGATCCGAACTTCATTGCAGCATCAGAAATTATCTCGGGATTCATGATCGCAGCTGAATTGACAGCAACCTTGTCGGCGCCTTCACGAAGTATCATTCTGAAATCCTCGGAAGACCTGATACCACCTCCGACAGTAAACGGAATAAACACTTTCTCCGCTACAGCTCTTACAAGCTCTGCTTTTATGTTACGGGAATCGCTCGATGCGGTTATATCCAAAAAGACGAGCTCATCAGCTCCGGATTTATCATAGAAAGATCCGACTTCAACAGGATCTCCCGCATCTACAAGATTTAAAAATTTTGTTCCTTTTACTACCCTTCCCTTATCAACATCAAGACAGGGTATTATCCTTTTAGTGTGCATCTTATATTTCCGTAAAATTCTTTAGTATGGAAAGTCCGACATCCGAGCTCTTTTCCGGATGGAACTGACACGCAAACACATTGTCTTTTTCAACAGCCGCATCAAACTTAAATATGTAATCACTTTGTGCAGCTACATCGGATTTATCTCCGGCATCCAGAAAGTATGAATGGACAAAGTATACAAACGATCCTTCCGGAATACCTTTAAAGAGGCGGCTTTCCTTCGGAAACGAAAGAGAGTTCCATCCGATCTGGGGAACTTTAAATCCGTCCTTTTGAGGAAATCTCAAAACCTTTCCCGGTAATATGCCCAAGCCCTTAACTCCCGGTGATTCTTCAGATGAATCAAAAAGAAGCTGTAACCCAAGACAGATTCCCATGAACGGAGTTTTGTTTTCGACGATCTTTTTGATAACCGGGATCAAACCGTATCTTTCAAGATTACCCATGGCGTCACCGAACGATCCGACACCCGGAAGAATAACCTTTTCAGCCGAAAGCAATGTGTCCGTATCTCTTGTTATCACCGCTTCTTTTCCAAGATATAACAGAGCTTTTTCAACGCTCTTTATATTGCCTGCATCATAATCTATAATCGCAATCATTTAAAGATCCTCTTCATCTTCAAGAAGGTCCTCAAGCGGATGAAGCTCAATAAACTCCTGCTCGGGTTCGCCTTCATCCTCAGGTTTGGGAGGCGCTGCCTGTTCAGGATTTCCATCAGCAGGAGGATTCATCTTTCCTTCACTGCTTTGAGGGATCATTTCATCTTCGCCTTCGGGAGGAAGCATCTCATCATTAGTTTCCGGTTCTTCTTCTGTTACTTCAGGTTTTTTCTTAAGAGTGTATTTTCTACCTGTTACGATAGAGATAAGTTTTTCCGTATAAGCATCCCTGTCTTCCATGGAATACAGTTCTATCGCATCCTGCTCACTTAATGAATAGTTATCGGCAAGCAGAGTCAGTATCTCCTGGTAAACAGGTGCAAGCTCGGAAGCTGCCTGGTATCTGTCATCTGCTACAAAGATACCGTAGAGGTTAACACCTTCAAGAAGTGAATCGAGTGCCTGTGCGGGTTCACCAAGTTTAAGCCTGTTATGATATGAGTCAATCCTTCTTTGGAGAAGAAGAACAGTCTCAGCCTTTTTAAAGATCAGATAATCTGAATCACTTAATCTCTTTCCGTAGAAGTTTTCATAAACAGTTCTGTAATCGCCGTTAAAATATGCCTTTCTTGCAAGCTGTTTGTCAGCATGATCGGGAAGTATCGAACTTATGATGACAATAGCTGCAATGACTGAAGCGCAGAAAGCAACAAGAGCAATAAACGCTTTCTTTGAAAGGACCTTCTTCGAAGGAACCTTTTCCTTGGGCTCCTTAGGCGCCTTTTCCTTCTTGGGCTTTTTCTTTTTCTTCTTATCGTCGCCCTCTTCGCCGCCTTCACCATCTTCGCCTTCGGAAGCGCCTTCGCCTTCATCGGCGGCTTTATCTTTGCCCTTTTTCTTTTTATCCTTCTTGGCTTTCTTTCCTTTGCCCTTCTTGCCTTTGGCGTCTTCTTCAGCGTTTTCGGCATCTATCTGGGCAAGGATATCTTCGTTTGAAACTTCCGCAAGGATATCTTCCTCTTCCTCTTCTTCCTCAAAAAGGAACGCAAATATCTTTGCAAAGAAGCCATCCTTTTTCTTTTTCTTTTCAGGAACCTCGGCAGTCCCATCCCCTTCCCCAAGATCTATTTCAAGAGGTTCTTCAGAAGGTTCACCTTCATCCGTTATTCCGGCAAGGATATCATCTATCTGCTCTGCAGAAGCTTCAACGGGTCCTTTTTCACTATCCTCAGATGCCTCTGCATTCTCTTCAGTTTCTTCTGTTTCTTCATCGCCCTTCTTCTTTTTCTTCTTTCCAAAAGGCAACAAAGCAGCAAGTGAGAACTTCTTTTTTTTCTTCTTGGGTGCTTCTTCGGTTTCTTCGCTTTCTCCGCCAAGAAGCTCATCCGGCAATCCGTCAGTTGCTCCCTCTTCGGATGCGGCTTCATCTATGCCTTCAAGGAGCGACAAAAGATCTTCATCACTTCCTTCAGTAGCTTCAAGCTTTTCAACATCGGAAAGATCTTCGGATGCAGACTCACCTGAATCACCCTCTTCGGCAGGTGCTTCTTCAACATCAATACCTGCAAGCATGGCCTCGAGATCATCCTGGCTCATGTTTTCACCAAGATCCTCTGCGGGTGCTTCTTCTGATGCTTCCTCTGCAACTTCCTCAGCAGCCGGTTCTTCATCTCCACCTGAAAGGCGATCTGAAGGCATTTCAAAATCCTCGGCAGTTTCAGCTTCGCCGAGCATCTTCAAAAGATCAACATCTCCTCCGTTAAGTGCAGCATCAATATCGTCCTGAGAAAGTTCCGCATCATCAGGAAGATCATCATCATTTTCCGATGCAGCTTCAGGCTCTTCAATATCTATTCCTTCAAGCATGGCCTCAAGGTCATCCTGTGAAGGTTCTTCACCAAATTCCTGAGCAATATCAGGATCAGTATCAATAGCTTCTTCAACCAGCTCTTCTTCACTGGGAACATCTTCTTCACCGGCAGGTTCTTCTGCAGGTGCTTCATCTACAGGTGCTTCCTCGGAATCAAGGCCCAGTTCTCCAAGCATAGCTTCAAGGTCTTCCTGTGAAACATCGTCGCTTAAAGGAGCGGGTTCTTCTACAACTGTCTCACTGTTAAGAAGTGCATCCAGATCTTCCTGTGACATAAGGTCGTCGGTCGAAGGTTCTTCGACAGGTATATCGTCTGAAGGGATATCTTCGAGAGGCATTTCCAACGGAATGTCATCGATGTGTGCTTCTTCTGCGGGCGCCTCAGTGTCAAGGCTTCCAAGAAGTGCTTCGAGATCTTCCTGAGACATATTTTCATCTGCAGGTGCAGGTTCTTCGACTGGTGTCTCGCTGTTAAGAAGAGCTTCCAGATCTTCCTGCGACATAAGGTCGTCGAGCGAAGGTTCTTCGACAGGTATTTCATCTGCAGGGATATCTTCGACAGGAATTTCCAACGGAATGTCATCGTTGGGTGTTTCTTCTGCAGGCGCCTCAGTGTCAAGGCTTCCAAGAAGTGTCTCAAGATCTTCCTGAGACATATTTTCATCTGCTGATGCAGACTCATCCATAGGAATATCTTCTACGGGAATATCGTTGAGAGGAATATCGTCAACAGGAATATCCTCCGCAGGTGCTTCCGTATCAAGGCTTCCAAGAAGCGCCTCGAGATCCTCCTGAGACATATTTTCATCTGCTGATGCAGACTCATCCATAGGAATATCTTCTACGGGGATATCATCGAGAGGAATATCGTCAACAGGAATATCTTCTACGGGGATATCATCGAGAGGAATGTCGTCAATAGAAATATCATCGACAGGCATATCCTCGAGAGGAATGTCATCAACAGGAACTTCATCAACAGGAACTTCAGCAGCAGGTGGTTCAGTTTCAAGGCTTCCGAGAAGTGCCTCAAGATCTTCCTGAGACATATTTTCGTCTTCGTGTGCAGGCTCTTCAACCGGAACATCTTCAATGATACCTGGAACATCATCGAGCATGCTTGCGAGTTCTTCAGCTTGCCTTGTTGCTTCATCGGGAACAACTTCCGCATCAAACTCTCCGGGCTTATCAAGGACATCGAGCATATCAGCAAGTGTGTCCTGGTCGAAGGGATCGAAATCGTCTCCAAGATCCACAGCAGGCGCTTCGATATCATCTGACGCAGGAACCTCAACAGGTTCTTCGAAAGCCGGAATCTCTTCAACCGGCATTTCAGCAACCGGTTCAGCAGGCATCTCAACGGTAACTTCCGGAACGGGTTCAGCAGGCTCCTCAGCAGCAACCGCGATAGCTGCCGGAACCTCTTCAACGGGCATATCAACAGCAGCTTCGGGAACAGCCTCCTCAGCCGGAACCTCGACTTCGGGGTCCTTAGCTGATGCTGCTTCCATAGCCTTCAGTCTTTCAGCGTTCTTAGCATAAACAGCGCCCATTTCACGCATGACATCCTGCATCGTGCGTTCCTTGGGCGGTTCATTACCTATTACATTTTTGAGCAGATCGTCAAGATATTGTTCTTCTGACGCCATTATCTTCTCCTGAATTTATCCTTGTTGTAGCAAACCCCCACAGCACTACTGCGGGGGTTATCATTTTTTGAATATCCGATTATCGGATTGATTATTACAGTCTGACCAGACTGTCAACCGTACGAACGAGATTACCGATCTCGGGTTTAGACAACTGAGCGTTAGCTCCGAGGGATTCACCCTTCTTACGCATTTCATCATTAACCAAAGAAGAGAAAATGATGATCGGTATCTTTTCAGTAGCCGGATCACTCTTAACAAGTTTCGTAAGTCTGTGTCCGTCCATCAGAGGCATTTCGATATCGGTGATGATACACTGAACATGTTCCTCAAGTGTGCCCTTTTCCTTGCACTCTGTGATGATATCGTAAGCTTCCTGTCCGTTCTGTGTATGGATAAGATTGCTATATCCTGCTTTCCTAAGTGAATCTACGATCAGCTTGTTAAGCAGTACTGAGTCCTCTGCGATAAGGATCGGTACATCCGTACGTCCTCTCTCACCGAGTTCCGTGATCTCAGATAATTTAAGTCCGGTTTCGGGATTAATATCTGTTACTATCTTCTCGAAGTCAAGAATGATAACAAGGTTTCCATCGAGCTTAACGATACCTGTCGAGATACTCTCATCAGCAGATGAAACCGTAGCGCCGGGTTTGATGATATCCTGCCATGATACTCTGTGGATACCCTTTACCGAGTCTACATGGAATGCGATATCAAGTTTATTGAAGTTCGTAATGATAAACAATCCGCCGGGTGTGCTTTCACCTCTTTGCAGACAGTTCTTAAGATCGATTGCAGTAATCATAACATCTCTCGGCATAAATATACCTTCGATGCTGGGATGGGAATTGGGAACGGGAGTAACGGGCTGATAAGGGATGATCTCCTTAATCTTCGCAACGTTGATTCCGTACGCATTACCATCAAGTTCAAACTGGAGAACTTCCAGTTCGTTGGTACCGTTTTCAAGCAATATCTTTGTATCCATTTAACGCCACCTCATTCTTTCCCGAACCCCGGGGAATATTTGTATTTGGGCAGCTCATGTCCCCCAATAAAGAAACATTACTGCACACTCCACATTATATCATAACAAAAAGTCTCAAACAACAATAAAATAGATAACTTGCTTAATTGTATACACAATTAATTCTCTTTCTCAAAAACTATGGGAAGTTCAAGTCCTGCGGCCAGCAGACCGTCTACCCCGGGACCCTGTGCACGATCAAGTGACAAGCCCTTGTCAACTATGCTCATTTCGTAGTTTTCCGAAGGATCTCCAGTAACGATCTTAACGATATTATTATCATCTACAGTATAGTTAAAAGGCGTGGGATCAAGGGGTATCATCTCCTTGATATCATCAAGCGGGATCTCATCCTTTATAGCCTCATCAAGGCTTTTGCCGTAAAGGAGCTTAACATATGTCTCAAGTTTATCTTCGGGAACACCGTATTGTTCGGCGATCATCTTTTTGGCATAAACAGATGCTATCTTTACGATACCGTCATAAAGAAGATCAAAGTTCTTTACATCAAGATAAGCTTTTCCGTTTTCATCATCAATGAGTTCAAATACAAAATCAACTTTAACGGGAATGCCGAATCCGCTTCCATTGCTCTGTCCCATATATTGGAGGATAAGGCTCGAAATATCGATGGACGCTCTGTAAGTTCCCGTTACATCGACTTTCAGGAACTCTTTACACTCTTCTATCTTCTTTTTGGCATCTTCAAAGTTGTCATCTTTCTTTATGACCTTTTCAAACTCTTCGATAGCGCCTTCGTAATCTTCTTTTTCAAACGCTTCTATACCCGCTTCATAAGCTTTCCTTGATTCGTTAAGCTCATTTACCGCACGGACAAGTTTTTCAAATTGTGAATTACCGTCAAGTATCTTTTCCCCGAGAAGATCGAATTTTTCTTCAACTTCATCAAAATCAATTTCCTCGTCTACAAAGCCATCCTTAAGTTCCTTGGAATAATCATACATCTTATCCTGTACTTCAAGGATCTCTTCTTCCTTGGAAAGCTTATCAAAAAGCTCAACGACAGTGTCTATATCCTCTTCTTCTATAGCTTCGTTGATCTTTACTATTGGTCTGTTCAGATAATAAAAAAGGAAGCCTCCTGCAGCACAAAGTAGCACGAGGACAAAACAGGTTATACCTATTATGATTCCTTTACTCTTTGATGAAGCCACAATTGACCTCCGATCACTTGAATATTATGTTGCAGGTTCCCGACTCTCTCTTAACCGAAAGAGAAAGAGATGAAATGCTTGTCGCATCTGCAGCGGGGAATTCGCCCACAAGAACGACCTCAAAGCTCGCTCCGGCCGCCATATCCGCCGTGAATGTTCCCATATCGTTTATCAAAAGCGTAGTTAACGCATTCTTAGTCGTGTCGTTAAGCGTAATCTTGTATTTAACATCACCGTAAGGTATCTCAACCCTTTGATCGCTACCCGAAACATTTGAAAGAACGAACTTTAATATAACGAGTTTGTTTCCCTCAGTAGCGTTCATTACAAAGTAATCCGCGGGCGATGAAGGATAAAAATCAGTAACATCGTAACCGGTCGATTCGATATTTATTCCGTCAAGTCCGAAAAGCTCCGAAAGTGAGCCGACAACAGTTGCGGAAGGATCCTCAGGCACAGTGTTATCAACAGCCGTTACTTCGGAAGCAGGATCAGGTTCGGGAAGCTGTATTCCGGGATCGGGATTGACTTCGTCTTTAACAACACCGGCATACTCCTCGTCACTTACAGTGACGCCTTCATCAGTAACTACGTCATACTTGATCGGACGAATCTTATCCCCGTTTAACCTGTCATAATGCAAAAGTACTTCGGTCGCATATTCAATGACCAGACTTTCCTCTTCTTCGGTAAGTTCAGGTATCTGCGATTTAAACATGCCACAACCTGTCAAAGACACGGCCGACAGCAATGCAATTGTGCTAACAACAAACTTTTTCATATGAATTAGTCTAGCATAAATCTAAAACAGCGTAAACACACTTGAATATATCGGATCACTTTCGAATTCCTTTTAACGTCTGGGATATGATGTCACCCATGACCCGCCTTGAAAGGCTGCCCGTTATCGATCCGAAGACATTGCCGTCGCGGTCGATCATATAAGTAGTCGGATAAGCCGAAATATAGTATGGATAAAGCAACGATCCTGATTTGTCCATGAGCGTCGGATAGGTATATCCGTTTTCATCAAGAAAATCTTTTATTCCTTCTTCACTTAATTCGCCGCCCATATCCGGGAAAGCAACTCCAAGGATAACGAGTTCCGAATCCGGGTCCGACTGACTTTTCTCATAAAAGGCCTGGATATCAGGCATTTCCTGGCGGCACGGCGGACACCATGTGGCCCAGAAATTCAAAAAGACAACCTTGCCCTTGTAATCGGAAAGTGTGTGAGTCACCCCGTACTGATCCGTAAGAGTAAAATCCGGAGCCGGGAGAAGATCCGTTTCTTTAGCGCTTTCAGACTCTTTAGTATCTTCCTCTTCTTCTATGTCGTCCTTACCGTCTTTTTTCCCGGATGTGTCATCATCCTTTCTGCCGGTTTTTCCGGAAATGTCATCTTCCTTGGTATCAGCGGAATCAGTGTCGGCGTCTTCATCTACATCATCTTCATCTTCAGCATCTACCTCTTCGTCTGCATCTTCTTCCTCATCATCTGCATCATCTACATCCTCATCTTCTTCATCTTCGATGCTCTCCTCAGATCCCGATAACCTCGAAAGATAACCCGTGATGCTGTTCATATGTCCCGTGATCATAAGGGCACCCATGATGATAAGAAGTGCTCCGCTTATCTTGACCGTATAGCGAACGACATTCCTCTTCTTTTTAAAGAAAGCAAGAATTGATGTTGTGAATATTCCTGTCAAAAGAAAAGGAAGTGCAAAGCCAATAGTATAAACACCTACGAGAGCAAAACCCGCAGCACTGCTCTCGGCAGATCCTGCCATCAAAAGGACGCTCGATAGAACAGGTCCAACGCAGGGTGTCCATGCAAAGCTGAACACGAATCCCATGATTAGCGCAGTAAGTGGCGACATGGCCATTTTATCCAAGTTGAAAGGGAGTCTTTTTTCTCTCATAAGTAATGAGGAATCGCCGAAGATCCCCAGCTGATATAGTCCGAAGAGAATGACGAGCACTCCGCCTATGCGGGCAAAGATCATACGGTTTGTACCAAAGAATCTGCCGACCGTTCTCATTCCAAGTCCCAGAAGAAAGAACGAAAAACCGATACCTATAACAAAGAATATGGTATTTATCAAAACCCTTTTTCTGTTGATCCCCGTTTTTCCATCTGAAGGTTTTTCATATGATGGTTCTTCATCTGACGATCCTCCGCTCGAAGGTCCCACACCCGAAAGATATCCTATGTATAATGGAAGAAGTGGAAGAACGCAGGGTGAGAAAAAACTGAGAAAGCCCTGCAATAAGACCGTTATGGCCGAAATGCTTTCCTCAATTGACAGGTTCATATTGTTATCCCCTTTAAGCTAAATCAAGTGTAAAGAAAAAACCGACACCGGTCTCATAATTGTATGCACCGTATTCCTGCCCTGTTTTTTCTGCTATTGCTTTGACTATCGAAAGCCCTACGCCGTTTCCGCCGTATTCTCTGGTTCTTGCCTTATCGACCTTATAAAACTTCTCCCATATCCTCGGAAGTGATTCTTCAGGTATGGGGTCGCCGGTGTTAAAGACAGAAACTTTCGCTTTATTATCTGCAACCTCTACGGTGATCTTTACCTGCATCTGCCCTGATACATGATTCAGGGCATTTGAAAGATAATTGTTTAAGATCTCTTCCGTGTAATATTCATCGGCTCTGACCATAACTTCATCAGGCGACTCAAAAGATAGTTCCGCACCTTTTTGCTTGCATAACACATCAAATGAAGCAAGATGATTCTTTATAAGTTCAACAAGATCAAGTGTTTCGTAAGTAAGCTCTACATCGCCGAATTCAAGGTGATTAAGATCAAGGACTTTCTTAACAAGCGAATTCATCTTTGATGCTTCATCCATTATGACATCACAGTAAAAATCCTTTGACTCTTCATCTTTATTGACGCTTTCTTTTAACCCTTCGGCATAACCCTGTATAAGAGCTATCGGAGTCTTTAATTCATGAGAAACCGAATCAAGGAATTCCTTTCTCATGTTCTCGGTCTTTTCTTTTTCTTCAATATCTTTTTGAAGCCTTAGGTTATCCTCACGAAGCTCAGAGACAGTCACTCTCCTGCTTATGATAAGAAGAATGATAAGGATAATAAGAACTATCGTAATAAAGATAAAAGCAAGGAGGTTATTCGTAAGTTTTGCGGTCTGCTCGATGCCTCCAAGAGGGCTCCTGAAAAGGAACAGTGTTCCGTCACCAAGCACGCCCCACATGTCTATGTATTCAATATCGGTCCTTGGATCTTTGGCAAGATAGGCTTCATATCTGTCGCCCTTGATAAGAGTCGTTGAGCTTTCATCAATGTTCTCAAAAAGATAGGCCAAAAGCTGCCTTGACATAAATTCATAATCCGAATCGGATGCCTTTATGGTATCGGATTCCGAATCGACAAGGACGATCTTTATATTATTGTTTTCGCAGATCTTTTTAAATGAAAGATTGAATTCTTCGGAATTGAAATCACCGAACTTCGAGGCTTCGTTAAGCTTCTTGTATGCATCCTTCATCGAGCTCAACTTTCTTTTTATAAAGAACTGCCCCGTTATGGAACGTCCGAATATCAAAAAAGCGAGCATGATCAGAATGATCATTGCTCCCGATATAAAAAGATATCTTTTTCGGTAAGACATTTTGGTTTTCATAAAGATGATTATATCACAAGAATACATGAGCAAACGAAAACCGGCCCCCCAAGGGATAGGAGACCGATTTCGCAAAAACTATAAAAGAGGATGTATTGAAAAAGAAATTACTCGTAGGGTTGTATTGTCTTGATAGTGCCGTCCTGCGCAATATCAAGCTTGGTGTATTTTACGCAACGCTCATGCGTTACACCGCCCGAAAGCTCACAATCATGGTAGAACAGATACCATTCTCCATCAATCTGTACGATCGAATGATGCGTCGTCCATCCGAGAACGGGTTCCATGATCCTTCCTTTGTATGTGAAAGGTCCTTCGGGTGAAGTTCCCTCAGCATAACAAATATAGTGAGTCGTGCCCGTTGAATAAGAAAGATAATACTTTCCGTTAAACTTGTGCATCCAGGGGCCTTCAAAATATCTGCGATCTTCATCTCCTGCTTTTAAAGGAGCACCGTTTTCATCAAGTATCTGAAGGTGCTTAGGCTCGGTGATGAACTTATCCATAGAAGGAGCAAACTCAGCAAACATGGGACCAATGGCTTCTTCATCGCCTTCGGGTCTGTGAGCATCGGGATCAAAAGAACCTGACTGCCACATTTCAAGCTGTCCGCCCCATAATCCGCCGTAGTAGCAATAGAGCCTTCCGTCATCATCCTGTAAAACTGCAGGATCGATACTGTAGCTGCCTTCAATATAATTATCCTGAGGTTTGAAAGGACCAACCGGAGAATCTGATGAAGCTACTCCTATATGAAATACTCCGTCCTTGTCCTTAGCCGGGAATACAAGGTAATACTTTCCGTTTACACATACCGCATCAGGAGCCCACATCTGGTTCTTTACCCAGGGAACATCATCCTGATGAAGCGCACATCCGTTATCAACACACTCCGAATCAAGATCATCCATGGATAAGATGTGATAATCTTCCATCATGTACTGATCCCCGTTATCATCATCGGGAACATCTCTTTCCAGATCATGCGAAGGATAGATGTATATCTTTCCGTTAAATACGTGAGCCGAAGGATCGGCTGTATAAATGTGCTTTACAAGCGGTTTTCTCTCATTAGGTTTTCTCATAATGCTATGATACGACTCAAATTAGGAGCCTTTCTATAGAATTTTTGCTATTTAACTACCAAATATTGCTTTATTTTGAGGATTTTTTGTTTGTTTTTAGCAATATTTGGTGTATTATGTATTGTATTACAGCACTTTCAAAAAGCAATATTTCGTAACCGAATCGAATAATCGTTGCAAATAACAGCTTTTCAGGGAGCAATTTATGATAAAAATACTTGACGGAACAAAAGAGACAGTCAGTTTTGAAGAAAACTCTTATCTTCTTTGCTATGACAACGTTGACTACGAAGAATACCCCATCCACTGGCACACACCGATCGAAGTGCTGATGCCCACGGAAGGAAAATATACCATCTATTGCGCCGATACAAGGTATGACCTTCGTGTGAACGACGTTCTTATCATAGGTCCCGGAGTGCTGCACCGTATGAATGCCGAAAGCGGCCGCAGGATCATCTTCCAGTGTGGGATGACGTTACTTAACACGTTCAGCGAGTTTGAATCCTTCTTTTCTTTCAGGTCTGCAATTTTGATAACTCCCGAAGAGTATCCGGAGATCCATGAAGAAGTTTCAAAACTGATGATAGGTATAAGGGATGAGTATTTTTCGAATGCTCCTTTAAAAGACGCTGCTATATGCTCAATGCTTTTAAAGATACTTGTGATGGTAAACAGGAGTTACACGGAAAAGCCCGACCGCTTTCCCGATATAAAGCCTACCAAACAGATCGAATACATAGAAAAGTTCATGAAGGTCTGCGATCACATAAACGCCCATTGTACCGAAGATCTTTCACTTGATTCGGTTGCGGAAACAGCCGGGTTTTCAAAGTTCCACTTCAGCCGTCTGTTTAAGGAATTTGCAGGTGTTCCTTTTTATAAATATCTTAATGGAAGGCGCATTGATTATGCCGAAAAACTTTTGATGGATCCAAACATAAACGTAATGGAAGTCGCATCACGTTCAGGCTTTAATTCACTTTCAGCTTTTATGAGGATGTTTAAGATAATAAAGGGCTGTACGCCCACGGAATTCAGAAATCTTTACGAACGGAAAAACTGATCTTTTAATCCAGTTTGTACCCTACTCCCCAGATAGTCTTTATGCATTCACCATTGGCTCCAAGCTTGGCACGGAGCTTTTTAACATGCGTATCTATTGTCCTTGCATCTCCGAAATAATCATAATCCCATACGGAATTAAGAATCTTTTCGCGGGATAAGGCAACGCCCTTATTTTCAAGGAAATAAACAAGAAGTTCAAATTCTTTATAACTTAACTCTATTTCTTTATCATCAACGCTGACGCGATGAGCAAGCTTATCAACCTTTATTCCGTTATGTTCGATAACGGGTTTTGATCCGTCGCCCACGGTACGTCTTAATATCGCATTTATCCTTGCAACCAAAAGCTTGGGACTAAAGGGCTTTGTCACATACTCATCGACCCCGAGCTTAAATCCCAGCAGTTCATCTTTTTCATCAGACCTTGCAGTCAGCATGATAACCGGAACTTTGGAACTTTCTCTTATTGTCCTTAACACATCATAACCATCTAATTTAGGCATCATGACATCAAGGATTATGAGTGAAGTATCCGGATTATCATAAAAACGGTCAAGACATTCCTGACCGTCACCTGCTTCTATAACAGAAAAATCATTATTTACAAGAAAGTCCCTGATGAGTTTTCTCATTCTTGATTCATCATCTGCTACCAGTATCTTCAAGTGCCTTCTCCCTTTCGGTAAGCTCTTCTTCCCAAGATTTCAACTCTTCTTCCCATGAAGCATATTCGTTTATAACAGCTTCCTTGTAGTTTAAGATGTTGGGATTGTCTGATTTGATCGTTATGACAAACATAAGAATGACCAATATCAAAAGAAAGATATTGGCTATCACTGAAATCTTTAAAACATCCTTTACGGAGCGTCTTCTTTGTGAAGGACGCACATGTTCTCTTGCGATATGATCAGAGTTCTTTTCAAGGATGTCGTCTTTTTGTGCGCTGAAATTCACGTAAAGAGGTATCGGACGCAGTTCTTCCTCCGAAACTCCGTTCTCGACGATCCTTCCGCGCAGATACTTAAGATATTCCCAGCCGACAGGCGTTGTGAACATCTTTTCATCAAGCATCTTGTCATAGACTGCTTTCATCTGCGCGGGGCGCATCGAGGAAAATCTCTCATCGAGATACTTTGCATTCTTTAATTCTTTTTGTGCGGTCTTTGCATCATCGAAGGATCCGAAAAAGTATCCTCCGACGATAAGATCCGATCTTTCAGCCATAAACCTCTTTAGTTGCTCTTCTTACCCTGGTTTGCAACGGCATCCATCTTAGCCTTTAATGCTTCCTGGTCACCGAGGTAGTAGTGCTTGATAACCTTGAAGTTATCATCAAACTCGTAAACAAGCGGTACTGCAGTAGGAATGTTTACTCCGATGATCTCATCGGGTGTAAGATCGTCAAAGTACTTAACGAGTGCACGAAGTGAATTTCCGTGAGCTGCGATAACTACTCTCTTTCCTGCTTCCATATCCTTCTTAATTACTTCGTTGAAGTAAGGAACAACTCTCTCGATAGTTGTCTCAAGAGACTCATTGGGAGGAAGGAGTGACTTGTCTACATCTCTGAACATCTCCATCTTTGTAGCTGAACGCTCATCGCTTTCTTCAAGTGCGGGCGGCTTAACGTCAAAAGAACGTCTCCAGATCTTAACCTGATCTTCGCCGTACTTTTCAGCTGTCTCAGACTTGTTAAGTCCCTGTAAAGCTCCGTAGTGACGCTCGTTTAATTTCCAGGATTTGATAACGGGAAGCCATGCTCTGTCCATCTCATCAAGGCAGATGTTCAAAGTATGGATCGCACGCTTTAAGTATGATGTATAACATACATCAAAGTCGTATCCTTCTTCTTTAAGGACTTTACCTGCATTCTTTGCTTCTTCACGTCCCTTATCGCTAAGGTCAACGTCTGTCCAGCCGGTGAAAAGGTTAAGCTTGTTCCATTCGCTCTCACCGTGTCTTATGAGTACCAGTTTCATCATAGTGATATATCTCCGTTTCTTTAATATTTCTCGGTCTTATACCGAACATTTTAATGCTATCACATTCCTTTGAGATTTTAAAGATTTTTACTCCCTGATCTTTTGGTATATAGAGTATTCCTCATCAACTATCTCGTATAAGGGCATAAACTCTTTGTCTGCGCCGTTTTGAGGAAGAAGGTAATGACCGTACATCCAGGGATAAGTCTGATATACTCTCTCCGTCTTGGGAATAAGGCAGTTTTCGGGATCATCTTCAAGCACTGCGCTCTCTCCAACAGAAGCAAGCACCTTTGGACCTTCCATGACAGCCCCGAGATCTTTCCTGTCAGGCAGCGTCAGTACATATAAAGGGGCTTCAAAGGCGATATTAATAACGTTCTTTTTAAACTTGCCCGTTATAATGACAAAACCCGATTCAATCTCCTTTTTGGTAACCTTTCTTTTCTTTTTATCTATAAGGACATAAGGCTCACCCTTTATCCATCCGGGGATCCTTAACTTAATCGTAAGCTCCTTTTCCTTCTCAGCTTCGATATCAAGGATAAAACTCCATGACCCGCTTCTTTCCCCGCCCTTTTCTTCAAAAAGCGAATCAACCTGGGTCGAGTTCATATCGGCAAGGAGACTTACCGTCACAGTATTTCCCTTTGTCCCAAAGCTTAACTTTGACGGGATATACTGGCCTACAACGATGCTTTCATCTTCTTCATAAAAAGCAAGCTCCGAATATAGTGTCTGTGACTGGATCATAGTTCCGTGACAGCACCAGAAATCATGTGTCTTTGAACCCCAAACTTTCTTAGAGGCGCTCTTCATGGGAAGGAAGTATGTGGGCATTCCCGTCTGAGGATTCTGCTGAGCAAGGAATCCGTTATAAATATTTATCTCGATAAAATCAAGGTATTCTTTATCTCCGGTAAACTTGTAAAGATAATCTGCAAGTCTTACCATGTTATACATCGTGCAGAATTCCTGGTTACGATCTCCCATGTACTCACCAAGTTTTCCCTTCGGGATCCAGAATTCTCCGGCGTTTTGACCGCCCGTTGCATACTGCTCACGATCATTTACCGCACATTTCCAGAACTTCTTTGTAAGGTCAAGATACTTCTTATCCTTTGTTGCAATGAACATCGCAGCCGTTCCGTGTGCCCAAGGTATGCTTGCATTCGTGTGGTTTCCGGTAAGCGGATCTTCGCCTTTATCAAGGGCACTTAAGATACCTGACTTTTCATAAGCATGCGCCAGGTCAAGATATTTCTTCTGACCTGTGATCATATATAACCTTGCCCATATCTCAAGCATTCCGCCTGTTTCACCAAGGAGTGTTGCCTCGGGACAAACCTTATCATTTTCCCTGACCCACTTAACGTACCAGTCGGAAAGCTTTGATAAGATGTTTAAAGCAGGCTTATATGATAAAAGATCATACACATCAACAAGTCCCAAAAAGAGCTTATGCATCGTATACTGGGGTGACCAGATGTATCTGTCCGTATGCCTTAAAATGTAAAAATACTTTTCGGGGATCGGTCCTACCCATCCGTCATCCGAAAGCTCCTGATAATAAGCAAGCTTATCGATAACTTCATAAAGACGGGCCTCTAACTGCCTGTCCTTTTCAACGGCTAAGATATGCGCGCATGCACTCATCCAGTGCCCCAGGAAATGACCTCTTAACTGACAGGTCGGAGACTCCCATCCCCAGTGAAGATAAGTATTTGAAGGATCAGGTGTTATCTGGTTTCCTTCAAGGATGACTCCGGCTTCAACCGTATAGTTTTGCAAAAGAGCCCTCAGATCAAGCGACATAAGGTAATCCTTATCTACCCTCAACCTGTCCTTAAATATGCTGTTATTAAGATTGGCTTTTACGTTTTTAAGCATCTTAATCCCCCTTTACCCTAAATATAAATTCTTTTATTTCATCCCACGCTTCCTTGGATTCGGGAAACGTGTTTAACCCCAATTGAAATACATGGAACATTCCCGGGAACGTGTGCTCGGTAATATCCACTCCTTCAGCCTTTGCTTTTTCATAAACCGACAAAGTGTCATCCCGCAGCATTTCAAGCTCTCCCACCTGCATGAGCATCGGAGGAAAGTTGTTGAATGTTCCGTACACGGGAGAAATATAAGGCTTTTTAGGATCGTGATCCTTGTAGTAGCCCTTTTTATAAACGAGCGTCTTTTTGGTCCCGCCGAATACCGGATCGGAGTCAAAGTTTTCGCTGTATGACTCTCCGCTCTTTGTAAGGTCCGTCCAAGCCGACATCGTGATCACGCACATCGGAAGCGGTATCCGGTTATCGCGAAGATACATGCATAGGGCAAGTGACAATCCGCCGCCAGCAGAATCCCCCGATATGATAATGTGCCCCGGAGCATAGCCTCTTTGAAGAAGAAAGCGGTATGAGCACACTGCATCTTCCAAAGCTGCAGGGTAAGGATCATCGGGCGCCACCCTGTAGTCAATGCTAAGAACATCAAAGCCTTCGGTTATTTCGTTATAATATGTAGCTACCGCACGGTAGATATTGTGCAATCTTCCGTAATATCCGCCTCCGTGCAACTGTAAGATGACATATCTGTCAGGAATATCTTTTTCCGAGGGCTCGTTTTCAAGAAGCTCGGCCTTAAAATATCCCATATCAAGGACAGAATTTTTAAGTTTATCGGGAAACCTCCATTTAAGTTCGTGATCGCTAATAAAATTCTGCAAAGTACCGTTAACGCGCAAAGGTCCCAAAACCGGCATGTGATTTGCAACCTTAACGATCTGTCTCGCGGTCTTTCCGCGAAGCGAAACATCGTCCTGCTCTTTATCAGAACCCGCAAGGATGTCCCTCACTTTTTCATTTATATGCGTCCTTAATTCACTCATTATTACCTCAGTTAAATATGGACTCTTCTCTTAAGTTCGTAACCTGCTGTTTTGCCTCCGAAAAGGAGTGCTCCGAAACTGTATAGACACGAGATCCCCGCACAGATAACGGGCATAACGATACTGCTTATCTTTCCGGCAAAAAACAATCCGAGTATGCCAAGCGAGCATGCTCCCATCAAAAGGAGCAGCAGTAAGTAACTTTGCCAACGGCTCTTGTTAAGAACCATCAAAATAAATACTATCGCATCGCCTGCAAGTATTATGCTCGGAATAGCCCATTGAAGCGACCATCCGTGCATGCCGTTTAGATAATCGATAGCCAGCAAAAAGCCCATGGTTATGAGCATCTGGAATCCGACCTTGGCCGCAAACCCTGAGTCGTGACTAATCCAATACAAAAGGAAAAGATAGATGTACAAAAGTGAAAGTCCCGTTATCAAAGACCACGGATATGATACCGGAGTCAGATAGTTGATAAGAACCATCACTGCTTCCGCCACAACAAAGATAAAGAGCACGAGTTTAAGAACGAATCTTAATATCTTCGTCTTTTTGTACACGTCAGGATAAGGCGATGCAACCGAAAAAGCATCAACTGCCGCCTTTTGTTTATCATCCTCCATTACCTCGGTCACACAGCTGCATAAAGGGCATACTTCCGTGTCTTTATATAAGATTATTCCGCATTGCGGGCATTTGTTCATCGTTAACTCCTATGTCAGTCGTAGTTGGTCTCAACAGCTACCGAAACTCCCTCGTTTGATATCATCCTGAAGAAACGCTTCTGGATCGATACGTCGTGGAGCCTCGTTGTAAATGTGATCGTGAGCAAGCCGTTATGGCTTACGATCGCAGCCTTTATATCCTGTCCACGGGAAAGAGCAAGCATAGCATATAACCTGTCTACATATTTAATGTAGGGCTCTCTTATACCTGCATCCCCGATATTTGTGACCGTTGCCGTTGTAAGGTCAGTCGTTGAATAATAAACACTCTTTATCGCTATGTTTTTTATAAACACCGGAACGGGACGAAGGAATATATTCCTTTCATTGGAAACGTTATATGAAAGGATCGTATCGAGGTTTTCCTTGGTTATCTGCTCCTTTAAGCTGTCGACCACGATCTTTAATACTTCATCAAAAGAGTAATCATCCTTTTGGGGCTTAAACCTTGCCATAACCATAGCAAAGAAATTCTTGACGGTCCTTGAATCATAAAAGCCTCGAAGGTCAACGGGAACGCAGCAGTTAATGGGTCTTTCCGAGGTTCCGCCCTTAAGGTATTCCTTATAAACCGAATATACAAAAACTCCGACAAGATACTGGTTAAGGGTAACACCATACTTCTTTGCTGTTTCCTTGATCTCAGATAGTTTAAAGCATCCGTGTATTACTCCAACTTCACCTCTTGGAAGCTTTTCACCCTTTATGACGACAGCCTTCCCTGATTTATAAGCTTCATCATGCTTTTTGGCACTCCTAAAGCTCTTAACGTAGCTGTCTTCCATGTCAAGTGTGACACCGGGTGATAACCTGTCCTTTTCGTCGGAAAGCTCCTCGGGATGAGATAGCCTTAAATACTGATAGGTAAGTTCCCTAAGGAACATCAATCCACCGTATCCGTCCGTCAGTGCATGGAAAACCTCAAGGTTTATCCTCTTTCCAAAGTAGGTAACCCTGAACATGTAATGATTGTTACGGCTCTTATTTATATAGGTACCCGGGAATGTGCTCTCCTCAAGAACTTTGGGAGGTTTTCTGTCATTTTCCTCAAAGTAATACCAAAAAAGCCCCATCTTAAGTCTCATCCTGAAAGGAAGGAACTGGGGCAATAAGATATCCTGGGCCTTTTGAAGAAGGTCCCCCTGAATCTCTTCTTTAAGTATCACGCTTATCCTGTAACAACTGCTCATTGAAGAGCTTGCTATCACCGGAAAAAGAATCGCAGTATTATCAAGCTTTGCCCATGCGGGATGATGTTTTGAAGTATTTGTAACGCTTTTGTCTTTTTTCATAAAACACTTAACTTGTTATCTATCAACTCATTATATTTTGACAGAAATATACTCTATTTTCAATGTAAAAAAGTTCAAATACAAATAGATTTAATAAGTCCTTTAGGATATAATTATTTCTATCATTCTCCGGATCACGGAGGACATATTCTAGGAGGGTTACATATGTCAAAAAACACAATTTATTACGTTAATGCCAATGCTCCAAAAGAGGGGAACGGAAGCAAAGAAACTCCTTTCAGGCATATTAACGATGCGGCAAAAGTTGCTGTCGCAGGCGACGAGATCATCGTATCTCCCGGTATCTACAGGGAATACGTATGTCCCAAGAACGGCGGTACAGCTGATGCACCTATCGTTTACCGCTCTGAAAAGCCCCTTGGTGCAGTCATAACAGGTGCCGAGGAACTTAAGAGCTGGAAAAAATACAAGGGAAACGTATGGACGGCAAGAGTCGATAACAGTATCTTCGGTTCATATAATCCTTACACAACCGTTGTAGGCGGCGATTGGTATTTCGCTCCCACCATCCGTCATACGGGTGCCGTTTTCTTAAACGACAGCATGATGTATGAAACGGAAACGCTTGATGAGTGTGTAAAAGCAAAGCCCGATCCTTTTGCATGGGATAAGGAAGCTTCTACTTACAAGTACTACACTGAGCAGGACGGTGATGAGACGGTCCTTTATGCTAACTTCAAGGGACTTGATCCCAACAAGGAAAACGTTGAGATCTCAGTTCGCCGTAACTGTTTCATGCCCGATAAGAACTTCGTTAACTACATTACGGTTAGCGGATTTAACATCAATAAGGCCGCTACGACCTGGGCACCTCCCGCAGCTTATCAGGATGGTATGATAGGTCCTCACTGGGCCAAGGGATGGATCATCGAGGACTGTGAGATCTACGGAAGCAGATGCTGCGGTATCTCACTCGGTAAATACCTCGACCCCGAAAACAACATGTACTTCTCAACCAGATACGTTAAAAGCCCTACCCAGATGGAAAGAGATGCGGTATGCCGCGGACAGTATCATGGTTGGGTTAAAGAGCGTATCGGTTCTCACATCGTCAGAAGATGTAACATCCACCACTGCGAACAGACAGGTATCGTAGGACGTATGGGTGCTGTCTTCTCTACCATCGAAGATAACCACATCCATCATATCTGTACTTCATCACAACTTGGCGGAGCTGAAACTGCAGGAATTAAGCTTCATGCAGGTATCGACGTTACAATAAGAAGAAACCACATCCACCACAGCATCATCGGTGTATGGCTTGACTGGGAAGCACAGGGTGCCCGCGTAAGCGGAAACCTCATGCATGATAACTTCAGACCCGAAGGCACAAAGACCATGAACGGTATCATGTTCAACTCAGATATCTTCGTAGAAGTAGGCCACGGTCCCACTCTTATCGATAACAACATCCTTTTATCAAAGATCGGTATCACGATTCCCAGTGAAGGAATCGCTGTTGTTAATAACCTCATGCTTGGAAGCTTCAGCCTTATCAATTCAGGTGTTGACAGCGTTGTTAACGGCCAAAGAGAGCCCCGCTACACTCCTTACCATATCCGTCACAGAACAGAGGTTGCAGGCTTCATGACTATCCTTCACGGAGATGACAGGATCTACAACAACATCTTTATCCAGCACTTCCCCGTTGATAAGAAAAAGACTCCCGAGGATGCTGAATATACAACCACGGGAACAAAGCCTTTCGATATCTTCCCTACATATGATGAGTGGTATGCTCCTTTTGCAAAAGGAGAAAAGCCCGACATGGGTGCACTTGCTACAGCGCACTTCGGACATCTTCCCGTATGGCTTTCGGGAAATGCATACTTTAACGGAGCAACGGTTTGTAAGCATGAAAAGGAAAAGTTCGTAGATAAGAAATCAAATGTCACCATAGAACTTGTTGAAAAGGACGGTAAATACACATTAAAGACAAACGTATTTAACCTTCTTAAGAATTACAAGGTCGGCATAATGACTACGGAAAAGCTTGGAAAGGCATTCCAGCCCGAACAGAGATTTGAAAACCCGGACGGAACGGATATCATCTTCGATACCGATTACCTCGGAAATCACAGAGGATTATCGGCAATGCCCGGACCTTTCGCAGACGAAAAAGCTGCAAAGAAAGTTATATACTAGATCAAAGATATACAAAAGATCATACAAAAAGGCCGTAACTTAAGTTACGGCCTTTAAACATATTATTATTCCGAACCCCTTTCGGATAAAAACATCAATACGCACTTCCAAGAGTCATCTGCATCAGTTCATCAAAGGACAATTCAACCACTTCTATATCATCCTTATACCAATGCACAAAGTTTCCGTCGGTATCTGCGGTTTGCCAGACATCGCTATTTTTAAGTACACCGAATCTGGCTGTCATGAGTTTATCCGACATGTCAACCGAAAGCGAATTTCCGGTATCAAGGACAACCTTGAGGATTCCGTTTTTCATTGGTTTTATACTTTTGATAGTATTATTTTTCACTTGAAATCTCCGACTCTGATTCTTCCTGTGCTTTGCTTCGTTTTTTATCGTATACTGCTGCGCCTGCAAGTCCTGCTCCGGTTACTGCGGCAACAGCTCCTGCTGCGATAGCGGCTGCCTTGCCGGGGCCCGATGTAACGGCTGCTCCGATTGTAGATGCTACCGATGCGGCTGCACTTCCGACCTCACCCGAAGAACTTGAGGGACTAACGGTATTGTAGTTGATCGTAGTCGACGAATAAGAGGTTGCAGATGCTGCCGCTGCTCCTGCTCCTGAGGCTGCAGCTGTTGCTGCACCGCCGCCTGCGGATGCTACGGCAACCGGGCGCTTATAAAAGTCTCTGTTATGAGCTTTTGTCTTGTCGACTTTCTGAACGCTCTTCTTTTCTGCTCCCGAATAACTCTGTACGATCTCTGACAGGATCTGTCCTGCAAGATTAAGGATCGTTTTTTCTTCTTCAAGCTGCTTTTGGAACTTCTTTAAGTCTTCTCTTACTGAATTAAGAAGCTCATCATTTCCAAGCTTTGAAACGATCTGGTTTAATGATTGAATGTAGTTATCCATGTCTTTGGCGGTGTTCTTTAACTGTTCACCCTGTTCGGATACCACTTTATATGAAACTTTATATGCCATATTTATCCTCCGAGGCCGATCGGCCAATATTCCTTTTTTTCGCCGTGTTTATTTAAAGAGATCTGTAGGAAGCTTCGGGATATCCTTAATGGCATCCTGAACAGCTTTCATACTCTTTTCATATCCGTCGGCCGAATCATACAAAGAATTGACCATCTTTCCAAGTGTCGATAAAGCTTCGGAACAATCATCCATCAGCTTTTGGAAACTTCCCTGGTATGTACTTGCCGCATTACCGGTCCAGATGTTCTTTAATGAATCTATCTTTTCTTTTGCCGAATAGCATGACTCGCGCAAAGATGACTGAACCTTGTCCAAAGACTCTGCCTGGGCTCTTAATTTACCCGCATCAACTTCTAAATTTATATCTGACATACTCTACCTCCGAATGATCATCTCTTGCCCATCTTAGCAACGATATCAAGAGCGCTTCCTTCCGCCTGGTCGTAAGTGTTGCATGAGTCGCCCAATGCTTCGGATGCCGATCTTATAGCGTTTGCCATGCTCTTAAATGAATTAAGGTTCTTTTCATACTGCTTAAGGTAAGTATTGGCCGCATCACCGGTCCATATCTTTCTCACAGCAGAAATAGTTTCATCCAGAGTCTTTATCTGCTTTTGCATGGATGTATAAATGTTATCCAACTCCGCAGCAGCAGATTTCATTTTTTGAATATTGACTGTATTCTTAGCTGCCATATTGACCCCTTTTCTAAGATATTCCGTTAGCTGCAGCCTTTGCTGCCTCTTCTGCTTCTTTTATCTTCTTTGCCGCTTTTTTAAGATAGTCAGCAACACCGCGCAGGTACTTGGCTTTCTTATCAAGATCCGATTCGCAATCCCCTATGAACTTAACGAATCCCTTGCCGGAATTTCCGGTCCAAGCCGCATTCAGATTATCCTTAACTCCGGTAAGCTTTCCTTTGGTCTTTCCGGTAAGGTCCGATGCCATCTGTTCAAGATTCTGTGCCTGCTGTATTGTCTGCTGATAATTAAACTTGATAGCCATAGTTCACACCTCACTTAAACGTTGAATCGAATTTAAGGGACTTTCCCGTATCCTCAACCTTGCTCTCGGCTTTGTCGTATACGCCTGCAAGTTCCTTTAATCCGCTGATATATCCGTTTAAAACCTTTTTGATCTCGGCAGAACTGCTCTTTAGCTGGGCAGCGGTATTTCTGATATCGTCAGAAGTATCACCCTGCCATTCCCCCCTGGAGTTTTTAATCTCCTGCTGGAACTGCTCAAATACGTTCTCAAGATTTTTAACAAGCGGACTTAATGTTTCGGCTGTAGAAGCCAATAACGCGGTATCAACTTTTGTGTCATTTCCTGATGCCATAAAGCCTCCTTAACACTTATCAAATCTTCAGTCTCGAAACCATGCCCTGAACTTCGTTTTCCGAATTGTCAAAATCCGCAGCGAGCTCGACCATGAGTTCCGAAACTTCGTTATACTGATCCACCATCTCTCTTAAGGCTTCCTGATCCGTGTTCCAGTTCTGCATGAACTGTGTTGCGGCATCGGACTGCCATCCTTTGGTAAGAGCGTTAAGCGCATCGTTTATCTTACTTACGTTACTGTTAAGATCACCTGCCAGATTACCGATCCTCTGGGCTGTCTGCCTGAGTTTGTCGGCATCGACGTTTGTCATATCACCCATAAAATCCTCCTTATATCAACATGATCTTTCCGCCGCTCTTTACACCGATGTTTCCGAGTGTCTCGTTGTCCTGCAGCAGACCTTCCATGTCTATGCTGCAGACGAGAACCTTATTTACATCAGGGAAAACCGTCATGTTCTCAACGGCACTTATCTGCTCGATCATCGCTCTTTTAACCGTTCCGACCGTCATAACCGAGTCAGCCGAAAACTCATATGTCTTAGCGATACCGGGTACTTTTGCTTCCAAAAGAATTCTACTCATATCTTAATAACCTCCCTTTATACCAATGCGGTGATGATCCTTACAGGAGCTCCGTCATCAGACAGGGCATATCCGAATCCTGCAGGAAGCTGTCTTACCGCATCTGCTGAAGTCATTTCCCAGTGAAGGACATTCTGCTGGTCAAACATACCGCCTAAGTTCACTCCGCTTTCCATTGAAGTAAACTGTCTGGCCACCTGATATCTGCCGCAGTCAGAAATATCATCGGGAGTCATTGCCGCAACGAACTGGATCTTGTGCTCAGCACCCTTTTCAAGAGCTGTCTCGAAGAATGCGTTCATGCCGTAATCTTCTGAGTAAACAGTCTCTATAAAGTGTGTAAAGTCATTTATAAGGATAAGTATTCTCTTTTGATCCTTTAAGCTCTCTGCTACATCTTTGCCTGCTTCGCGGGCTGCATTTACAAGGCCGTTTCTCTCACCGAACTTGGGAACGATCTCATTCTGCATAAGATTGAACAAACCTTCATCATTAGTGATGTAGTTAGCGATCTTCTTTTCAGATGCGAAATCTTTAAGCTCTTCGGTCGTACCGTCAAAGATGATCACTTCATCTTTCTTGGCAAGACCCTGGAGAGCAAGTTCCTTAAGAAGGTTTGTCTTTCCGCTCTTTCCAAGTCCCACAACGCTGATGCAGTATTCCTTGTCCATATCGAATCCGACGATCGATTCTCCGTCAACAGTCTTTCCTATGGCGAATCTGTTTTCGGGGAATGACTTTGTCTCATCAAGTAATGCTTTTATTGAAAGCGACTCAAGGATCTGGCCGGGTTTCTTGGCACCCTTTGCTACGGTATCGATATCAGCTGTAGAAAGACTCTTTTTGATACTCTGTGCCTGTGAAAGTCCGTCAACTTCCTTAACGGGAAGTGCAACCTGGAATTCAACGGGAACGGGAGCCTTGATAAGTCCGCGTCCGGGTGTTCTTCCTTCGGGGATGATATCTGTATGATCACCGATAACTGCTTCGTACTCGAACTTGTCGGGCATCTGAAGAGCGATACCTGTGTTGAAGTTCTGACGAAGTCTGCTTCTAAGGTCGCCTGAACCGTTACATGTGATAACCGTGAATATTCCGTAGCTTACGCCCTCTCTGCAAAGAACAGCAAGGTCGTCATCATACTTGTCATAGTTCTCATAGAATGCCGTGAAGTTGTCGATGACCATAAGGAGTGCAGGACAGTCATTGTTATGCTGTACATATTCCTTGAATGATCCGATACCCATTCCGGCGAACTTCTTCTTTCTTTCGGCAAGTTCCGTAGAGAAGAATTCGAAAGTATCGTTGAGCTTGTCATCATCTCCGTCAAAGCATACGCTTCCGACATGAGGCATCTGTGAGAATACGGCCATCGTACGAGATGAGAAGTCAAGGATGTAGATATTTACATCCGATGCCTTGTATCCCGTTACCATGCCATAGATGATGCTCTGTAAAAGTGTTGTCTTTCCTGCTCCGGAAGGTCCGCAGATAAGGAGGTTTCCGTCTGCAAGGAAGTCTGCAAATGCAGTGTACTGGCTCTGTGTCTCCGGGTTGTCGGCAAGACCGATGGGAACACAAAGTGAGAATCCTTCGGATCTTTCCATGTTAAGCTCCTCAAGATAGATCTTCTGCTTAAGTGCAGGAAGCCATATCTGACGAACAGCGGGAATATTGTGTTCTTTAGCTATGGTAGCTGCGTACTTAACGATAGCATCAAGCTGTGTAAGCTTCTTGATGTTATCAGTATTCTTTTTCTTATCCTTTTTCTTCGGAACACCGTTCTTTCCGATAAGGTTGATAAGCTCGATCTTGGCATTCTTATCATCTGAGTATTCAACTTCGGGCTCGTAAGCGGCACCTGACCATCCTGACTGGAATTCTTCAAAGATTTCATCCGCGCCGACCTGGAAGTATCCGCGTCCTGTACCCGTGATGTAAGCTGCATCGGGCTTTTTGAGCATTTCATTTGAATCAGACTTATCCGCAACTCTTAAGCACAGACGGAATCTTGTGTTTGACCAGATTTCGTCATCTACAACGCCCGAAGGCTTCTGGGTTGCAAGGATAAGGTTAACACCGAGCGAACGTCCGACACGGGCTGCCGATACGAGTGAACGTACGAACTCGGGCTGTTCTTTTTTAAGTTCCGCAAACTCATCCGCAATGATAAGAAGGTGTGGCATGGGTTCCGTTGCAACTCCTGAACGATATAACTCGATATAAGCATCGATATGCTTTACCTTGAAATCATTAAACAGCTTCTGTCTGTGTTTGATCTCAGCATTTATCGAAAGGAGTGCTCTGTTTGTTGCATTACCGCCTAAGTTGGTGATAACGCCGGATACGTGAGGAAGTCCCTCAAAACTCTGTGCCATTCCACCACCCTTGTAGTCGATGAGGATGAATGCAACTTCATCGGGATGATAGTTAATAGCCAGTGAAAGGATGTAACTCTGTAATGTTTCTGATTTACCTGAACCGGTAGTACCTGCAACAAGTCCGTGAGGTCCGTGGTATTTTTCATGGATATCAAGGTAGAGCGGCTGATTGCCTGACTTGTATCCGACCATAGCTCTCATGCTCTCGTATGTACGGTTCTCCAGCCATCTGTGATAGATATCAAGATCATCAACCTTAGATGTCTTGTACATATCAAGGAATGTAAGTACATCGGGTATAGCGGTTGAGATACCTGTCTCACGAAGGTGTACACCCGAAAGTGATCTTGCAAAGCTCTCTGCCTTTCTCTTTGAAAGGATATCAAACTTGACGTTGTTCCTCTCGGGGAAGGCATTGACTGTTGAATAGAATCCCTGGTTATTGTCATCATCAGTGATGATAGCAGTACATGTACTCGGGAGTTTATCGGGAGAATCGGCAAGCATTACAACCGAGATTCCCATCTCCTCTGTGGGATTCAGAATGTATTTAGCGATAGGCTCTTCTTCAAGAAGAGAATAATCTGCGATAAAGAATACGTAGTGAGGAAGTATCTTCTTATCTTCGTCAGCGTTAAGGGCTTCTCTTCCCGTCTTATCAAGACGTTCACGGATAAGTCCCGACATGAAGTACATGACATCACCGACGCTGTTCTTATCACAGCACATAAGCCTTATCTTGCCATCGGGTGACCATACATGAGGAAGATATCTCATGTAATCCCAGTTATCTCTTTCCTTTGAAGGGAATACGATACACATACGTACATCGGTGTAAGGATGTGCGCTTGCGATCTGAACGCCCATGATCTTAGCAAGATGAAGCGCCTTTTCTCTTATGGGAGAAACAATACCGGTAAAACGGTTATTGTATAAAGATATGGAAACCGGAACATCGCGGAGCGTAGACATTGCAAGCTTGATCTCGTCTGCTTTGTTGTTTAACGGATCATGCTCCTGCATAAGCTGCTCTTTGGGTGTTTCGATAGCATTAAATGAAGGGATATCGCCGGTTCCGAGACGAACATCAAGAAAGTCGTCATGAACCGAACTCTTTTCCCAAAGCCTTGAGGTTGTGTTTATACCAAACTCTGCTGCTTCATCAGCTGAAGGATAGGTCCTTTCAAGGATCGCCTTATTCTGGTTCATGCAGTCTTTGATCTGGTTTGTAACCTTAACTGCGTATGACTGATAAGATTCAACACGGTTCTTTTCCTGCTTTGCATACATAGCATCCTGATGCTTTGTATTTATAACAGCCCAAACGGAACCGATAAGCGCTGCACCCACGCTCATTACAAGTCCGGCTGCTCCAAACCCTGAGCCTGACTCAGAGCTCATCGTCATTACCGCGCCCAAAGCCATGGGAATGATCATCGTAAATGAAGGTCCGATCGTAAGTAAAAGAGGCTGCTTTTCCTGCTTCTGCTTGGGAGGACACTTTTCAAGAGTGAACGATTCCTTATTTAAGACTTCGAGTTTTCTGGGTGTACGAAGGAAATACTTTTCTTCTTCAACAACATCATCAACGTCTTCATCATCTGATGCAGATGTGATGTTGATCTCCTTCATTCCCGTAACCTTAACATTGTCGTTAGGATTGTTTATGGCAAGCGTGTTACCAAGATAAACGATCTTAAGTCCGATGATGTAGATCGTGTCACCGAATGCAAGAGCCTGCTCACCTTCGAGCATACGTCCGTTTACGAAAGTACCGTTTACGGAATTTAAGTCTTCGATCTTTGCTCCGTCAGCAGTCAAAATGATCTGGGCATGCTTGGGTGAAACAAACTTATTTGCAAAACAGATCGCAGAATTGGGATCATTACCTATTGTGATCGTTGACTGAGCGTCTGCTTTAAGAAGATACTTCTTAAACTGTGTATCTCCTTCCGTAATCTCTTTAGCCGTAAGTGAGAATACCTGACCGTCAGGGAATTCACAGTTTACAAAGAGACCTTCTGCAAGCGTTATGGTCTCAACAGGCTTTTCGTTAAGCGTGATCTCATACATTCCGCCGCCCGTCATTGTCCATACGCCGTCCCATACTTCAAGAGGAAGGATGACATCTTCATCACGTCCGCTTATGTAGGGCTTTATCTCGAGCGGAACTTTTTTGTTGTCCACGCTCGGAAGATATAATTCACAAAATCCGTTTTCAAAAACGGCTGTTAATAAGAAACTCATATTTATACCCCTCGTTTTTACATGTCTTCCAAAGTTGACATGGTCTTATCAAAGATAACCTTGTAATCATTCTTGTTTACTTCGGGAGCAAGAGTGATTATATAAGCCCAATATTTCTGTTCGGTGGTAACGTCTGTCCAGAGCGAAAGACGGATCCTTTCCCAATAGGTAACACCGCTCATAACAGTCTGGTATTCGGCAAGATATCCGATCCATCCCTTCTTCGAGATATCATCGCTTATGAGCTGTCTGCTTTCTACAGTAGTGAACATACCGTTAACACCTGAGTCTGCGATCTCCTTTAATCCATCGATCAGGACGTCGGCCTGGGAATCTGTGATATCACCTTCTATCGTACTGTCGATAGGCTGAACGATGATCTTTGCACCGTTATCATCTGTCCATACCGAGAATGTAGGTGTGCTGCCTGACCACTTAGAGAACATGCCCTCAGGAACATGGATCAGCATGTGCATCGTGTTCTCTTCAAGCGTACCGTCAACTTCGGTTGCTTTGGGAGGATTGGCACCGGGCATTGCAAATGCATCCTTTGCATTCTTGGCAGTGACAAGGTCTCTGAATTCTTCAACAACTACCTGATCTTCTTTCTTTGAGAAGCAGATAACCGAAACAACCTTGAAGTCGAGTTTGCTGTTGGGCTCTATCCATGCATAAGCTGAACCGCTGTAATACTCATCAGTATCGAACTTGTAGGTGATTGAATATGCACCCGGATCATCCTCCGAATATGAGCACTCGACAGTATCCTTTATATTTACTCCATCCACTGCTTTGTTGAGCTGTTCTTCAGATGTTCTTGCAAGATAGCTCTTAAGGTCTTTAACTGAATAGAAAGGAGCCTCGTCTCTTGTAACCTTATCTTTATCATCATCAACAAGGTCACTTATAACGATCTTTGTGGAAATTCCATTTTGCTTTTCTTCTTCAAAAAGGATAGATATTCCGTCATCGGTCTTTTCTTCGGATATCTCGGGATAAAGCTCACCGGGATACATGAGTTCTATGTCGTAATCTGCTTCTTTTGATGTGTACTTTTCATCAACGTTTACATCATCAATATGGAAACTGTTCTTTTCGATGATGGTAAGGACAACGGCAATGCAGATAGCCAGGCAGACCACAACTCCTGCGATAAGTCCGATGAGCTTGGGAATCTTGCTGTCCTTTATCTTCTTGGCAGTTCCCTCAACAGCTGCTCTTACAGCTTCCTGTGTGGCTGAAGTATCAGCTTTGGCTGCAAGATCGTTCTTACGCTGTTTTGCTTCCTCTTCGGCTTTTAGTAAAGCTAACCTTTCTTCTTCTGCCTTTATTCGACGCTCCTCAACTTCCTGCTCCATCTTGGCAACTTCAGCTGCTGCAGCGTCTCTTTTGGCCTGTTCTTCTTCAGCCTTTCTTCTGGCTTCCTCTTCGGCCTTCTTTTTCTTTTGTGCCGACACGAACAACGCCGAAGTATCGTCGTTATCGTTGTTGTTCAGAATTTCATCACTCATTATCCGATTCTCCCTTCGTAGTGATTAATTGTATGTATCAAGGTCCTCAATGGACTTGTCAAAGATCTCTTTATATTTATCCTTGGTCTCCATCGGAACGTATGTATAAACGATAGCTGCGTACATAGCATCCTTACCTTCCCAGACTACGGCATAGTCTCTCTCCCAGTAGTCAATGCCGTTATATATCGTCTTGTACTCATTGAAGCTGTCAACGTATCCGTAAGGAGAATCCTGGCTTGAAATGAACATCCTTTCATCAGCTTTGATCTCGGGAAGTCCGTCATCAGCGATCTTTTTGAATGCGTCGTAGAAGCTCTGTACCTGATCTTCAACTATCGCAAATCCGTCCTTTTCGGCAAGCTTGACACCTGCAAGGATGACGATCGTACCGTTCTTGTCTACGTAAACTCTCTCACCTTCGTTATTGAACTTCTTTAATTCCTGGAATCTGTCTTTTGAGACCGGAACCTTGAAGTTAACCTGCTCGATTCCTATAGCACCGTCCCAGTCATATTTGTCGATAGGATAAGCGCCGGGAGTCTTAAGAGCATTATCCATATTCTCGGACATGAACATCTCAAGCATGTTTTCAGCTGATTCTTCATTTTTATCGTTTGCGAAGGTAACGACAGTCGTAAAGAATAACTTTCCTTCCTCGTTCAGCGTATACCAGCTTGCAACAGCTCCGAAAGATTCCTCATCGATCTGACATGTGGCCTCATACTGATAGTAATCGGGGTCATTTGAAATCTTGGTCTTTGAATCATCGATGATGTCGTAATCTTCAATATATTCCTGCGAAGTATTTTCAAGCTGATCAAGAGTATAATTTACATCGAACTGAAGGGCCTGCACCGGATCTTCCGTATCAAACATATAGATCATCGCTTTGGGGGCCTTTTTGTTCTTTGATTCAAAGGTAATGGCTATGGTTTTGTCACTTGCCTTTTCGGTAACGGTTTCATAAACTTCCTCGGGATAAGCAAATTCAAGATCATAACCGTCTTCCTTGACCTCGTAAGTTCCGTCAAAATCAAGCTCAGCATAGTCGATGGCATGTCCTTTGTTAATGATGGCAAAGACGATGCCGACCACGATACCGATCACTACAACCGCACCTACTGCAATGCTGACGATCTTTGCAGTCTTTGACTTTTCCTTGTTCTTTTCACCGACGGCAACTTTGATGGCGTCTTTAACACCTTCTTTGATACCCTCTTTGATGTTTTCCTTAAGATCCTGCTGAGCCTTTAATCTTTCAGCCTCTTCAAGTGCTTTACGCTCTTCTTCAGCCTTTCTTTTCTGCTCTGCAAGCTCCTGTTCCATTCTGCGGACTTCAGCTTCGGCCGCGTCACGCTTTGCCTGTTCTTCTTCAGCCTTTTTTCTGGCTTCTTCTTCGGCCTTCTTTTTCTTCTGAGCGTTGATAAATAACGCCGCGGTTTCTTCCTGCTGGCCGCCGTTGTTCAGGTTTTCTTCACTCATCGTTTATTCTCCCTTTAAATGATTGATTGAGAAAAGGGCACAAAATACCCCTTATGAGAAATGATATTCCCCGATATGGAGTCAATAAAGTGTAGAAATGTCATAAAGTGACAAAAAGGAGTGACATCATGTCACTCCTTTTTAGTAAACGTTTTAGTAATATTTGTACTAATTGCTTAATCCCTGAAAAACTCCTCAAGTTTAAGGCGTTTGTTCCTCGTATCTCCTTCGATACCAAGCTTTACAAAGACGCTTGAGAGCCTGTTTCTTACCGTTCCTTCCGCAAGGAAGAGCTCATCCGCTATCTCTTTATTCGTCTTTCGCATAGAAGCAAGCCTTGCGATCTTAAATTCCGTATCAGTAAGCTTTGACTTGATCTTTGATCCCGAGCCTCCTGAAGGTTTTGCTTTGCTCTCAGTCTGAGCATTTTCACTCTTAGCAGGTGTTCCGGATGATAACTTAACTGCCTTTGCGATAAATACCGAATATTCATCAAATCCTGCAAGCTTATCAAAAGCCCTGGTAATAAACCGTCCATAGAAAAGTGCAAACGGCATTACTATACCATCGGGTATCGAAAGGTCTATCGCGGTCTTTAATTCATTAACCGAATTTTTGTCCTGACCGATGGCCTCATATGCAGCGGAAAGCTGAAGATGAAGATATATCCTGCACATCAGCGCATTGAACATTCCGCAGAATTTTTCGGCAGGTGCCTGACGGGCTATGACTGCGGCAGGATCATTAAGCGCAAGGCTCACCTGATTCCTTACTATCGAAAGCATCGGAAGTACGAGGTTCGGAAGCGGAACCGGTGCCGTATCATCGGTTATCCACGAAGCCGCCGTCTTTGCGGTACGGTTGATGGATTCGATCCATGCCTCAACAAGATCCATCGTATAAAGCAGATTGTACTGCCTCTCCTGTTGAACGTTCTTTCTTGTTTCTATTATCTGTTTCCTGACGGATGCCATGTCATTTTCCAATAGCATCTTATGGAAAAGAACAAACTCCGTTGCGATCCTGATTGAAAGCTGGCCTTTAAGTTTTGATGAAGCAAGGGCGATCTCTGCGTTTTGCTTTGCACCCTGGATATCTCCTCTCATGAAGCAGATCTCCGAGAGCATCGCATACTCAGCGCCGTTTCCGTGTGAGTTGGTGCACGAATAATAATATGGCATGCACTCAAACATCGCATCGTTTTCGGAATCAAGTCCGCCGGGAGTTCTGTGATACATCCAAAGCACGGAAGGTGATCCGAATGTCCAGCTGCCCTTGGAATCGGTGTTAAGGGCAAACCTTGTCATAAGGTCCTTTGCTCTCCTGTGAAAGGAGCTCATACCCTGGATATCGTTATACTGGGTAAAGCCCATAATGAGTTCACTTTCACCAAGCAGATTATTCTTTTCGGTCTGGTCGACCTCATCATTATTTTCAAGGGATTTTTCAAGAAGCGCTTTGATACCGTACATCTCGGGTATCTGTCCGAATGAGAAAAGCACCTTCATGATCGTAAGTAAAGCAACGGGATGGCGAAGCATGATCTCTCGGGGACATTCTTTTTCCCAGGTGAGGAAACGCTCTATGTTTTCGCCTATGACCGTTCTTCCCTGTCCTATAACAAAGCAGTCAAGGAGTTCATCCCAGGCCTTGCACTTGTGGTAGTACTGCTCCGCAAGCGGAAGCCTCATGTTCTTTTCATACCACTTGGCGAGCCTGTAATAGATATCATTTCTGCGCTCTTCGGAGAAGTTATTGAACTTCGCCATTGCGCATTTTTTGAGCATACTGTGATAACGGTAGGTGCCGTCCGGAAGCTTCATGATAAAAGCATTATTTAAAGAAAGCTTTCGAAGCACATCCCTGGTATCATCCTGTTGCCATATCCACCATGCTTCCTCGGAGCTGAACTCATCGGGAAGTCCCATGGTTACAAGGAAATCTTCTTCCCTGTCCGTAAGCGGCTTAAAAAGGACATCGTCCATGATCGAATAAATGCTGTCCTGTCCGTTAAGCCACATGTGATTTCTGGAATACGAACTGAGGTTAAGATAAACGACCGAGAACCATCCTTCGGTAGTACGGTCAAGCATTGTGGCATCTTCTTCGCTAAGCTCTATCCCGCTCCTTTCGGCATAGGATACGATGCCGTTCTTATCTAAACGCAGATCTTCCATCGTGATCTCATTTAAGTCGGCACCGAGCTTAATGCGTTCCGCATGATTAAATATCATATTACGTGAGATCAAAAGGAAATGAAGCGATCCGCCGTGACGGACATCCACTGATGAAGCCCCTGTTGCTATATGCACGAGGAAATCGGAAACCAGCGGATTCGGAATAAAGTGAAGATCATCAATAACAAAATAAACGCTGTGGTTTTTGCGCTCAGCGTACCATTCATTCAATATGTTGGCCATGACTTCTCTGGAACCGGCATCCGAAGGGAATCCCAGCGCCTTTAAAGAATCATAAGTGTCATGCCATTTTTCAAAACATGAGATGAAATCAAGCCAGAACTCAGAAAGAGAATCTCTCATGACAGTCATGGTAAAGACAAGATCATCCTTGGCACAATTCTCGTCAATCCACCATCTGACCGCCCTTGTCTTTCCGTAACCCGCAGCTGCAATGATAGTAGTTACCAGATGATCAGGAATCTCAGAAAGTTTACCCTCGAGGGAGGGCGAAATGTAAGTTGTATTTAACCCCGTTTTCATTAGTCCCCCAGGCCGGCAATTCTTTTGCCGCACCGTGTTCAATAATACCGCAAAAACGTCTGAAAATCAAGCCTCGGCTCATATCTTCGCACTGTTTTCATGAGTAAAAATAGGGTATAATAATCTGAGTGTGAATGAACATCAAAATATGCAATAACAGATCGGAAATGGGGAAATTATGATAAACAGATTAAAAGATCAGATAAACGAATATTTTGTAGGCAAGGAAAAGGTCGTTGAGAACGTTTTGATATGTCTCCTTGCAGGCGGTCACATTCTCATAGAGGATGTTCCCGGTGTCGGAAAGACTACACTTGCAAGGCTTCTTGCCAAGTCACTTGATATGTCTTTCGGACGCATCCAGTTCACGCCGGATACACTGCCCGGAGATGTTACGGGTGTCAGCGTATATAACGCAAAGACCGGTGATTTTGAATACAGGGAAGGTGCTATCATGCACCATATCATCCTTGCAGATGAGATTAACCGTACATCACCAAAGACGCAGTCTGCTCTGCTTGAAGCCATGGCGGAAGGAAGCGTTACCGTGGATGGTAAAAGCTACGACCTTCCCGATCCTTTCATGGTAATCGCAACCCAGAACCCAATCGAATTCATAGGTACCTATCCCCTGCCCGAAGCATCCGTCGACAGATTCATGATGAGACTTTCAATCGGATACCCCGGTCGTGATGAAGAAATAAAGCTTGCACGTAACTTCGTAAACGGCAAGACATCCGATGATGTAAAACCCGTATGCAGCGTTGAAGAATTAAAGGGCCTTAGGAATAAGGTCAAGGATATAACTATCTCCGATAACGTGATCTCATATGTTAAAGAGATCATCGATTCAACAAGGTCAGAATCTAAATTCGTGATCGGTGCTTCTCCAAGAGCCCTGCTTTCTTTAATAAGGGCATCCCAAGCCAGCGCCTTTATCAACGGACGAGAGTTTGTTACTCCCGATGATGTTAAGGCCGTCACCGTAAATGTGCTTCACCACAGGCTAACTCTTACGCCGGAATCAAGGATCGCCGGCGATAATGTCGATAACATCGTAACCGGTCTCATGCTCAAGGCAAAGATACCCACGGAGAAATAATATGAATCCATCATGGATCGTCGTCATCTTATTGTGGATACTGTCTTTGGTCGGCATATCTTTTTACGGCGGCCCGGTAAGTTACGGTTTCTTTGCAGCCATTACCCTTGTTCCCGTTGTTTCGTTTATCTATATCCTCATAGTTTTATTCCGCTTCAAGATATATCAGGAAGCAAACAGAATAAAGGTTGTAGCAAACAGCATCACCAAGTTCTATATAACTCTTCAGAACGAAGATTTCTTTACCTACTCCGGAATACGCATCCAATTCTACAGCCCTTTTTCTACGATACTCGGCATAGATGAAAATACCGAGTATGAACTCATGCCCTTTTCCGGGATCAAAAAGGAAACGTCTTTATTATGCCGTTACAGAGGCGAATACGAAGTCGGGATAAAGAGCATCGTTGTAAGGGATTACCTTAAACTGTTTAAGCTCACCTATCAAAACCACGAGCCCTTCAGGATAAACGTGATGCCCGAAATATTGCATCTGTCAGAGTTAAAGACCATAAACGCTGCGGATACTTCATCGGTTGAGACAATGTATAAGGCTGACCAAAGCGATGTTACCGTACGCGAATACATTCCCGGAGATGATATAAGAAAGATACATTGGAAAGCAACCGCATCCTCAGGAAAGCTGCTGGTCCGTAATGTTACGGGTGAAGAAAAACAGGGTATCGCGATCATGATGGACAGCCAGCGATACTCCGATGATCCATCTGTCTATCTTCCGCTTGAAAACCAGATATGCCGCATAGTACTTTCGCTTTGTGCTTACTTTAATGATAACCGCACTCCCGTAAGAGTCCTTTCCTATACGGGAGCTTTAGATGATCATGTCATGAAAGATACCGACGGGTTTAACTCCTTTTACTCATATCTTTCATCGTTTGCGTTTGATGAAAAATATGATCTTTCCGATATGTTAAAGCTCATAATGAATAACCTTCCTCTCTATACCGGCCACCAGGTCATCATGGTCATTCATAAGGTAAATGCCGCGGTTCTATCATCAACGGACCGGCTTAAGCTAAACGGAATAAATCCCATAATATACCTCGTGACTGACGATAATGAAGAAGCCGATAGTGCAACGGCTTTATTAAATTCGAATCTTTACGTGATCTCCACGGAAGCAGATCTTAAGGAGGTGCTTTGATGGTAAATCTCCTTTATGACATCATAAATCTCCTTCCGCTTTGCATCATACCTTCTTTGTGGCTCATACTGCGCAATGATCCCGATGTTCCAAAGCTCGCTATCATCTTTACGGCCGTGATCATCACACTCATAGGGATCTCCTTTATCCATATCAAAAAAAACGGAAAGCTCATCCTTGGCGGAACCCTTATATCCGTGATCGGCGTATCATTGCTCCTTATAACGGATGAAACGCGCGATGAGATATTGAGCGAAAATCCCTGGATCATTCCATTATTGCTTATCTGTATAGTTTCCTTTATCGCAGGATTTATCATCCTAAGATCAAGACTTGGAAAACCGCTTATAAGCATAGTTCTCATTGTGCTTTTATCCTTATCCATGGCATTTCGTACACCGCCTGATAAGTTCGTTGTATGCCTTAGCTTTTTCTTTATCATCTGCATGATAGTTGATGAGATACAGGTAAGATGGATAAAATCCGGGGACGTTGAAAAGAAGGCTCACCTTGTATTTATCGCCCCTTTCCTTATCCTATTCCTTATTCTTTTAATGGTATTTCCTGTATCCGATAAGCCCTATGACTGGGCGCTTGCAAAAAAGATCTACGCTTCGGCTGCCGACAAGGTTGAAACCGCAAAAGAATTTATCCAAAGCCTAGGTGGCAAAGATCGGTTCGACCGCTTCATCGGCTTTTCCGAAAGCTCAACCATATATTCAAACGGCAAAGCAAACAGCAAAAAGATAATGGAGCTTAGGTTAAAGACAGGTTCCGTTCCCGTTGTGTATCTTACCGGAAAGACCTTCGACCACTTCGACGGAAGCCAGTGGAGCAAGGAATATGAAAGCAGTTTAAATGACAGCCTGCTTGATTCACTCGAGACATATTGCAGCGTAAATTCCTATGCAGGTGATAACTTCTCCGACTACATAAAATACGGCCAGCTCGGACTTAAACTTTTAAATATGCATACCAGGCATATCTTTTCCCCGTGTAAATACACGAAGATCAAAAACGGCCCCAATAACATTGGGCTTAAGTTTAAAGACGGTGATATCTTCTTTGATAAAAGAAGGTCAAGAAACTATGAATATCTCGTAGACTACATGAGGCTTAACTCGGATAATCCCATATTTGATGACCTGGCAAATGCTCCGGGGTCATTTACTCAGGGGGACTGGGATAAAGCCATGAGCCTTCTTGGAATAAGCGGCGCAGAAGGTGCCGCATACAGCGACATTAATGCATACAGGTCAGGCATATACAGTGCTTATCTGCCTGCGGTTAACCTTTCTCCCGAGTTAAGTTCTTATATGGATGAGCTTCTATCAGGCTGTGAAACTGACATTGAAAAGCTGGGCCGTATCGAAGAGATGTTATCTACGATGGAATACAGCTCTTCATCGGATGGAATGCCCAATGATATCGATTCAGAAGCAAAGTTTGCAGACTACTTTTTATTCCACCGTCAAAGAGGAAACTGTGTCTGCTACGCTACGGTATTTGTAACATTATCAAGAAGTATCGGAATACCTGCCCGGTATGTTCAGGGCTACAGAGTGCCCATCTCAAAGAACACTCCCTCAACGATCGTTACCGAGAACATGTCACATGCCTGGCCCGAGTGTTATATCGACGGCTTAGGCTGGGTTGCATTTGAACCGACACCCGGATATAAAGTCTATCGCGGCTGGAAAACAGCTTCCGAGGTAAGCTATGAAAAAGCAGCTTATCAGGCTGTAGTTCCCGAGCATATTGAAAGGCCCGAGATAGATATTGAGGATCTGCCCATTGAAGAAACCGATCCCGCTAGCGAGATCGATGTCAGAGCCGTTATCATCATCATAACCGTAGCACTATCCGTATCTGCTATCCTTTTTGCAATAACACTACTCTTTAATTCATTAAGATACAGATTCTCAGGCAAAGAAAAAAAATACAGGATCATGTTTAGGAAAAACATGACCCTGATGGAGATCTTAGGTCTTAAAAGAGCTTATAACGAAACACTTAAAGAATTCCTTGATAAAGCTTCTTCGATCGTTCCGGATGAGCTCCTTTCGTTTATAAAAAGATATGAAAAATATATCTACACCGAAAGCGTTTTGACTGATGAAGATATAACATTCATCGAGCAAAGCAACCGTGATCTATTAAGATTCATAAAGGCCCAAGGCTTTAAGTACAGGCTCTATATGATCAGATATTACTTCATGGTAACAAGCTCGTAATCTCTAGTTCCTATGCCGATCTTTTCGGCATGTTCAAGTGTCTCAGCCCATGAAACATTGGGATTGCTGTTATGCCATACATCACCGTGATCATGGAAATGCTCGCTTGCCATGTTATCGCCAAGCTGAGAATTCCTTATGGGGTCAGCTTTTTGGCAAAGGTCAACGCATGCCTGGTCAAGCGCAACGGGATCAAATGATGCCAGCATTCCTATATCGGGAAGGATCGGCGCATCGTTTTCACCGTGACAGTCACAGTTGGGTGAAACATCTGTAATGAGGCTGATATGGAAGTTCGGTCTTCCGCTTATAACGGCTGCGGTATATTCAGCCATCTTTCTTCCAAGCAGTGCCGGAGCATCCCAGTTATTATTCGATATCGCATCAAATGCACATGCTCCTATACATCTTCCGCATCCCTTACATTTTTCGGGATCTATCCACGCAAGATTGTCTTTATAAGATATCGCATCCGATCCGCATTCTTTGGCACATCTTCTGCATCCTTTACAAAGGTCGGGATCAACGTGAGGCTGTCCGCTGTTATGCTGCTGCATCTTTCCCGCACGGCTTCCGCATCCCATTCCGATATTCTTTATAGCACCGCCAAAGCCGGCCTGCTCGTGTCCCTTAAAGTGATTGAGCGAGATAAAAATATCAGCATCCATAACGGCTCTACCGATGTATGCCTCTTTACAATACTCTCCGTTCGGTACGGGAACGGCAATATCATCGGTTCCTCTTAATCCGTCTGCTATCAATATCTGACAGCCCGTCGTTATAGTGTTAAATCCGTTTATATTGGCACAGTCAAGATGCTCAAGAGCATGTTTTCTGCTACCGGGATATAAAGTATTACAGTCTGTAAGGAACGGCAATCCGCCGCCTTCTTTAACAACATCAGCTACAGCTTTGGCGTAGTTAGGGCGAAGGTAGGCAAGGTTTCCAAGCTCACCGAAATGCATCTTTATCGCAACAAATTTGCCAACCATATCAATGGAGGGCATGCCTGCCATTTTAATGAGTTTTTGGAGCTTCGACGGAAGGCTCACTCCGAGTACCGTTCGAAAATCAGTAAAGTATACTTTAGACTTTTCCATGTGATCCACCTGTCTCCTTAATCATCCCATTCGCAGATATACGCTTTGCCACCACTGTTTGTTTTGTGTCCAAAGTCACCGTCATTCCATGTTCCGTCAGTAAACTTGTAATAGAACATGGCATATATCTCTCCGGGGTTTTCTCTGTTGGGTTCAGTCTCGTAGAAGTTCTCGTAATCGATATCTTCATCCGTGACCCAACGCCACTCGGCATTTTCTTCACCATCCGATAGATCAAGATAGTATCCAAAATATGCACTTGAGTA
>JAILCX010000041.1 GCA_024690205.1 Lachnospiraceae bacterium | reverse complement strand
AAGGAGGAAAAACAAAATGGTAGTACAGCACAACTTACAGGCAATGAACTCAAACAGAATGTTAGGCGTAACAACTCAGTCACAGGCTAAGTCGACAGAAAAGTTATCGTCAGGTTATAAGATCAACCGTGCAGCAGATGATGCAGCTGGTCTTGCTATTTCAGAAAAAATGAGACGTCAGATCAGAGGTCTTACACAGGCTTCAGCAAACGCAGAAGACGGTATCTCATGTGTACAGACAGCAGAAGGTGCTCTTAACGAAGTACACGATATGCTTCAGAGAATCAACCAGCTCTCTGTAAAGGGTGAGAACGGAACATTGACGACGGTTGACCGCGGCTATATCAAATCAGAAATAACTCAGCTCATGAGTGAAATAGATCGTGTAAGATCTACAACCACATTCAACGAGCAGAACCTTCTCGATGGAACATTTACGAATAAGGGACTTCAGGTTGGAGCAGAAGCAAACCAGCATATCAATATTTCAATAAAGAACATGGATATTGATACATTGTATAGCGGAACATCAGCTATTGCTGACTTCTATGCAGCAGGAGATGTAAGTGCTGATAAGTTTGGAGCACTTAATACTGCAACAAAGGCCGCTCTTCAGACTGTTTCACAGCAGAGATCTGATCTCGGTGCTATCCAGAACAGACTTGAGCACACGATCAACAACTTAGATAACGTAGTTGAGAATACAACATCAGCTGAATCAGCTATCAGAGATACTGATATGGCAACTGAAATGGTTAGATATGCTAACAACAATGTCCTTGCTCAGGCAGGTCAGGCAATGTTGGCACAGGCTAATCAGGCTAACCAGGGTGTTCTTTCACTCCTTAGCTAATCAGAAGAATAAAAGATCATTCAGGAACGGGAAGTTAAAGCTTCCCGTTCTTTTTTTGCCAAACAGCATGATACATGATACATTTACATCATGAATAAAAAACTCATCGTCATAAAATGGAATGCATATGGTTTGCCTGATGTTGAGGAAGCCCTTAGGAATCTGGGATATGATTATTCCGAGGTTGATTTTGCCAAAGAGGAATTAAGAAGAGATCCTGAATTTGAATCCCTTCTCGAATCCAAAATAGGTGAAGAAAACCCCGAATTCGTTTTCAGTCTTAATTTTTTCCCGACTGTTGCCCATGCATGCAAAAAGACGAAAGTAAAATATATATCGTGGATATATGATAATCCTTTTGTTCTTTTATATTCGTACACGGTAGCTTTTCCCACAAACTATATCTTTGTTTTTGATAAGACCCAATATAATGAATTTCATTCTAACGGAATAAATACCGTTTACTATATGCCGCTATGTGCCAATGCCAAAAGACTTGGTTCCTATAGCGACATCGAATACTTTAAGACGACCAAATGGTTTAACAAAGCAGACATCGCATTTGTCGGTTCTTTATACACGGAAGATCACCAGTTTTATGAAAGGCTTGAGCATATAAGCGACAGGACCAGGGGATATCTCGAGGGCCTGATGGAAGCCCAGAGCCATGTTTACGGCTATAATTTTATCGAGGAGTGTCTTCCCAAAGATATCATTAAAGAGATGCAAAAAGATCTTCCGCTTACGCCCAATGAAGATGGAGTTGAGACCGAGGAGTGGCTTTTTGCGCAGTATGTTATCAACAGGCGTATAACCGGTTTGGAAAGAACGCGTATGCTTAACCTTATCGGTACAAAGTATAAATATGATCTTTATACAAAAAACGAAAGCCTTAAGCTTCCAAACTGCTTCAATCACGGGCAGATCGATCCTCATCACGGGGCTCCTCATGTATTTAAACAGGCAAAGATCAATCTTAATTTCACGCTAAAGTCAATAATCTCGGGCATTCCGTTAAGAGCATTTGAGATCATAGGATCGGGCGGTTTTCTTTTGACGAATTATCAGGCTGATTTTGATGACTGCTTCATGGCCGGCGAAGATTATGTGTATTTTGAAAGCCCTAAAGATATGATGGAAAAGATAGAGTATCTGCTGTCTCACGAAAAAGAACGGTCAGAGATAGCACGTAACGGATACGAAAAGATGCTGAAAGAGCATACATACGAAAAAAGGCTTGAAGATATGATAAATGCAGCCTTTGAGGACGATTGATGAAGCTTCTTTTGTTTAAAAGGGATGGAATCTGCTACAATCTGGTGAATGATTTTTCGGATATGCTGGCCGATGAGTTAAACAAACTTGGCTGGGAAACGGCTTTTTTCGATATCACTCCATATGGAACAGGTTGTCCCGCTCCGGAGGTTCTTAACGGGATCATAAACAGGGGCTTTGATGCGGCATTTGCTATAAATGCCGTAGGGCAGCAGGATTATTCGATAGACGGGTTGAATATCTATGAAAAGATGGGCATACCTTTTTTTCATTACATCATAGATCATCCCATAGAACATCAGGTTTCACTTCGAAGCGAACTTCCAAACTACTATGTTTTGTGCATAGATCCTGATCATGTGGAATATGTAAAAAAGTATTTTCCGAATGTCAAAGACGCGTTCTTTTTGCCTCATGGCGGGTTTGGGTCGCTTGATAATTTTTCGGAAGAAGAATATATGAGTCGTGAATACGATATCATGTTCAGTGGGTCCCATTATCCCCTTTCAAATTATGAAAACGAAATAAGGCAGTATCCGCCTGCCATTCAAAAACTCGTCATCACTCATATAGAATATATGACAGAACACCGTGATATGAAGGTGGAGGATGGGTTAAAAAATGTTCTTTCAGACATGGGGATAACGGATCTTGCTCCATTGGATTTTAGAAATTATGCGATCGCCACGGCTATGACATACAAGTATATGAAATCTTATTTCAGGGAGGAGATCATCCGTTATATCATGGAAAGCGATCTTCCTTTGCATATTTTCGGTTCCGGATGGGAAGAATTATCAGGTGAAGGAAGCGGAAAGACTGTTCTTCATCAGCCTGTTCCGTTTAACAGGGTCAATGAACTTTTTAAAAAGACCAGGATAGCACTAAATGTTATGCCGCTTTTTAAATCCGGCTCTCATGAGAGGGTTCCCAATGCGATGCTTAACGGAACGGCGGTTTTGAGCGATCATAGCGCCTATCTTGACAATGAACTTGGTGATCTTATTGGATTTTATGATCTTAAAGAACCCTGGAATGTTGCAAATACGGCATTTGAACTTATGTCGGATTGGCACAGGGTGTATCTTATGACGGAAAAAGCATATTCATATGCTAAAGAAAACCTGACCTGGAAAAGCAGGGCTAAAGATATTGCTTCTTACATTTCGGAAAGTCTTAAAACTGCGGGGGCATAGTCCCCGCATCTTTTGTAATATGAGATGGCGGCTTCTTTTTCACCGAGCAATTCGTTGATGCAGCCCATATTGTAAAGCGGTACAAAGGTATTGCTGCCTTCAACACGCGCCACGGGGCACATGGTGGCTTTTAAAAATTCTCCCATTGCGGGAATATAGTT
>JAILCX010000032.1 GCA_024690205.1 Lachnospiraceae bacterium | reverse complement strand
CTTTCACTGTTTTTCAGACGAAAAAAAGACGCTCTCTCCGGAATTCTCTGTTTTCCGAAAAAAGCGTCTTACTATACTCTCTTTATTCAATTCATAGCTTTTGACATCAAAAATCGCAAAAAATTGATGTCAAATTGATGTCAAACCAACATTTGCAGTCCAGCGAAGCCAGTGTTTATGCACCCCGGAGCCTACCCTATCAACCAATCGTACATCTCAGTGTAACGGTCTGCCGAACGTTTCCAACTGAAATCAGCGGCCATGTCACGATCTATGATCTTGTTCCACTCACGCTTTTTATCATAATAGATCCTTTCCGCATAGCGGATCGTTCTTAACATTTCATGTGCGTTATAGTTTAAGAAACTGAAGCCGGTGCCTTTTGATTCGAATTCATTATAAGGTTCGACCGTATCCTTTAAGCCGCCTGTTTCTCGGACGATGGGAACCGTTCCGTAACGAAGAGCCATAAGCTGTGACAGTCCACAGGGCTCAAAAAGCGATGGCATGAGGAATGCATCCGAAGCCGCATAGATCTTGTGCGAGAGTTCTTCGGAATAGTAAATGTTTGCCGAAACCTTATTATTGTATTTCCAGTCAAAGTGGCGGAACATGTTCTCGTATCGTTCTTCACCGGTTCCGAGAACGACGATCTGCACGTCATCCTGACAGAGTTCATCCATGATATATGCGATAAGGTCGAATCCCTTCTGGTCAGTAAGACGCGATACTATGCCTATCATCATCTTCTTTTCATCGACTTCCAGACCGAGCTCCTGCTGGAGTGCTTTCTTATTCTTGAACTTCTCCTTACGGAAATTTATGGCATTGTAAGGGAAAGGAATATGCTTGTCCTTTTCCGGATTGAAATCATCATAATCGATACCGTTTACAATACCGCGAAGGTCATGCTCTCTTGCACGTAAAAGTCCTTCAAGATGCTCTCCGTAAAATTCCGTCTTTATCTCTTCAGCATAAGTCTGCGAAACTGTTGTGATAGCATCGGCATAAACAATACCGCCCTTAAGAAGATTTGCATCTTTGAATGATTCAAGTTTATCGGAAGTAAAGAAATAATCCGGAAGTCCCGTTATCTCCTTAACCTCTTTGACTGACCACTTACCCTGGAACTTAAGGTTATGTATCGTCATGATCGACTTTATCCCGCGGAAAAACTCATTACCCTGGAAGCGCTCCTTAAGGTATACGGGAATAAGTCCTGTCTGCCAGTCATGACAGTGAATGATATCGGGCCTGAAGTTTATAAGAGGAAGGATCGAAAGAGCCGCTTTTGAAAAGAAAGCAAACTTCTCAATCTCATAAAGAGCGTCATTGGAATACGGTCCGTATCCGCCGAAGAACATCTCATTATCTATGAAGTAATACTTAACGCCGTCCACTTCTGCCTTTAATACGCCGACATATTCATTTTTCCAATGAAAATCCATGTAGAAGTGGGTAACGTACTCCATCTTCTCCTTCATTTCAGGCTTTATGCACATGTATTTGGGAAGTATTACTCGAACATCATAGTATTCCCTGTTGATACATTTGGGAAGTGAACCTACAACATCGGCAAGTCCTCCCGTTTTGATAAAGGGAACTCCTTCCGATGCTACAAACAAAATATTTTTCATATTACATCCTCACATATAAACAATTATAAACAAACCTTTATGACAACTCAACACCCATATCTACAACCAGTGTTCCGTCCTTAAATTGGACTTTGCAAAGAGCCCCGTTTATAAGAGGCATTGAAGGCGGAAGATGTCCTATATCGGCATCCAGGATAACGGGAACTGAATGACCTATACAGGTTGTCGGAAGGACTGCATCATTCTTGTTAAGATTCATGATCTTATCTCCGTTAAGCGGACGTCCGAAAATAAATCCCTTGGCATTTCTGAACCATCCGGCCTGTTCAAGCTGCCACATGGCTCTCCTTATCGAGAACACGTTAAGATCACATGCTTCAAGGTACCAGATAATACCATCATCCACATATCTGTTGATAAATCGGTTTACATAATCATATTTGGTTCCGACCATGTTGACCAGACAATCAAGGCAGCCTCCAAGTAATCTACCCTCAAATTCGGCTTCATCAGTTAACATAACTTTTACGTGCACGTTCTTTGTTTTGGATGATTTGACGTGATAAGGAAGGTAACACTTTATCTCGGTCTCCTCAGTGCAGTTAAGCTCTGCAAATGGATTATCTGCATTTTTTAAAGATTCTATCTCATAAAAATCATAATTATGTGCAACTAAAGATTCACCGGTCAATATCCCAAGCGCATCTTCCAGATAGGGATGCCACTTCTTCATGCCAAATGATCCGCCGTTCGGACCGTATATGGATGCAACATCACACATCGTTGTTAATAGAAATGTGAAATTTGTATTGTCGGAAAAGCCCATGAACCATTTGGGAGGCGCTTTCTTGATCTCATCAAAATCCATGAAAGGCAGGATCTCACACATGAGTTCTCCGCCCGAGGTCGAAATGAGCGCTTTATTGGATTGGTTTACATAACTCTCCATCAATTCACGTGCACATTCCTCGGGAACATTGCTTATTCCAACCCCCTTTTTTTCATACGCATTAAAACCGACTTCAGTCTTGAAGCCTTTTTTCTTCCACAATTTTAAAGAATTCTCAAAGCATTCTCTTCTAAACTGTTCCGTTGCGGGCGAAAATGACGGGGACACAAACGCTATCGTATCTCCTTTATTTATAAATCCGGGATATCTCATTATCCTTTCTTTCCTTTCTTCATCTCTCTCGCATTCATAAGGGACGCTTCAGTTATCTTATCATTCCCCAGCATTCGGGCAAGTTCCTTAACGGAACCTTCTTCATCGAGTTTTGTTATTTCGGTATGTGTTCTTCCGTCTTGAACCGTTTTCTCAATAAGATAGTGAGAATCGGCCATTGAAGCGATCTGCGGAAGATGCGTTATACATATAAGCTGATGGTTCTTTGAAAGCTCATCCATCTTTTGAGCAACCTTATATGCCGTTACCCCGCTTATCCCCGAATCGATCTCATCAAAGATAAGTGTCTTAACATCGGCAGAATCGGCAAACACGCTCTTTATCGCAAGCATGATCCTTGAAAGCTCTCCTCCGGATGCAACATTTCTTATGGGTTTTAACTGCTCTCCAGTATTAAGACTTATAAGAAATTCTATATCATCATAACCGGTATTTTTAATATTCTCTTCATCAGGCTCAACGGTTATCTCAAGTTCGATGTTTTTGAAATTAAGGCCTTCCATCGCATCCTTTAATTCTTTTGCAAGACCGGGAGCTGCCTTTTTTCTTTCACCTGAGATAACGGCACATTCATCGAGCATCTTCTTTTTAAGTTTATCGATATCCTGTTTTAAGCCATTAAGGTAGTTATCAAAATCATTGAGTATATCAAGCCTTGACTGTTTGTTGTCGAGTTCCTTGAGTATCTCTTCTATCGTCTGGCCGAACCTGGATTTAAGATCGTTGATCAGTGTAAGCCTCTGACTTACATTATTAAACTCTTCTTCATCAAAGCTCATTGAATCACAGTATGAAGATAATGATCTGTTAAGATCGCTTAAAAGTGACTCTATTGAAACCGCATCATCAAGGATTGGATTCAGTCTTTCGTCATACTGTACTACGCTTTTAATGTCGGACACGGCGTTTCCTATCAATGATCCCGCAGAACCGTTCTCATCATAACCCGTGATCGAATGAACCCTGGAAACAGTCTCCATGATCTTTTGCGCGTTGTTAAGGAATCTGAACCTGTTTTCAAGTTCCTCATCTTCACCAATCTTAAGATCCGCATCCGATATCTGCTCTATTTCATATTCAAGAAGGCTCTTTTCTCTTTTTATGACATCTGTGTCATTATTTTCATTTTCAAGTTCTTCGCAAAGTGAGTTGTATTTCTTCCTGTCTTTGATCAACTCATCCAATACTTTTAAAACCTTTTCACCGGCATAACAATCAAGCATCTTTTCATAAGTCCGGCTCTTTAAAAGGCTTTGGCCGTCATTTTGTCCGTATATATCGATTAGGATCTCAGCTATTTCCCTTATCGTCCCGGCACTTACGGTTTCTCCGTTTACTCGCAAAACACTCTTGCCGTTCATTATCCTTCGGGAGATGACCAAAGTATCATCTTCAATATCTATATCAAGATCATTAAGCTTATTTTTTTCTTCCGGGGAAACGGTAAATGAAAGCTCAACAAGCGCATGATCTGCTCCTGTTCTGATTACGTCATTATTTGATCTTGCTCCGAGAGCCAGGTTGATCGAGCCAAGAATAATTGATTTTCCGGCGCCTGTTTCACCGGTTAGAATGTTAAGGGCCTTATCAAAAAAGATCTCTTCTTCTTCGATGAGGGCAAGGTTCTTAACATGGAGACTATCTAACATCTGATTTCCTCAATCCGCTATCACTCTTCGATAACGGATTTAATCTTTTCATACACCTCATCGGCATCTTTTTCGCTCTTAAAAGCGATCATGATCGTATCATCACCTGCGATTGAACCGACTGTCCGGCTGAACTTCATGGAATCTATAGCTGCCGCAACAGCCATCGCCATTCCCGAAACGGTCTTTACCACCAGAAGATTCTGTGCGGTATCCATTGAGATATACCCATCTTTTAATACCCTTAAGTATTTGTCAGAAAGGTAATGTTCGGACTCTACAAGCAGGGCATATTTAAATCCTCCGTTAGAACTTTGGATCTTAGTAAGACGAAGTTCCCTTATATCTCTTGATACAGTAGCCTGTGTGACGGCAAAACCCGCTCCGTTAAGCTTTTCGCAAAGCTCTTCCTGCGTGTCTATATCGTATTTACTTATGAGTTCTTTGATCTTTATGAGTCTTTGTTTTTTCATCCTTAAACCAGTTTGTTATGAAGTGTGTCGATAAAGCTCTCTTCTCTTATTTTGATAAGTGATGTTTCATGCTCCGACCTTTTTACGGTAACGCTCTGTCCTGTCTTTAGCTTTATATTAACGGAGGAATCAAACAAAGCCTCTACCTCCTGTATCTGTCCGAATCTACCTTCATCTATCAAAACGGTGATCTCATCATCGGGCGAAAAAACCATACTCCTTTGCTGCATTGAATGCGAACATACCGGGGTAACAAGGATCATCTCCGCCTGAGGATTAACGATTGGACCGCCGGCAGAAAGGGAATAGCCTGTTGAACCCGTAGGTGTTGCTATGATGACTCCGTCTCCGTTAAACCGATGGAGAAGCTTTCCGTTTATCAAAATGGAAACATATACGATCTGCATCGCCCTATTTCCCGTAATAACTATCTCATTAAGTGCTCTTCCGGATGCGATAATGTTATCGCCATCCTTGCACTGCCCGTTCAGCATCATCCTGTTCTCGACAAAAAACTTTCCATCCATCATCCTGTCGATCGCATCAAAACGATCCTCAAGATCGACCGCGGAAAGATATCCCATCGTACCGAGATTTATTCCCAAAAGCGGTACTGTTTTATCGATAAGATCGCTTGCGGCATGAAGCAGCGTACCGTCACCTCCGAGAACGATCACGCACTCGGTATCATCCGGAATCCTTTTAACGTCGGTATACCTTCCGGGAAGAAAAGAATCTGGCGTGTCATCGATCACGGCAACACCGCCTTTCTTTTCGATATAGGTACATAATTCTTTTGTGATCGAATAAGCACCGTCTTTAGCTTTGTTTGTTATCACAAAGAAATTCTTCATGAGTCCTCTCCACGAGTCCCGAGATAATATCCTTAAGTTCACAGGATAAATCCATGCTGCTTTCTTTTTTAAGTAAGATAAGATACTCTATATTGCCTTCGGGCCCTTTGATCGGGGAATGATCAAGTCCCATGATCGCAAAGCCGCATTCTTTTGCGTATTCAAAAACTTTGTTTATAACTTCAACATGAATAGTCGGATCTTTAACAACACCCTTTTTACCGACCTGATCCCTTCCGGCCTCAAACTGGGGCTTTATAAGGCATACCATATAAGCGCCGTCACGGATGATCTCATATGCCGGAGGAAGGATCTTGCTTAACGAGATAAAAGAAACATCGCATGTGGCAAGATCAATTTCATCTTCAATGTCATTTTGGGTAAGATACCGGAAATTTGTTTTTTCCATGCAAATGACACGATCGTCATTTCTAAGCTTCCAATCAAGCTGTCCGTATCCTACATCTATCGAGTAAACCTTTGCGGCTCCGTTTTGCAACATGCAGTCCGTAAATCCGCCTGTAGAGGCTCCGATATCCATACAGATCTTTCCTTTAAGATCCAAAGGAAAAACTTCAAGTGCCCGCTCCAGTTTAAGGCCGCCTCTTGAAACGTATCTTAAGCCTTCACCCCGGACCTCTATTGAAAGTCCATCCGTTTCAAAAAACGTTCCTGCCTTATCCTCTTTTTGACCGTTCACATATACAATACCGGACATGATAAGGCTTTTGGCTTTTTCGCGGGATGCAGCATATCCGTTATTTACAAGCAGTACATCAAGACGTTCCTTCATATCAGAAGGGCCTCGAGTCAAGTATAAGTTCACAGATGCTCTCGGCATCTACCTTTAATTCTTTTTTAAGAAGGGCCACAGAACCGTGTTCCACATAATCATCGGGAAGCGCAACATTTATGAGCTTGCTTTTATCCTCAAGCGTATCCATGTAGTTTCGCACGCTCTGGCCGAATCCGCCTGTTATGACGTTTTCTTCCATGGTAACCACAAGGCGGTGATTATCGGATGCCCACTTTATCGCATATTCATCTATGGGTTTTACAAAACGCGCATTTACTATCGAACATTTAAGTCCTTTTTCACGAAGAAGTTCACGTACTTCCGTCGCTGTTTCAACCATCGATCCGACTGCAATAAGGCATATATCACCCTCCGCATAAAGAAGCTCTGCTTTGCCGTATTCCATGGGTGCCCTGAACTCCTCAAGGCCGGCATAGGCTTCGCCCCTCGGATACCTTATCGCAAAAGGCATGTCACATGAAAGTGCAAACTTAAGCATATCTGAAAGCTCCCATTTATTCTTGGGTGCCATGATATTCATATTGGGGATCGAACTTAAGAACGAAAGATCGAAGATGCCCTGATGGGTCTCTCCGTCCGCTCCTACAAGCCCTGCCCTGTCGATCGCAAATATGACCGGCAGATTCTGAAGGCATACGTCATGCAAAATCTGGTCGTATGCTCTTTGAAGGAACGAAGAATAGATGGCGACAATTGGCCTGAACCCACCTGCGGCAAGCCCTGCCGCAAAAGTCACCGCATGTTCTTCGGCTATTCCGACGTCAAAGAATCTTTCCGGATATGTATTTCTGAATCTTTTAAGGCCCGTACCGTCAGGCATCGCAGCGGTTATCGCACAGACCCTTGTATCCCTTGCGCCAAGCTTGAACATGACGGTACTGAAGATATCTGTGTAAGCAGCTTTAGTTGATTTTAAAGGGATGCCCGTTTCAATATCAAAAGGAGAAGTCCCGTGGAACCTTGCGGGATGACGGAGCGCAGGCTCATATCCCCTTCCCTTTTGAGTTATTACATGAACGATGACGGCCTTCTTTCTCTTTCTTGCTTCCTTAAATGCCTTTAACATCGCATTTATATCATGTCCGTCTATGGGTCCGAGATATGTCAGTCCCATATCTTCAAAAAACATACCCGGGACCATCAGCTGCTTTAACGAGCTTTTTGCTCTTCTTACGGAATCAACGACCTTGTCTCCCGAAGGAAGGTCTTTGATCTTGTAGTAGATCCCGTCCTTAATGTCCATATAAGTATCCGAAGTACGGATGGCGTTAAGGTATTTGCTAACTCCCCCGACGTTTTCGGATATGGACATATTGTTATCATTTAAAACGATGATAAAGTTGGTATCAAGCTTTGAAGCGTTGTTTAACGCCTCATAAGCCATACCGCCCGTCAGCGAACCGTCCCCAATAACCGATACTATGGTCTCATCGGTTCCGCGAAGATCCCTTGCGGCAACCATTCCCAAGCCTGCGGATATGGATGTTGAACTGTGCCCCGTGTTAAACGAATCACATTCACTTTCGTTGGTCTTGGGAAAGCCTGCAAGTCCGCCAAAAGCACGCAGGTGGTCAAAGCCTTCTCTTCTGCCCGTCAGGATCTTGTGCGTATATGACTGGTGTCCGACATCCCAGATGATCTTGTCTTTCGGAAGATCAAGAAAAAGATGCAGAGCCATCGTAAGTTCGACTGCACCGAGATTAGCCCCGAGATGTCCGCCCGTCTTTGAGATCTTTTCGATGAGGAACTGTCTTATCTCATCGGCAAGTTCGGGATATTCTCTGGGATCTATATTCTTTATGTCATTAACTTCTTTAATGTTTTCAAGTACCATTTTATTTTCTTCTGTTAATAAGGGTTTCAACCAATGTCATAAGGAAACTTGCATCAGCCCTGTTTTCATCAGCCATTTCCCTTATCATGTCTATCGCTTCCGTTGAGAGCCTTTTGACCTCTTCGGATGATTCACTTAATCCGTGAAGCGTAACATATGTCTTCTTGCTGTTTTTTTCATCCGAATGAACCGGCTTGCCGAGTTCCTGCTCGTTACCCGTAACATCGAGTATATCATCCTGGATCTGAAAAGCTATTCCGATATTTGAAGCGGCTTTTTCCATATCAAGGACATCTTTTTCGGAAGCCCCTGCAAGGACAGCTCCGATCATCATGGATGCTTCCATAAGGGCAGCCGTCTTGTTCTTATGTATGAAGATAAGAAGTTCCTTAGTAACGTTATCATTATCTTCAGCAAGGATATCCGCTGTCTGTCCGCCTATCATGCCGTACACTCCGGCTTTTCTTGAAAGAATCGATATCGCCTTTGCTATCCTTTTATAATCCTCTTCGTCCTTTGCAAGCTCGAAAGCTCCTGACGCCGTCTCAAAAGCATAGTTTAACAATCCGTCACCCGCAAGGATCGCTATGGCTTCATCGTACTTTTTCCATGTGGTCTCCTTGCCCCTACGGAATTCATCGTTATCCATTGCAGGAAGATCATCATGAACAAGCGAGTAATTATGTATCATCTCTATCGCAGCCATAAAAGGTTCGATCAGTTTATCCTTGCCGCCGAAGAGCTTATAGCACTCTTTCATAAGGACGGGACGAAGCCTTTTGCCTCCTGCCATCGCAGAATAACTCATTGCATCAAGTACCATTGACTGATAACCATCGGCTTCGGGGAGATAGTCATTTAAGATGCTCTCTGCGTTCTTTCTTTTTAACTCCAGTGATTCATTAAAGTCCATAAACTATTCGCCTCCCTCTTCAAGGATCAAAATCTGTTTTTCAACTTTATCAACGCAGTCGTTACATTTCTTCAAAAGTTCCATTCCCTCTTTGTAGATACGGAATGAATCCTCAAGAGAAATATCTTCATCTTCCAACTGTTCTATTTTTTCTTCAAGAAGTTCAAATGCTTCTTCAAGTTTAAAATCTTCTTTGGCTTTAGCCATATCATTCACCCGTCTTTTTTTCGATCACTTCGTTGACCGTTGCGTGTATTTGTCCGTCCTTTACATATATCGAAAGGTCGTCTCCCGGTCCTGTTTTCTTTATCGAATTGACCGTTCCATTTTTGTTGCTCACATATGAATAGCCCTGCCCAAGTTTCAAAAGAGGAGAAAGACCGTTAAGCCTTTCGGAAAGTAATCTTACGGAGCTTCTTTTATCAAAAAGAACTGCTTTAAATCCCGCTCTTAAACCTTCCTCCAATTTCATGATGTACATCCTGTTTTGTTTAAGGGCATTAGAAGGTCCGAGCCTTTTAAGCGAAAGTTCATAGTTCCTTAAAAGATTCTTCTTTTGCGAAACAGTATATGTGACTTTCTTATACAAGCTTTCTTTTATACCGTTTAAGGTATCCGAAAAAGCATTAAAATCAAATACGGCAAGTTCGGCTGCTGCTGAGGGTGTAGGTGCTCTAAGATCCGATACAAGATCGATTATCGTTGTATCCGTCTCATGCCCTACTGCAGATATGACCGGAGTATTACAGTCAAAAACAGCCTGGGCAACTTCCCTGCTGTTAAAAGCCCAAAGGTCTTCGATGGATCCGCCGCCGCGTCCTACTATCATCACATCAACACCATACTCATCCAGTGCTTTAATGCCTTTTATGATACTCGGAACTGCATATTCACCTTGAACTGTTGCAGGATACAAAATAAGCTGCACATAAGGATTTCTCCTTTTGGTAATGTTGATAATATCCTGGATCGCCGCCCCGGTCTTTGCGGTAACGACACCTACCTTCATGGCATAAGGCGGTATCATCTTTTTATACTCGGGAGCAAACATTCCAAGTTCCTCAAGCTCTTCTTTCAGCTTTAAGAACTCTTCATACAAAGCTCCGTCTCCGTCACGCGTGATCTTTTTTGCGTAGATCTGGTACTTTCCATCCCTTTCATACACATCGATCCCGCCTCGGACCACTACCTGCATCCCTTCCGACATAACAAAACAAAGACCTGACCTGTTTCCTGCAAACATCACACAGGAAATGGAGCTCTTTTCGTCCTTAAGGGTAAAATAGATGTGTCCCGTGGAGTGATACTTGAGATTACTTACTTCTCCTCTTACGGAAACATCATGCAGAAGAAAATCTTCGCTTATCAATCCCTTAATATATGAATTGATCTTCGCTACCGAATATATATTAGCCATATAAGTAACCGGCAACTTTATACAAACTTGGCAAGTACTCCGTTCACGAATGAAGAAGAATTGTCCTGTCCGTATTTCTTCGACAGTTCAACTGCCTCATTTATGGCAGCTCCCGCCGGCACCTTGTCATCGTAATTGATCTCGTAAAGTGCAAGCCTTAATATGGTAAGCTCGGCTTTTCCCATCCTTCCGGTATCCCATCCGGTCACCTTTTCGTTCAAAAGACCGTCAATGGTGGAAAGCTTTGAGACAATACCGTCAAATCTTGAAGAAACATCCTTGATCTCTTCTTCGGTCATTTCACTTTCCTCAAAGAAGAGCGCCTTCTGCTCCTCAAGATCTTCTATTGGCATAAATTCCACTCTGAACAGAAGCTTAAAAAGCTCCTCTCTTAATCTGGATCTTGTCATACTCTGCCTTATCTTCCGGACCTAATCCTGACACCGGCCACCCTTATGTTTACATCCGTTGCCTTAAGGCCGGTCATGCTCTCGATGGCTCCCGAAACCTTGTCCTGTACAAGGGCTGATACGGAAGGTATATTGTATCCGTAGTTAACAACTATTGCCAGGTTTGCCTTTACTTTACCGTCATTAATGTCAACTCTTACACCCTTGGGTGCATTGTTGCCAAGCTTGCTTCCGCCTGCAAGTCCGCCGACGCCTTCAACTTCCTGTGCTGCAAGACCTGCTATCATTGCAACAACATCATCTGCGATCTTTACGGAACCGAAGTCAACTTCTTCATTGACGGTATAAAGTGCGTTTTCAAGAATCCTGTCCATTTTATTCCTCCATCATAACCAGAATACCATGTATCTTTGTTCCCTGTTCTCGGCATATGAAACGCTTCCGTCCCGGGTCAGTACATAGTCGAATATCTTCTGGTCCTTTAAAAGATGATCCCTCATATTATCATAACATTCGGGATTATCCATCCTTATCATTATATACTCTTTTTCATTAACATAGGCATTATTAAATGCCTGCCAGAGCATTTGATCATCAACGGCCGTAAAGTAGAGCTTTTCCTTTACAAAATAATTATCCTCCATGCTCAGGCATTCAGGCATGTATTCGGGATGATCAAAATCATGCGTATCCTCTATCTCACTAAGAGGCATGAGCATGTATATATAGTTTACCTCGGGAAGTGAATTGGAAAATTCATCCGAATCCTCTCTTAAGGTATAAGAAGAATCTCCCCAGGTAACGTCCATGTAATAGTATTTTCCGTCAGCAAGGACAAGGTTCCACGAATGTGCTTCTCCGTCCTTAACGCGTCCAAGTACGACCGTTGTGCTGATACCGCAGCTGTTTAATAAAAGCTGGGCTGTCTTTGAATAGCCGGAGCACACGCTCCTGCCCTCTTCCATAACGGAAACTATCGACTGGTCGAATTTAACGTTTTTGTCATAATCCGTGCCGCGGATTATATATTCGTATACAAATTTAATTATATTATAATCGTCGGTGTTATCAACACCGTTTTTTAAGCTTTCGGCAAACGTATCTATATATTCATTGATACGTTTGACATGTTCATTGGCCTCATCCTTGGTCATGTTATATGTCCCGGAAAAGGTCATTTCTTTCGGCTTTTGCCCGACCATGTATTTAACGTAGCTGTATCCGTCCACATAAAAAAGCTCGGGATGGTCGTTTATCACACATTCAAACACTCTTGAGAGCTGTTCCTCATCAAGCGTTGAAACGGTGACTTCCTCCATCATGGAATTCAGGATATAGTAGATCTCGATATAGATCTTTTTATCATCGGATGAAAGATGATCGTAATAAAACAACCCTTCCTGCGATGATGCCGTATCGTCTGTTACATTTTCCGGAACCGACTCATGACTTTCAAGTTCATCGGGTGAAACTACCTGGGTCGCATTATCGGTTACATACTCGCCTTCATTAGGGGCCGTGTTGCTCGGAAGATAGGTTTGCAAAAGATTGCCGCAACCCGAAAGTGAAGCAACAAGTGAAAGGGTCGTTAATGATACTAATAATCTTTTTATTATATATCTGATCATCAGTTTCTGCCGAATTCCTCAAGTGTAAGACCTTCGTTACGGTCAAGTACCATCTTGACGCTCCAGGGATTAACAAACAATAAAAGAGGATGATCCTTAAGGTCTGTAACCTTTTTCATATCCGAAGTTCCGACTATACTGTCAAGGTCCGTATCCGTGCTTGTTATCCACCTTATATGCTCATACGGAAGCGGTTCGAGCTTTATCTCAACGTTATATTCGTTTTCTAGTCTGTATTTAAGCACATCAAACTGAAGGACACCGACAACGCCGACTATTATCTCTTCCATACCGGTGTTAAACTCACGGAATATCTGGATCGCACCTTCCTGTGCTATCTGTTCGACGCCCTTAACAAACTGCTTTCTTTTCATCGTGTCGATCTGTCTTACACGTGCAAAATGCTCGGGTGCAAACGTGGGTATGCCCTCGTATCTGAACTCTTCTTTGGGCATACAGAGCGTATCTCCGATACTGAAAACGCCCGGATCAAACACACCGATTATATCTCCCGCATAAGCTTCATCAAGGATCTTTCTTTCATCAGCCATTATCTGCTGGGGCTGTGAAAGCCTCATGACCCTGTTTCCCTGAACATGCTTTACTTCCATTGATGCTTCGTACTTTCCGGAACAGATCCTCATGAATGCAACTCTGTCACGGTGGGCCTTGTTCATGTTAGCCTGTATCTTAAATACGAATGCGGAAAAGTCATGTTCCGCGGGAGAGATAACACCCGCATCCGACTTTCTTGAAAGCGGAGTCGTGGTCATCTCAAGGAAATGCTCGAGGAAGAACTGTACACCGAAGTTTGTTAAGGCAGATCCAAAAAATACAGGTGTAAGTTTTCCGTTTCGCACCTGATCGATATCAAAATCCGCAGCGGCTCCGTCAAGAAGTTCTATCTCATCGTTAAGGGTTCCCAAGGCATCTTCTCCTATAGCTTCAAGAAGTCCTTCTTTATCATTTGAATCTATCTCTTTTGAGGCACCTTCCTTTGTACCCTTTTCGGTATCCGAGTAGGTGATGACACATTTCCTTTTTCGGTCATATACGCCCTTAAACCCTTTTCCCGAACCGATAGGCCAGTTGATAGGGCATGTCTCAATACCGAGCTCTTTTTCGATATCATCAAGAAGTTCAAAAGTATCGTTGGCATCACGGTCCATCTTGTTTATGAACGTAAAGATGGGTATGCCTCTCATTCCGCAGACCTTAAAGAGTTTTCTGGTCTGGGCCTCGACACCCTTTGAAGCATCTATTACCATGACTGCCGAATCGGCTGCCATAAGCGTTCTGTATGTATCTTCGGAAAAGTCCTGGTGTCCGGGTGTATCAAGAATGTTGATGCAGAATCCGTCGTACTCAAACTGAAGGACCGAACTTGTAACGGAAATACCTCTTTCCTTTTCTATCTCCATCCAGTCTGATACGGCATGTCTTGCGGTCGCCTTTCCCTTAACGGAACCGGCAAGATTTATCGCACCTCCATATAAAAGAAACTTTTCCGTCAATGTTGTCTTTCCCGCATCGGGATGCGATATGATCGCAAAGGTGCGGCGACGGTTTATTTCCTTATCATAATTTCCCATGTAAATCTGTCTCCAACCATTATTAAATGAGCGGTGTTCCCTCTATATTTCCTTTAACACCGAGGAGTTTTAAAACGGTCGCTCCCATGTCCGCAAATGTCTCACGGGTTCCGTAATTAACGGGTTTGATACTGCTTCCGTACATGATGAAGGGAACATACTCTCTTGTATGATCCGTTGTCTTTGTATATCCCGGATCGCAGCCGTGGTCTGCCGTGATCATAAGGACATCATCTTCCTTCATCAGTGAAACAAGTTTTGGAAGTTTTTCATCGAAATATGCAAGCGCTTTTGCATATCCGTCTATATCCCTGCGGTGTCCGTAGAGCATATCGTAATCAACTAGATTGACAAAGCACAATCCGTTGAAATCCTTCTTTAACTTTTCGGCCGTCTTTTGGATACCTTCCTCATTTCCCGAGGTATAGGTAAATTCCGTTATACCGGTACCCGCAAAGATGTCCTTTATCTTTCCGACTGCTATCACATCAAGCCCGCTTGATTTTATATTATCAAGCATTGTGTCTTTGGGAGGAACAAGTGAAAAATCATGCCTCTTGGGTGTTCTTGTGTAGTTTCCGGATGTACCGATAAAAGGTCTTGCTATCACACGTCCGACACCGTGCTCACCCTGAAGGATATCCCTTGCGATCTTGCAATACTCATAAAGCGTCTCAACGGGAACGACATCTTCATGAGCCGCTATCTGGAACACGGAATCAGCTGATGTATAAACGATAAGCTTGCCAGTCTTTACATGCTCATCACCGTAATCCCTTATTACATCGGTTCCCGAGTAAGGAAGGTTGCAAAGCACTCCTCTTCCGGTTTTTTCACTGAACTTATCAAGCACTTCCTTTGGAAAACCGTTAGGATAAGTAGGCAGGGGCTTCGGAGAGATCACTCCGGCTATCTCCCAGTGTCCTATCGTGGTATCTTTTCCCATTGACTTTTCGCGGCATCTTGCTATAGCAGCTTCGGGCTCATCAACTCCCTTTGCCCATTCACACACCCCGTCTATGTTAAAAAGACCCATCTTTTTAAGGTTTGGCATATTAAAATAACTGCTTGTCGAACATGATCTTATCGTATTTGTTCCAACATCTCCGAAAAGATCCGCATCGGGTTCTTCACCTATGCCGAAACTGTCAAGGACTATAAGAAATACTCTCTTTGCCATAATGCCTCCTTATCTTAATAAGCTTAAATAATGTTCACTTATAATTGACAAGAGCAGAACTTAAGGGTTCTGCTCATTGACAAACACATAACGCGACCAGGGTCGCCGTTATTTATTTTATTAGTTATTGTTCAACATCCTTCATGCTGAAGCTCATTCTGCCCATCTTATCTTTTCCGAGGCAGACAACCTTAACCTTGTCACCAAGAGTAAGGACATCTTCTACATGATTGATCCTTTCTTTTGCGATCTTAGAGATATGAACCATTCCTTCCTTACCGGGAGCGAACTCAACGAATGCACCGAATTCCTTGATAGAAACTACGACACCGTCAAATACCTGTCCTTCCTGATAATCGGTAACGATCGTCTTGATGTATTCGATCGCCTTGTCCATACCGTCTTTATCCGTACCGCAAACGCTGACCATTCCGTCATCCGTGATGTCGATCTTAACGCCGCAACGGTCGATGATCTCGTTGATGGTCTTTCCTCTCTGTCCGACAACATCCCCGATCTTTTCGGGATCGATCTGCATAGAGATGATCTTGGGAGCATACTTGTTAACTTCTTTTCTTGGCTCCTCGATGGCCTTCTTCATGCAGTTATCCATGATGTAAAGTCTTGCATCACGACATCTTGAGATAGCACCCTCAACGATGGGACGTGTAAGACCATGGATCTTGATATCCATCTGGATAGCAGTGATTCCGTCTGTAGTACCTGTTACCTTAAAGTCCATGTCTCCGAAGAAGTCTTCAAGACCCTGGATATCCGTAAGGAGTACGAAATCATCATCCGTATCACCTGTAACAAGTCCGCATGAAATACCGGCAACCATCTTCTTTATCGGAACACCGGCAGCCATAAGTGACATACATGAGGCACAAGTTGAAGCCATTGATGTAGATCCGTTAGACTCGAATGTCTCGGATACTGTTCTTATCGTGTAAGGGAATTCCTCTTCAGAAGGAAGAACGGGTATGAGTGCTCTTTCTGCAAGTGCACCGTGTCCGATCTCACGTCTTCCGGGTCCTCTTGAAGGCTTTGTCTCACCGACAGAGTATGAAGGGAAGTTGTAGTGATGCATGTATCTTTTTGAAGTCTCGTTCTCATCAAGACCGTCGATCTTCTGAGCTTCCGATAAAGGAGCAAGAGTACATACGTTACAGATCTGTGTCTGTCCTCTGGTAAACATTGCACTACCGTGTACTCTGGGAATAAGATCAACTTCCGCAGCCAAAGGACGGATCTGTGTGATCTCACGTCCGTCGGGACGCTTGTGATCCTTTAAGATCATCTTTCTTATTGTCTTCTTTTCGTACTGGTAGATAGCCTCGCCTAAGATAGCAAGCCATTCTTCGTTATCGGCAAACTTCTCTTCGCACTTTTCGGTTATCTCCTTGATATTACCTTCACGTGTCTGCTTGTCATCCGTAAATACGGCTGTCTCCATCTCTTCGGGAGGGCAGATCTCTCTTATTGCTGCAAAGAGTTCCTCAGGTATAGCACATGAAGTATATTCATGCTTGGGCTTTCCTGACTCTTTAACGATACCTTCGATGAAAGCGATGATCGTCTGGTTGATCTCGTGAGCCTTGTAGATGGCTTCGATCATCTTAGCTTCAGGTACTTCATTTGCACCTGCTTCGATCATTATTACCTTTTCCTTGGTTGAAGCAACCGTAAGGTTAAGATCTCCTTCCTTCCACTGCTTCTGTGAAGGGTTGATGATGAACTCTCCGTCAACAAGTCCAACCTGTGTCATTGCGCAAGGACCGTCAAACGGGATGTCGGAAATACATGTTGAAATAGAGGCGCCGAGCATAGCAACAAGCTCAGGTCTGCACTCAGGATCAACTGACATTACCATATTGTTTAAGGTAACATCGTTTCTGTAATCTTTGGGGAACAAGGGACGCATGGGTCTGTCGATGACACGGCTTGTCAAAATAGCATTTTCTGAAGCCTTTCCCTCACGCTTGTTGAATCCTCCGGGAAGCTTTCCTACAGCATATGCCTTTTCCTCATACTCAACGCTGAGCGGGAAGAAATCAATGCCGTCTCTGGGCTTGTCGGAAGCTGTAGCTGTACACAAAACAGTTGTGTCGCCGTAGTGCATGAACGCACATCCGTTGGCCTGCTTACCTACTCTGCCTATGTCTACGCTTAAGGTACGTCCGGCCAATTCCATTGAATAAGTCTTGAACATATTCTTTCTCCTTTTCTTAAATATATACAAAAGGCCAAAGGATCAATGTCAAAAAGCAAATAACCGTTCCGGTATCCGGCAGGATTATTTACTCTTTGACCAAACAGATCCTTTTACCTTATCGCTCTTTTGAACGAAGCGGAGACGCAATCGCGCTCCGCTTCAAAACAATTACTTTCTCAATCCGAGCTTTTCGATAAGAGTACGGTATCTTTCGATATCCTTATCCTTAAGGTATCTTAAAAGACCACGTCTTCTACCTACCATCTTTAACATTCCGCGGCGTGAGTGATTGTCCTGGGGATGTTCCTTAAGATGAGCGGTAAGCTCCTCGATCCTGGCTGTCAAAACGGCAACCTGTACTTCCGGTGATCCCGTATCATTGGGGCATGTAGCATACTCCTTCATGATAGCGGTCTTTTTTTCGTTTGAAATCATAATCTCCTCCTGAAAAAACTATTCCGCACTATTGCGGTGAACGCCTGCTACTAAGAAAGGGTTGGAGTTTCCCGTATCCGGGTAGCGGTTACTTGTGTGCAAAATCACGCACACTAATGTAATATAGCACATCAGTTGACTTATGTAAAGCACAAATGTGGGATAAATTAAGGATATGTCTACTCATAGAAGAAGCCGCCCCAAATGAGGCGGCTCCACCATAATCTGATCTTAATATCCGAACTCGTTAGCCCAGTACCACTGTCCACTGTTGGGATCGATGTGAACTGCTATAGCGGCAGTCCTGAAATCTCCGAAGAGAATGTTATCCTTGTGTGAAGGAGATGCCATCCAAGCTGAGAAAGCTCCCGATGCTGAATCGTATCCCTTTGCAAGGTTCTCACCATAAACGAGATTTGAGTTGACTGTCCAGTATTCACTTCCATCAGGACGTGTATGTGACCAAACCTGAGCTGCTTCAACGGCTCTTACCGAAGATGCCTGTTCAAGACCATTGCTCCAAGACAAGGTACCAAGTCCGGCTGCTGATCTTGTTGAATTGATCTCATCAAGAGCGGCCTTAGCTGCAGCCTTTGATTCTGCTGTACCGGATAATTCACCTGCCAAGGCGGTTAGGTTGGGATCGATGATCACTACTCCGTCAGCAGGAACTCCGTCAGGACGACGAGCTGCATCAGGTGTAAGCGAGCCGCTTCTTCCTGCACCGAATGCAATGAAACCGATTGCTAATGCAAGAACGACAACGGATGGTATCAGAACCCGAAGGATCTTTTTATTCTTCACGTTATCACCCCTTTCGTAACAACAAACATATATATGTATGCATACGCATATATCTTATCTTGGTACTATTGTACCATAAATCATCCCTTTGTAAAGGTACCAATTTGCGAATTGTCCGGGAGGCAAGCGCAAGCTATGCGAGCATTTGCATACAGGACAATTCGCAGGGAGAAACACTTTGTGTTTCTCTCTTGTCCGGGAGGCAAGCGCGAGTTATGCGAGCATTTGCATACAGGGCAAGCGTCAAAGGAAATCGTAATGAGTTACTACTCTTTCCTCAGACCTTTCCTTTCTGAAATTTAAGGGACTTATGCCCATCTCCTTTTTAAAGGTCTCGGCAAAGTAGCTGGCGCCGGCAAATCCCGTCTCATAGCATATCTCGGTTATCGTCATGTCCGTATCCAATAAGAGATTAATGCTCTTCTGGATCCTGTAATCCTTAAGGAACTCACCCGGAGTTTTGTTTACATACATATTGAAGATATTGGTACCCATAGTCTTTCCGACGCCTCCGGCATCACAGATATCTACCAGAGATATCTTTTCTTTGTAGTGGTCATGTATAAATGAGATCATGTCCTTAAGTATCGTGAGGTGATGATTGTTCCTTCCCTTTTCGGTTTCCTTGATAGGCACGTTGTTATAAAGCCTGTTCCATATATCAAAGAAGTACTTGATCACAAGGAGCTCACCGCCCTTTTTATCGGATGCTTCATATATCCTTTTTACATCTTCGATGATATCGTACTGCCAAAGCTTTGTCGGATTAAGAATAATATATGAAAGTCCCGGATTTTTAATGACCGGCTCAACAAATGTCTCTTCAACATATTTTGATGTCATGAGCAGCATCGGATGAAGGATGACACAATAAGTTTCAACGGCTGCACCGTCATCGGTAAGCCCGACATGGAGCTTTCGCGAATTGATCATAATGCCTTCGCCTTCACAAAGCCTTACTATCTCGCCTTCTATGCTGTATTTCATCGAGCCCTTTAAAACGACGATGAATTCAACTTCGTCATGCCAGTGATCCGTTATCGAAAAACGGATATTGTCTCCCATCTTGTTGAGCTTTATGTAAGCGGGAAAATCGGGATTGTCAAATGTAAATATCTGGGATTTGTCATTCCCTATCCCGAATATGTTTCTTTCGTCAGTCTGCCTGTTTGCCATACTCTTTTGTGAAAAATTCCCTTCCGTCAGCTATATCGGTATCAAGCATTGCCTTTAATTCTTCTTTTGAGGCAAACTTCTTTTCCGGTCTTTTAAACTTAAGGAGCGAAGTCATGATCTTTTTGCCGTACATGTCCTTATCAAAATCATAAAGATATGTCTCAACGGAAACATGATCATCCTCCGAAACCGTAGGTCTTACACCTATATTGGTAATACCGGGGTATGCAGCTCCTTCAAAATCAACGATCGAATAATATACTCCCATCGGAGGCAGTATCTTTTCTTCATCCGGATAAAGGTTCATTGTGGGGAACCCGAGTTTTCTGCCAAGCTTAAATCCCTGTTCCACCGTCCCCGCAAATCCGTATGGGTGACCTAACAGTTTATCGACCGTGTCCATGTTTCCTTTTTCAATTTCCTCTCTTACATAAGAAGAAGATATATCCCTTAGACCGTATTTTAATTTATCTATGACCTTGGTTTCAAAGCCGTATTCTTCCGAAGCCTTTAAAAGCAGATCGACATTTCCCGAACCTTTGTAACCAAATGAAAGATCATCCCCGGCAGCGATATATTTCATGTTCATCATCCCGATAAGGATCTTTTTTATAAAGTCGCCGGCAGAAGTCCGTGCAGTCTTATCATTCAGCGGATATTCGATAAGGTAATCAACTCCAGCCTTTTCAAATATTATCCTTTTTTCTTCGAGTGTCGTGATCTCTTTTATTTCCTTATCCTGGAAAAAGGAAGCCGCCGATACATCAAAGGTAAAGACCGCACTCTTTAATCCTTTTTCTTTCATATCAAGGATATGTCTAAGCAAAAAAACATGTCCCTGATGAATGCCGTCAAACTTTCCTATGGCAACGGCTGTCGGTTCATCTATATGAAATTCCTCTTCGATTATTATCTTCATTTATCTTCGTCTGGCAAAAACATTTTTACGGGATCAAAAGTATTCTTGAGCGAATGGAAGTCATATATCCCGTAGAATTTTCCGTCGCTTCCGTAAATCCTGTAGATTTCACCCGGTATAAAGCCCGAATGTTTTTTGTTTTCATCAACTTCTTTTATAAGTGCGGGCGATAATCTGTTTCCGTTTTTTAAAAGCTTCATTCCCTCGTCAAGAACGTTAAGAGGTTCATATCTTTTAAGTATTACATCAACAGGCGTGATAATGTTATGTAAACCATCTTCCTCTTTTATCGCCCTGATCTCATCAAGGGTATATGCATCTTCCACCGAAAAGGAACCGACTCTAGTTCTTTCAAGGCTTTCCATACATCCGCCACATCCGAGTTCATTTCCTATATCGTGGCAGAGCGTTCTTATGTATGTCCCTTTCGAGCAGACGACTCGCATCTTTACTACTTTATGTAAACTCACATCGAGTATTTCTATCTCCTCGATCTTTATCTTTCTTGATTTTCTTTCGATCTCGATCCCTGACCTTGCAAGGTTATAAAGCTTTTGACCGTTTACTTTGATAGCCGAATACATTGGAGGGATCTGTTCTATCTCCCCGACAAATCTCTTTATTGTTTCCGCTATCTTTTCATCCGGAATATCTTTTACCTTATCAGTTTCATCTTTAAGTATCTTTCCGGACCTGTCCTGTGTAACGGTCGTAATGCCGAGCCTTAATTCGGCGACATATTCCTTCGTCTCATCCGTGAGCAGGTCACAGAGCCTTGTGGCATTTCCCACACAAACAGGAAGAACCCCCGTCGCATCAGGATCAAGGGTTCCGGTATGACCAATCTTTTTTGTGTTAAGGATCTTTCTAAGGACGGCGACCACATCATGAGACGTAAAACCGGCTTCCTTATATACATTGATTACTCCGTTCATACATCCCCACTCATGCATCAAGCTGCATTGCTATTGAATCGGAAAGGTTGTTAACAACATCATGGAATGTTCCCTTTAATGAAAATCCCGATGCCCTTTCATGTCCGCCACCACCGTAGAATTTGGCAATCTTGGCAACATCCACCTTTCCTGACGAGCGCAAAGAGACTTTATAATTTAAAGGCCCTATCTCGTACATGAATATCGCAACTTCAACTCCTTTTGTATAGCGGAGCTGATTGACGATCCCTTCCATATCGTGGGGTGTCGCATCATAGAACTTCATGGTATCGGCATCTATCTTTGAAACTATGCATTTGCCGTCCATAAAGACAATACTTTCAACAAGTGCACGTCCGAGCATCTCGTTCTGCGTCTTGGTCTTTTCATAAAATGTTTCATCGATGATCTTGGGAAAATCAAACCCGAATGCTATGAGTTTTGATACCGTGACCAAAGTCTTCGGGCTTACGTTTGAATAACGGAGCACTCCCGTATCGTGGATAATCCCGATATAAAGAGCCTTCGCGATCTCTTCATCGACCACCTTTTCATCAAGCAGATCATATATGAGTTCACATGTAGAAGATGCGTTTCCGTCTATATATGAAACATCTCCGAACCCGTCATTTGAAATGTGATGATCAATGACTATCTTCTTTTTGGCGCTTTCAAAGTAAGGAAGCGCATCACCGTATCTGTCTGACGATGAGCTGTCAAGCCCGATAAAAGCATCAAAAACCGTAACATCAGGGTCAAACGTGCTAAGGATATCACCGATATCCTTAATACATTCAAATTCCGAAGCAGGTTTTTCTATCATGGGGATTATCTTTGCCTTGGGCATAACCTTTTTAAGGTAAAGGTACATTCCCATCACCGAACCTATACAGTCTCCGTCCGGACGTATGTGTCCTGATATTGCGATAGTTTTACAGTCTTTTAATTCTTTGAGAAGATCCATTTTAATCATCCAGATTCTTATACTTTCCTTCAAGCTCGTTTTCGTCTCTTTCGGGGATCGTTGCCACTACATCGTCTATCATCTTTGACATCCTGACTCCGTATGCTATCGACTCATCAACGATAAAGCGGACTTCGGGTGTGTTACGAAGGTTGATGCGCCTGGCAAGTTCTCTTCTTATATATCCGGAAGCGCTGTTCAATCCCTGAATAGTCTCGTTTATCGCTTCTTCATCACCAAGTACGGAAATCCATGCTTTACAGGTCTTAAGATCCGGTGCGACCTCAACTGCGAGCACGCTCGTCATCGGACGCACACGGGGATCCTTGATGTCACCGCGGATGATCTCCGAAAGCACCCTCAAAACCTCTTCGTTTATCTGGGTGTTTTTCATACTGTTCTTTCTCATCTTACCTGGGCACCTCAACCATGATATAAGCCTCGACCATGTCAAGCTCCTGCATCTTGTCGAAGTCTTCGAATACAAGTCCGCATTCGTAGCCTTCCTTTACTTCCTTGACATCGTCTTTGAATCTCTTTAATGAAGAAAGCTTTCCTTCATATATCTGCTCGCCTTCACGAGTGATACGGATCAGGCAGTTTCTCTCAAAGTATCCGTCCATGACTTTGGCACCGGCGATATTTCCGATAGCTGAAGCCTTGAATATCTGTCTGACTTCGGCATGTCCGATGATCTTTTCTTCATAAACGGGATCGAGCATACCCTTCATGGCAGCTTCAATCTCTTCTATAGCCTGGTAGATTACCTTGTAAAGTCTTATCTCAACACCTTCACGCTCCGAAAGTGCTTTAGCCTGTGCATCGGGACGTACATTGAATCCGATGATGATCGCTGATGAAGCGGAAGCCAGAACGACATCCGATTCATTGATGGCACCGACACCGCCGTGGATACACTTAACAACGACTTCTTCGTTTGAAAGCTTTGTAAGGCTTTGCTTAACCGCTTCAACCGAACCCTGAACGTCGGCCTTAACGATGATGTTAAGTTCCTTAAGGTTATCAGCCTGGATCTGGTTGAACAGATCATCAAGACTCATCTTGGCCTTTGTCTCTTCAACCTTCTTTTCCTTGTTCTGGGCTATATAAGTCTCGGCATACTGCTTAGCCGTCTTATCATTCTCATGAGAGATGAATACTTCACCTGCCGAAGGAACATCCGAAAGACCGAGGATCTCAACGGGTGTTGAAGGCTTGGCATCCTTAACACGGCGTCCCTTATCATCGATCATGGCTCTTACCTTACCGTGAGCGGCTCCGGCTGAAACAAAATCTCCGACATGGAGCGTACCCTTTTGAACAAGGACTCTGGCAACAGGTCCGCGTCCCTTATCAAGTTCGGCCTCGATAACAAGACCACGTGAAAGTCTGTTGGGATTAGCCTTAAGTTCAAGGATCTCAGCTGTAAGCAAAATGGTCTCAAGGAGAGTATCTATTCCTTCTCCCGATTTTGCGGAAACGGGAACAAACTCCGTGCTTCCGCCCCAGTCAACGGGAATGAGCTCATGCTCGGCCATTTCCTGCTTAACCCTGTCTATGTTTGCACCGGGCTTATCGATCTTGTTTACAGCAACGATGATCTCAATGCCGGCTGCCTTAGCGTGGTTAATTGCTTCAACCGTCTGAGGCATGACACCGTCATCCGCAGCAACGACAAGGATCGCGATATCGGTTGAATTCGCTCCTCTCATACGCATGGCCGTGAATGCTTCATGTCCTGGCGTATCAAGGAATGTGATGCTCTGACCTTTGATGTTAACGGTATAAGCACCGATATGCTGTGTGATACCGCCTGCTTCCTTATCCGTAACATTGGTCTTTCTTATCGCATCAAGCAAAGAAGTCTTACCGTGATCGACGTGTCCCATTACACAGACAACGGGAGGACGTGTAACAAGATCCTTTTCATCTTCCTCCTCCTCTTTAAGGAGTTCTTCGATGACATCGACCTTAACTTCCTTTTCACAGAGTATCTCGTATTCCATAGCGATATTCTCTGCTTCTTCATATGATATTTCGGTATTGACAGTAACAACCTGGCCCTGAAGGAAAAGCTTCTTTATGATAGCCGAAGGCTGAAGCTTCATCTTGTCGGCAAGGTCTTTGATCGTTAATGTCTCAGGGAGCGTAATGACTTTGATCTGCTCTTCAACAGACTCTTCAGGTTTCTTCTCGGGCTTGATAAATCTGCCGACCTTAGAGCGGTTCTTGATCTCCTGCTCGTCCTCGTAGATGTGGTCCTTGCGGGAACGCTTGTCCTGATCTTTCGTATTGCGGCGTTTGTCGTCTTTCTGGCCGACCGGAACGCCCTGCGCACCTGCGGCTTGGGCTCCACCGTTATTCGTGATAAATCGACTTCCCGGCCCTTTTTGGACTCTGCTATCGCTTGGAGCACCGTTAGGACGCCTGCGCTCAGACTGAGCCCCTGAAGAAGCAGTCTTATCCTGCCTATCTCCTTCACGGCTGACTGCGCTACTGCTTTCAGGTCTTTGATTCCTGCTCTTTTCATCCCCATTGCCTTTAGATTCCTGATATCCGCCACGAGCTTTCTCATCGCTCTTTGCCCTCTCTTCCATGCTGCGCTTGCTTCTTACTTCATCAAGTTTTCTGGCATTTTCCCTGAAATCCGATGTGGTCTCTACGCTGGTGGGAGCGGTTATAGGTTTGATTATCTTGTGCTGAACCTGATTGGCTCCGGGACGGGATGATGCCTGTCCGGGGCGAGGTCCCTGGGGACGCTGCTGGTTCGGGCGATTTCCACCCATGCCCGAATTATTCTTGTTAGCAACGAATATGATGCTCTTTTTCTTCTTGGGTGCTGCATCCTGCTGCGGCTCCTTCTTCTGCTCTTTGGGAGCTTCAGCGGGTGCTTTTTCGGCCTTTGCATTGTGCTTTGCTTCGGTCTTTTCCTGCTCGGCCTTGGCGGGTTTTTCTTTAGGTTCGCTTACTTTTGCGCCACCGAAGAAAGCTCTTGCCATATCCGCACTTTCATCTGAGATCGATGAATTATGAGCCTTTGCTTCAACTCCTTTTGACGCAAAGAATTCAAGGACCTCTTTATTTGTTTTTCCCAATTCTTTTGACAATTCACTTACTTTCATTTATTACCTCCGTTTGCCTCTTCGGAAAGCCTGAGCTTTTCAACGATCCCCTTTGATAAACCTTCATCGGTTATCGCAACGGAAGCTCTTTCTTCCTTTCCGATGGCATGTCCCAACGATTCCTTGGTACCGTATATGAATAACGGTATCTTCCTATAACTGCAGGAATCGGAAAATGCCTTTTTCGTATTATCCGAGGCATCTGCTGCTAAAATCACGACGGATGCTCTGCCTTCTTTTATTGCCTTTTCAACGGAGAATTCCCCGGATACGAGATTTCTCCCTGCGGCACACAGGCTAAGGAGCCCCGAAACCGGATCATTCTTCATCGGTATCTTCCGCTACTTCATCTTCAACTTCGAATACTTCCTCTTCGGGTGCTTCTTCATAATCACCTTCTGGTTCCTCGTCGTATTCTCCGTCATACTCACCGTCAAAATCCGCATCGAATTCGTCTTCATACTCATCATCAACGTAATCTTCATAACGGAATCCGGGAGCATCTGCTGCCTGGGTCTCTGACTTGATATCGATCTTGTAGCCTGTAAGTCTTGCCGCAAGTCTTGCATTCTGACCTTCCTTACCGATGGCAAGTGAAAGCTGGTAATCCGGAACGACAACCTTTGCCGACTTTTCATCGGGATCAGCAAATACGGCAACTATCTTGGCTGGTGAAAGTGCATTCTGTATAAGTACACCGGGGTTTTCGTCCCAGTTGATGATATCTATCTTTTCACCTCTTAATTCATCAACGATAGAGTTTACTCTGGTTCCGTTTACACCGACACATGCTCCGACAGGATCGACATTGGGATTTGTTGAATAAACTGCCATCTTGGTACGTGAACCTGCTTCTCTTGCGATAGCCTTGATCTCAACAGTACCGTCCTTGATCTCGGCAACTTCCGATTCGAAGAGCTTTCTTACAAGTTCGGGATGTGTACGGCTCACAAGTATACGGGGGCCCTTGGGAGTTCTTTTTACTTCAAGGATATAAACCTTAACTCTCTCTGTAGGTCTGAAGTGCTCGGTCTTTACCATCTCTGATTCATTCAAAAGACCGTCTGCCTTTCCCAGGTTGATGCTTATGTTTCTTCCGACATATCTTTGAACGATACCCGTAACAACATCCTTTTCCTTAGAGAAGTACTGATCGTAGATAACGTTTCGCTCTTCTTCACGGATCTTCTGAAGGATGACGTTCTTTGCGTTCTGTGTTGCGATACGTCCGAATTCCTTTGATTTGATCTCAATATTTACAGTGCTTCCTACTCTTACACCCTTTTTAAGATCCTTTGCCTTTTCCTTGGTGATCATTGTTGTGGGATCATAGCCTTCAACGTTTTCATCTTCAACAACTTTCTTTTTTGCATAGCACAGGAATTCACCTGTTTCCCTGTCAACCTCAACGGTAACGTTCTCATCGTTTCCGAAATGGTTTCTGCATGCGGTCAAGAGTGAAGCCTCGATAGCATCAAACAGAGTTTCTCTGCTTATGTCCTTTTCCTTTTCGAGCATATCAAGCGCTTCCATCAGTTCTGTGTTCATTTTTCTTTTTCCTCCTGTTTACGGTAATCCGTTTTAAAAATCCAATGTAAGTCTTATATTTGCAATATTCTTTCGTTCGAATACGGTATCATTATCTATTGTTACCGTTATCGTACTTTCATCAAAAGATTTAAGTATGCCTGTAAATTCTTTTTGCTTTGAATCCTCCGGCGGCTTAAAAAGCTTAACTTCGACTTCTTCGCCTACAGAGTATTCCAAATGCCTGTCTTTTTTTAATGATCTTCCAAGTCCCGGAGAACTCACCTCAAGTATGTATGCATCGTCTATATAGTCATTCTTATCAAGAAGATCCGACATTTCACGTGATACGTTCTCGCAGTCATCTATCGTGACGCCGCCTTCCTTATCTATGTAGCACCGAAGGAAGAAATCGGATCCTTCTTTGACATACTCGACATCGTAGATCTTTACACTGTTTTTGTCTGCGACGTCTTTCAGCAGTTCTTCCGTCCTTTTTTCAATATCTTCTCTTTTTGACAATCGATCACCTTCCGTCATCGCGATGATTAACATCGTTTTTTCAATAAAGAAGTGGTGGCTCTTTCAAGCCACCACTTTGATAATTCATATTCTTAGTAGATTTTAACACCCAAAATCAAAAAAATCAACTGTTTTTTACGTTATCAACTGATTGAAGTATAAAGAATGCGCCCTTTCATACTCTTTTGAGTAATCGTCGGTCATCTTTAACGATGAAATATAAGAGTGCGCATTATCCGCTGTTTCCGGATAGACACGGGTGATCGTAGCCTTTCCGACATTTGAGCAGGTATCCGAAACATCGTTTATATGTGATAAAAGATCAGAGAACAAAATGCCTGCACGGACGGTACACTGTCCTTCACGCAGTCTTTCAAGATGGTTATCATGCAGCCTGCTCGTTAATGAGCTCATAACATCACAAAGAGGCTCGACATGCCTTGCCGCATCGATATCCCTTTTTGAAAAAGCGCTGTTAGCCTGTTCCAGTATATTATTAAGAAGGAGTCTTGTAAGATTGATCTCCTTAACTGCCTGCGAGGTGAAAGAAATCCCCTCATCGTACATTGATTTTGCACACTGTGCCATGTATACAGCAGAATCTCCCAGGTGCTCGAATTCGGATACGACCTTGTGATACTGCGTAAGTATAAGGATATAATTATTCTCGCTTATGTGAGGTGAAAGCTGGACAAGATAGTTATCAACCCGGTCGGTTAAAAGATCTATGTTCTCTTCTTCATCAAGAACTTCCTGGTATACCTTTTCATCGAACTTTCCGACAAGGTCATATGCTTTGTTTATACCTGTATATGAAGCATCAAACATGCACATGAGTGCCGAATAACAGCTTCTTAATGCAAGAGCGGGCGTGCTGAAAAATACAGGGCTTAACGCATCAAGCTTATCGGCATATTTATTTTCTTTAGCAGGTTCTTCCTTAACGATCCTGAAGCTTAATTTCTTGAAAAGGCCCACAACCGGGAGGAGCAATACCGCGCATCCTAAGTTAAATACGGTATTGGCATTTGCTATTCCGCCGGATTTCATCGGAACATCCCATACCCAGTCCAAAAGGCCGACATTCTTTGAGATGACTACAGCAAGAAGAACAACAAGTGATTTACTTAAATTATAAAGGATATTTATGATACCTACTCTTCTGGCATCCTGCTTTGCTCCTATTGAACAGACTATCGCTGTAGTTACACAGTCGCCAAGATAAACACCGACGATAACAGAATAGATCGCACGGAACGGAATGTTACCTGCAAGTGAAAAGGCCTGTAAAATGCCGATAGTTGCCGATGAACTTTGAAGTACGAATGCAATACCGGCACCTGTTAAGTATCCGAGGAACGGATTGTCTCCGAGGTTTGAAAAGAGCTTGTCTATGATACCGGTCGATGCAAAATCGGACACGGCCGCCGTCATGTTCAAAAGGCCGGAAAAGAGAATTCCGAACCCGATAAAGATATTTCCGAGGTTATCTGACTTTCTTATCTTAAAGAACATAACGAAGCATATTCCGAAGATAAGTGCTATGGGAGCAAGGGTTGCAGGCTGGAAAAATCTTAATACAAAGCTTCCTCCCGCCTCCACATCAAGGAGTCTGATAATCTGACCTGTTACCGTAGTACCTACGTTTGCTCCGATTATTATACCGAGTGACTGGTCAAGGGAAATGACACCTGCCGCTACAAGTCCAGAAGTGATAACTATGGTTGCCGTTGATGACTGTATTATCGCCGTAACAACTATACCAAGCAAAAATGCTTTGATATAACTGTCCGTCACACGTTCTAGAACGTTCTTTAAAGTACCGGATGAACCTTCCTTTAAGGAAGTTCCCATTAGCCTCATTCCGTATAGGAACATGGCAAGACCGCCAAGTAACGAAATGATATTAAAGATGATCATATTAAACGCTCTTTCCGAGGGCTCTAAGTCCCAATATATATGCTCCCAGAATACCCTGTTCATCGTCTAAGGACTGAAGAACGATGTAGGTATCAGGATCGTTTACGAATTTATTGTTTATATATCCGCCGTTATATTCCGAAAACTTTTCTCTAATAAGGGGAAGCATCGCACTTTGATGCATGACTCCACCGCCGAGTATGATCCTTTTGGGAGAAAGTACAGCAGTATAGGTAAATACGGCCTGAGCAATATAGCAAGCTTCCAGTTCCCAGACTTTGGGATCATCCGAAAGATCCGCACCTTTTTTGCCCCAGCGTTTTTCAATTGAGGGGCCTGAGCAAAGACCTTCAAAACAGGAATCATGATAAGGACATACGGAACCCGAAGGATCTTTGGGTGATTTGGTCAACATAATATGACCGCCTTCGGGATGCATTGCACCGTGGATCACTTTACCTTCGCTGATAACTCCGATCCCGATCCCGGTACCAATAGTTATGTAAACCAATGAGTCCACGTCTTTTCCTATTCCGAACTCATGCTCTCCTATGGCAGAACAATTTACATCGGTATCAAATCCAACCGGTATTTTGAGTTCCCTTTTAAACAGTCCCGCGATATCGGTATCTTTCCATCCCTCTTTCGGAGTTTTTGTTATATATCCGTATGTAGGCGAACCCTTATCCAGATCGACAGGTCCGAAGCTCCCTATCCCCAAAGCATCGATCCCTTCCTTCTTAAAAAAACCGATAAGAACGGGAAGTGTTTTTGATGGTTCCTTAGTTGGAAAGGTCTCCTTTTTTATAAGGGCTGAATTGTCATCATATATGGCACAGACCATTTTGGTCCCGCCCGCTTCAAGTGCTCCGATCTTCATTTATTGTGTAGCTTCCTCAAGAGGTATCTTAACTTTATCATCAACTCTTATTTCTTTTCCGAGCTGTACTTCCATCACCTTAAGTTCCGTAATGGCTTCGATGGTGTGCTTGGTGCCTCTGGGCATCCTTACCACATCGCCCGCTGAAACATTCATCTTCGTACCGTCGATAACGACGATACCTTTTCCTTCTATGATGGTCCACACTTCATCACGGCGATTATGGTAATGATAGTTCATCTTGTGACCTGCCGTAAGTGTGACTCTTATCGTAAGGCTTTCATCCTGAACATCAAGAACACGGAAACTGCCCCATGATTTTTCGGCAAACATGATCTGCTGATCTATCTTATCTACATAAGGTTTTATATAACTTGACTGAGCCTTGTCCGAAACGAGTATTCCTTCAGCTGATGCGGCAACGACCACATCCTTTAATCCCATGCAGAGGATCGGCATGTCAAGCTCGTTTATAACATGAGTATTTACGCAAGTCTCATTAAGAGTTGCCTCACCGATGAACGGCTCATCCATCGCCTCGGTAAGGGTGTTCCAGGTACCAAGATCCTTCCATTTACCTGCAAAACGCATTACCGCAATATTGCTTTCTTTTTCGACAACAGCATAGTCAAAGCTTATCTTTTCAAGAGTATCGTACTTTGACCTTAAGTCATAAAAATCAGTGAAGTCGATAAGTTCGTGAGCCCTGTCAAGAACATACTTTAACTTAAATGCAAATACACCGCCGTTCCACAAGGCACCTTTTGAAATATACTCGGCTGCCGTTGCTGCATCGGGCTTTTCCTTAAAAGTGCTTACGCGGCTTACCAAAGAATCGTTTTCGGGAATGATATATCCGTATTTTTCTGAAGGATATGTAGGTTCCATTCCAAGAAGGGCAAGGTTAACCTGTCCGTCAGCAGCTATGTCGGATATAGTCCGCAAAGCATTAAAATAATCATCTTCCACATAAGGATCCACGGGGCAAACGACAACGGGCTCCTCGGGAGAGATATTCTCATAATCTGTAAGGTATGCCGCAGCAAGAGCTATTGCGGGGAAAGTGTCTCTTCTGCATGGTTCAACGCATATTCCGACATTAATCCCGACCTGGTTATTTATGGCAGATACCTGGGCCTTTGATGTTCCGATGGTCACGGAAGCATTCGGATCTACCTTTTTTATCTGACGGTACATCCTTTGTACCATCGATTCATATTCTCCGTTTTCAGTCTTGAACAATTTGATGAACTGTTTTGAACGGACATCGTTGGAAAGGGGCCAGAGTCTCTTTCCCGAACCGCCCGAAAGAAGGATTATGTGCATTAAAGATCCTTTCCGATACCCGGTTGGGCATCACTATTATTGTTATGTAAACTAACCTTCAAGAATGAGATATCTCCCGTCGCCAACCGCAAACACTTCTTCGGCATCAAGGATCGAATTCTCGTCCATATCCTCAAGATCGAGTCCTTCTTCTTCGAAGTACTCCATGACCTCTTTTGCCGAGTTAACGACAACGGCAAAATTCTCTTCAAGAAAATCTTTTGTCTCTTCCAAACTCCCGCAGACATTTCCTTCCGGGAAGAGTTTTGATTGCTGGTCAAAAAATGCTTTCAGAACTTTTTCATCATAATCGGGCATAATAATCTCCTTTATTAACTCCGTTCTCATCATAGTCTGCTTAGGAAATATATGTATCCTCAGAACTCACTCAATACATAAGCTTAGTATCTTAACGGTGATGTCCAGTATCTCTGACCATAGATATCGGTGAAGCAGTATGTCATCAACGTTGTCCCGTCTCCGACATCTGTATTAGATATGAGCATATCCTTCATGTCCTTATCAACGACCAGTGTCTCACCGAGGCAGTAACTGTCATTGTATTCCTTATCGTAAGTGTAGTAGTCGCAGAGGAAATCTATCTCATCTCCGATCTCAAGTTCCGTAAGGTTCTTTGCGATCGTGTCGGTTTCGCCTTCTACATAATCGAAGCATGCTCCCGCTATATATCCGTCTTCGTTCTCCGAAGTAAATACAACGATGAGTTCACATCTTGTTCCGTTTAAAAGACAGGGAACACGTCCGGTGATGATATAGTTATTCTCTTCTCCCTGAGTATCAAGGTGATAATAAGCCACGGGCTGCTCTTCTATGGAAAGCCATGTCTTGTCGGTAGGAGCAAGGAGATTTCCTTCATCGTCAAATTCAAACACATTATCAAGGCCAAGATCGATATATCCTTCTCCGTCATCATAAAATGCGTTAAGTTCAAGGTCCTTTATCAAATCCCACTCACGCTCATCAAGCTTTATAACGGAATCGCCGTATTCATTAGCTGTCCATATTACTGACGACGGATCAAAGTGTGTTGAAGCAATGTATTCTGAAGCCTGATCGATATCAAGACTTCTTCCGAGGAATCCTGTGTTGGAAGAACTTAATCCTGCCACGGAGCTGAAATCACTTCCCATAAATGCCGAAAGCAGCTGGCCGATCATCTGTGCCGAATCCAAAGCCGAGCCCGTATCGGATGATGTCGTTCCGTCAAAGATCGATCCCACGGGAGATTGCGTTCCGCCTGAAGCAACCTGTCCGGCCACTTCCAAAGAAGCAAAGTTCTGGATACAAGACGAATATTCTTTGTTCATCCCGATCGCTTCATAGGTATCTACCATGCTGTCGACCTTGGATGTTTTTTTGTACGGGAAATATATGGAAAGACCGTATGCATTGGTCATGCTGCTTCCCGTCCTGTTATATTTGATACAGCCAAGAAGCGCATCGGCAAGGGCCCTGCTCTCATCCGTTCCCATCCTGTTTGCAAAATCCACAAGATCGACCTGATCGATCTTTGATGAAGTCGCAAATTCTCTTGTATTTGCTCTTGCATTTGAAACAACGGCATACTCACTGTTCTTTATCATGTTGGAAGTATCGTTTGAAAATGCCGCAAGTTCCGAGGGAACAGTTGCTTCAAGTTCAGCAAGATCTATAAGTGAAAGCGTGGTCTTTTGTCCCGGAGCGCCACTTTCGCACGCATCGGTGAACGTATCTATTATTATCTTTCCAAGTTCAGTTGTCGGGATTGAAGTGTTGTTGTTTAACTCGTTAAGCCACTTTGTGTAATACCAGCCGATACCGGGTTCGGTCTCCTCCGAAGCGATAAGGTAATCGCTGTAGTTTGAAACAACGAGTGCGTTTTCAACGGTAGCCATGAGGCATGCATCGAATCCGACAAAATCAAACCATACTCCTCCGTCTTTAAGAGCCTTGTTGATCCCCGATAAAGACATGGCTCCGGAAAAAGCATTCTTTTCATCGTATCCGTAGCCGCCTGTCGATCCGCCGCCGTGATCCCAAAGGATGAGATCATATCTGTCTGAGGGAAAGTTTGATGCAGTCCATTTGATAAATCCTGAAAGATTATCGGGATCCGTCATGGCACTTTTGCCTGCATTATCGTTAAGGCATCTCATCTGCCCGTTACTTATCTGGTAGATCTGGTTCACGGAAGAACTGACTACGTTATTCTGCCACTTTTTGCAGCCGCCGGTATAGATGATAAGGTTTATGTTGCTTCCGACATTGGCGCTCAACATCTCCTGCATATCCTTGGTTGCCATGGCATGCTTGCTCTCAAGGTCCGTTCCGCACATATATACCATGATGGTAACTACATCGTTTCCGTTACCCTTTATAACGGTCTTTTTTTCTCTGGCACCTGATGCTACGGATGTATCAAGTCTTCCGGTATTGGACTGGCCGCTCCATGCAGCCCCTGATGAAGGAGAATATGAGCCGCCTCCAAAGAAGCTGTCCATTAAGGAAGAAGTAAGTGATGTTCCCGTCTGGGTATTACCTGTTGGATCAGCAGTTCCCTGATCATAGGTGCTCTGATTATATGTATCATCGTCAGAATCTCCAAGAAGCGAGCTTAATCCTCCACCGCCTCCGGCTAAGACTAAAATGATAATTACAGCAATAAAGAAAAGCGGACTTCTTCCTCCGCCTCTTGTTGCGTTGTTGCCGGATCCCGATGAAGAGCCTCCACCATGTGAAACCGGTGCACCGACCGGCCCTGTTCCCAGTCCTTCACCTCTTTTATGAACCCCGGCACCTCCTCCGGTTACATTCTTTTTTCTTCCTATGGGTCTGTCAGCCATTTATACAGCTCCCTTCATCAGTTTTCTCTTCCTGATCTTATATTTCTTTTTATATTTTCTTCAAAACGCTCAACGGCAAAAAGCGCTGCGATGATTATCGCAACATAAGTTGGTATCCTGGATAGAGCTGAAAGAACGGTGCTGTTTTTAACAACACCCTTCATCCGTTTTTTGTGTATTTTGTTTATCTTGTCGGCGCGCTTATCGGAATATCCGTTCTTCTGTTTCGCCCTAAGCTTTTTTTCTTTTATCTTTAACTGCTGAATGTTCATATAAATGACCGGATCAATTCTTCAGGCTTCATCTTTTTTTTCGTCGGGAGTAATCCGGGCATTCTTTCCCATAACAAGTCCCACAACGACAGGTGAAATGACTATCGATATCACGTAACTTACCAAAATTGAAGGAAGCAGCAACGGAGCCCAGCTTGCAAACCACATCCCTAAAAGGGGAGGGGCAACTTCGGCAGGTATCTTTGAATGAGCAAGCGAGATATTTATGAAGCTTACAACCATACTTACTATAACCGAATTTCCTACGGAAAAAGGTATGGAATTTAAAAGATTGAACATTACCGACGGCGGATAGGCATTTGCTTTTGCCGCCAGACTCTTTCCAAGTTTATCCAAAGGGACAAAGAATTCAACCAATAACCCTACTATGATCGATTCAATTACATTGATCGCGCAAAAAACAGGGAACGGCGGTGTTTGGGCATCAGGGCGATGTGATATGACAACAGATGCAACGATTCCCATAGCCGAAGCAATAAAAATCGACATGATTATTCCGATCTTTCTTAATTTCTTTTTGTCTTCATGCATTTTCGTATTTACCTCCGTGAGCGTAACGTTACAAAAGCCGAAAAAAATCCCCAACAGATATATTATAACATCTGTTGGGGTATTCTTTGAACTATTTCTTTATTTCATTCCTTCATATGTACATCAAGCTGCGGATAAGGGATGCTTATATTGTTTTCATCGAAAGCCTTTTTAATCTTTTCCATGATTGAACCGCGTCCGGCATTGTAGTTTTCCAGTGGAAATTCGCAAAAGAGATTAAAATATATCGCGCTGTCCGAATAATCCGAAACTCTTACCGAAAAAGGTCTTTCCTTAGCCCTTAAGGGTTCATCTTCAACAAGCTTTGTCAAAACCGCCTTTGCAAGATCAAGATCGGTATTATATGCAACGCCTATCTTGATATTTGATACCTTAACATTCCTTGCTCCCTCGGGATGAAGGTATGTATAGTTGATGATACTTGTATTTGCAAGATCGGAATTGGGACATACGATTATCCTTCCTTCCGAAGTTTTAAGCTTTGTATAGAACAGCTTGATATCATATACCGCGCCTTCGTTTTTGTGCATGTCCTCGTATATGTAATCTCCTACCTTGAAGGGCTTTTGCAAAAGAATAAGGACACCGCCCGCAAAATTCGAAAGGCTTCCCTGAAGCGCGAGTCCAGCGGTCAGACCTGCGGAACCCAGAACCGCTGCAAGCGAAGTTGCATTTACACCGAATCCCGTGAGGATCAGTGTGACGAGTATGATATAAAGAACAACCTTAACAAAAGACTCAAGAAATGAAACGGCTCCGCTTTCAACCTTTGACTTCATAAATGCCTTATGAAGCAGTTTGATAAGCAAACCTATAAGCTTTGCACCGATAAAGAAAACGACGATGCAAAGTACAACTTTGATTCCGAATTGTATTGCTTTATTTGAAAAGGCTGTAAGATACTGTTCCATATTTGTTATGTAAATTAATTCCGTTATTTACGCTGTCCCTTTAATATGGGTGAAAGAGGTTTGTATATCAAAAGCGTCACGAGCGAAACAACAAATCCCTTTATAAGGTTTAAAGGAGCAACCGCAAAAATCACAAAGCTCGTTACATCAGTGATTTTTGAATTAATCTGTGTTCCCATTCCTATTATAGCCTCAAGCGGCATTCCGTACAAAGCAGCAAAAGTGGGAAGCAGATATACCGCATTTAAGAGCGTACCGAAAACGGTCATTATAAGCGTACCTGCAACACATGCCAAAAGCGCGCTCTTTTTATTCTTCTTCCAAAGATAAATAAGTGATGCAGGCAGTACAAAGCTCACTCCAACAAGGAAATTGGCAAGCTCACCGACAAAAGCGGTTGAGCTCGGCTTCATGATCAGCTTAAGAAGGATCTTTATAAGCTCGGTCATGACTCCTGCAACGGGTCCGTATGCAAATGCATTTATAAGGATCGGGAGCTCTGAAAGATCAAGCTTGTAAAAAGAAGGTGCAAACGGCATCGGGATTTCAAAAAGCATCAAAACCGCAGCAAGGGCACCAAACACGCCTATAACGACTACTTTCCTTGTAGAAAGCACTCTTTCGCTATCCTGATTCTTTTTCTTAATGAGTTTCTCGATGAGATATGCCACAAGAACGAGTGCGGCAGCAATAACTAAAGCTTCGACAATAAACAGAACATTTTCCATATTTTATCTCCTTTCATCCGGACTTTACCGTCGGTACCGGATTCGCACCGGTTCTGCCTTAAGCTCGCAGACTTATCATCATTAACCCGTTGCGGTTAAGATGCATCACTGCCGGTCAGGAATTTCACCCTGCCCTGAAGATTACCATGGATTATTTTATCATCTAAAAAGCATATGTCAACAGATTATTTGCCGTCACGAATGGGCTTCCCTTGGGATGAAAACACGTTCATTTCTGTTGCCGTGCGCATACTCAACAGCCTTTTTTGCCTGGAGGCAGAATTCAAGCTGGGAATCGATCTTTTCTTCGGATGCATTATCACCGTCGGTCTTTTTAGCCTCATCAGACATTCTTACATAGCTTCCGTCTCTTTGAAGATCAAACGCCTTAACATTATCCTTAAGCTGCGTATCCAAAATAAAACGTAGCTTTGCTCTTAAGTGCTCATCCTCTACGGGGAACAATATCTCCACGCGTCGCTCTAGGTTTCTTGGCATCCAGTCTGCGGAAGCACAGTAATACTCAGGAGATCCTGCATTTTCAAAATAGAAAATCCTGGCGTGCTCAAGGAAATTGCCGACGATCGAGCGGACGGTAATATTATCCCCTATGCCGGGCACATCGGTCTTTAACGCACATATTCCCCTTACAATAAGTTCTATCTTAACTCCTGCTTCAGCCGCTTCATAAAGTGCCTTTATAACATCGGCATCACAGACACTGTTCATCTTTGCGATGATATGACCCTTTTCACCCTTTAATACATGCTCCTTTTCGCGGTTTATAAGATAAAGGAACCTGTCCTTGAGCCACAATGGAGCAACCGTAAGCTTGTTCCAGTTCCTGGGCTCCGAATAACCGCTTAGCATATTAAATACGGCGGTTGCATCTTCACCTATCGACTCATCGGCGGTAAGCAGCCCGACGTCGGTATAAAGTCTTGCCGTAGAGTCGTTGTAATTTCCCGTTCCGAGATGAACATAACGCCTGATACCGTCTTCTTCTTTTCTAACAACGAGTGTTATTTTACAGTGGGTCTTCAGGCCGACAAGCCCGTAGATTACGTGACATCCGGCTCTTTCAAGACGTTTTGCCCATAGGATATTGTTCTCTTCATCAAATCGTGCCTTGAGCTCAACAAGTACGGTTACCTGCTTGCCGTTTTCGGCAGCTTTTGCAAGGGCAGCTATGATGGGTGAATTACCCGAAACACGGTAAAGCGTCTGCTTTATCGCAAGTACATCGGGATCAAGTGCGGCCTGGGATACGAATTCTATGACGGGCTCAAAAGTCTGGAAGGGATGAACAAGGAGCTTATCCCCTTCCGCGATCTTTTCAAATATATCGCAGCCTTCGGGAATATATGGATATTCCTGAGGTCTTGAATATCTGCTTTCCTTAAGAGAGTCAAACTCCTTAAGTGAATAAACTTTCATAAGCACGGTAAGATCAAGGGGGCCTTCGATCTTAAATATATCGCTTTCGGATAATCCGAGTTCTTCCCTTATCTTTTCAAGAAGTTCCCTGTTAATTCCGGAATCAACTTCAAGTCGTATGGCCTCACCCCACGCACGGAGCCTTACCTGCTTTTCAATCTCTTTTAAAAGGTCATCCGCCTCGTCTTCATCAAATGAAAAGTCGGCACTTCTTGTTATCCTAAAGTATGAATACGCGGTGATATCATAGTTAAGGAAAAGCTTTTTGATATTGCAGGCTATGATATCTTCAAGGAAAACGATCCTTCTTGTACCGTCTTCGCTCTTTGGAAGCTCAACGACTCTCGGAAGAACGGAAGGAACCTGGACCGTTGCAAACTCAATACCGTCTTCTCCGTCCTTTTTACGCACCAATGCACCTATATTTAAGGACTTATTCCTTATAAGAGGGAACGGTCTTGAAGAATCCACGGCCATCGGCGTAAGAACGGGATAAACTTCATTTTCAAAATACCTGTCAAGATATTCAATGTCCGAAGGAGAAAACACCGTTCCGAAATTCTTACCGTTTATTATCTTAAGTCCGTTTTCCTTAAGCGAAGGTACGATCGAAGTATTATATATGCGGTATTGCTCATAGACAAAATCATGTACCGCCCTGTTTACCTTTTCTCTTTGTTCTTTAACGCTAAGGCCTGCAATATCTTTTTTGTCGTATCCGGCACTTTCCATATCACGCAAAGAAGCCACCCTGACCATAATAAACTCATCAAGGTTTGAAGCCGTAATGCTCAGGAACTTAAGCCTTTCAAAAAGAGGCGTCCCTTCATTTTTAGCCTCATAAAGAACTCTTTGGTTGAATTTCAGCCAGCTTAATTCTCTGTTTTCGTAGTATTCCGGTCTTGAATAATCATTTGTCTTCATAGTTTTTCACCTGGATCAAAATTATTATGCCTTTTTGCTACTCTTATCAACTGATGAGCAAGATTCTGTGCCTTGTTGTAATAAAAAAATCCGTAAACGAGGAAATGATTTGCCTTTCCCAGCTTTTCCTTGGTGCTCTTTCCGTAGAATCTGCCACCGATATAAATGTCCGGCTTTGTTTTTATATATCTTATAAGATCATCTTCACACTTTATATCTGACGGAAGATCGGTCCATCCCAGTCCGACACAATCTGCCTTATGAGAATCCGAACCGGCCGTCATGGGCTTTTTGTAAAATGCTGCGGCCTTCCTTGCTTTTAAGTTATTATCAGGAACTTCGCAGGCGTTATAACCCTCGAGAAAATCAAACTCTTCCATAATCTTTGATCGAAGGTCCTTTTGTTTAAACCAAAAACCCGTTGAATAAAAACTAAGAAACGGTTCTCCGCAAGGATGAGCCGGACCTATGATCCCACCGTTTTCATGAACGATCCTTAAAACCGTTGCAAGTGGAAGTCCTCTGTGATAAAGGCCTTTGGGGATCTTTCCTTCTGGCATTATTATAAGCATGTGCCCCGAACCGAATGTATCGTACTCTATACCCCTTAAAACAACAAAATCACCTAAGTTTTGCTTCTCCGAAAAAGTCATGGCCTCATAACCCTTATAGGAATTATGATCGGTCACCAGCATCCCGCCATACCCTTTTTCTTTTAAGATCTTTACGCATTCCATGATACTTACCGAAGAATCCGGCGATCCTTCCATCGTATGGACATGCATATCAAATTTTCTTGTTTCCATTTTATGTTAACCACAATTTATTGTTATGTAAACTAGAATTGTATTATGTAAACCAATTTGGTGTTATGTCAACCAATTATATAGATCTCTTTTGCCTTATAACTGGCTTTAAGTTATACACTTCTTCAAAGAATGCGGCTCTGTTTCCAAAAAGGCCCTTCTCAAGAGCTATATCTTCATCCGTCGAAACGGTAATGTTCAGCATGCCGTTCTTTGCTTCAACCTCGACGTCCTTAAACTTCATCTTGTGTGAGCGGTCAAGGCCGTTCGCAAGTCTTAATATCGCAGTGAGCTTTGCGATCTTCATATGATCCTTTCTTTCGATACTCTCATGTGAAGAAAGCTCTTCGTAATATTCAAAAGGCAGCTGGTTGTACTTGACCGTATTGGCTACTATCGTTCTTTCTTTATGGGATATACCGATGATTTCAGTTGACATAATTATTCCATAAGAGCATTCGGCAAGGTTCTGCATCGAAATATATTTTCCGCAGTCATGAAGCATCGCGGCAAGTCTTAAAAGGAGCTTTTCCCTGGCACCCATTCCGTGAACTTCCTTAGTCGCATCAAATATCCTGCAAGCGATATTTTCAAGCGTTTCCGAACGTTTCTTTGAACCCATGTACCTTTTTGAGATCTGCATCGCACATGAAATGATGTCGTTTTCAAACTTATGGGATGAAGTAAGAAAGTTATTGTATTCGGCATATTCGTATGCTATTCCGTCACACAACGTAACTCCCGGAGCCCAGATCTTAGTCGCTCCTGTGGTTAACATAACTTCGTCAAGTAATATGAGAGAGATATACAAAAGAGGAATATCATTTTCGGAAACCGAAAGTCTTGATGCTATCTCAGAACGTCCGAGTTCCCGGCTCATCTTAAGATATTCTTCCACGGTCTCACGTCCGAATATATTGTCTTTTTCTCCGCCTATCTTTCCTTTGATAACGGCATTTGAGATATAGTCATCGACGATGATCAGATTGTCTATCTCTTTATCCTTAAGATAGAGCCTCTTATAAACGGAAAGCTGGCTTTGGGCAAGTTCCCTTATAAGGGCATCATACTGTCTCATTGAAGCGCCCATGCTGTGCATGCGCTCCTGCATCCTTAATACCCCGAGTCTCATGTTCTGGGTCGAGATGAGCGTATCTTTGCTGAAAAGTGACATCTGCACGCTTCCGCCGCCGACATCATAGATCGCAGTGCCTTTCTCGATGAATTTTTCAAACTTTTCACCCTGAAAAGCAACCGACTTATAATCAAGAAACCTCTGCTCGGAGTTGCTTAAGACATCAACTTTTATACCTGTAACCTGCTCTATCTGGCTTAAAAGGATGTTCCTGTTTACCGCTTCTCTGATGGCCGATGTTCCGTAGGCTTTATAATCATCAACTCTGTAGGTTTTCATGATCTTACGGAATTCCTTGAGTATTCCGAAAAGCTCATCGAGCCTTTCAGAGTCTATCTTTCCTTTTGTATATGAATCGGTTCCGAGATCTATGGAATGCGACACATAATCGATCTGTCTCATACCCTTCTTCGGCGAAACCTCATATATCTTCATCGAAACTTCAAATGATCCTATGTCGATTGCTGCAAAAGTGGAATATGCCATTATATCTCCTTTGAACCTACAAGATTATCAATAAACTGGCTTGCCGTACGACCCGATCTTCCGCCATGTGAAAGTTCCCATTTGTTTGCAAGTAATAAAAGCTCATCTTTTGGTATATCAAGACCGTTCCTTTCGGCCAACGTAAGCACGATCTTTTCAAATTCCTTCTTATCCGGCGAGCCGAAGTAGATCGAAACTCCGAACCTCTGTGACAGGGACAGCTTTTCCTGGACGGTATCGTTTGTATGAAGATCATCGTCTCTTTCAGCTTTGTCTGAAAACTTTTCACGTACAAGATGTCTTCTGTTTGAAGTGGCATAGATAAGAACATTCTTCGGCTTCTTTTCCAAACCGCCCTCAATTACCGCCTTAAGATATTTATATTCAGTCTCGAACTCTTCAAAGCTAAGATCATCCATATAAAGTATGAACTTGTAGTTTCTGTTTTTGACCTCGGATATCACATCGTTTATGTACCTGAAATCATGCTTGTAGATCTCAATGATCCTGAGCCCGTGCTCATAATATGTATTTGCAATGGCCTTTATCGAACTAGATTTTCCGGTCCCCGAGTCCCCGTAAAGCAGACAGTTGTTTGCTCTTTTGCCGTTTACAAAGGCTTCCGTGTTTTCTATGAGCTTGCTCTTTGGTATCTCGTAGCCTACAAGGTCATCCAATTTAACATGCGTGATATTAAGGATCGGTTCGATGGAAACCATGTTATCATCAGCATTATGCACAAGTCTGAATGCTTTATGTAAACCAAATTTGCCTACGCCGTAATCTTTATAGAACGCTGTAAGCGTTTCTTTCATATCCAAAGCTGTTGAATTACCGGACAGTACCTTAGCAAGATTGCATATCCTCTCCCTTACCCTGGAGTTATATACCTTTGATTCCGGTGCGGAAGATATGTAGTTTTGAACGATGGAAAAACAGTCAGTGCCCAGAAACTCGGTAAGCGGGGCAAAATCAAGTTCAAAGAACTCTTTGAATATCTTTATGTCGTGAAGGACAGCTTCATTAATGCTTCCTTCAACGGATCCTGTTATCTCACATGCCTTGGAATATGTGTTTTCGTTGTTTACAAGGAGATTTGTAAGAAAGCAGTGCCAGATATTCCCGTAAAATCCGTGTGAACCCGCAAGATCTATCAGTCCGTTTACGCAGTCATAGAAAAGCGCTTTTGCTTCCTCTGACTCCATCTCACAAAAGTGCTCTGCGACGTTGATCATCCCGTACAGAAGTTTCGCGTCATCTTTATCAAAATGCTTATATACGATCAACTCATTTTCACGCATCAATCATTTCCTCTGTGTAATTAATTTACCATTTACCGGATACTGTATTAGTCATTTCCCGAATACTGTATCTTTTGCCTGACAATTTGCACATACATCTTCTATATTTTATAATATTTACAGATAATCGAAAACCACTAAATTGCATTTGTAGCATATAATACACGTGTGATCGACGCCTGAGATATCACGCGAAAAAAGTGAAAAATAGTAAAGAAGCAGTAAAAAGCTCAATATAAACTGCAGGAAGATCATATGAAAAAATCACAGTCGATAAAGGTAATTATATTTGTTGGTATATTGGTTCTGATGCTTGCTGTTTTTGCGGTTATAAATTTGATTGGGAAACGGGTCAAGTTAAATGATAATGCCGCAGTCGGAAACACTGCCGGAAATATCAACAACGGCGGATTATTTGCCGAATATGACGGTCGCGTATTCTTTTCAAATCCCTATGACCGCGGATATCTTTATTCCATGAACCCTGATGAGACGGATATAAAAAAGGTTGCTAACTCACATGTTAAAAATATACTTGCTTACGGGGATTACGTGTACTACTACCTCGATACCGCAGACGGCGGGACCGGACTTGGATATGTGGTAAGGACCTTCGGATTATACAGATGCAACCGTAACGGAAAAAATGCCGTCTGTCTTGACAGGACTGCCTGCACTGCGATGCAGCTTGTCGGCAACTATATTTATTATCAAAAGTATAATAACAAGGATTTCACTAAGACTTGGAAGGTTAAAATAGACAAGACCGAAAACGAGCTCGTATCGGATGTCATAATAAATCCGGCTTCAGCCGATTACGGAAAGATATATTTTAACGGAAGCGAAAAAGATCATTATCTTTATGCTCTTGATACAAATCAGGATGTCATATTTACCGTTTATCCCGGGAATCTGTGGTATCCCGAATACTCAAACGGATATATCTACTATATGGATGTAGCCGATGATTACAGCATATGCAGATATTCACTATCGGGAAACACGGTAGAAAAACTCACAAACGACAGAGTAGATATGTTCAACGTATCAGACAGCTATATCTACTACAGCAAAAACGACCCTCAAAATCCCTGTCTCATGCGAATGAGGATCGACGGATCGGAACCCGAGATCGTTGCACCAGGGACTTACTGCGACATTAATACGACAAGTCTTTATGTATATTTCAGGAGTTTCGGGACGGATGCTCCGATGTACAGGACACCGCTTAACGGTCCCGTGAACGTTCAGCTTTTCACGGCAGCCGAAGAAGCAGCAAAAAAGGCACGATGACGTGCCTTTTATTTTACAGCTGATGCCTTACGACTTTGTATTCATCTCCGTCCCTGAAATACGGACACTCCTTAAAGCCTCTGCTTAGCAAAGATCCGTAATCGTCTTCATCCATATTCACATCGCAAACGTATTCCTCATATTCTTCATCATATGTGAAATACGCACATTCTTCACACATTCCCATAATCTATTTCTTCTTTTTCTTCTTATCCTGCTTTTTTAATCCGTAATACATATCTTCAACCGTGGAACCGGTCCTTCTGTTGTACATCAAAGGACACATCTGCATGAGCGGTTCAAGCTCAAACAATCTGTTTTCCATATCGATATGAGGGATCTTAAGCTCCTCGGAATCAATAAGATAATCTTCATAGAAAAGAATATCAAGATCGAGAGTTCTCGGTCCCCAATGGATAGATCTTTCACGGCCGGCCTCATGCTCATAGTCATGGAGAACCTTAAGCAGTTCGTATGGATTGTATATAGTCCTTAACTTTATTACGCCGTTCATGAAGTCATCCTGCTTGACTCCGCCGTAGGGCTTTGTCTTTATAAGTTCGGTACATACGATTTCTCTGAACATGTCATCATTTTCTAGTTGACATAACGCTTTTTTGATATTTCCAACTTTATCGCCTATATTAGACCCCACACCGATATAAACAAGGTTCCACTTATTTGTTATGTCAACTATAACATCTTCCGTTTTAACTTCGAGAGGTGCATTTGGCTTGTGGAGTTTTATGTTAACTTCTTCCACAGTGTTAAATCTGATAAGGATCTCCTTGGAAAGTTCATAAGCAACCTTTTCGATAAGGTTAAACGCTGTATTTTTAACAAAATCCGAAACGACATCACTAACTGTAGCATAGTTTATCGTATCAGATAATTCGTCCGAGAACTGAGGTTTACATAAATTTGTTTTCATTGTTATGTCAACCAGAAATTCCTGGCCCCGTTCCTTCTCGAATTCGAATACACCGTGATTGGCAAATACCTTTATACCCTTTAAAGTGATCACATCGCTCATACTCTACCTCCCTTACATGTTCATTACAGCTTCAGTCATGCGGATAACGTTAACATTTGATGCCACATCATGCACTCTTACTATATCTATTCCTGCCAAAACTCCCATTACGGTTGTAGCGACCGTTCCCGAGTCTCTGTTTTGGATATCTGCTCCGGTTGCCTTACCTATAAAACTCTTTCTTGATGAGCCCAGTAATACCGGATAACCAAGCTCCGTAAGACGGTCGAGATACTTAAGTATTGTCATATTCTGCTCATAGGTTTTACAAAAACCAAGGCCCGGATCAATTATGATATTCTCCTTTTTGATACCCGACTTCTTGGCTTCACCGATAACAGTTTTTAATTCATAAAGCAACTGATTTACATAACATTGGCCTGCAAGTTCAATCCCCTTCATATCGAAGGCTTTATCGGCTGATAGGTTAACATAATCTCTGATATCATTCTTATTCCGGATCTCTGTTGTACCTATATTATGTGTAAGGACGTATCTTACATCCAAAGAAGCAACCGTCTTTGACATGTCAGGGTCAAGTCTTAGCATACCTATGTCATTTACTATTGAAGCTCCTGCTTTAACAGCTTCCTTTGCAGTTACAGCTTTATAGGTATCCACTGAAATGGTAACGTCAAATCTTTTTTTGATGGCATCGATAACAGGAATAACACGCGTAATTTCTTCATCGGCGGATATCAGCGTTGCTCCGGGTCTTGTAGATTCCCCGCCGACATCTATGATATCAGCTCCCATGTCGATAAGTGAACCGACCTTATCGACAACTTTATCAATATCCACATGATCCCAACCGTCAAGCAGTTTTCCGCCATCCGAAAATGAATCTGCCGTAACATTTAATACAGCCATAACTTGTGTTCTTTTATTATTCAAAATCATTTTCCCCTTAATGTTTTACACCATTTCTTTACTTCATCAAGCAGCGATAACGTACCGCAGACAACGATCACTTTATCTTTCCCTGCAAGCATGGTCGCAAGCTCCATCGCTTCATGTACTCCTCCGACGGAAGTGACCAAAGGATTATATAAAGAAGCTACACCCGCAAGTGACACAGCATCAAATCCTCGAAGACCTGTAGTAGATACCGTAAGAACCTGATAAGCGTCCTTCAAAAGGATGGAAAGAACGTTTTCATGGTCCTTATCCGCTAACATTCCGACAACAAATACAAACTGCTTTTTACCCTTATATTTTTGGTCAAGTGATAATTTAAGTGCTTTTGCAGCTCCCGGATTATGAGCTCCGTCTATTATGATGTCAGGCCTTTGGGAAATAAGTTCGAATCGACCGGGCCATGATACATTATGTAAACCAGTATCTATCACCTTGTCGTCAATAGTTATCTCTTTACCCGACTTTAGTTTTCTGCCGTTTAAAGCCTTAAGTGCACAAACGGCCAAAGATACATTCTCTGCCTGGTAAGAAGCTCTAAAAGAAGTTTTTTTGAGCAAAGCCGTATCGGGTATGGTTATTTTAACCGAGATGTCAAAATCCTTGGCTTTTTCTTTTATCGCATCAACAACCTCAGGATCGGTATTTGATGTAAAGACAAGCGCTCCTTCTTTAATGATCCCGGCTTTTGTATAAGCAATCTTATGTAAACTATTTCCGAGGTATTCCGTATGATCCATCGAAACGGAAGTAAATATACACTCCAGAGGATCCCTTATCACATTTGTGGCATCGCCTTCCCCGCCCATACCACATTCTAGGACAACTATATCACAGCTGTTATCTTTAAAATACTTAAATGCAAGTGCCGTCTGGATTTCAAATTCCGTCGGCCTTGCATTCCCTTCTTTTTCAATCTTGTCGCATACACCTTCGATCATAAGGTGAAGCTCATCATATTTCTTTTTTGTGATATTCCTGTTGTTTATCCTTATGATCTCGGTTTCCGAAAATACAGCCGGTGAATTATATGACCCAACTTTAAGTCCCGATTCTCTTAAAACTGAAGAAATGACGGCGCTTACCGAGCCCTTTCCGTTGGTTCCTGCTATATGAATAAAGTCAAGTTCATTCTGCGGATCATTAAGTTCAGCACATAATCTTATTGTCGAATCAAGGCCAAGACGTATCATAAATTAAATCTACTTTTTATTTAATTGGTATCCTGCAATGGCTCCGATCACTCCTCCAAGTACATGCGAGAGGTTTGAAACATTATCTTTTACAAATAATCCTTCACAAATCTGCTGTCCGAGGAAGATAACTGCTACCAATATAAATGTAATGGGAAGTTCACCATCCCTGAATCCGGTAAATGAAGTTAGCAGGATAAAGGCAAATACTATACCGCTGGCTCCGCAAAGCGCAACATTGGAAAACAGCAGATAATTAATAACACCAGTTATCAGTGCGGTGATGGCAATTATCTCAAGTATTTTCTTTGACCCGTATTTTTCTTCCAGAAGGGGACCGAGCAAAAGAATATAGGCCATGTTACCGATATAGTGTTCCCACCCGGCATGGCCTAAAACATGTGTAAAAAACCTTATGTAAGTAAATGGATCCTTGAGCGATGAGCGATATGTGGTAAAAAGGAGCCTGTCGGTTAATCCGGCCGTCAGATATCCTATCATCATCGCTGCAAAGCTGATAAATACAAATGCAAGTACTGTTGGAGAATTGAATACGATCTTAAGCTTTCTGTTTTTCATGATATGATTATATCACATATCAGAGCTTTTTTATCCTGTCTACCGCTTCAACCGTATTTTCATAACTTCCAAACGCCGTAAGCCTGAAATATCCTTCTCCGTGTGGGCCAAAGCCGGAGCCCGGAGTTCCAACAACATTAGCCTTGGTAAGCAGATGGTCAAAGAAATCCCAGCTTGTCATATTTTGAGGAGTCTTAAGCCATATATAAGGAGCATTAACGCCACCTGATACGGTAAAACCTGCTTCTTTAAGACCGTTAAGGATATAGGAAGCATTCTTCATATAATATCCGACAAGTCCTTTTATCTCGTTTTGTCCTTCAGGAGAATATACTGCTTTACCTGCTTTTTGAACGATGTAAGGTGCTCCGTTATATTTGGTGCTGTGTCTTCTAGCCCATAATGAATGAAGTTTTACTCCGTCTCTTTCAAGTTCTTTTGGAATTACTGTATATCCAAGTCTCACTCCCGTAAATCCGGCGTTCTTGGAGAATGAATGAAGTTCGATCGCACAGGTTTTAGCGCCAGTACACTCATATATCGAATGAGGGACGTCATCTTCGCTTATATATGCTTCATATGCAGCATCATAGATGATCACCGAACCGTTTTTGTTAGCATAATCGACCCACTTTTGAAGAGCATCCTTATTTACGGTTGCTCCCGTAGGGTTATTGGGGAAGCAAAGATATATGATATCAGGAGTTTCTTCGGGGAATTCCGGTGCAAATCCGTTATCCTCCGTACAGGGCATGTAGATCACGTTTGAAAATCTTTCCTCGCTCGAAATATAATCTCCGGCTCTTCCTGCCATAACGTTTGAATCAACATATACGGGATATACGGGGTCACACACGGCTATCTTATTATCGACAGAGAATATCTCCTGGATGTTTCCCGAATCGCATTTAGCTCCGTCCGATACAAATATCTCATCAGGCGCTATATCGCACCCTCTTTCCTTATAATCAACCCGGGCTATAGCTTCACGCAAAAATGAATATCCAAGATCCGGTGCATATCCCTTAAATGTCTTTTCATCGGCCATCTCATCCACCGCATCATGGAGTGACCTTATTATCGTAGGCGTCAGAGGTCTTGTAACATCGCCTATTCCGAGCCTTATTATCTTTTTGTCGGGATTTGCGGCCGTAAATTCATTTACCTTTTTGGCAATGTTAGAAAAAAGATAGCTTCCCGGAAGCTTAAGATAGTTATTGTTGATCCTGGTCATAATCTATTTCTCCTTCAAATACAGTTTTTGCGGGTCCTGTCATATACACCGTATCGTTATCACGGTCCCAGAATACTTCTATCCTGCCGCCAAGAACATGGACTGTCACTTTATCATCGGTAAGGCCGTTTAGTACGCAGGCAACAGCCGTTGCACAACATCCGGTTCCGCAGGCCAGTGTTTCACCGGTACCGCGCTCCCATACTCTCATCCTTACGTTTGCCCGGTCTATGATCTTAACAAATTCCGTATTAGTCCTTTTGGGGAATCTGGGGTGATTTTCAACCGCAGATCCGGCCTTTTCTATATCTATAACGTCGGGGTCTTCGAATATGACGGCATGTGGATTGCCCATTGATACGCAGGTCATGTTAAAATCTCCGGCGTCCGTGCATATAAGCTCATCAATAACCTTTTCGCTTCCCGAAACAACAGGGATCTGTGAGCTTTCAAGGATAGGAGAACCCATATTTACCCTTATGAGTTTTGCCTTACCGTCTTCAGGTATTATCGTTATGTCCTTTACCTTGCCGAAGCTTTCTATCTTAAGCTCGGTCTTTTGTGTCAGGCTCTTATCGTAAACGTATTTTGCAACGCATCTTATACCGTTTCCGCACATTTCGGCTCTTGTACCGTCGGCGTTCCACATTTCCATCTCAAAATCGGCTTTTTCCGAAGGATTGATAAAGATAACCCCGTCCGAGCCTATTCCGAAATGCCTGTCGGAAAGCTTTCTTACAAGGTCAGGCTTTATTTCCTTATCAACAGGTACGGCAGCTCCGTTTATATAAACGTAATCGTTTCCGCATCCTTCCATTTTGGTAAATGTAATCTTCATAATCCCACCTTATTCATACTCATTGGCAAGCATGATTATCATCGAGGCCGTCTCCACCATCGTACGCCCTGAATCCATGCTGCTTTTTTGTATATACTTAAACGCCTCGGGTTCGCTCATCTCGTTATTATCCATGAGCAGCTTTTTTGCATGATCGATAAGCTTTTGTTCCCCGGGACTTCTTTCGGCTTTCTTTTTGCTAACCCTGTATCCGCCGTAAGGCAGGAGCATTTTTGCCGTACTAATAAGATCACCCGGTTTAAAAGGCATCAGTAGTTTTACTATATTGCTTGAAAACGGGATAAGTCCCGCATCGGATGTCAAAAGTATCATATTTACGCCGGATGGCAGATATTCGGAAAGTTCCTCATAGCCCATATCACTGAGCCTTCCCGTACAGACCACGAGATCCACATCTTCGTTCTCGACAGTCAACAGTATCTCGGAACCCTGTTTCACTATCCTTACATTTTCCCAGATATCACTTCGTTTAAATATCTCGGCTATCCTTCCGGCGTCATCATACCTGGGCATCGCTACAATGATACTGCCCATGTTTCCTCCGTCAGATCCTGCTAAGATAACGATCGAGTTCCCAGTCGGAAACTTCTCTCATGAAGTCCCGCCATTCGTTGTTTTTAATGGTTATAAATATCTTTGAAAAATCCTCTCCAAGTGAAGAGATAAGAGTATTATCCTTTGAAAGCTCATTAAGAGCATCTTTAAGGTTATTGGGCAAAAGACCGTCTTCGTCAACGCTCAATATGTTTTTTGAGCCCGGTTCGATCCTTTGTTCTATGCCATCAAGGCCTGCAACAAGTGCTGTTGCAAACAAAAGATAAGGGTTTGATGATCCGTCGGGGAATCTTAATTCAACCTTAATGTCATCTATATCGTTATTAAGCTTAACAAGCGCACTTTCACCGCTTTCCGCCCAAAGGTAGGTATCCTTTTGGTCATAGCCCTCGATCAGCCTTTTATATGAATTGACCGTGGGATTTGCTATTGCGGCAAGGGCCTTTGAATGCTTAAGCACTCCTCCTATAAAATACATCGCCTCTTTTGAGACCGTTCCGTCATCGTTTTTAAATACGTTCTTTCCGTCCTTAATAAGCGTAAAGTTCGTATGCATTCCGGATCCGGGTATGCCGTTTTTGGGCTTTGGCATAAAGGTAGCGTAAAGACCGAACCTTTTGGCTATCGATCTTACAGCAAACCTGAATGTCATGATGGAATCAGCCATCTTCATGGCTTCCGATTCCTTAAGCTCTATCTCATGCTGTGCAGGTGCAGATTCATGATGAGAAGATTCGATCTCAAATCCCATTTCTTCGAGCATGAGCACAATATCTCGTCTAGCATTCTCGCCGAAATCAGAAGGACCTACATCCATATATCCTGCTTTTTCATGAGTTGTGGTTGTGGGAAGTCCATTTTCATCGGTATGGAAAAGGAAAAACTCACATTCCGGATCTACCATCAGCATATAACCCTTATCAGCGACCGCATTTAAGGTTGTGCGAAGGATGTTTCTGGAGCAGCATTCAAAAGGCGTTCCGTCCTTATGCCTTATATCGCATATGATCTTTGCAACCTTTCCCTGCTGGGGTCTCCAGGGCAGGATCATAAATGTATCCCTGTCCGGATAAAGATAGAGTTTTTCTTCAAAAGAATATCTGTGACCGAAAGCAGCATCACCGTCAAAGGTATATCTGTTTGCAAATACCTTTTCCATCTGTCCCGGTGTTACCGCAATGTTCTTCAGTCTGCCGAATATATCGGTAAACTGGAGTCTTATAAACTCAACTCCTTCGTTTTCAATAAGCTCGTATATTTCCTTTTCCGTCATAATGCTTCCCTCCGTAGCAATTATTTTTCTGGGTTCAGAATGACATGTTGCCATATAACTTGTCAATACAATGCCATCCATTGTTTCCTTATGTGTCACTATCTTAAATTCGTATATCCCATCAAAGATTTATCAACGCTTGCCGCAACTGCTCTTCCTTCGGCTATCGCACGTACCACAAGCGACTGTCCGCTGTGCATGTCTCCCGCAGTGAATACTCCTTTAATTGAGGTCTCGAAAGAATCTGCTGATGTCTTAACATTAGTCCTTACGTTCCTTTCAACCTTAAAGGTATCTGTCAGGTATTCCTGTGATCCCAAAAAGCCTGCCGCGATAAGTACCAGATCGGCTTTAAGCTCTTTTTCGCTTCCGGGAACCTTTTCCATGTTCATCCTTCCGGTCTTTTCATCTTTATGGGGCTCCAAAGATACTATCCTTACGGCTTTAAGCTGACCTTTTTTATCCTTAATGAACTCATCGACCGTTGTCTGGTATATCCTTGGATCGGATCCAAATTTTTCTATAGCCTCTTCCTGGCCGTAGTCGGTCTTTAAGATCTTTGGCCATTCGGGCCAGGGATTTGATGCGGTCCTTTTATCGGGTGCTTTAGGCATCATCTCAAGCTGTGTAACTTTTTCGGCGCCAAGTCTTATCGAGGTTCCGACACAGTCATTACCCGTATCACCGCCGCCTATTACTATGACGCTTTTTCCATTAAGGCTTTTAAACGAAAAATCACTGCTTTTAATAAGCTTTTCATAGTCATAATCAAGATCGATAAGCTTCTTGCTTACTTCCTTAAGGAAATCTACGGCAAAGTATATTCCTCCGGCATCTCTTCCCGGAGCATTTATGTCTCTTGGATTTGAAGCACCGCCGCAAAGGATGACCCTGTCAAATTCCTTAAGTATCTCATCCCCTTTTATATCCTTTCCTACATCGGTATTACATTTAAATACCACGCCCGCTTCTTCAAGGAGCTTTATCCTGCGGTCGATGATCCTTTTATCCAGTTTCATGTTCGGAATGCCGTATCTTAACAATCCGCCGGGTCTGTCACTTCTTTCAAACACCGTAACCGAATGTCCTCTTGAATTTAAAAGCTGGGCTGCGGATAATCCGGAAGGACCTGAGCCTATAACGGCTATCTTTTTGCCTGTCCTTACCTCAGGGATCTGTTCTTTAACAAGACCGTGCTCAAATGCATACTCGATTATCGCAAGCTCGTTTTCCTTTGTTGATACCGGCTTGTCATAAAGTCCGCATGTGCAGGCATTTTCACAAAGTGCAGGGCATACCCTCGATGTAAATTCAGGCAGCGTATGAGTGATGGAAAGCCTGCGATAAGCCTGCTCATAATTTCCCCTGTAAACAAGTTCATTCGTTTCGGGAACAAGGTTATGCAGCGGGCATCCGGACATCATACCTGCAATCATCGTACCCGACTGGCAAAAAGGAACTCCGCAGGACATACATCTTGCTCCCTGAAGCTGCTGTTCCTCATAAGAGAGCCTTTTGTGGAACTCCGCAAAATCCTTTATTCTCTCGGACGGCCCTGTTACGGGAGCATCTTTTCTTTCATATTCCATAAATCCGGTAGCTTTTCCCATGTCAGGCCTCCTTTCCGGTGCAGGCATAAAATGCCTCTACTTCAGCATCCTCACGGCTCATTCCCTGTTCTTCGAATGTTCCCGTCATTACCATGAGTTTCTTGTAATCACCGGGTATTATCTTCTTAAACTTGGGAAGCTCTTCTTTCCAGTTATCAAGTATCTTTGATGCTTTGACCGAGCCCGTGTATTTAACGTGAGATTTAAGCATGTTCTTAAGCTCTTCAATATCGGACTTTACTTCGACCTTCTCCATAAGGACCATTTCCTTATTAAGGTTATGGTAAAGTTTTGAGCCCTCATCATATACATAGGCTATACCGCCACTCATTCCGGCAGCGAAATTCTTTCCGGTAGGTCCGATAATGACAGCTCTTCCACCCGTCATATATTCGCATCCGTGCTCACCGACACCTTCAACGACAGCATAGGCACCTGAGTTTCTGACACAGAATCTTTCACCGGCCATGCCCGCGATATAGGCTTCTCCGGATGTTGCACCGTATAAAGCAACGTTTCCTACGATAACATTGTCTTCGGCATCATAGGCGGCATTACCGGGCGCTTTTACAACGATCCTTCCTCCCGATAATCCTTTACCGAGATAATCGTTTGAATCACCGGTAAGGTTGATTGACATTCCTCTGGGAATGAAAGCACCGAAGCTTTGTCCGCCTGAACCTTCGGCCTCGATCGATAAGATATCATCGCGCTTTGTATCGGGGTTATTTCTTGTGATCTCCGCTCCCGTTAAGGTTCCGAAAGTTCTGTCGGTATTTGTAACTTTTACATTAATATTGGCGCTTCCGTTTTTCTTTATGGCATCCTGAACCTTCTTGTCCTTAAGGATGAGCGATTCATCCTTTGTTTCACTGAGCTTAAAATCATAAGCCCTGTTTATATCGAAGGTGCAATCTTTTCTTTCCGTGGGCATAAGGATAGCCGAAAGATCTATCCTTGATTCCCTTTTTGAAAGGCCGTCCTTTTTCTTTAAAAGATCTGTTCTTCCTACAAGTTCATCAACCGTTCTTACTCCAAGCTTTGCCATATATTCGCGAAGCTGTCTTGCGGTAAAGAGCATGAAGTTTTCAACGTATTCACTCTTTCCGGTAAAACGTGCTCTTAATGTCGGATTCTGTGTTGCAATACCCATCGGACATGTATCTAAGTTACATACCCTCATCATCGCACATCCAAGTGTGATAAGCGGAGCTGTTGCAAATCCGAATTCTTCTGCTCCGAGGATCGCAGCTATCGCAACATCTCTTCCCGTCATCAGCTTTCCGTCTGTCTCGATAACGACCATATGACGAAGTCCGTTTTGAATAAGGGTCTGATGTGTCTCCGAAAGTCCGAGTTCCCAGGGAAGTCCGGCGTTATGTATCGAACTTAAAGGAGCGGCACCCGTACCGCCGTCATAACCTGATATAAGGACAACCTGGGCTCCTGCCTTTGCAACTCCGGCAGCGATGGTTCCGACACCTGCTTCCGAAACAAGCTTTACTGATATCCTTGCGTTCTTGTTTGAATTCTTAAGATCATAAATAAGCTGAGCAAGGTCCTCTATCGAATAGATATCATGATGGGGCGGAGGTGATATAAGGCTTACTCCGGGTGTTGAATGTCTGGTCTTGGCTATCCAGGGATAAACCTTTCCTGCAGGAAGATGTCCGCCTTCTCCGGGCTTTGCTCCCTGCGCCATCTTTATCTGTATCTCCTTTGCCGAGCAAAGATACTGGCTTGTCACACCGAATCTTCCGGATGCGACCTGTTTGATCGCAGAACTTCTGTCATCTTTTGTTCCGGATGACTTTATCCTCTCATCGGATTCACCGCCTTCTCCCGAATTTGATTTTCCTTTAAGGTGGTTCATCGCAACGGCAAGTGCTTCATGAGCTTCTTCAGAAATGGAACCGTAACTCATTGCTCCTGTCTTAAAACGCTTTACTATTTCTTTTTCATCCTCTACTTCACTTATGTCTATTCCGTTTTCGGGATAGTTAAAGTCCATGATGCTTCTTAAATATCCTGTCTCTTCATCATCGGCCATCTTTGTATATTGTTTGTACTCTTCGTAATCGCCGTCTCTTGTGGCCTTTTGAAGCATATGTATCAAAGCGGGAGAATATCTGTGCTTTTCACCCTGGCTCCTTGATTTATGCATTCCAAGCGAAGGAACTTCAAGATTCGTATTTAAGCCGAGAGGATCAAATGCCCTGCTGTGCCGAAGATCCGTATCTTCCGCGATGTCTTCCAAAGTAATGCCGCCTATGGGACTTACTACTCCCGTAAAATACTCTTCAGTCACTTCCTTTGATATGCCGAGAGCTTCAAATATCTTTGAACCCTGATATGACTGGATGGTCGAAATACCCATCTTTGATGCGATCTTGATTATTCCCTGTAAAACGGCCTTATCAAAATCATCTACCGCAGCATAATAATCCTTATCAAGTATTCCGTCATCTATAAGCTCTTCAATCGAAGCATGTGCAAGATAAGGGTTGACCGCTGAGGCACCGAATCCAAGAAGCGTTGCAAAATGGTGGACCATTCTGGGCTCGCCGGATTCAAGGATCAAAGACATTGCGGTACACTTCTTAGTTTTAACAAGGTGTTTGTGAACTGCAGCAACTGCAAGGAGTGAAGGAAGGGCAACCCTGCTTTCATCAACTCCCCTGTCGGAAAGGATAAGGATGTTTGCACCTTCGTTATATGCCTTATCGACTGCAACAAAAAGTTGTTCAAGGACTCTCTTTATCGGAGTGCTCTTGTAATAATTTATGGATACCGTGGAAACCTTGAAGCCGGGCTTTTCCATCTTCCTTATCTTCATAAGATCAAGATCGCTCAATATCGGATTCTCGATCTTAAGGACATGGCAGTTTTCCGGCTTTTCGTCCAACAGGTTTCCGTTCTTGCCCACGTAAACAGTGGATGATGTGACTATTTTTTCGCGGATAGCATCAATAGGAGGATTGGTTACCTGGGCAAAAAGCTGCTTAAAGTAGTCAAACAGAGGTCTTTGCTTTTTGGAAAGGACGGCAAGCGGAGTATCAACTCCCATTGCGCCTATCATCTCACTTCCGTTAAGCGCCATACTCTGTATTTCTTCCATGTATTCTTCATATGTATAGCCGAACGAAAGAAGCAGTCTTCTGAACTGTTCCCTGTCATAAGAAGGAGTCTTTGAGTTTGGTATCCTTATCTCCTTTAATGTAAGGAGGTTTGAATCAAGCCATTCTCCGTAAGGTTCTGCGCAGGCATAACGTTCCTTAAGTTCCTCATCGGATACTATACGTCCTGCTTTTGTATCTATAAGGAGCATCTTTCCGGGATGAAGTCTTTCCTTTTTAAGGATATGCGCTTCGTCTATATCCAAAACTCCGACTTCGGATGAAAGAATAAGCCTGTCGTCATCCGTAACAAGATACCTCGACGGACGAAGACCGTTCCTGTCAAGGATCGCACCCATCACGTCACCGTCGGAAAACAGTATCGATGCCGGTCCGTCCCAGGGCTCCATCATGGTAGCATAATACTGGTAGAAGTCGCGTACTTCCTGGGTTATCGTATCGTTATGACCCCAGGGCTCGGGAATAAGGACCATAGCTGCAAGCGGAAGTTCCATTCCCGACATCATGAGGAATTCAAGGGTGTTATCAAGCATGGCCGAGTCTGATCCGGCACTTGAGATAACCGGCAGTACCTTTGTCATATCCTCTGAATAAAATGCATTGGTATGCATGGTCTCTTCACGGGCCAGCATTTTGTCGACATTACCCTTTATGGTATTTATCTCACCGTTATGAACAAGCATCCTGTTCGGATGTGCTCTTTCCCAACTGGGATTTGTATTGGTTGAAAATCTTGAATGAACCATAGCGATCGCGGATTCATAATCCTTATCCTGAAGATCCGCAAAGAAGGTGCGAAGCTGGGATACAAGGAACATCCCCTTATAAACAATGGTCCTGCATGAAAGCGAAACGACATATGTCTTGTCGTTACTTTGTTCAAATACTCTTCTTATGACATAGAGCTTTCTGTCAAAATCAATGTCGCTTTGGCAGTTATCGGGACGCTTTATAAAAGCCTGCATGATGCAGGGCATTGAATCAAGGGCCTTATGGCCAAGGACTTTCGGGAAAGTAGGGACTTCCCTCCAGCCGAGGAATATAAGACCTTCTTTTTCGACTATGACCTCAAACATCTTCATTGCCTGAGCTTTTTTGAGCTCATCTTTGGTAAAGAAGAAGTTTCCAACGCCGTATTGCCTTTCATCTCCTATGCTTATATCAAGAGATGCACAGATCTTTTTAAAGAACTTATGAGGTATCTGGGTAAGGATACCGACACCGTCACCTGTTTTTCCTTCAGCATCTTTACCTGCACGGTGCTCAAGGTTCTCAACTATATGAAGTGCATCGTCAACGATCTTGTGGCTCTTTTTCCCTTTGATGTTGATGACCGCACCTATTCCGCAGTTATCATGTTCAAACGAAGGGTCATAAAGACCGTTTTGTGCTTCGGCATTTTCATTTATGTTATGGTTTTTCATAATATATTCTCCTCAAAGAACTTACTTACTCTTTAAAAGCGCCGCTTCAATAAAACCCTTAAACAGCGGATGCGGTACGTCCGGTCGTGACTTAAACTCGGGATGTGCCTGCGTAGCCACAAAAAACGGATGGTCTTTAAGTTCTACCATTTCAACGATACGGCCGTCAGGTGAAATTCCCGAAAGGACCATTCCTTTTGACTCAAGTTCGGCCCTGTAATCGTTGTTTACTTCATAGCGGTGACGGTGTCTTTCAGAGATCGACTTATCGCCGTACAAAGCATGTGCCCGGCTTCCTTCCTTAAGTTCACAGGGATATGCCCCAAGTCTTAATGTTCCGCCAAGATCAACTACTCCTTCCTGATCAGGCATTAGATGGATAACGGGATGAGGTGTCTCGGGATCAAATTCAATACTTGATGCATCATTGTATCCCAAAACATCTCTTGCAAATTCAATGATCGAAAGCTGCATTCCCAGGCAAAGCCCAAGAAACGGAACACTGTGTTCCCTGGCATATTTTATAGCTTTTATCTTTCCTTCGATTCCCCTTAGACCAAAGCCTCCGGGAACCAGTATTCCGTCTTTTTCACCTAAAAGATCACCGACATTTTCATCCGTGATCGTCTCCGAATCGATCCATGTTATGTTAACCTTTGACGAATTTGCGACACCTCCGTGCCTTAAGGCTTCCGCTACGCTAAGATAAGCATCATGTAAGGATACGTATTTGCCGACCAGTGCGATATTTACGCTGTATTTTGGAGAATGCAGCGCATTGACCATGCTCTCCCACCGCTTAAGATCAGGTTCGGGACAGGGAAGATTTAAGCATTCACAAACCGCACCTGCGAGATTTTCCTTTTCAAGCATCAGCGGAACTTCATAAAGCGAAGCGGCATCAAGGTTCTGAAGAACGTGATCCTTTTTAACATTACAAAAGAGAGCTATCTTTGCTCTCATGTCATCATCAACGGGATAATCCGACCTGCAGACAAGTATATCCGGCCAAAGTCCCATGCTCTGGAGGGTCTTTACACTCATCTGGGTAGGCTTTGTCTTAAGTTCACCCGATGCTTTTATATATGGTATAAGCGTGACGTGTACTATAATCGCGTTCTGCCTTCCGACATCCGACTGAAACTGTCTTATTGCTTCAAGGAAAGGCTGGCTTTCTATATCACCGACGGTTCCGCCTATTTCAATGATCGAAACCGTATTGTCATCATCGTCTTTTGCTTTATAGAATCTGTCCTTTATCTCGTTTGTTATATGAGGTATTACCTGAACAGTTCCTCCGCCGTAATCACCGTGACGTTCTTTGTTAAGAACGCTCCAGTAAACCTTTCCCGTCGTAACGTTTGAATTCTTATCCAATGATTCGTTTATGAATCTTTCGTAGTGTCCAAGATCAAGATCCGTCTCCGTTCCGTCATCCGTTACGAAGACTTCTCCGTGCTGAATGGGGTTCATCGTTCCCGGATCCATATTGATGTAGGGATCGAACTTCTGCATTGTAACCCTGTAACCCCTGGCCTTCATAAGCCTGCCGAGCGATGCTGCGGTTATACCCTTTCCAAGACCTGAAACTACTCCTCCGGTTACGAAAACATATTTGACCATCCGGTGCCTCCCATGAGTTTTTACAATAAAGAAGCGTCGGAAAGCCTAAGCTTTCCGACGCCTTTGTCTTCACTTGTATCATTGTATACATGTGAACATAATTTGTCAATAGATTTATTTCTTTTTATTCAACATCCTGAAGTGCATCATAGTCTTCTTCGCCTGTTCTTATTTTTACAACCTTCTGAACATTGTATACGAAGATCTTTCCGTCTCCGATATGACCCGTGTAAAGAGCTTTCTTAGCAGCCTCTATTACCTTTTCAACAGGGATTGCACTTACTACTACTTCAAGTTTAACCTTAGGCAGCAATGTTGCATCGATCTCTACGCCACGGTATTTTTCGCCGGCACCTTTCTGTACTCCGCACCCCATGACCTGAGTAACCGTCATACCCGTTACACCAAGATCGTTCATTGCTTTTCTCAATGCATCGTATCTTGAAAGTTTTGCTATGATAACTACCTTTGAGATACCTGAATTGAATTCCGCGATCGGAACGTTGTCCTCCCTGACCACGGGAACAGCTGCTCTCTTCATGACTTCTGATGCTTCTTCGTAAGAATCCTGACCGAGGTTGGTATTCTCGTTTACATCCATCGTCATGGTGTTTGAAATATCCATGATAGAGAAGCCTGCATATGCTGAAGGAAGACCGTGCTCTGTTGCATCAAGACCCATAAGCTCTTCTTCTTCACCTACACGAAGACCGATGGTCTTTTTAATGATCGTAAATGCGATAAGGATAGTTACTACAGTCCAGACGATCGTTACTGCTGTACCACCTATCTGTTTGATGAGCTGTCCTACACCGCCGCCGTAGAAAAGTCCTTTTTCAATACCTGCTACCGCAAATCCGGGAGCCGTGTCCGTAGCGAAAAGTCCTACTGCCAATGTACCCCAGATACCGTTGAACATATGAACTGCAACCGCACCGACGGGATCATCAACATGAGAAACATGATCATTGAACCAAACACCGAATACTACGAGCAATCCTGCTACAATACCTATGATAGCCGATCCTGCGCAATCCGTAACATCACAGGGAGCCGTGATGGCTACAAGACCTGCAAGTGATGCGTTAAGACACATTGAAACATCGGGCTTGCCGTATTTTACCCAAGTGAAAATGAGACATGTAACGGTAGCGACAGCAGGAGCCACGGTTGTTGTAAGGAATACGGAACCCATTGTTCCAAGATCCGTAGCTGCTGCACCGTTGAATCCGTACCAGCCAAGCCAAAGGATGAATACACCCAAAGCCGCGATAACGAGGTTGTGTCCGGGGAATGCGTTAACTTTTGTAACTTTTCCGTTCTTGTCTTTTTCAAACTTACCGATACGGGGACCTAACATCCAGGCACCGATCAATGCGCAGATACCACCTACCATATGTATGCAGTTTGATCCTGCGTAATCGTGGAAACCCCACTCGGCAAGGAAACCGCCGCCCCATGTCCAGTGTGCTTCAATGGGATAGATTATTGCGGAAATGATTGCCGAATAAATACAATAGCTTGAGAACTTTGTTCTTTCTGCCATCGAACCTGATACGATGGTTGCCGTTGTGGCACAGAATACCAGGTTGAACACGAAAGCCGAATAATCAAAGCTTCCGTAATTGGTGAAAACATCAAAGCTGAATCCTCCGGCAAAGCCGTGAAGTATGTTTTCACCGAGCATCAAAGATGCACCGCAGATAAACCACATCACAGTACCTATACAGAAGTCCATAAGGTTCTTCATGATGATATTACCTGCGTTCTTGGCTCTGGTGAAGCCCGCTTCACACATTGCAAAGCCTGCCTGCATCCAGAATACCAGTGCGGCTCCTATGAGGAACCAGACTCCGTAGAGTTCACTGTTGAAGCTAGATAATAATTCTTCCATATGTTTCTCCTCCTTATACAAAAGGCGCGTCCCCTAAGGGTACGCGCCTTTGCGTTTTATCGTTTCTTATTTTTCTTCCCGTGACTATACGTAGAACAAAAGTTTACTGTATGTCGGATAAGGAAGGAATTCATCAGGTATTACACTTTCGATGCAGTCAGCAAGCCTTCTTACTTCCTGCATATCCGTAAATACCGGATCATGATAGAACTTGGCAAGATCAAGTCCTTCATCCATCGTCTCTGCTTTTGCTATATCAGCTTCAAGCTTTTCAACAGCCGATCCGAGCTCATCGAATTTAGCGCTTACGCTCTTAAGAAGCTTTTCTTCTGCAGATGAAGGGATCGCATCTGAAATCTTCTTCTTTGCGATGATGGATGATGAAAGTGAATCCATAAGCTTAAGTACGGCAGGTGAGAAATCATGATAGATCATCTCCTTTAATGTACAAGCTTCTATGTGGATTATCCTGCAATAGTTTTCAATAAGTATCTCATATCTTGATCTTAACTCTGTTTCAGTATATATACCCTGGCCCGTAAAGAGTTTGATGTTCTTTTCATCAAGGAGTCTCGGAAGAACATCGGGTGTTGACTTAAGGTTATATAAGCCTCTCTTTTCGGCTTCACTAACCCACTCGTCCGTATAACCGTTTCCGTTAAAGATGATCCTTTCGTGCTTTATGAGCGTATCCTTAATAAGAGCGTGGATAGCTTCATCAAGCTTATCTTTTGAAACATCCTTTAATGTCTCGTAGAACTCCGAAAGAGCCTGGGCTACTGCCGTGTTAAGGATAATGTTGGGTGTAGCTACGGAAGCTGAAGATCCCAAAGATCTGAACTCAAACTTGTTACCAGTAAAGGCAAAAGGAGAAGTTCTGTTACGGTCGGTATTATCCTTTGTAAAGTGAGGGATAACATTTGCCCCCATCTCCATTACGACCTTATCATCCTTTTTAAAGAATGTGTCATTCTTTATGGAATCAATTACTCCCGTAAGCTCATCGCCGAGGAAGATGGAGATTATGGCGGGAGGCGCTTCGTTTGCACCGAGTCTGTGATCGTTGCCTGCGGAAGCAACCGATAATCTCATCATGTCGGCATATTCATCAACTGCCTTTATAACTGCAGTTAAGAATACAAGGAATTGAGTATTGTCTGCAGGTGTCTTTCCGGGATCAAGAAGGTTAACTCCACTGTCCGTGGTCATTGACCAGTTGTTATGCTTTCCGGAACCGTTGATGCCTGCAAACGGCTTTTCATGAAGGAGACATACAAGTCCGTGCTTTTCAGCAACAGTCTTCATGAGTTCCATCGTAAGCTGGTTATGATCTACAGCTACGTTTGTTGTATCAAATACCGGTGCCAGCTCATGCTGTGCGGGAGCAACTTCATTGTGTTTTGTCTTTGCCGGTATTCCGAGTTTCCAAAGTTCCTTGTCAAGATCATGCATGTACGCAGCCACCCTGGGGCGAAGAGCTCCAAAGTAGTGGTCATCCATCTCCTGTCCTTTCGGAGGTGCCGAACCAAGAAGTGTTCTGCCTGTAAATATAAGGTCTCTTCTTTTTGCATAATCATTTTTATCAATAAGGAAATATTCCTGCTCGGGACCGACTGTCGTTGCAACGAACTCAACATCATCGTTTCCGAGAAGCTTTAACATCTTAACTGCCTGAGCATTTAAAGCATCCATTGAACGGAGCAAAGGAGTTTTCTTATCAAGGGCTTCACCCGTGTACGAGCAGAAAGCCGTGGGAATATATAATGTTCCGTCTTTTATGAATGCAGGAGAAGAAGGATCCCATGCCGTATAGCCTCTTGCCTCGAATGTTGCTCTTATTCCGCCCGAAGGGAATGAAGAAGCATCGGGCTCACCCTTTACAAGCTCCTTACCCGAAAACTCCATGATGATCTGTCCGTTATCGGTAGGTGCGATAAAGCTGTCATGCTTTTCAGCGGTATATCCGGTAAGCGGCTGGAACCAGTGTGTAAAATGCGTTGCACCGTTTTCAACAGCCCATTCCTTCATAGCTATAGCAACCGCATTTGCTACATCGAGTTCAAGATGAGTTCCCTTTTGTATCGTCTTTTTAAGTGCCTTGTAAACATCCTTAGGCAGCTTGTCACGCATGATCGCGTCATTAAAGACATTACATCCGTATAACTCAGGTATCTTTTCCATTGCTTAACTCCTCCTTGTTATTATGATATCCGTTCTTAGACGGTTCTTTTTCAACTCTGTTGGGCAAAGAAAATGGGGCCTTGATCCCCCGATCAAAAGCCCCATTGCTTTGCTGACACATATTGGAAAAGGAAAAAAGCGCCTTGGTTTAAACCAAAGCGCCATTGCTTATGTATACAATAATACAATCATACAATCTTGTCAACTACTTTTTTTATTTTTTTGTCTGCTATATCTTCATTTTTTACAAGCAAGAATGAAGAGTTAAGATTAGAGATTGATAAGAAGTATGTCCGCATCAGATTCTGTCAAACCGAGTTTAGATATAAGGCGGTCTCGTATTATATCATTAGGAACATTATCTGATCTAAAGCACTCTATCATCACCCTGGCATCTTCAAGTTTTGTCTTTTCAGCGGTTTCCCGCATGATTCTTTCCGATTCTAATTCAATTATCTCTCCGCCCATTACAGAGGT
>JAILCX010000018.1 GCA_024690205.1 Lachnospiraceae bacterium | reverse complement strand
CAATATGCAGCATACATGGCAAGCATCAAAACGCCCTGCCATCTTGAGAGCTTTCCTTTGATAAACACGGGAACCGTAAGTATCAGCATGACAAGTATACTGAAAGGCGTATCCAAAAGGAGGACCGAATATATCTCCTTACCTGCTACGGTCGTTGTTGCAAATCCCGCGTCCTTGAAGCTGAAAGGCCCTATAGCTATCGAAGCTCCGCTGACAAGGATGAGGTTAAATAGATTCGCTCCGCAGATGTTTCCGACAGATAATGCACCGTGTCCCTTGGCAAGTGATGTGATCGCAGTAACAAGTTCGGGAAGCGATGTTCCTAAAGCCACAAAGGTAAGAGCGATAACAGCTTCGGGGACTCCTATGGCCGTTGCTATTATGATACCGTTATCAACAAGGAAATTTGCACCGAATGCGATGCACATTGCTCCTATAACAAGGAAGAAAAGCTCCATCAGGATGCTTCTTTCTTTTTCTTCCCCACCATCTTCATGTTTTTCTTCGCTTTCTCCCTCCGGGTTTTTAAGTGCATCTCTTATACAAAGAATCATGTAAAGAACGAATATGCCAAGAAGCATGAATCCGACCGGTCTGCTGAAAACTCCCGTCGTGTATGCGATAAGACAATATATCGCAGCTGATACAAAGAAGAATATCACGGGTACAGTCATCGATTTTTTATCGACCTTTGCAGGCTTTATCGCGATCGTCATCGCAGCAATAAGTGCCGTATTACATATGATCGAACCGAAGGCATTTCCGTATGCCATCTGACCATGCCCCTGGGCTGCCGATGTTGCGGATACCATAACCTCCGGAAGTGTCGTTCCTATAGATACGACCGTTGCTCCGATAAGCACATCCGGTATCTTAAATCTTTTTGCGATACCGCAGGCTCCGTCAACAAACCAGTCTCCGCCCTTTATCAAAAGGAGAAGTCCGAAAACAAACAATAAAACAGCTTTGATCATTTTATTCCTCCGAAACTATATTTTAATATTTACCCATTTGCCCTGCTTAAAGCGCACCGAGCTGAATATATATCTTGAAACCTGATCGGCAAGTACTCCGAGCCATATGCCTACGATCCCCCATCCGAGAGGATAACCGCATATGTACGAAAAGATCGTTCTTATAACGGTCACGCTTATCATTGATGCGACCGCGGTATAAAGCGTATCTCCCGCACCTCTTAAGCATCCCATGTATACGACCTGCTGGACCTGGAATACAACAACAAAGATTATTACACGCATGATGTAAACTCCGATGTCGACGATTTCTTCCTCCACAAAGAACATCCTCATCATCGGCCTTGCTCCGAAATAGTATACCACCGCGAGGGTAAAAGCGATAACCAACGCCATCCTCTTGCAGATATTTCCGTATTCCTTGGCAAGCTTTTCATCTCCTGCTCCAAGCGACCTTCCGATAAGTGCAACCGCCGCGGCCTGTATTCCGTCTCCGAAAGAAAACGTAAGACCCATTATGTTCATCCCGACCTGGTGTGCTGCCATCGCAGCAGTCCCCTGATCGGCCGCCATGACAGCCGTGAACATAAACCCTATCCTCATAAGGACCTGTTCAAAGAAAATGGAATATCCGACCTTAATGATGAGCTTAACGGAGCTCAATGCCGGCTTTAACTTGTTTTCATATATATAGGGTAGTGAAACGAATATATCCTTTTTAAATACGGACGCAAAACTCATGACACATGCTACGACGGTTCCAAATACCGTAGCTATTGCCGCTCCGTAGATTCCAAGTGCAGGAAAGCCGCAATGTCCGTTTATGAGAAGGTAGTTAAATACGATATTCACCACGCTGGATGTAATGTTCGTGCGCATGGTTATCTTGGTATTTCCGGCGCCTCTTTGTGCCGAATTGATGACCATCTGAAGGCAGTTAAATATCATGCCGCCCATAATGATCCTGAAATAGATGACCGCAGCATCATGCGTTTCCGGATTCGATCCGCATAACCTGAGGACAGGTGATGCCGTAAAGACAAAGACGATACTTAAAATGACCGCAAGGACAGTAACCAGGTATATCGAGGTTATCATTATCGTATTGGCATCTTCTCTTTTATTCTCTCCTCTTCTCCTTGCAACAAGCGCACTTACCGCAACGTTTATCGCAAAGAACACCGAAAGTCCCAAAAACTTAGGCTGTGTCGTAAGGCCGATCGCCGCCACCGCATAAGCTCCCATGGAACTTACCATATAAGAATCGATAAGTCCCGCAAGCGCTACAAAAAACGACTCAAGGATCGAAGGCCAGGCCATATCAAGAGTGGTCTTTATATTCTCTTTGCTGTGAAATTTAAATCTTTTTTCCATTTATATTATGACACCAGGTGTATCGCAACGACTTCCATGTCTTCCGTTGCTTTTGTTATAAGCGTGTCACCTTCAATTCTGACATTTATGTCAGTTCCTTTGTAAACATTCTTTATGTTGCGAGGGCAGCACTCGGGAAGCTTAACCCTTATCTCATTGCCTTTGCACTCGTTAAAGATGTGAATGCAAACAAAAGCTTCCGTCGATACGCTTCCCTTTTCGGGCTTTGATCCTTCAACATCCGTCTTTACCCTTATCATGGCATTATATCCCGTAAGGTAACGGTCCGAAGGGCCCTTATGCTCATCAAAGAAAGTGAAGCCGTCTTTTATTATCGGTGCGATCTCCTTATAAAAAGCAATTCCTTCATCTATCTTTGCCCACTGATCATCACTTAATTCAAGTACGTCTCCGCTAAGGCACATGCGCCCAAGGAAAGTATTTGCCATCGTATAGGCGATCCTCTTTATCGTATCGTCCTTCCTTATAACGGCCCAGATCTGACTCTGCGCAGGAAGGATCGTTCTGTGAAGACCAAGTGCTACGACCGGAATGTTCTCGCATTCATGGGCATCCGAAAACGAAGCCATCTGGCAGATGCTCATCATCAAAGGCTCAAGCTTATGTCCGCCCGATGCACAGTTTTCAAGTATAAGGTCCGGAAGCTCTTCCTTTATGTGTCTTACGTAATTGACCGAAGCCTCACGGTCAAGCCTTAATCCTTCACCTAAGGACTCTGCACCGTCACATCCTATGCCGATGGTGTCGTTATAATCCATCTTCATGTATTCAAAGCCGTATTCCTTAAGCTGGCCGATCACCTTTTTATCAAGATATTCCCTGACCTTCGGGTTTTTCATGTCAAAGAATCTTCTGCCGCCCGTACTGAGTGTAATCCCGTCTTTTTTAAGCAGCATGTCTTCTTCGTTATAAACATGCGCATCGTGTCCGACATTGTCTATCTCAAACCATATACCGGGCTTTAATCCCGCTTCCTTGATCATATCCGCGGTATGCTTTATCCCTTTGGGGAAGAGCTTGTCGGACGGGATGTAATCACCCATTCCGTCGCCCCAATGCTTTCCTTCTTCTACGAACCAGCCGCAGTCCACGACAAAATATTTAAGTCCGTGATCTTTTACGGCATCTATGATCTTCATGACATTTTCATGCGAAGGTAATCCCCAGGTCGTACAGTATTCATTGAACATAACGGGGAGTTCTTTTTCACACTCCGGTCCGTTTAACAAAAATCTTTTCGCATAGGATGTAAGTCTCTGGCACGCCGTATCGACACAATCTTGGCAAACTGTAAGCAGCGCATCGGGGGATTTAAAGCTCTCACCCGGCTTTATTGTTTTAAACCAGTGTCCGAAATCCCTGTCGGCCAGTCCTCCTCCGAAGCAAAGAGCGCTGTCACGCCTGTAAAATTCCATCTCCCATGAACTTTCAACAGCAAGGTTGGCTGCCCATGTGACGTTGTTTTTCTTATCGTAAGCCGCCCCAAAAGGGAAAAATCCCTTTACGGGCATTGAGCCTTTTTGTCCGTACTTTAATACCTCGGGATGCCAGAAAGCCCAGGATGTTTCAAGCTGCAGGTCTTCTATCGGGTCATGAACGAGTCTTCCTTCATATGACCACTTGCTCCTTATCCTGTAGATATCTATCGTGTTATACGCATCTCCTTTTTCAAAAGGAGTGATATCTCCCAGTGAAAAGCTGCTTAAAAATTCAAGCGATGCATCCTTATCCGATCCGTTCACAAATGTGGTGTTTACCTTTATCGCGTGATCGCCTTTGGTGTATGAAAGCTCGTGGATATATGAATAACCTCTTTCATCTTTGAGGTATGTTACAACATTTATATTCTCACGGCCATTTTCTTCCGTCCTTTTGGTTTCCTGACTGTCAAAGACCATGTGATCAACGGTTCCGGAATTTCTCATCGTTATCCCGTTTCCGTATGCTCCGGGATACTCATCCCCGATGATCTTTGCCTGCACAAGACAATCACCGCGAAGGACCTTATCTTCTTCGGTGACCTTATCTTCCATTCCAAGCGGGATAAGCTGCATCGTCATGCGTTCTTTTTCATCCAAAAGATAATTAACGAGCATGTCTCCCATTACGAACGAACTGTAAATCTTTCTTACGAAATCTTCCATTTTAACCCCTTATCACTAATTCTTCTCTTAAGGTTCCGGATGTTTTCGAAAACCCTATTTTACGATTATACACCAAACCCGTACTTAACCATACTTCAAACATCCTCATTTTTCATACCACATATGGTGGTTACCGTGTTTTCGCGGCACAACGCGGTTTACAATAACTGTTATTTTGCTATTCGCTTATGTTAACTATTTTTTGTGAAAGTATTGACATGGCTACACTATATATTGTATAGTTTCCTTGTAGTGCATATTATGTAAATTAATTATGTAAAGAACTATGCTTAATTATGTTAACCAGGAAAGGGCGGAATTACTGAAATGAAAAAAATAATGTCTGTTATAGCTGTAGCAGCCGTAGTGCTGACAACAGTATTCGGACTTGATACAACGACCGTCGCCGATGATATCATTGCAACGATCGACGGTACCATAGCATCAGGTTCGACAAGTTCAATCTTAAAAGTAAATACTACGGAAGGAACATACGAGATAAAGCTCGATTCGGGAACACAGTATACCGGATCAAAGATCCTTCTTCCCGGCAGAAACGTCAGCGTTTCCTTAAAGCACGGTGATGATGCTTATCTTCATGCGGTTACCGTTAAAGACAGCGGAACTAGCGGAGTATCCGTAGACAGATCCAATACTTCCGAGGTAACCGGAACAATTAAAGATGTTGATTCCAAGAATGTCATCTATTTTGAGATCTCAAACGGTGAGATGCAGGTTAAGCTCGATGAGACGACAGACCTTTCAGGAACCACATTCCTCATGGCAGGAAACAAGTACACCATGAAGGTTGCCAGAGGATCAGATGCTTACATGCATGCGGTTTCTATCTATGATGCAGGCGGATCTTCATACTCATCAGGTAACTACGTATCATCAACAGGTTCGTCTTACTCATACAGCACGGCAACCTTAAGCGGAGATACATATTCATGCACGGGTACAGTTTCAAGTTCTACAAAGCCCGATGTACTTTACCTTAACTGCTCGGACGGAGAAAGAGCATTAAAGCTTGATATGAACACCGATACTTCTCACGGATATGTCCTTATCCCCGGAATGAGGCTTTCGGTATCATACCGTTACGGTTCGGATGCTTACTGGCATGCAGTTGAGGTAAGCGGCGAGACAGCCGGAAAGACAGGCGCAAGTGTTAAGGATTCAGATCCCACAACCGTTGTCGGAACAGTATCATCAAAGACTACTCCCGATATATTGAACCTTGAAGTTTCAAACGGAACGATGGAGATAAAGCTTGATTCCCTCTCATCACTTGACGGGATCAAAGCCATCACATCAGGCCAGAAGATAACCGTTAAGATCGGATACGGTTCAGATGCTTACTGGCATGCGCTTTCAATAAGCGGTTAAGAAAGATTCCAAGTAGCCCTCCTATAAATATAGAACACCACCGGGTATGAGAATGCGTCGTATCCGGTGGTGTTTTTATCTGCAGAGGTTTTTTAATATCTCGATATAGCTTTGGGTAAACAAAGAAGGCTTCATTGAATTGGGCAGGATATACCCTATCTCCATATAATCATCCACATCAAGCGGTTTGGGAATGATGTCAGGGCCGTTAAGTTCTTCACTTATCACACCGCTGCAGATCGTATATCCGTTAAGACCGACCAACATGTTGAACAAAGATGCTCTGTCGCACACGACGATCTCTTTATCGCAATCCATCGTACTTAATATTTCCTCCGAAAAATAGAATGAATTGTGACTTCCCTGCTCATAGGAAAGGCGAGGATATGGCTTAAGATCTTCGGTCGTAAGCTTTTTCTTTTTTGCAAGCGGTGATGATTTTCCGATAAACACGTGTGGCTTTGCTTTAAACAAAGGCACAAAATAAAGGTCATTATCTCTTAGTGTCTTTCTTATTACAGTCTCGTTAAAGCTGTTAAGATAAAGTACACCGACCTCGCTTCGAAGGTGAGCGACATCTTCTATGATCTCATACGTCTGTGTTTCCCTTATGTGAAATTCGTATTTTTCTCCGCCGAATCTTTTAAGCATTTCAACAAAAGCTTCGACCACAAAAGAGTAATGCTGTGCAGAAACACAGAATCTGTTCTTCCCTTCCGAAGCTCCCGTATAACGTTCGTTTATAAGGTTTGTCTGGTCAAGGACCTGCCTTGCATAGCCGAGGAATTCTTCTCCTTCCGTCGTAACCTGTATTCCCTTTTTACTCCTTGAAAAGATCACGATACCGAACTCTTTTTCAAGTTCCTGAATAGATGAAGTGAGACTGGGCTGTGCTATAAAAAGTCTTTTTGCGGCTTCAGTTATATTTCCCGTTTCAGCTACCGTAACTGCGTATCTTAACTGCTTTAATGTCATGATCTTCTCCTTAACTGAGTTTTATATCATAGTATTTTCTATGTCCTATTTGTTAATTATATATTTAATCTATGGATATGTAAACATTATTTGTATTTTACGGCTGTTTTAAGCAGATTTATACTTCGTTCAAAAGAGCTCGAAAAAGCGTAAACATATTAACGGTAAATGAGAAAGGATATGACATGAAAACAGCAGTCATCGGCTTCCCCCGCATAGGAAAAAACAGGGAACTTAAATTTGCATCTGAAAAATATTTCAAGGGAGAATCTTCAAAGGAAGAACTTTTTGCCGAGGCAAAAGCACAAAGAAGCTACAGCCTTAAGGTTCAAAAAGAAGCAGGTATCGACCTTATATCATCAAACGATTTTTCGTTTTATGACGGAATGCTTGATACGGCGGTCCTTTTTAATGTAATCCCCAAAAGATACAAAGATCTCGGTCTTTCTGATATCGATACTTACTTTGCAATGGCCCGCGGTTACCAGGGTGATAAGGGTAACGTAAAAGCGCTTGCAATGAAAAAGTGGTTCAACACCAACTATCATTACATCGTTCCCGAGATTGAGGATGATACCGTGGTATCTCTTACGGGAAACAAGTTGTTTGACGAATATGATGAGGCATCTTCTTTGGGAGTCGAGACAAAGCCCGCTCTTTGCGGTCCTTTTACCTTCCTTAAGCTCACTAAATATTCGGGCGCAAAGAACATCGATTTTTTTGCTCCTTTGCTTTGCGAAGAATACATAAAGCTCATCAAAAAGCTCGATGATAAGGGTGTTAAGTGGGTTCAGTTTGACGAGCCTTCTTTGGTAAAGGATCTTAATGCCGACAATATCGCTTTATTTGTTTCACTTTATGAAAAGATCCTAGCATCAAAAGGAAACGTAAAGGTTCTTCTTCAGACTTATTTCGGTGATGTCAGGGATATATATAATGATCTTGTTAAGCTTGACTTTGACGGAATAGGACTTGATCTTATCGAAGGAAGAAAGACTCTTGAACTTATAACCAAAAACGGCTTCCCCACAAATAAGACTCTATTTGCCGGCCTTGTTAACGGAAAGAACATATGGAGAAACGATTATGAAAAGACTCTGTCATTGCTTGGCAGATTAAAGGATGCCGGGGTTAAGGATATCGTTCTTTCAACCTCATGCTCTCTTTTGCATGTTCCTTATACGACAAAGAGTGAGACAAAGCTTTCGAATGAATATCTTAAGCACTTTGCTTATGCCGAAGAAAAATTGATCGAGCTTAAAGATATCGCTTCTTTATCTGATGATGAAAACGCAGTAGCATCAGACGTTTACAAAAATAACCGCGCTTTGTTCGAAGGCAGAAAAGACAGTACTGACGAGGATGTCAAAAAGAGAGTTTCAAACATTAAGGATTCAGACTATACGAGACTTCCCGTATTTGCCGAAAGAGAAAAGATCCAGAAGAATACCTTCAATCTTCCCTTCTTCCCGACAACCACAATAGGCTCTTTCCCTCAGACTCTTGATGTAAAGCAGGCTAGAAAACAGTTCAGAAACGGTCAGTTAAGCGAAGAAGAATACAAAACATTCGTCAAGAACAAGATCCGCGAATGCATTAAACTTCAGGAAGAGATCGGTCTTGATGTTCTCGTTCACGGCGAATACGAGAGAAACGACATGGTCGAGTATTTCGGTGAGAACCTTTCGGGATATCTTTTCACTGAAAAGGCCTGGGTTCAGTCATACGGTACAAGATGTGTTAAGCCGCCCATCATCTGGGGTGACGTTTCAAGGAAAAAGGCCATTACGGTTGAATGGTCAGTATTTGCAAAAAGCTGCAGCGATAAGCCTGTAAAGGGAATGCTTACGGGACCCGTTACGATACTTAACTGGTCTTTCCCCAGAGAAGATATCTCAATAAAGGAAAGCACTCTTCAGATCGCACTTGCCATCCGTGATGAGGTGCTCGATCTTGAAAAGAACGGGATCAACATCATTCAGATAGACGAAGCAGCGTTAAGGGAAAAGCTTCCTCTTCGTAAGTCTGACTGGTATTCGGAGTATCTTGACTGGGCCATACCCGCTTTCAGACTCGTTGCAAGCGGCGTAAAACCCGAAACCCAGATACACACTCATATGTGCTACAGCGAATTTACTGATATCATCCCTGCCATCGACGCGATGGATGCCGACGTTATCACGTTTGAAGCTTCACGTTCCGATTACCAGATCCTTGATTCCCTCAAGAAAAACAACTTCAAGACCGAAGTCGGACCCGGTGTTTATGATATCCACAGCCCCAGAGTTCCTTCTACGGATGAGATCTACGATGCACTTTGCATCATGAGAGAAAAGTTAAATGATGAAAAGCTTTGGGTAAACCCTGATTGCGGACTTAAGACAAGAGGCGAAACGGAAACCAAAGCAAGCCTTATAAATCTTGTTGAAGCAGCAAAGAAGCTTCGTGAGTTAAGGGCCTGATTTTCAATTTGGGATCACAAGATGAAGATATCCGAGATATACAACAAAAAGAAAAGAACTCTTTCTTTTGAGATATTCCCTCCCAAAAAGGAAAGCGATCTTCATAATATCGATGAGACTTTAAGCGTTCTTTGCAAGCTTGAGCCCGACTTTATAAGCGTCACCTTCGGCGCTGGCGGAAGCATAAACAAAAATCACACGATCGAAGTGGCAAAAAAGATAAGGAACGACTACGGGATTGAACCCATAGTACACCTTACCTGTCTTAACTACGGCAAATCTCAGATCGACGAATTTGCAAAAGCGCTTGAAAACGAAGGCATCAAAAATGTCCTTGCTCTTCGCGGAGACAAAACGGATGATCTTGAGCCTTCCAACGATTTCCTTCATGCATCCGACCTTATATCCTATATGAAAAAGGATCATGACTTTTGCTTCCTTGGCGCATGCTATCCTGAGTGTCATCCCGAATCAAAGGGAAGCGTGGATGATATGGAACATCTTAAAGAAAAGACAAACGCGGGAGCCGGAGTTTTACTCTCACAGCTTTTCTTTGATAACGATCTCTTTTACAGATTCCGTGAAAGATGCAGGATCGCCGGAATAAATGTTCCCATCATTCCCGGCATCATGCCCGTCACCAGGTCTGACAGGATAAGGAAAATGGTCGGTGTCTGCGGCGCATCTATCCCCGAGCGGTTCAGAAAGATAATAGACCGCTACGAAAACAATAACGAAGCTTTGTTTGACGCCGGCCTTTCATACGCCATAAGCCAGATCATCGATCTTTTATCATCCGACGCAGACGGCATCCACCTTTATACAATGAACAATCCCCTCGTCGCCAAAAGAATCTGCGAAGGGATAAAGAATATCGTCTAGGGGCGATTCCTATCCTTTTTTCCTGGCTTTTTCTGCCCTTTTCTTTCTTCCCCTTTTCTTTCTTCCCCTTTTCTTTCTCCCCCCTTTTCGGAGCGTTTCGCGGGCTCACCTTTCCGGCTCTTTCCCGACCTTTTCTGCCCCTTTCTTTCTTCCCCTATGCGTGAGTTTGTCACCTTCCCATCCATTTCCCCGGCGTTTACGTGAATTTGACGTCTTTTTGCGATTTTACACGTAGTGTTAGCCGGACATCTCTGCACGAACTACGTGAGTTTATCATAAAATCTGCGAAACTCACGTAGGTTTCCAACCGCGGCCTATCAAATCCTACGTGAGTATTTCAGAAATACTTCCAAACTCACGTAAATAATCGTCGGCGGCGCTCACAAAAATCACCATCAGCAGGGCTCAAGTTAATCACCATCAGCAGGGCTCAAGTTAATCACCATCGGCAGGGCTCGCAAAATCACCGTAAGTTGGGCCCTCGTAACACTCCGTACACAAAAAATGGACATCCATAAGATGCCCATTTCAGTGCGGATAACAGGACTTGAACCTGCACGGTCTCCCACCAGAACCTAAATCTGGCGCGTCTGCCAATTCCGCCATATCCGCCTATTTCCTTTTTACGACGCGCACATCTTTCATCTGCCGCGTCTGCCTGTTATTGCACCTTCGGCACAATAACCTGGAATTCCGCCATATCCGCAAAGCAATATTAATTTATCAAAGACCGTTCAAGGTGTCAAACAACTCTTTACAATTTTCCCTTGACAATGGATCCGGCCTCATTTATTATGATGTTGTACATATGAATAGTTGTTCATATGTTAAATCGTTTAAATTTAAGTGAGGTATACATTATGAAGAAAAGTTACAAGATCGAAGTTGATTGTGCAAACTGTGCAAACAAGATGGAAGAAGCAGCTAAAAAGACTGCCGGAGTTAAGGATTGTGTCGTTAACTTCATGGCACTTAAGATGAACGTTGAGTTTGAAGATGGCGCAGACGTAAAGAGCGTTATGAAAGACGTCCTTAAAAACTGCAAGAAAGTCGAAGACGACTGCGAGATATTTATTTAAAGAAATAGTCCGTTTGTCGGAAAGGACCGGTTTTAAATGAGCAAAAAGCAAAAGAAAGTACTTTTAAGGATCATAATATCAGCTTTGCTGATGATAATACTCCACATTGCTTACGGAATGCTGGGTGAAGAAAAGACGGGCGCGGACGGAACCGTTACCCCTGCGCTTATAAAGGAGCCCGTCTGGTTCCTTTTATATATGATCCCGTATCTTATCATCGGCTATGACATTCTTAAAAAAGCCGTCAAAGGCATCCTGAACCGCCAGGTTTTTGATGAAAATTTCCTTATGGCGATTGCAACGTTAGGTGCGATAGCCATAGCACTCGTCAACAAAAACGGCGACTATACCGAAGCAATAGCGGTAATGCTCTTTTACCAGACAGGCGAGCTCTTCCAAAGCTATGCTGTCGGCAAAAGCAGGCGCAATATCAGCGACCTTATGGACATAAGACCTGACAGTGCCAATATCGAATCAGATGGTGAGCTTATAAGTGTTGATCCCGATGAAGTTGAAGCCGGTTCGATCATAGTGGTACGTCCCGGTGAAAAGATACCGATAGACGGAATTGTCACAGGAGGAAGAAGTACTTTAAATACTAGTGCTCTTACGGGTGAAAGCCTTCCCCGTGAAGTAACGGAAGGTGATGAAGTCCTAAGCGGCTGCATCAACATGACAAGTCTTCTTCATATAAAGACCACGAGAGAGTTTGGAGAATCGACCGCGTCAAAGATCCTTGATATGGTCGAAAATTCATCTTCCAAAAAATCGCGTTCCGAAAACTTTATTTCAAGATTTGCAAGAGTATATACCCCGGCAGTATGCATAGGTGCCCTGGCTTTGGCGATCCTGCCTCCTCTTTTCCTCCTTATCACGGGCTCATCTCCTTCCTGGGGATCATGGATATACAGAGCCCTTACATTCCTTGTAATAAGTTGTCCATGTGCGCTTGTGATAAGCATACCGCTGAGTTTCTTTGCAGGGATCGGCGGTGCAAGTCATTCGGGGATCCTGATAAAAGGATCGAATTACCTTGAAGCGGTTTCAAAGACGGCAATAGTTGCAATGGACAAGACAGGCACGATGACCAAGGGCGTGTTTGAAGTAGAAGGCATTCATAACAGCCCCATTGACAGCGAAGAGCTTCTTGAATATGCGGCACATGCGGAATGCTATTCTTCTCACCCTATAGCAAGGAGTATCATAAAGGCATACACCGATGGAATGATTTGGAAAAGTGACGTTGTGACCGGCGAGGCTTTTCCTGTCCCTGACACGGCAAAGGGACCTGATGATGTAAAGGCTATAGACCGTGACCGCGTAAAAGGCGTTGAAGAGATAGGCGGAAACGGCATCATAGCTAAGGTCGATGATCACGATATCGCGATCGGCAATTCAAAACTCATGGCTCATGTCAATGTCAATTTTGAGGAATGCGAACACTGCCATCACTCAGGAACCGTTGTACATGTTGCGATCGACGGAAAATACTCAGGCCACATAGTTATTTCTGATGTTATAAAGCCCACGGCAAAAGAAGCTGTTATGAGAATGCATTCATCAGGTGTAAAACGTACCGTGATCCTGACTGGTGATTCAAAGCAGGTTGCCGATGATGTTGCTTCATCCATCGGTGTTCGCGAAGTACGCTCAGAGCTTCTTCCCGCAGATAAGGTAAGTGCCGTTGAAGAGCTTTTATCACAAAAGGGTGAAAAGGAAGTACTTGCATTCGTCGGTGACGGCATAAACGATGCACCGGTTCTTTCAAGAGCCGATATCGGTATCGCAATGGGTGCCCTCGGTTCTGATGCCGCGATAGAAGCTGCGGATATCGTCCTTATGGATGATGATCCGTTAAAGATTTCAAAGACCATCCGTATCGCCAGAAAGTGCATGAGGATCGTTTATGAAAACATTTATTTTGCGATCGGCATAAAGCTTATCTGCCTCCTTTTGGGAGCTGTCGGAATTGCCAATATGTGGCTTGCGATATTCGCGGATGTCGGAGTCATGGTCATTGCAGTCCTTAATGCGATACGTGCATTAAATGTAAAAAAGCTTTAAAATATCAGGTATAGACTGTAGGTAATAAAATGAGAAAGATAGACGAAAATGAACTTTTTGATCTTGCCGAGCTTTTCAAAGTGTTCGGAGATTCAACAAGGATAAGGATCTTATATAAGCTTTCCGACAAGGAGATCTGTGTTCAGGAGATCGCTGATTCCCTGGGTATGACACAGTCTGCGATCTCGCATCAGCTAAAGATCCTCAAGCAGAGCAAACTCATAAAAAGCAGACGCGACGGAAAGTCCATCCTTTATTCCCTTGCAGATGACCACGTTCGTTCCATAATCAACCAGGGCCTTGAACACGTCGAGGAATGATGATGAAGGAAAAAGCCGTTTTGATATTCGGATCGTTTAATCCGATAACAAACGCACACATTAATATGGCCGAAACCTCAAAAAAGATGATACCGGATGCCGATATCATCTTTATTCCTGCAAAAGAAGACTTCCTTCGAAGCTGGAAAAGGTTCGACGATTCCTCCATATTAAAAGAGCGTGTACCGTTGATAAAAAAGGTCGCAGCCCGCTTCGGCTATATTGTTTCCGAAATAGAAACCAAAGGTATCGTCGACGGAAAGACCGTAAATACGATATCATATTTAAAGGAACATGAAGGCTACGGGACCGTTTATCTTTGCATGGGAACCGATAAGATAAATGAGATTGGAACCTGGTATAAGGGCGAAGAACTGTTAAGGGATAACCGCTTTATCATTCTTTTGCGCAATGAGCATAGCGACGATATCCTCAAAGGTCCAAGTGCCTTATATAAAGATAACTTCATCTTCGTCAAAGAAGAAAGCTCATTCATGGAAATAAGTTCAACAGCGGTAAGAAACTATTTAAATGAAGGTAATATAGAGGCAATAAAGGATCTTGTTCCCGAAGAAGTATATGATCTTTATTCCAAAGAGGCACATAAATGAACACAAAAGCCATAGTCGATGAAGCAACCAAATGGATAAGTAACTGGTTTGAAAACAACGGGCAAGGATGCAATGCCGTTATAGGAATATCCGGTGGCAAGGACAGTTCGGTAACTGCTGCCCTTTGCGTCAGGGCACTTGGCAAAAACCGCGTTAAGGGCATCCTTCTTCCAAACGGTACCCAAAGCGATATTGAATATGCCTACAAGCTTGTTGATCATCTCGGGATTGAGCATTTTGAGATAAATATAAAAGAAGCATTTGACGGAGTCGTTGGTTCGTTTCCCGTCGAAATGTCCGAACAGACAAAGGTAAATCTTGCTCCGCGTCTTCGCATGAGCATCATCTATGCGATGAGCCAGTCCCTTAACGGACGTGTAGTTAATACCTGTAATCTTTCGGAAGACTGGATTGGATATTCCACTAGATACGGCGATTCAGTCGGTGACTTAAGTCCCCTAAGCCACCTTACCGTAACCGAAGTCAAAGAAATAGGAAGGTATCTTAACCTTCCCGAAGAACTTGTTGATAAAGCACCTTCCGACGGCCTTTGCGGAAAGACCGACGAAGATAATATAGGTTTTACTTACGCGGTTTTGGATAAATATATCCGAACGGGAATTTGTGACGACCCTGTCACAAAAGAAAAGATCGACAAACGTCATGATCAGAATCTTTTTAAGCTCGAGCTCATGCAAAGCTATGAGCCTTCCAAAGAATATCTTTCTTAGATCTTCGATATTATCTTTTTGTATATAAGTACAAAGAAATATGTCGTCGTCACGGCAGACATCACTTCTGCGATAGGGAAAGCCCACCATACGTAATCTACATTATTAAGCATTGAAAGAAGCCATGCGGCAGGGACAAGTACGACAAGCTGTCTCATTATCGAGACTATCATGCTGTATGTACTTTTTCCAAGCGCCTGGAACACCGACCCGGTAACGATACAAAAAGCCGCAACGGGGAAGTGAACACCGATTATTCTGAAGGCCGTAATACCTATCTTAAGCATTGTATCGGATGCATCAAAAAATCTCAGCATCGTACCCGGAATGAACTCAAAGGCAAGAGTACCCAAAACCATTATGGCAGTCGCATATACCCATGAAAGCTTCCAGGTTGCCATCATACGGTCTTTTCTTCTTGCTCCGTAATTATATGCCACGATCGGTATCATGCCGTTGTTAAGGCCGAATACGGGCATAAAGATGAAGCTTTGCATCTTGTAGTAAACACCGAATACTGCGGTTGCGGTTGAAGTGAATTCGATAAGGATCTTGTTCATGATGTAATTCATCAGCGATCCTATAGCCTGCATTACCATAGAAGGCACGCCGATCCTGAATATCTCGGAGATGATCTCTTTGTCGGGTTTAAAGCCCTTAAACGTAATGCTGATATCGGGGTTTTTCTTCATATTCATGATGCAGGCAAAAGTTCCTGCGATTATCTGACCGGCAACCGTGGCTAATGCCGCACCGGCAACTCCCATCTTGGGCACCCCGAATAATCCGAAAATGAATATCGGATCCAGAATGATATTTATCACCGCACCGGTTGTCTGGGTGATCATCGTAAGAAAAGTGCGCCCGGTCGAGGTAAGAAGCCTTTCAAATATGAACTGGGCAAATATACCAAACGACAATGTAAGTGCGATGGTCATATACTGAACACCGAACTTTATGATCTCGGGGTCATCTGTAAGTGAAGTATAAAAAGGCTTTACCGCAAATATTCCGATCAGCAGGAAAGCCAGATATCCAAGTCCCGAAAGGAATATTCCGTTTACGGCCGTACGGTTGGCGCGTTCAAAAAGCTTTTCTCCAAGTGCCTTTGATAAAAGCGCATTAACGCCGACACCCATTCCTCCTGCTACAGCGATTATAAGTATCTGTAATGGAAACGCAAGCGATACCGCAGTCAGAGCATTTTCGTTTATCCTTGATACAAAGATGCTGTCTACGATATTGTAAAGAGCCTGCACGAGCATTGATGCCATCATTGGAAGCGACATCGTGATAAGCAGCTTATTGACAGGCAGTACTCCCATCTTGTTTTCTTCACGAACCCCGGTGACAGGTTCGTCTTTAATTTCTTCATTTATTTTTTCGTTCATAAACCGTTTCTTGTATCCTTATCCAACGTTCTTTATATCTTTCCGGTATCGAGTACTCACTCATTTCCTCGAATATCCCGTCAATTGTATCATATTCTTCATTTTTTAGCGCCTCTTCAATTCCTTCAAAGGCAAAACCCATAAGTTCATCATCGACTTCGGGTATTTTTTTCTCTTTTTCTCCGCCGAATAAGGGTTCAAGAAGTTCCTTAAAAGAAAGGTACTTCTTCATGAAATCATCTTTGTGACTGTCTATATAATCCGTATTATCTTCTTTTCCCGCATTTTCAAGAAGCTGCGCATCATTGGCAAAGTCCCCGGCTCCTATGAGTTTTGCGGAACTCTTAAGCGCATGAACCTTTATTGTATAATTCTTGAGATCCTTCGCCTTATAAAAGTTATCGATCTCTTCATAACGCTCATCTATCGAATCATAGAATATCTTCATAAGACCCATATAAGGTTCTTTTCCGCCGCTTAACCTTATACCTTCTTTTATATCGATAAGGTCACCGTCAATTGATGCCAACTCATCATCTTCATCTGCCGCAGGTGCCTGCTGCGCATTTTTATCCTCATCAGGACCGGGTGACATGATCTTTTCATCGGGTATGTAATGAAGCAACATATCCTCAAGTTCATCGGCATCAACGGGTTTTGAAAGATACCCGATGAAACCTTCTTTCACGTAGGCTTCTTTTGCTCCCGAAATGGCATTTGCCGTAAGACATATGGTCGGTGTATCGATGTTTATTCCGTCGGTCTTTGCCTTTAATTCATGTAAAGTTTCGATACCGTCCTTGCCGGGCATCATATGGTCAAGAAAGATCACATCATATTTATTTCTGTCAGCCAGAACTAAGCCCTTTACTCCGTCTTCTGCCGTATCAACCTGAACGAGCGTCTTTTTGATAAGGCTCTTAAACACAATAAGGTTCATCGGATTATCATCGACTACAAGTACTCTTGCATCGGGAGCTGTAAACTTCTCTTTATACTTCTTGTGCCTTGATACATGTGCGCGGTATGACTCGCCGTAATTTCCAAGAGGCTCATCCGAAATAACCTTCTGCTTTATAGCAAAAGAAAACTCAGATCCTTCACCGTAGACACTGTCTAAATCAAGTGAGGAACCCATCATCTCAAGGAGGCTTTTGGTGATACTCATGCCAAGTCCAGTTCCTTCGATATTGCGGTTTCGCTTTTCTTCAATCCTGTCAAACTCGGAAAAGAGCTTGTTAATGTCTTCTTTCTTAATGCCTATACCGGTATCCTTTACCGAAACCTTCATAAGGATGATCTCGGGATCATCGGTCTTTTCATAATCGATGCCGAAGGTCACGGAACCTTTTTCGGTATATTTCACCGCATTCGTTAAAATATTCGTGATAATCTGCTTTATCCTTATCTCATCACCAAAAAGCTGTTTGGGAATACTTTCCCTGAAATCAAGCTTAAGTTCAAGGCCCTTATCATCCGCACGGACCTGTATCATATTCACCAGATCGTTTATAACGGACGAAAGATCATACTCAACGGGAATTATCTCGATCTTTCCTGCCTCAATCTTTGAAAAATCAAGGATGTCATTGACTATCCCAAGCAGCGTATTACCTGCATTTTTAATGTTCTCGGAGTATGAAAGAATATCTTCCGTCTCGCATTCACGAAGTATCATCTCGTTCATTCCAAGGACAGCGTTTATAGGTGTCCTTATCTCGTGAGACATATTCGAAAGGAAGGTTGACTTGGCATCATTTGCAGCCTGAGCATGCCTAGATTCCTCTTCTGCAACCTTAAGGGCTTCCTTAAGCTTTACTTCATATTCCATCTGCATAAGAGTACTTATATGGTTACTTATCATCGTTACAGCATTGAGCAGTATCGAGGTAAGATACAGTATCGGGTATCTTTGCATGAACGTTTCCGTATAATATGCAGCCATTTTCTGATGGATCGGAGTATAGAACAATACTATGAAAAGAAGTTCATAATAAAACGAAACTGTTAATCCGTAAAAGATCCCGGCAAAATATCCGAACGCAAGCGGCACCATTAGTGTCCAAAGTATCGCAAATCCCTCATTTGTTCCGGAAATCGCATAGTATGAAAAGATAACAACGCAGAAAAACCATGCTGCACACAACGCCACTCTGATATCTTTAAACACACTGGAAACAAACGAGATGAGTATTCCCGCAATGCATATGGTCATAGTAGTATAGGTAACGGCACCCTTATGCTGAACGATATTCATGATCGTCGTTACCGCGCCTATTATGCATATGATATAACCGATCCTTCTTACGATGGCAAGCTGCTTTAAGCGGCGCTCACCCGTATAGATCGATTGCCTTAGCATATGGATGAGATTTTTGATCTTATCGGTCATTTACAACCTGTCTTTCCAACCAATTTCCCCATAATTTCATTACTCTACTATACCAAAAATACCCTCTATTATGCAAAAATCGGGATAATGAAAATATCTGGTTGAATTTTATGGCGGATTATGATATAAATAGTAGTGCTGTTCATTTAGGAGCGCGTGTGTCCGTAGCTCAGCTGGATAGAGCAACGGCCTTCTAAGCCGTGGGTCGGGGGTTCGAATCCCTTCGGGCACGCTGGTATGATTTCATACCGTACATACGGTGGATATAGCGTAGTTGGTTAACGCGCCAGATTGTGGTTCTGGAGACCGAGGGTTCGAGTCCCTCTATCCACCCTGGTTTGTCTCCGATGATGTAATCCATCGTTACTGACAGATCCTGTCTTGGTTGACATTGGGCTATCGCCAAGCGGTAAGGCACAGCACTTTGACTGCTGCATACGCTGGTTCGAATCCAGCTAGCCCAGTTTGTAATTTAATACGGGCCATTAGCTCAGGTGGTAGAGCACTTGACTTTTAATCAAGTTGTCCCGGGTTCGAGTCCCGGATGGCTCACGAAAAGATGACCGCATCGTCGATGCGGTCATTTCTTTTCTGCTTTATGGTTATCGTTTTATTATCCGTTCGCAAGTTTACAAAGCTCATCAAGCATCTTTGGAAGCTCTGTCTCCATCGTCTCATTGGAGAACTGACAGGTTCCTACTTTTTTGTGTCCTCCGCCGTTGTACTTAAGCATCAGACTTCCGACATCGAGCTGACATGTCTTGTTGATGATGCTGTAGCCGACAGCAGCGGAACAACCCTGTCCTCCTCTTCCGTTTACTATCCAGGCAGACACGTTCTGTTCGGGATACATACTGTAGATCATGAAACGGTTTCCGGTATATATGGGATCCACTCCGCGAAAGTCAGAGATGATGACATTTCCTTCAACTCTTGTATGAGCCTTTACCATCTCCTTGAATTTTTCAGTCTGCTCGTTATAAACCTCGATCCTCTCCTTAACATCAGGCATTTCGAGGATCTCCTGCGTGGTTTTGGTCTTGCAGGCAACCATCAGTTTTTCCATGAGCTGATAGTTTGATACGGTAAACTGTCTCCATCTTCCAAGTCCGGTTCTGGGATCCATCAAAAATCCGACAAGTATCCATCCCTGGGGATTCATGATCTCATCAACCGTAAGATTTCCGGAGTCGACCTTATCAACGGCGATCATCATATCATCATAGTTCGGGAACTTTTCTTTTCCGCCGTAATACTCGTATATGATCCTTGCACACGAAGGAGTTATCCTGCTTTCTCCCTTATATTTCCCCTCGAGAGCGAGACGTTCATGCTCACTTGAGTGATGATCGAACCACAGTCCGCATCCTTCCACATAAGGAACATTGGCAAGACAGTCATTTTCATTTATCTCAACAACACCGTCCTGAAGATCTTTGGGATGGGCAAACATCCAATGATCGATGACCCCCGCTTCAAGAAGCAGGGCACCGCATGCCAATCCGTCAAAATCCGAACGTGTAACCAATCTCATAGCCATATAAAGTAACCTCCCTTAGAGTTTATCCCCCTTAAAAAACTATAAATAAGTATACCACATAAGAGATATGTTGTTTTATTCTTTTTTGGTTTTCCATGTTTACGAAATATGGTATATTTATTCCCGACTGATTGTAAAAAGGAGATTTATCTATGTGGTTTGTATTTGCGATAGCGACCACCATCATTTGGGGGCTTGCTGAACTCTTTTATAAAAAGGGAGCTCTTCCCAACGAAAAATATGCTCACCTTAAGATCTGCGTTACGGTAGGTTTTGTAATGGGTGCACATGCCCTTTTCGTACTTCTGACTCAGGATATAGGATACAGTTTCGTAAATCTTCTGCGTTATCTTCCCGTATCTTTGTGTTACATTTTGTCGATGGCCTGCTCTTTCTTCGGAATGAGGTTCCTTGAAGAGTCGATATCCGACCCAATAGAAAACACCTCTGGAGCGATATGTGCGCTTATGGCCGTTGTGATACTAGGTGAAAAGATAGCTCCTTTATCGGTTGTAGCCATCGTGATCATTACGATAGGTATACTCGGTGTCGGTTTCCTTGAAAACACGGGAGCAACGGACAGAAAGAAAAAGATAGGCAAAAAGATGGCCATAATAGCTTTTGCAATGCCCTTTTGCTATGCGATAATCGATGCTTTAGGAAGCTTCCTTGATATCTACTTCCTTGAGATGGAAACAAGTCCCCTTGTTAACATCACGGAAGACACCATAGAAAACGTTGCAAACACCTCATACGAGCTCACATTCTTTATATGCGCTTTAATACTTCTTGTATTTATGAAGATAAAAGGAGTTAAATTTGAGCTTCCGAAACAAAAGGATAAAATAATAGCGGCCGTCTGTGAGACGGCCGGCCAGTTTACTTATGTATTTGCGATGAGCGGAAACGGTGCCGTGGCGGCTCCCATAATCTCATCGGTATGTGTGGTATCGATGCTGCTTTCACGTATCTTCCTTAAGGAAAAGCTTACTAAAAAGCAATATCTTTTCCTTTTCATGGTCATTGCGGGAATACTGATACTTGCAACGATCGAAGGCGACTGATCCTGTCCATTTAATAAGGAACGTGTGTCAGACAATATGCGTAGAGGTTGGGACATTTTTCCAACAGCTGCGCATTTTTTATATAGAATGCCGCAACGGAATCTGCGTAGTGTTCAGCCGGCGAATCGATCATGTTACTTCCAATATAAAGGCTGTACATGTTAGCTGTCTCACCGGCTTCGGCATTCTTAAACTCCTGTGACTTACTTGCTTCCTTACCGGTCTGCTGCCAGATGATCGAATCAAGTGCATGAGCAGTCTCATGGAATATGGTATGCGCAACATTGGGGTTTACCGGTGTCTCTGCAAGGTAGATCGTAAGCTTTAATGATCGTTTCTTTCCTTTGGTTGTTTGAACCGCCTGACACATTCCCGACGCTTCAGGTTGTCCGAAATCCGCTCCCGATGCCGTTGTTATATATTCGGCATTGTACTTTATCATGAGATCCTTAAGTGCCTGCGGCATCGCATTTAATATATTGACCTGCGATGCATAAAACTCAGGTGATGCATTTTTATTTGTGACCTTGACCATTCCCGCAGTAGGAACCGTCATTCCGGATACATCCGCAGCAACACCTCCCTGTGCTAACGCTTCCTGCTGGGCAAGGAGTGCATATTGATAAGCAAGCTGCTGTGCCTGTTCTACCGTTGTATTTTCGTCTCCTCCCATCGCGGCCAGTGCGGCATAATACTGGGCAAGAGCCATGTTATTGCTTTCGGCAAAGGCATTTGCGGGAATAAAAGCTACTGCTAAAACCGCCATCGCAACGGCAATGGCCGTTATCAGTTTTTTCATTAATAAACCGTTTTTGTTTTTCATACTTGACAACCTCTGAATTACACTATAAAATACACTATGTTGCGCAGGTGTAGTACATCGGCTAGTACGCCAGCCTTCCAAGCTGGATAGGAGGGTTCGACTCCCTTCACCTGCTCTTATCTATAGGCCTCGAAACGCTGATAAATACAGCATTTCGAGGTTTTTTTTATGTCCGGAGCTATTAAAATATGTGAGACCTAAGTGAGACCTAAACGTTAAATAATTGGTTTTTCCATTATCTACGCTGATCCACCAGATACCCCTTCAATATACTGCCCTTCATACCACCTTGTCATCTTTCCATGGAAACCCTTGTTTTAGCGGGCTTGCGGCTTTCTTTGGTGTTAAAAGCGATTATATTTGAGTGAGACCTTGGTAAGACTTCTTTTTCATCGTCTTCAAGACGCTCTCTTGCCTTTTCAAGATAATCACTCGTAGGATAGCTGTAAAATCTCTTATTAGTCTCGGCGGAATGTCCAAGCAGTGCTGCGCGTTCCTCATCAGAAAATCCTTTTGGAATTAAAACATTTGAATTAAAGCTCTTTCTGAACACATGATTCTTTGTGATGTTTAATCCCATACTCTTTATGAGTCGTCGCAAGCTTCTGTCATAGGAGTCAGGCGTCATCATTTCTCCGTTGGGTTTTGCAAAAATGAATTCAGAATCAATCCCGAGCCTTTTATGATGTGCTTTTATCTCCTTAAACAGCGATGCAACATATTCCGTCATAGGGAACTCACGTCCACCGTTTGTTATACCTCGCTCATTCTTTGTACATGGTTCATAGATATATATCCGTTCCCCATTATCATCCTTGTCTCTTCTTATCTGGCTGTGGATCCATATCCTGGGATTATCATCCCAGATAAGGTCAGACCACTTTAACGCGACAAGTTCTCCAACTCTGGTTGCGATCTCTATCTCTACCAGAATCGCATAGGCATGAGCGTCATATCCATCCGGATATAAATGTGGATATATGTTTTTACGATTTCGTGCAGCCTTTTTGATCTGCTCGATATCTTCTCTCGAATATGTTTCTTCCTCAAGACTATGCTTCATGCAATCACATGATTTCAAATAAACCGCATCTTTAAGTGCATGTACAGGATTTGATCCCGATATGATATCATGATAAACCGCATAATTGAAAACCAGATTAAGTACACTTTTATATTCTAAATATGCTTTTTTCTTTGGATGAAGTGTATTAACCATCTGCTGAGTATAAGCCATAAGTTTATCTCGGGTTATCGTTTCAATCTTTTGCTTAGCAAATTCAGGAAGGATAAATCGATGATAGTTCTGTTTATACTTGGCAATAGTTGCTTCTCGCGGATTTTCAGTATTTTTCTTTTCCGCCAGGGCCAAAGTGAAGATACTTCCGAAAGATGTGCTTTTAGGAAAGATCTTGTATTCTTCCAGAATCTTATCATATAGGCCGAACTCTGTCTGCGAATAAATCTTTTTTCCGCCGGGAAGGATCGTATACCACAATTCTTTTGAGTCTTGATAAGTTATCTTTCGAGGTTTGCCCGATTCGGTTACATGCACCTTCAGGGCAAGTTGTTTAATGAGTCTCCTTTCTTTTTCTTTGATCATTGATCGCTTTTCAAACGCATCAACTGAATTGATTATACCATGTTTCAATTCTATGGAAACGTTAATACTGATCTGATGAAGGCATTGGAGCTGATCGATTAACTCGCTGATATACTTATCGGTCAGCGTCCTAATGCTCCGTTTCCATAGGATAATAGAATGTATCGCTCAAAATCGCTCAGAAACTTGTAGTTTTTCATAAAGCCTCCAATGCTATCATTTTGATACTACTTTATACAAATAGTAGTGCATTGATTACAAAAAGTCAATGTTATGCTACACTAATTAATGAATTCTTAATATTTGTGTCGTATATCGACTTGAGGTAAAACAAAACATGACCATAGGCGAAAACATAAGAAGAATAAGAAAAGAAAAAGGTATGACCGTCAAAGAACTGGCTGAACGAGTTGGGATATCAGATACATACATGAGGTTTTATGAAAATGGTCAAAGATCTCCTAAAAAAGATGCGATCAAAAAAATAGCCGATGCATTGGGAGTAAACCCTGAAGTATTTTATAATGCTGATACAGACCCGGTCACTTCTATGCACAGACTATTTCATATATTCAAACAATACCCCGGCAAAATTTGCTCGGCTGAAGAAATCTTCAAAGATTTAAAATGCAAAAAGACCGAAAAGAATGAAATGTTCATTTCATTCAGTGGTTTTTCTGTGCTGATCTCATCATGGAAAGATGCTTATTATATATATAAGGAAGAAATAGAAAAAGCTGAAAAGCTATCGGACCCTGTCAAAAAGGCAAATGCAATTTTATTAGCGCAGCAAAAATTTGATGACTGGATGGACTTCTATCCTGAAACAGAGCCCAATCAAAAAATGTTACAACTTCTTATGAAGGCAAATGAAGTTCATGATCAAATGGCTTTAAACCCAAAAACAGATTCCTGATAAAACACTGTTTATTTTACTCCCTATAAATCATAGAGTTGATCATTTGCAAGCATCGGATGTGGGGCCCCACATCCGATATTTTTGTATTCAAAGCCTTTCGTCTTTTCCACAAAAATGCTAGTTAGGGTAAACCCTAAGACCCGGCGAAGCAGTCATTTTTCTTTAGAAAGAAAATCTTCAAAATATAATTTTTATTATCATTATGACAATAATATTATTTTGCTTTGGGGTATTTTCAAGAGGAGTTCCCGAAGGGAATTGGGTTTTAGGGGCTTACCCCTAACAAGCATTTTTGCAAAAACCAGCAGAAGTTTTTGGGCAAAATTGTGGATGTGGGCGCCCACATCCGATGCTTGCAATTCCTGATGACAGACCTTTTTATGGACTGAAAAAAGATGTCTATCCAAGCTGAAGAAATACACATAGAACGGTTAGAGAAAAACCCACTTGGAATTGGGTTATAAAACTATTTTTCTATATTCTCCAATGCATATTCAAGACATTGAATGACTACTTTATTAACGGAAGTATTATGGAGACTTGCCTGCTCCTCAAGTTCATTTATGATTTCTTTCGGAATACGAAAAGTTTTAGTTACAAAATCATTATATTCGTCTTTGATCTCTAACATATAAAAAACCTCCCTGTCAGTATTCTATAAAGCATGTAACAAGGTTTATATATTAGAAATGCAAGAATAATAGATTGCAGTAGCCTTGCAAACCACTAATCGTGAAAATATAATAGAACTAAGCTTAAATAAATATCAAAAAAGTGATTTGCCACTTTTTTATAATGGAGGCTTAAAAATGAAATGTCCAAACTGTAGCGCGGAAACAGATAAAAGAGTATGCCCCTATTGCGGTACCGAAATCCCTAATGCCGGCAGAGTAAAGTGTCCCAATTGCGGAAGTCGTAATACTACGTTTAAAAGGGAACTGGTTAGAAGCAATAACAGATCTACATCTGTTAGGATCACAAAAAACGTAAGAACAAGAGGCGGCGGTTCCACAAAAACATATAGAACGGTCGGCCTTTGCAAGGATTGTGGTAATACATGGATTCCTGATAATGGCAAGTCAAAAACCAAACCGTGGTGGTTCTGGGTATTAGCAATTGCCTTTTGGCCAATAGCTCTTTCTATATGGTTTTGGAAAACGAACAAGATAAATATGCCAAATAAAACCAAAGGAATTGTCCTCGGAGCTGTTTGGGGAGTTTTTCTACTTTTTCCCATTCTTGCTGGAGGCGCAGCGCTGAACGAAGATACTTCAAAAAAGCAACCATCAGCTATTGAAGATATCGTCACAGAAAACGAGACCTCTGATAAGCCCGAAACTGCTACTAATGAAATAGACAGGTCTATTCCGGAAGCAGAAGAATCGGAGACAGAACCAGAAAAAAATAATGAAGAAAAAGCATCAGATATTTCAGTCGCATATGCTACTGATGTATTAAACATCCGCGAACAGCCCAATACCGACTGCTCCATTCTCGGAAAAACAGAATTAGGTGAGCAGGTGACAATATTAGACACCGAAGGGGATTGGAGTCATGTAATGACAAATGGCTTGGATGGGTATATAAAATCAGAATATCTATCTAATGAACCTATAGAATCATCAGCAGCCGATACCACATCTAATGCTGGTGGTAACGAAAACACAACTACTATAGATGCTAATACAGAGACATCATCTAATACCGGAAATCCTGATGCCTTTGCTGATTATGTTGCAACAGGGGCACCTAGCGGAAAAATAGTTGTTAACGCTACAAATGGGAAAGTACACAATTCTGATTGCAGTAGGTTACCTGAAGAAGATAACAGAATCTATTTTGATAGTCTGCAAGAAGCATTAGACCACGGCTACACGGATAAATGCGGAATATGCATGAAGTGATCTGATCAAACTCTGAATTTAGGCTTATTATAATGAGAAAAAGAGTATTTGAGATTATTGAAGTATCTCAGGATAATGACAGGCAAAGTGCTATATATGATGTGGTAATGCTGGTAGCAATTATTATCAGTATTGTTCCGCTTGCTTTTAAGCAGCCCCTTTCATTCTTTTACTATACTGATTTAGTAACTACCGGTTTATTCATTATCGACTATGTTCTCAGGTGGATCACAGCTGATTATAAGCTTAAGGATAAATCACCGATTGTATATGTAAAGTATCCCTTTACACTCTAGGCAATCATAGACCTTGTATCTATTCTGCCGGGCCTTTCTATACTAAGCAATGGGTTTAAACTATTAAGGTTATTCAGAATTTTCAGAACATTCCGTGTGTTCAGGGTCTTCAAAGCTTTTAGGTATTCTAAAAACCTTGTCAGAATAATCAACGTAATCAAGAACTCAAAGAATGCTCTGTTAGCGGTTTGCACTCTTGCAGTTGGATATATTCTTATTTCAGCGCTAATAATATTTAATGTTGAGGGAGATTCTTTTGAATCTTTCTTTGATGCCTTGTATTGGGCTACAGTATCACTGACAACCGTTGGTTATGGAGATATTTATCCTGTTACAACGGCCGGGCGCATTATAACAATGATTTCCTCCTTGTTTGGAATAGCAATAGTTGCTCTGCCAGCCGGCATCATTACAGCTGGATATTTAGAAGAATTGAATAAACCTAACGAAGAAGGAACTGTAGAATAACAAGTCACAGGGTAAATCTAGGGTGACTGTTTTCTTGTCTTACAGTGTTTTTGCAAACATTGACAAAACCTCTTTAGAATAATTATAATAATTTCATAATGTAGGCAAAACTGTCGAAAGGCAGTGACGCAAAGCTATAGGACCTGTAAAATGGTAGCCAGTTGCACTAAGGATTGCGATACCATTCAGGTATCGTTTTTTTATTGGTGAGGGAAATGAAAAGAACATGCAGATCATTAATTACTATTGTGGCTTCTATCTTGTTGATGTTGTCGTTATGCTTAACAGCTTATGCCGTACCAAAGACCATGCCGGATGGAACTTTGTTCGATGCCGAGTATTATGCACAGAATAATCCCGATGTGGTTGCTTTGGTCGGAGACAGCGAAGAAGTTTTATGGGCACATTATGATAATTTTGGACGTAATGAAGGCAGAAAACCGACTGCGGACAGTGCTGTTACACCTTCAGTAACACAATCAAATGTCAACGTTCCTCAAAGCACCGGCTCATTCGGTGATATGAGTGTTATTAAGAAGTCCAAAAAGGATGTGCTTTGGTATTTTAGAGGTCACAAACCGGGTGGAAATCCATACGATGTATCAGACAGTAGTTCAGCAGAAGGTGTGGGATTCGATCATGTTAGATATGCTGCTGACTATCCCGATGTAGCAGCCCAAGTTGGGACAAGTCACGAAGCTTTATGGAATCATTATAAAACAAAAGGATATGATGAAGGAAGAGATGCACATTATTTTATAACAGATGACCAACGTCAATATGCTGATTGTTTTTGGTACGTTGAAACAGTATGTGTTGCTAAAAAAATTTGTAACAGTAGCATGTCAGACTACGAAAAGGCACGTGTAGTCTATGATTATATTCGTTCGCATTGTGTATATGATTATGATAATTATTTTAATGAGACATGGAACAATTATATAGACCAAACGCCATATGGATTTTATAAATATGGAAAAATGGTGTGTATGGGATATGCTAATACTTATAAAACCTTTATGGATGTATTAGGTATAAAACAAACATATGATCCTTCAATTCCCAACCATATATCAAACATCATTTTTATTGATGGTAGGTCAATTAGAGTAGATGTAACAAATAATTTATTTGATTATTAATTTAAATACTTTACGAAGTCAAATAGGACGGTTCTCTTTAACTGAAAACAAGCTGAAAACCACCCCGCGGGGTGGTTTTTGATTGCATGTTAAATCACACAGTTCACTACTTTATCGCGCTCAGGGTTGAAGTATTTACTGCCGCTTTATTGTTAGATATATGATGAAATCAAAGAAAGAATATACTATAATATGTATAGTAAAGGATATACTTAAATTGCAGGTAGAAGCATATACTTACGGAGAGAAACTATGAGTACGACAGAATTATTAAACAGAATAGAACACCTTTCGCAAGATGATTATAATATTGTTGTTATGCTCGTTGACAGACTGTATTCTCAATCAACCGGAATAAAAAAGCTCAGTGAAGATGAGTTGTTTGAAGAACTTACAAAATCCATAGAACGCAGTGATTCAGGGTATACTAAGCCCGCCAGGTCAGTATCCGCTGAGATGAGACAAAAATATGCAATATAGAGTTGAAATGTCTGAAAAGGCATGTGAGCAGTATGATAATATACTCTGGTACATTGCTTATGTTTTAAAGAATCCTCAAGCTCTTCAAGCCGTCATGGATGATTATGATGATGCTATAACGGAACTGGAAAACAACGCGGGTGTTTTCGATTTTTGCAAAAGCGAAAGACTTCGAAAGTTGGGCTTAAGAAAACTATTCTTTAAGAATCATAAATATTTGTTTGTATACAGGATAAAGGATGAATATTCAGTTATTGTAGAGGGAATGTACCACGAACTTCAAGACTATGAGAATGCATTGTGATTAATATGTTCTGAATATGATAATTTCTATAAAACAAAGCATCCCGCTATAAACGGGATGCTTTTATATATCCATTCATTTTTTCAATAGATCAAGTGAGACAGAAGTGAGATTGGAAGTGAGACCAAATGGAGTTGATGCGTTTTCTCCTTTCTTTTTAAGGTTTTTAGAAGTTTTTCGGTTTCGACTCCCTTCACCTGCTCTTACTATTTTATTAAGAAAGCCTTGCACAATGATATGTACCCAGAATCCTGGACACATATTTATGAACTAGGCTGAACACATGGATGCTATCCTGTATTGTACAGGTGGCATCCATTTTGTTTTTGCTTGAATCCTTTTGTTATTGTAGTAATCTATATATTCTTCAATTG
>JAILCX010000010.1 GCA_024690205.1 Lachnospiraceae bacterium | reverse complement strand
GGTTACAGTTTGCAAAATGGCACTGTAAATATCACGTTCGTTAAGGAATCGGATCTCGGTCTTGGCAGGATGTACATTAACATCCAACAGAGTCGGATCGATATCGATGTAGATTATCACAAACGGGAACTTATGAAGCATCAGATACGGTTTGTATGCCTCTTCGGTAGCCGATGATAATATTTTGGACCGGACAAGTCTGTTATTTACAAAGAACATCTCGTAATTACGATTACCTCTTGCGATCTCGCTCTTACATACGAATCCGTTGATCCTCATGTTCTCATCTTCATATTCGACAGGAACAAGAGCATTTACAATATCGCGACCGAATACCGTATAGATATCCGATCTTATGTCATCAGATCCTGCACTTGTTATCTTAAGTGATCCGTTATTTACATACTTAAAGGCGATATCGGGATGTGAAAGTACGATCCGTTCGATGAGTTCGGTTATATGATTAGCTTCGGTTACGGCGCCTTTTAAAAACTTCTTTCTTGCCGGAGTGTTGTAAAAAAGATTCCTGACGATGACCGTTGTACCGTCGGGAACTCCTGCTTCTTCCAATGACATCTGCTTTCCGCCGTTTATCACATATCTGTATCCGATAACGTCTTCCGGCCTTTTTGTCATAAGTTCAACCTGGGAAACTGCTGCGATCGAAGATAAAGCCTCACCGCGAAAGCCGAGTGATGTGGCACATGCAAGATCCTCGATAGATCTGATCTTACTTGTGGCATGACGATAAAAAGCAACGGGAATGTTTTCTTTTGATATGCCCGAGCCGTTATCCGTAACCCTTATATAGTCGATCCCGCCGCCTTTTATCTCTATGCTTATGTTACGGCTCCCGGCATCGATGGCATTTTCCACAAGCTCCTTAATTACGTTTGCGGGTTTTTCCACCACTTCGCCGGCGGCGATCTTATTTATGGTTTCTTCATCAAGTATGTTTATCTGAGACATATCTTTACCATCTGTTCTTAAGCTTACTCTGCAGCATGGACAGTGCATTCAGTGCTTCAACGGGTGTCATGTTATCACAGTCGAGACTCTTTAATTCCTTGATGATATCATCATCCCCCAGTGTATCAAACAATGACATCTGTCCTCTGTCCACATCATCGCCTTTTTTGATGATCTTCTTTTTGGGCTGTTCCGATGCGATCGAGCGCACGCTTGCTGAAATATCGTTTTCCGAAAGCTGTGCCACAAGTTCGTTGGCACGTTCTATAACGCTTTCGGGCAGTCCGGCGAGCTTTGCGACCGCAATACCGTAGCTTCTGTCGGCACCACCCTTTACTATCTTACGAAGGAACACTATCGTATCTCTCTGCTCTTTTACGGCGATACAATAATTATTTACACTTGCGATCTTCCCTTCAAGTTCGGTAAGTTCATGGTAATGCGTAGCAAACAGTGTCTTTGCACCGAGAAGCTTTGTATTTGAAATATATTCTATAACCGCCCATGCGATGGAAAGACCGTCAAATGTTGATGTACCTCGGCCTATCTCATCAAGTATCAAGAGACTTTTTGATGTTGCATTACGCAAAATGTTTGCGACTTCAGTCATCTCAACCATGAACGTTGAACGGCCGCTTGCAAGATCATCGCTTGCGCCCACTCTTGTAAATATCCTGTCAACCAGCCCGATATTTGCGCTCTTTGCGGGAACGAACGAACCAATCTGGGCCATTAACACAATGAGGGCCACCTGACGCATATAGGTTGATTTTCCGGCCATGTTGGGGCCGGTGATAACGCTTATCCTGTTGGATGAGTTATCAAGATATGTATCGTTTGCTATGAACATCTCGTCTTTTGTAAGAAGTTCAACCACGGGATGCCGACCGTCCTTTATGTCTATGATCCCCTTTTCGTTGATCGAAGGTCTTACGTAACCGTTTGACGATGCAACATATCCGAGCGATGAATATGCATCTGCAAGCGCTATGATGCCCGCACTCTTAAGTATACGGTCAACAGACTGTGCCAGCTTGTCCCTTATGGAAACAAACAGGTCATACTCCAGTGAGAACAGTTTATCCTCGGCATTAAGGATAGTATCTTCAAGCTGCTTGAGTTTTTCCGTCGTGTATCTTTCGGCATTTGCGAGTGTCTGTTTCCTGATATAGTCTTCCGGAACCAGTTCGAGAAAAGAATTGGTAACTTCAAAATAATATCCGAACACTCTGTTGTATTTGATGCGAAGATTCTTGATCCCGGTCCTCTCCCGGTCTTCGCTCTCAAGCTGGGCAAGCCATTTCTTGCCTTCGGTCTTGGCATTACGTAGTTTATCAACCTGCTCCGAATAACCTTCTTTTATTATGCCTCCGTCCTTTATCGCTATCGGTGCATCCTCACTGATCGAGGAATCTATGAGTTCACAAAGATCCGTAAGTGTATCAAGATCATCGGAAAGTTCGCTTATCGCAGAAACTTTGGAATCGGCAAGGATATCCTTTATTGGCGGAAGCATCCGGATCGATCCGGCAAAAGCAAGAAGATCACGGGGATTTGCGGAATGATAATTGATCTTACCCATCAGGCGTTCAAGATCATATACGGGATTTAAATATTCGCGCAGTTCCTCACGCAATATCAGGTCTTTTGTAAAACCTTCGACCGCATCGAGCCTTTTGTTGATCTTCTTTTTATCGGTAAGCGGCTGTTCGAGAAACGAACGTATCATTCTCGCACCCATTGCGGTCTTTGTCTTATCAAGGACATAAAGAAGTGATCCCTTCTTAGTCTTCTCGAGCATCGTTTCGGTAAGTTCCAGGTTCCTTCGTGTTGCGGAATCAAGTATCATGTAGTCCGTAACAAGATAAAAATGCAGGTTTCTTATCTGGTCGATAAAGCATTTCTGGGATTCCGACAGATACAGAAGCAGTGCGCCGGAAGATACGATGCACGCGGAATGATCGGACAGCCCGAGACCTTCCGAAGAAGCCACATGAAACTGGCGTTTTAATGCATCCATACACATCCCGTCATCAAAGAACCATGGCTCAAGCGGAAATACTGCGGTATTAATATGAAATTTCATGGACTCGAAATCAAATCCCGAAACGGTGAACGCTTCATTGCATATGATTTCAGACGGTGAATATTTGTATATCTCATCAAGAAGCTTTCTCTCATCGGACACTTCGGTTGTGAGGAATATTCCGGTTGTTATATCCGATAACGCAATACCGTACATGTTCTCGGAATAATAGATGCACATGATATAGTTGTTTGACTCTTCCGAAAGAGTCTCCATATCTATGTTCGTACCGGGAGTAGCGATCCTTGTAACTTCCCTTTTTACGAGTCCTTTTGCATCTTTCGGATCTTCAACCTGCTCGCATATAGCAACCTTGTATCCTTTGCTTACGAGCTTGTTGATATATACCTGTGCTGAGTGAAACGGAACACCGCACATAGGAGCACGCTCGGAAAGACCACAGTTCTTACCGGTAAGTGTAAGTTCCAGTTCCTTTGATGCGGTAATTGCATCATCAAAAAACATCTCATAGAAATCCCCGAGACGATAAAACAGAATACAGTCCTTGTATTCCTGCTTGGTTTCCATATACTTTTGCATCATAGGGGACATTTTATCGTCCATTTTGCTCCCTTTTCAAAACGGTAAACAGATCATTTCCTGTTCTTTTTCTTGTAAGTTCGGCAAGCTTAAGCTTCGTGATATCGACAAGGGTCGTACTTATCCTGTCTTTTATTATCGAGTCCTTTATAACTTCTTCGAGCTTTTTATAACTGTCATCCGATTCCATATTTATAAAATCTATAACGATAGTTCCTGATATATTTCTGAGTCGAAGCTGTCTTGCGATCTCAACTGCAGCTTCGGTATTGACGGAAAGAATACTTTCCTCGCTGCCATCCGCTCCTTTTGATGAAGCTGAATTAACGTCAACTGCGGTAAGTGCCTCTGTATGATCAAATGTGATGCATGCTCCGCTCTTTAAGTATACTTTTCTCGACAAGGCTTCACTGATCTTTGCTTCAAACGAATACAGTTTTGAAAGTGCCAGCATTTTATCATCATAAAATCTCAGGCTGACCCGGTCGGTAATATTGACCGGACCGGTAATGCCGGGGTATTCATCGGAAAGGGTTTCTTTTATTTCTTCATCATCCGTTACTATCTCGCCGACACCCTGATCGATAAGATACAGTATGTCCTTGATAATTTCAGGAAGCGGAGAATAAAGCAGCGTATATGCCGGTGAATGAGATGCCCCGGAATTAATATCATCAAATATTCCTTTTATTGCTTCGAGTTCTTCTGCCACCTGTTTGTCGCAGCCCGTTTCGGTACAAGCTTTTGTCCGCAGGATGATCCCCAAGTTGTTTTCTTTTGCAAATGCGATAACGCTTTCCGGTATCCTTCCGTTGTCATATGATGCTTTCCTTGAGGTTTTTACAAATACATGGCCGGAAGTTGCGACAACATATTCACCTTCTATCGAGATCTTATCGGTAAATAACGGCTGTTTACCGTCTATACCGTCTTTTTTGTACTGAAGCGGCAGTATAGTTCCGGACTTTAAGTCTTTATTTATAAATCCGGAGTTCTTTCTGTCGTATCTGACAAAGCATTTCCCGAAGTTTTCCATACGTTTTTCGGCAACACAATTATACACGTTTCCGATGCAGCCGCCTTCAAGGTCGGGATATACGTATATATGCTCGGCTTTGTTTCCGACGATATGCATAAGAACATATCTGTCTTCATATTTTGTAAATACTGCCCTGTTTTCGGTCATATTATATCAGCTCCGATATCATCGAGCGAAACAAGATCATCACCTATCCGTGTGTATTGATCCGTCCGTCTTATCGTTACGGCTTTATTATCAGGAACATTACCCGTTATGCCGGAAAGCGCGGAAATAACATGTTCGGGCTTGATATTATCAACGCTTCCCGATGATACGAGCATATAAAGGCCGGAATATTTCCATTTAAGATCATACACGAGCGGTCGGATGTTTATTTCTTTTTCATTCTTTTTGGTCTTTTTTACGATATTTACCGTATCTTTTGAAAGGAATGAGCCGATAGCATCTTTTATGATCTGTCCTGTCTGGTCGTCATCAAAAGTTACGGTATAACCTGCAGCCTTAACTGCTGCCATCGCATTTTCACTTTCTTCCGGCAGCTCTTTGAACGAAAGAACTTCTATTTCTTCAACCGAAGCATTTTTTATACGGGACAGAGCCTCCTTTGTATTGATGCTCTCTTTAAGCGTTACATCCGCATATTCACCGTCACTTTCCATTCCGAGAGGAAGCGGAGGCGTAAACGACAAAAGCTGATGTGGTGAAAATCCTTCCGAGTAAGCAACATTTATATCAGCTCTTCGAAACAGCTTCTGAAAATATCTCATCACATCAAGATGTCCGATATAGACAAGGGCGCCTGTTTTTTTAAACCGCAGTCTTACTTTCAACACAGACTCCTCCGTTAAATCTTGCGGCACCGCATCCGTTGCACTTTTCCCTGCAGTTTGGCGTAACTTTCGCCTGTTTGGCATTTTCATATTCTCTTTTAAGGAACTCTTTTGTAACACCAGTATCGATAAAATCCCATGGCAGCAGTTCATCATAGGACCGCTCGCGGTTATAGTAAAACTTCATGTCGATACCGCATTCTTCAAATGCCTCAACCCACGGCTTAAAATAGAACTGCTCAGTCCAGGCATCAAACATGCAGCCCTTTTCATAAGCTTTTATGAGCACTTCGGACAATCTTCTGTCACCTCTTGCAAATACTCCTTCAAGTACCGATTCATCGGCACTGTGCCAGTTGTATCTGATGCTCTTGTAATTCAGCTGTCGTCTCATCGCTTCGTTAACTACATGAGCCTTATATCTGAACTCATCCATTGTGTTCATTGATGCCCATTGGAACGGTGTGAAGGGCTTGGGCACAAAAAAGGACGTTGATGAAACTATGGAGACTTTAGTTTTACGTTCTTCCTTGGGTATCGTGTCGTAATAAAGCTTTGCGATCTCATTTGAAAGGATCGCTATTCCTTCCATGTCTTCTTCGGTTTCCGTAGGAAGTCCGAGCATGAAGTAGAGCTTTACCCTTGTCCAGCCACCGAGGAAAGCCTGCTTACATCCGTTTAATATATCTTCCTCGGACAGTCCCTTATTTATCACATTTCGCATGCGCTGACTGCCGGCTTCAGGCGCAAACGTGACGACTGATTTTTTGATATCCTGTACCTTACTCATGACATCAAGTGAGAAAGCATCGACACGAAGTGAAGGAAGGGATATATTGATATGCTTATCGGAAAACTCATCTATGAGAAATGTGCATATCCTCTCAAGATCCGGATAATCGGATGACGAAAGCGAAGCCAGTGATATCTCTTCATGGCCGGTGTTTGCTATCATCTTTCGCGCAATTTCCTCGAGCTTTTCGACATTTCTGTGCCGTATCGGCTTATATACGGAACCTGCCTGACAGAATCTGCATCCTCTTATGCACCCACGCTGGATCTCAAGCACAACCCTGTCCTGTGTTGCCTTAATGTAAGGTACAACGGGCTTTACGGGATAACACGAGTCCGACATGTCAACGACCACTTCTTTTACGATCTTTGCAGGTACATCGTCGTATATTGCATTAAAGCTTTTCAGCGTTCCGTCAGCATTATATGAACATTCGTAAAGAGAAGGAGCATATATCCCGGGAAGTTTTCCGGCTTCTTTTATAAACTCACTTCTGCTTCTGCCGCAGTTTTTACATTCTTTATATAAGTCAAGGAGCTGCCTGTATCTTGTCTCGCCTTCTCCTATATATACAATATCGAAGAAGTCGGCAAATGGTTCGGGATTGTATGTACACGGTCCTCCGCAGATAACTATCGGGTCATCTTCGGTCCTGTCCTTGGCATAAAACGGGATATGGGAAAGATCGAGTATCTGCAGTATGTTTGTATAGCACATCTCATACTGAAGCGTTATTCCGAGAAAATCAAATGATCTTATCTCATCCTGCGATTCAAGCGCAAACAGTGGGATATTCCTTTCCTTCATGATCGTATGAAGATCCGTCCATACGGAATAAACACGCTCGCACCATACATCTTCGTATGAATTGAGCATGTCATACAGTATCTGTATACCAAGATGCGACATACCTATCTCATAAAGATCGGGGAAACACATGGCAAAGCGGATCTTATCTTCGGGGTCTTTTATTACCGCATTTACCTCATGGCCGATATAACGGGCCGGTTTGTCGACTGATAACAGTATTTCCTTTGAAAGCGCGAGTTTACTCATACATCTATAGATGATAACACAAGAAAAGACGTATTTACATACGTCTTTTCTTATACAAATATTGATCAGCTTTTAATGTTTCTCTTCGTAATCAGCTGTTACAGTCATATCATAATGGACAGGACCACCATCATAGATGCTTCCATCAGATCTTCTGTAACACTTGAACTCATATCCGTCATGATGCGGAGGATCAACCCATGCACTTCCACCGTCTCTTACACGTACCTTGTCGATCCAGGGATCTTCATCAAGAGGATCATCAAATGTTACGGTATGATTTATATAATATGTGGCACCGATAGCACGATCTTCGGTAATATTGTTCCAATCACCCTGCCATCCCGAGAACTCATATCCTGAGATACAAGGATCCGGAGGAGTTGCTATACTTGATCCGTAAGGAACTATATCTGTTCTCCAAAGTTCACCAGTCCATTCATTAAACCAATGAACGGCACATGTCTTACCCGGAACACCCTTCGGAAGATTGATCGTCTTCCACCATTCGGGCCACGGAGCCGACTTACTGTTATCCCACTTCTTGGTGTTCTGAGTATAACTGTAGCTCTGAAGCGAAGGAAGAACCTGCGGATTCTTTGAGTATGCACCAAGGATCGTACGGTCTTCGGTAACATTGTAAGGACTTCCTACCCATCCCGTAAATGTGTAACCGTCAACGGCAACATCAAGCGGTATCGTTGCGTTTCCACCGTGAGGAACCTGGACTGTGACAGACTTAAGGCCGTATACATACGTTACATTGTGCGTAGCAGCTGCCTTTTTCTTAGACTTGGCAAGAACATCGGTGCTTCCGAATCCGATCGCTACGACCGTAACGGCAAGCGCGATGATAAGCGCCTTCTTAATACTTCCCTTCATATTTTACCCCTTTCGATCATATAGAAATTGATAGAAACCTAAGATGACTGATTTGATTATATAAGTTTACATAAATTTTATCAAGTGATTTTTTAAAAATTTTCCCAAAACTTCATCTGTTTGCAAGCTCTTCCGTCACATCATCCCATGAAAGATCCTTCATCGCCATAAGTACCATCATATGATACAAAAGATCCGCTATCTCATATTTGCACTCTTCCTTTTCCGGATTCTTTGCCGCGATGACGATCTCGGTAGCCTCTTCTCCGACCTTTTTAAGTACCTTGTCTATACCTTTGTCAAACAGATAGTTCGTATATGATCCTTCTTTCGGGTTTGTTTTACGGTCAAGTATCACCGAATATACATCATTAAATACCGAATAAGGATCGGTCTTCTTTTCCTCACATTTTACTATGTCATTAAAGAAGCACGAATAAGCACCCGTATGGCATGCTGCCCCTATCTGTACTACTTTAGCGAGTATCGTATCGTTATCACAGTCCGCAGAAAGGCTCTTTACATACTGATAATGACCGCTTGTATCTCCCTTGCGCCACAGGCATTTTCTCGATCTCGAGTAATATGTCATAAGGCCTTCCCTTATCGTCTGCTCGAAAGCTTCCCTGTTCATATATGCAAGCATAAGTACTTCATTTGT